>NZ_JBBAXQ010000012.1:0-137861 GCF_037198055.1 Luteimonas sp. gir
AAAAAAAAGCCCCGGACATGCCGGGGCTTTTTCGTGTGGCTCAGGCCTCGCGGCTCGGACGTGGGTCAGGATGCGCGTCCTGCTTGGCCTCGGCGTCGGTCGCCGAAGGCGCCCCCGTCGGGGCTGCGGACCCGGGCGCGTCAGTGCGCTCGGCGTCGGCCTCGGGCTGTGCGTCCGGCTCGGCCGCATCCCCCGATTCGGCCTGGGACGGCGCCGCCGCGGCACTACCGACCGGCGCCGTGTCCGCCGCCGGATTTGCGCCCGTGGTCTGCGGTGCCGCATCGGTCGCCTCGACCCGCTCGACCTCGGCGGCCTTGGCCTCGACCGCTTCGACCTGCTCGACCTGCTCGACCGCGTCGGTCGCCGGGTCTACGGGCGTTGGCGCATCGAACAGCCCCGGGGCCGTGTCGCGGCTGCTGATGTCTGCCGTCGGTCGCTCGACCGGCGACGCGGGGACAGCAGCATCGGCATCGGCCTGGGCGGTCTCGACCGCGGACGGGGTCGACAGCGTTGCGGCCGGGTCGACGTCCTGCGCCTGTGCCGGACCGGCCGTGTCGGCCATGCCCGCATCGACGGCCGTCTGCGGAGCTTCGGTCGTCGACAGGGACGGCGCGGTCGTCGGGGCCGATGCGGGCGCCGGCGATGACGATTCGGACGCGATGTCGCCAGGCGCCGGCGCCGCGACCTCGGCGCCGGTTGCGACCACGGCCGCAGCCGCGGCGGCGGCCGGGACCGGAGCCGGCGCTGCGGCGGGCGTGGGCGCAGGTGCCGACGTCGGCGCCTGGACCGGAGCCGCCGGCAGGTCGTCGAAATCGAACTCGGGCTGGGCGCGATCGGACGGGACAATTCCGTGGTCGTCCGCGGTCTCGTCATCATCCTGCTGCGACTCGTCGCCCGCGACGCTGCCGTCGCCGGCCTTGCCACGGCGACGACGGCGGCCGCCGCGACGACCGCGACGGCGACGGCCATTGCCGGTCTCGTCATCGTCGCTGGCGGCCGGTGCCTCGTCGGTCTGGTCGTCGTCGGTCGGATCAGCAGCGACCACGGCCGGGGCGACCGGGGTCGAAGCGGCGTCCGCTGCCGAGGCGGAGACGTGCCGATCGGCCTCGGCTGGGGCCGATGCCTCGGGCTTCGGCGATGCGGCCGGTGCCGGGGCGGCCGCCGGTGCCGTAGCGACCTCCGTGCGTGCGGGGGCCGTGGCCTGGGCCGCCGGCGTCGACACTGCCGCGGCGGTGGCCGCGACGGCCGGAAGCGTCATCGAGTCGACGGCCTCGTCCTCGTCTCTCGGCGGACGCGGGCCACGCGGCGGCTTCTGCTTCTGGCGACGCTCCTGCGGGCGCTTGTCCTGGGAGGACGGCTGCTCGCGGCGCGGTTCGCGCTGCGGTGCGGCGGCCTGCTCTTCGCGTACGGGGGCCGTGGCCCCCGTCTGTGCGCCTTGCCCCCCCTGGCTACCCGAACGCGACCCGCGGCGGTCGCGCCGCTGACCATTGCGGCCGTTGCCGCGTCCTTCGCCGCGCGGCTGACCGTCGCGGGCCTGGCCCTGGCCGTCGGGACGCGGTCCGCGGGTGTCCTGGCGCGCTGGCTGCGGCGCAGCCGGGGCGGGAGCGGCGAACAGCGTCTTGAGCCAGCCGACGAAACCGCCGGACGAGGCGGGGGCCGGCGCAGGCGCTGGTGCGGCCACGGGCGCGGGTGCCGGGACGGGTGCCGGCTCGGGCTTGGGTTCGCGGACCGGCGCAGGCTGGGCCGGGCGGACATTGGTCACGGCCGGCGGCGGCACGTTGAGGTTGCTCTTGCTCAGCGCGATGGTCGCCACGCGACGCGGCGTGCCGCGCTGGTAGCTCGGTCGGCTGGTCTCTTCGCCGAGCTCGTTCTCGCGAATGCGCGAGACCTCGTAGTGCGGCGTGTGCAGTTGCTCGTCGGCAACGATGATGATCGGGGCGCCGTGGCGCTTCTCGATCTCGGCCAGCGCGCTGCGCTTCTCGTTGAGCAGGTAGTTGGCGATCTCCACCGGTGCCTGCACCAGCACCTGCCCGGTGTTGTCCTTCATTGCGTGCTCTTCGGCGACGCGGATGATCGACAGCGACAGCGATTCGATGCTGCGCATGCGGCCGTGGCCCTCGCAGCGCGGGCACACGATCTGGCTGGACTCGCCCAGGCTCGCGCGCAGACGCTGGCGGCTCATCTCCAGCAGCCCGAACTTGGAGATCCGGTTCTGCTGCACGCGCGCGCGGTCGTACTTGAGCGCGTTCTGCAGCCGGTTCTCGACGTCGCGCTGGTGCTTGTTGGACGACATGTCGATGAAGTCGATCACCACCAGACCGCCCAGGTCGCGCAGGCGCAGCTGGCGGGCCACTTCGTCGGCCGCCTCCAGGTTGGTGTTGAACGCGGTCTCCTCGATGTCGCCACCCTTGGTGGCGCGCGCCGAGTTGACGTCGATCGCAGTCAGCGCCTCGGTCTGGTCGATGACCAGTGCACCGCCCGAGGGCAGGCGCACGGTGCGCTCGTAGGCGCTCTCGATCTGCGACTCGATCTGGTAGCGGTTGAACAGCGGAACGTCATCGGTGTAGTGCTTGAGCTTGCGCAGGTTGTGCGGCATCACCTGCTCGACGAAGTCGCGCGCCTCGGCGTACATCTCCGGCGTGTCGACCAGGATCTCGGCGATATCGGCGCGCATGTAGTCGCGCAGCGCCCGGGTGATCAGGCGCGATTCCTGGTAGATCAGGAACGGCGAGGGCTTGCTGAGCGCGGCCTCGGCGATCGCCCGCCAGATGCTCAGCAGGTAGTCCAGGTCCCACTGCAGTTCTTCGGCGTCGCGGCCGACGCCGGCGGTGCGGATGATCACGCCCATGTCGTCGGGGATGTTCAGCGCGTCCATCGCCTTCTTCAGCTCGGCGCGGTCCTCGCCCTCGATCCGGCGCGAGACGCCGCCGGCGGTCGGCGAGTTGGGCATCAGCACCATGTAGCGGCCGGCCAGCGAGATGAACGTGGTCAGGGCGGCGCCCTTGTTGCCGCGCTCTTCCTTGTCGACCTGGACGACGACCTCCTGGCCCTCGCGCAGCAGTTCCTTGATCGAGCCCTTGTTGGGGTCGACGCCAGCCTGGAAATAGTCGCGCGAGACTTCCTTGAGCGGCAGAAAGCCGTGGCGGGCGGCGCCGTACTCGACGAACGCGGCCTCGAGCGAGGGTTCGATCCGGGTGATCCGGCCCTTGTAGATGTTGGACTTCTTCTGTTCCCGCGACGGCTGTTCGATATCGATGTCGTACAGGGACTGGCCGTCGACGATGGCGACGCGCAGTTCTTCTGCCTGCGTCGCATTGATGAGCATACGCTTCATGAATTGCGTTCCTCAACGCGCTCTCGCGCGCGGAACGTCGGGGCGTTTCGCCTGGATGAAGCCTGAAGCCGCCGCGCACGCGCAGCGACGAACCGGATTTTCCAGCGCTACGACACCACGGCGGGCCGCGGGAGCGCTCGTTGTTGTCTGGGTGTTGCGGGCCGCTGGCCGCTCGCGACCGGTCTTGGACCGGGACGGGCGCCGCGCGGGACGTGTTCAGCGCCGATGCCAGGCATCGGGCGATAAGCAGCGTTGCCGTCCAGCCGCTAACATGGCCGCCCCTGGGGCGGTGGCCGCGCACTGTCCGGAGACCTTCGGAAGGTGGGCTTTTGGCCCGTGATCTTCCAGGGAAATCAGCACCTTATATCGCGGGCCGAGTGTAGCAGATAAATAAGCGACGATGACTGACAACGATTCCGGCCCGGCCGGCGGCGGTGTGCGGCTGGTCCGGGTGACCGACGATCGCGCCGGCCAGCGCCTCGACAACTTCCTGCTGGGCCAGCTCAAGGGCGCGCCGCGGTCGATCGTCTACAAGATCGTGCGCAGCGGCCAGGTGCGGGTGAACGGCGGCCGCGCCAAGGCCGAGCGCAAGCTCGAGGCCGGTGATGAGGTCCGGATCCCCCCGGTCAGGCTGGCGCCGGCCGGGGAGGCGGGCACACCGTCGCGCGGACTGCTGGCGGCGATGGAGGCGAGCATCGTGTTCGAGGATGCGCGGTTGCTGGCGATCAGCAAACCGTCGGGGGTCGCCAGCCATGGCGGCAGCGGGATCAGTTTCGGGGTCATCGAGACCTTGCGTGCGCTGCGCCCGAATCAGTCGTTGGAGCTCGTGCACCGGCTCGACCGCGACACCTCGGGGCTGATGGTGCTGGCCAAGAAGCGCTCGGCACTGACTCAACTGCAGGCGCTGATGCGCGAGGACCACGGCGCGGGCATCCGCAAGCGCTATCTGGCGCTGCTCGCCGGGCGCTTGCCCGGCGGCACGATGAGTGTCGACGCGGCGCTGCACGTGGGGCTGCGCCAGGGCGGCGAGCGCCATGTCCAGGTCAACGCCGCGGGCAAGCCCTCGCTGAGCCATTTCCAGGTGCTCGAGCGCCGTGGCGGGCACTCGTACTGCGAGGTGCGGATCGAGACTGGACGCACTCACCAGATCCGCGTGCATGCCCAGCACATCGGCCATCCGGTGGCTGGCGACGACAAGTACGGCGATCTTGCGGTCAACCGGCGGCTGCGAGAGCAGATCGAGTTGCGGCGGCTGTTCCTACACGCCGCATCATTGGAATTCGCGCTCGACGATGGCGAAGCCTACGTCCTCAACGCGCCGCTGGCCGATGACCTGCGCGAGGCGCTGGATCGGCTCGGCTGATCAGGGCGCGGGCCGGACTTCAGTCCTGCAAGGCGAAGGTCTGCGGAATCCGGACATGGCCCCGTACCGGCTTGCCATTGCGCCGCGCGGGGGCGTAGCGCCAGTGTCGCGCTGCTTCCATCGCGGCGGCATCGAGCAGAGCGCTGCCGCTGCTCTTGACGATCCGCACATCCCGGAAGGCGCCATCGGCACCGACCTCGACCTGCATCTCGACCATGCCGCTGACGCCCTCGCGGACTGCCTCCACCGGATACTTGGGCGGGTGGCTACGGACACTGCGGATGTCGACCGACGCCCCCACGGTGTCGGCGTCGGCGGCCCCGCCGGAGCTGGCCGCCTGGCTCGACACGCAGGCCGCGAGCCAGACGGCGAGGGCGGCGGCGAGGGCGATTCTGCGAACGGCCATCAGGCGACCAGCGCGTCGGCCTTGGCCGCGCAGATGAAGTCGTTCTCGCTCAGCCCGCCCACATCGTGGGTCGAGTAGCGGACCTCGACGCGGTCGTAGTGCACACCCAGATCGGGGTGGTGGTCCTCGCGGTGGGCGATGAACGCCAGTGCGTTCACAAACGCCATCGACCGGTGGTAATCCCCGAAGCGGAACGTGCGGGTCAGTGCGCGGCCATCCTCGGCGAGGGCCCATTCCGGCAGCTGCGGCAGCAACTCGCGCACCCGCGCTTCGGGCAGGCGGTGCTCGACGCCGCGGCGGGCGATGCAGTGGGCCTGGGCGAGGGGGATGAGATCCGACATCGGCAGCTCCTTGGGCAGCGGCGGCCGTTTCCGGACCGCCATTCATGCGACAGACGGCGACCGGCATGTGCGCCGGCGCAGGCTCGCTAGAATACCCCCATGATCAATATCTCCGAATCCGCACAGACGCATTTCCGCAAGCTGATCGAGCGCGAGGCGCTTCCGGGACTGGGGGTCCGCCTGGCCGCGGTCCATGCCGGTACCACGCGCGCGGACGTGCGACTGGAGTTCGCCGAGCCTGGCGATCTGACCGGCGACGAATGGGCGATCGACTGCGAGGGCTTCACGCTGTGGCTCGACGCGCCGAGCGTGCCCTATCTCGACGGCGCGCAGATCGACTACGAGGCCCGCGCCACAGGCGGGCAGTTGCAGATCCGTGCACCGAAGATCAAGGGCGAGGCGCCGCCGGAAGCCGCATCGCTGGTGGAACGGGTGCACTGGGTGGTCGAGAACGAGGTCAATCCGCAGCTCGCCCAGCATCGCGGTAACGTCTCGGTGCAGGAGATCACCGCCGAAGGCGTGGTGGTACTGCGCTTCGGCGGTGGCTGCCACGGCTGCGGCCTGGTCGATGTGACGCTCAAGCAGGGCATCGAGAAAACGCTGATGGAGAAGGTGCCCGGCGTTACCGCCGTGCGCGACGCGACCGATCACGACAGCGGGAGCGCGCCGTACATGCCGCGCGACGCGGCCTGATCCAGGTCAGGCAGCCGGCGGCCTGCAACGGATGTTCACCTCTGCCGACCTGATCGAGGTGCTCCGTCGCCGGCGGCGGTCGGCCGGATCGACCGAAGCGCCGGGGCGCTTTCCGCCCGGATGGGCCGACTGGTTCGCCACCCTGCGGGCCCGCAGTGGCGCGGTGACCGGCGCGGCCGCAGGGGCCATCGCCGCGGTTCTGGCCGGCCGGCCGGCACCCCCGCGGCGTCGGGGCACGCCGCCGGCCAATGCGCTGGCGGCCTGGGCCAGCCTGGCCTATCCGCTATGGGAACATGATCCCCAAGACGAACGCGGCCTGCGGATCGTCTCGCTGGTGACGACACTGCTGATCCAGCTGACCTGGCTGGGCCTGTTGCTGCTGCTGATGCAGGCGCGGTTCCTGGCGGCGACCGAAGCCGCCGCCCACGGCGAAGAGCATGTCGTCGAGGTGGTGTTCATCGGTGACGGCACGCCTCGCGATGCCGGTGGCGGCGCAGGCGAGGCGCCGGCTCCGCCGACGCCGACCGCTGCGGTTCCGGCGCCTGCTACAGCGCCGGCATCCGCACCGACGCCCGCGCCGACGGCGCCGCCACCGGCGCAGGATCCCGCGCCCGCACCCTCGGTGGCCGATGCAGACGACGCGCCCGCGCAGGACGTGCTGCAGGTCACCGAGACGCCGCTGCCCGACAGTGCGTTCACCTTGCCGCCGCCGCGTCCGGCGGCGCCGGTACCCGAGGTGCAGGTGCGCGAGCGTCAGGTGCCCGATGCCGCGCTGCAGGCAGTCGAGGTGCCTGCCATCCGTGGACCGCAACGCATCGACCTGACGCCGCCTACGCCCGAGGCGCCGACGCTGGAGGTCGAGGTCCGCGAGCGGGCGGTGGCGCAGGCGACCGAGACGGTGCGCCTGCCGACCACGGCACCGCCGCAAGTCGCGGTCGAGACGCCGGCGCCGGCGGCGCGGCCCACGCCCGAAGTCGCTGCGCGCGAACGCGCGGTGCCGCTGCGTGATCCCGCGCCTGCACCCGCTGCGGAAGTCGCGGCGACCCCGGCCCCGGTCGCGACCCCGGCCCCGGTTTCGCCGGGGCAAGCGCCGGGCGGCGCGGCGACGCCCGCACCGGGAGCGGGAGCGCGGACGCCGGCCTCGACCGCCGGCCGCGGGCCCAGCGCTGCGTCCCCGCCGGGGGCGGCGCCATCGACCCGCGCCGCCGATGACTGGGGTGATGCCGACACCGCGCGCGACGGTGGCCGGCCCGGTCGTCCGTCGGGCCTGTTCGGCGCCGATGGCCGCCCGCGTCTGGCCGATGGCGGGCGTGTGGGCGGCGGGCTGCCGCCGGGCACGATCACCGAGGATTTCGAGAAGATCGACCGCATGGGCACCTGGCTGCGGCGGCCGGCCCCGGGCTACGAGTCGACGCGCTTCGACCGCTACTGGGTGCCCAGCGAGTCGCTGCTGGAAGAATGGGTGCGGCGCAGTGTGCAGACGGTGCTGATCCCGATTCCCGGCACCAGCAAGACCATCCAGTGCAGTGTTGCGTTGCTGGCTTTTGGCGGCGGTTGCGGGATCACCGATCCGAACATGCAGGACGTTGAGACCGACGGCCGTCCGCCGCCGGACGTGCCGTGGAAGCCGGAGTTGCAGGAAGACCGCGATAGCCTGGGCAAGTGAGGCCGCGGGACGCTGCGCTTTTTCGAGGGCCGAGCACGCAGCCCAACCTCTTCGCATCCGGGTGTGGGCTGCGCTTCGAGCGCCTCAGCCCAGTGATGCTGGGCTCGCTCTACGGCGCGCAGTCAGGCCAAAGGCTGAAACCCGGAACCGAAACTAGACCCAATGAGCAGCGAGGATGGGAAGCGGATCAACGCGTTGATCCGCGCACGGGTCTCATCCAGCGAGCGGGCCTAGAGAGGGCGCACCCGGACTTGCGCGACGGCAACGACGGTTAGCGGTCGTGCACGCCGCGCAGATCGCGCAGTTGGCTGGGCTGGTCGGCAAAGTAGGCGGCGAGGTCCGCAATCTGCTGATCGCTCAATCCCGCGGCCTGCTGCGACATCAGCGCGTGCTCGCGTGTCCCGTCGCGGTAGGCCTGCAGTGCGTGGGCGATGTAGTCGCGGTACTGCCCACCGATCTTCGGATAGGTCGGGTCGAGCGGTGCATTGCCGCCGGCGCCGTGGCAATCGATGCAGGTCTGGCCGGTGGCGGCGCTCTTGACGTTGGCCGCGCGCTCGCCTGCTTGCGCCGAGCCATTGGGCAGGCCGGCCGAAGACGTGCCGCCGCTGGCATGCGCTTGTTCATCGGCCGCGGGGCCGCTGCAGGCGGCCAGCGCCAGGCAGGTCATGGCGGGGATTAACACAAAGAGGGTCCGGTTCATGCCGCTCACTGGGTCAGCTCCGAAAGAAACGCGGCGATGTCGGCGATGTCCTGGTCCGAGAAGCTCTGCGCCTGCGCCTGCATCGTCGGATGCCGGCGGGTGCCGCGCTTGTACTCATTGAGCGCATTGACCAGGTACTGGGAGGATTGACCGCCGATCCGGGGCACGTGGTAGTGCGGATACACGTTGCGGTAGCCCTCGACGCCGTGGCAACCCTGACAGGTGTAGGTCAGGGTCCGACCGTTGGCGGCATCGCCCACCAGCGGCGCATTGGACGCGGCGGCAGCAGGGGCAGCGGCAGTCTGCGCAGGGGCGGAGGGGGACGCCATCGCGGCGAAGGTGAGGCAGGAGGCGAGCAGCAGCGGTCGCGTCATCTTGGTATCCGCAATCCTGAGTGGCTGGAACGGCTGTCGGGGGAGCGTCGGACGTGACCCGCGGGCGGTCGCTGAACCGCGGGCAACCAGTCCAGTATAGCCATGGGTGTTGCGCAAACCCAACGACTCCGCGTGGACCAGGCCTGACGCCGGAGGTCACCATGACCAATGGCGGATGGCACCGGCATGTTCGGGTGAACTACATTGCTACCACACCGTAGGGGTCATTCCATTCCAATGTCGACACTGCTCGTCCGCGCGTCCACGGGACGCATCCTCACTGGTGGCCTGTTGCTGGCGGCCGCCCTTGGCTTGAGCGCTTGCAAGGGGGGCGGGGGCGATGCCCAGGCCAAGCCCGGTGAGGCGGCGCAGGCGCCGGTGCCAGTGGAGACTGACACCGTGGCGCGGCGCAGCGTGGCGGCGAGCTACGTGGGCACCGCGTCGCTGGAGGTGCCCCGTGGCGCGGACGTGGTCGCCAAGACTTCGGGCATCGCGCTGGAGGTGCTGGTCGAGGAGGGCGATGCGGTCCGAGCCGGCCAGCCGCTGGTGCGGCTCGACCCCGACCGTGCGCGTCTGGCGGTGCTGCAGAGCCGGGCGACGATGGGCAAGCTGGAGAACAGCTACCGCCGCGCCCAGCAACTCGTCGGCCAGCAGATGATCAGCGCCAACGACCTGGACCAGATCAAGTTCGATCTCGATACCGCGCGTGCGCAGTACGAGATGGCGCAGCTGGAACTGTCCTATACGACGGTCACCGCGCCGATCGCCGGCGTGATCTCCCAGCGCATGATCCGCACCGGCAACTTCGTGCAGATCAACACGCCGATCTTCAGCATCGTCGACAACGCGCGCATCGAGGCGACGCTCAATGTTCCCGAGCGCGAGTTGCGCGTGCTCAAGCGCGGCCAGCCGGTCCGGTTGCAGGTCGATGCGTTGCCGGGCGAATCGTTCGAGGGCGTCGTCGAGCGCGTCGCGCCGGTGGTCGAATCGCGCAGCGGCACGTTCCGCGTGGTGACCGCCTTCGCCGGCACCGATGCGCTGCGTGCGGGCATGTTCGGGCGCATCCACATCGACTACGACCAGCGCGCCGACGCGCTGGTGATCCCGCGTGCCGCGCTGCTCGACGATGGCGACCAGGCCGCAGTGTTCACCGTGCGTGACGGCAAGGCGGTGCGCGTGCCGGTGACGCTGGGCTATGTCGACGGCGATCTGATCGAAGTCCGTGACGGCCTTAAGGACGGCATGCAAGTGGTGACCGCGGGCAAGGTCGCGCTGCGCGAGGGCAGCCCGGTGCAGGTGATCGGCGCGGCCCCCGTCGCAGCTGCCAAGCCCGCTAACGACGCCAAGAGCGACGCGCAGTAATGGCCGGCGCCTCCCACGAGGGCCCCGCCGGCGACGGCCCGGCCGCGGACCCGCACGGCACTGCGCCCAGGCGCTTTGATCTGGTCGAGTTCTCCACACGCCGCCGCGTGACCGTGTGGATGGTCGCGATCAGCATGATGCTGTTCGGCCTGATCGCGCTGACCAACCTCAAGGTCAACCTGCTGCCCGATCTCAGCTATCCCACGCTGACCGTGCGCACCGAGTACACCGGCGCGGCACCGTCGGAGATCGAGACGCTGGTCAGCGAGCCGGTCGAGGAGGCGCTGGGTGTAGTCAAGGGCGTGCGCAAGCTGCGCTCGGTCTCGCGGACCGGCCAGAGCGATGTGGTGCTGGAGTTTGCCTGGGGCACCGATATGGACCAGGCGAGCCTGGAGGTGCGCGACAAGCTCGAGACCCTGCAGTTGCCGCTCGAGGTCAAGCCGCCGGTGCTGCTGCGCTTCAACCCGTCCACCGAGCCGATCCTGCGCCTCGCGCTGACCGCGGGCGACAAGGGCGATGCGGTCGACGAGCTGACCCGCATGCGTCGCTACGCCGACGACGATCTGAAGAAGAAGCTCGAACCGGTGGGCGGCGTGGCCGCGGTCAAGGTCGGCGGCGGCTTCGAGGACGAAGTGCAGGTGGAGCTGGACCTGCAGCAGATGGCGCGCATCGGCCTGCCGATCGAGAACGTGATCCAGCGCCTGCAGCAGGAGAACATCAACCTGTCGGGCGGTCGTCTCGACCAGGGCACCCAGCGCTATCTGGTGCGCACGGTCAACCAGTTCGCAAGCGTCGAGCAGATCGGCGACATGCTGGTGGCCACGCAATCGGGCGGCGACAACGCCGCGGCCAGCGCGGCGCAGCAGATGGCCGCGATCGCGGCGGCGAGCGGCTCGCAGGCGGTGCTCGCGGCGGCGGCATCGGTGCAGAGCGCCTCGGGCGCGGATGGCACGACGATCGCGGGGGGGCGTGCGATCCGCCTGCGCGACATCGCCACCGTGCGCCAGGGCTTCAAGGAGCGCGAGAGCATCATCCGGCTCGGCGGCGACGAAGCGGTGGA
Organism: Luteimonas sp. gir; assembly: GCF_037198055.1. Classification (NCBI taxonomy): domain Bacteria; kingdom Pseudomonadati; phylum Pseudomonadota; class Gammaproteobacteria; order Lysobacterales; family Lysobacteraceae; genus Luteimonas; species Luteimonas sp. gir. The sequence continues at coordinate 11,300 of NZ_JBBAXQ010000012.1, forward strand.
GCTGGCGATCTACAAGGAGGGCGATGCGAATACCGTGTCGACCGCCGATGCGATCCAGGCACGTCTGGAGGTGATCCGCAAGGATCTGCCGACCGGGATGACCCTGACCGTCGTCGACGACCAGTCCAAGTTCGTGCGGGCGGCGATCAACGACGTGCGCACCGATGCGCTGATCGGCGGCACCCTGGCGGTGCTGATCATCTTCCTGTTCCTGCGCAACGGCTGGAGCACGCTGGTGGTGAGCCTGTCGCTGCCGGTCTCGATCATCACCACGTTCTTCTTCATGGGCCAGCTGGGATTGAGCTTGAACGTGATGTCGCTCGGCGGCCTGGCGCTTGCGACCGGCCTGGTGGTCGACGATTCGATCGTCGTGCTCGAGTCGATCGCCAAGGCGCGCGAACGCGGGCTGGGCGTGCTGGAGGCTGCGATCACCGGCACGCGGGAAGTGGGCATGGCAGTGATCGCCTCCACGCTGACGATCATCGCGGTGTTCCTGCCGCTGGTGTTCGTCGAGGGCATCGCCGGCCAGTTGTTCCGCGACCAGGCGCTGACGATCGCGATCGCGGTCGGCGTGTCGCTGCTGGTGGCGATGACGCTCATCCCGATGCTGGCCTCGCTCAAGGGCCGGCCGCCGCTGGCGTTCCCGGAAGAGGCACCGCATCCGCAATGGCGACCGGAGCGCCGGTGGCAGAAGCCGTTCGCAGCAACCGGCCGTGGCATCGGCGCCGGCATCCGCGGCGTGCTGTTCGGCCTGGCCTGGCTGCTCATCCGTCTGTGGCGCGGTGTCTCGCACCTGGTCGGCCGCGTGATGGGACGCGCCAGTGACATGGCGATGGCGCCCTACGAGCGCGCCGAGCGCGGCTATATGCGCGTCCTGCCGGCGGCGCTGGCGCGTCCGTGGCTGGTGCTGGGCACCGCGACCGCGGTGTTCGTGGTCAGCATGTTTGCCGTGCCACTGTTGGGCACGGACCTGATACCGCAACTGGCGCAGGACCGGTTCGAGATGACCGCCAAGCTGCCGCCAGGCACACCGCTGCGCGAAACCGACCGCATCATGCGCGAGGTGCAGCAGGCCCATCGCGACGACGACGGCGTGGCCTTGCTGTTCGGCGTGAGCGGCAGCGGCACCCGGCTGGACGCGAATCCGACCGAGAGCGGCGAGAACATCGGCCGGCTGAGCATCGTCATGAGCGGTGGTGGCAGCCGTGAGTTCGAGGCGCAGCAGACCGACCGTCTGCGCGAGACCATGCGCCGGTATCCTGGGGTCGCGGTCGACTTCTCGCGGCCGCAGATCTTCAGCTTCTCCACGCCGCTGGAGATCGAACTGCGCGGCCAGGATCTCGAGGGGCTGGCCAAGGCCGGTCAGCGCATGGCCGAGCTGCTGCGGGCCAATCCGCACTACGCCGACGTCAAGAGCACGGTGGAGCAGGGCTTTCCCGAGATCCAGATCGTCTTCGACCAGGAGCGTGCGGGTGCCTTTGGCCTGACCACGCGACAGATCGCCGATGCGGTGGTGCGTGCGGTGCGCGGCGAAGTGGCCACACGCTACAACTTCCGCGACCGCAAGATCGACGTGCTGGTGCGTGCGCAGGAGCACGAGCGCGATTCGGTGGAGCGCATCCGCAACCTGATCGTCAATCCGGGCAGCGGCGCGGCGGTGCGGTTGGATTCGGTCGCCGACGTGATCGCGACCATCGGCCCGAGCGAGATCCATCGCGCCGACCAGGTGCGTGTGGCGGTGGTGTCGGCGAACCTGCGTGATATCGATCTGGGCGCGGCGATGGCCGAGGTACGGCAGATGGTCGCGCAGCATCCGCTCGGCCCCGAGATCGGGTTGCACATCGGTGGCCAGGGCGAAGAGCTGGCCGAGTCGATGCGCTCGCTGCTGATGGCATTTGCGCTGGCGATCTTCCTCGTCTACCTGGTGATGGCCTCGCAGTTCGAGTCGCTGCTGCATCCGTTCGTGATCCTGTTCACCATTCCGCTGGCGATGGTCGGCGCGATCGGCGCGCTGCTGCTGACCGGCAACACGATCTCGGTCGTCGCCTTCATCGGCCTGATCCTGATGGTGGGCCTGGTGGTCAAGAACGCGATCATCCTGATCGACAAGGTCAACCAGTTGCGTGAGGCCGGGGTGGCCAAGCGCGAGGCGCTGGTGGAAGGCGCGCGCTCGCGTCTGCGTCCGATCGTCATGACCACGCTGGCGACGCTGTTCGGCTTTCTGCCGCTGGCGCTGGCGTTGGGCGAGGGCGCGGAGGTGCGCTCGCCGATGGCGATCACCGTCATGGGCGGTCTGGCGGTGTCGACCGTGCTCACGCTGCTGGTGATCCCGGTGGTCTACGACCTGCTGGACCGCAAGTCCGATGCGTTCTACGCCGAGCGCGGCCGTCGCGCGCGGCTGGGCGCCGCTGCCGAGCGTGATGGGGCGGAGGCCGGCACCCTATGAGCATTGCCGAGCTGAGCCTGCGCCGTCCGGTCACCACCATCATGTGTTTCGTCTCGATGGTGGTGATCGGCTTGATTGCCGCGGTCCGTCTGCCGTTGGAGGCATTGCCCGATCTGACGATGCCGATCCTCTATGTGCAGATGCCATATGCCGGCTCGACGCCGGCGGAAGCCGAGCAGAATCTGCTGCGCCCGGCCGAAGAGGCCTTGGCGACGATGGGCGGGATCAAGCGCATGCGGGGTGAGGCGAGCGCGGATGGTGCGGGCATCTTGCTGCAGTTCTCGGACTGGGATCGCGACATCGCGATCAGTGCGGCCGAGGCGCGCGAGAAGATCGACGCGATCCGCAGCGACCTGCCCGACGACTTCCGTCGCTACTTCGTCCACAAGTGGACGACCAGCGACGAAGCGGTGCTGCGCCTGCGCCTGGCCGCCAATGTCGACCTGTCGGGCAGTTACGAAATGATCGACCGGCAGCTCAAGCGCCGGCTCGAACGGGTGCCTGGCGTGGCACGGGTGGAGATCAGCGGTGCGGCGCCCAACGAAGTCGAGATCGCGGTCCAGCCCGATCGCCTGACCGCGCACGGCATCGAACTCAACGCCTTGGCCACTCGCCTGCGTGCATTGAACTTCTCGGTTTCGGCCGGCCAGATTCTCGATGGTGGGCAGCGTCTGCGGGTGCAGCCGCTGGGCGAGATCCAGGACCTGCAGCAGTTGCGCGACCTGGTGATCGACCAGAAGGGACTGCGGCTGTCGGACATCGCCGATGTGCGCTTCAAACCGCAGCGCATGGATTACGGCCGGCGCCTCGACGGGCGCGCGGCGGTGGGGCTGGAGATCTTCAAGGAGCGCGACGCCAACCTCGTCGAGGTCGCGCGGACCGTGCTGGCCGAGGTCGAGACCGCACGCAGCGAACCGGGGCTGGAAGGCATCGACGTCAAGGTCATCCAGAACATGGGCGAGGAAGTGACGTCTTCGCTGCTGGAGCTGGTGGAGGCGGGCGCGATCGGCCTGGTGCTGTCGATCATCGTGCTGTACTTCTTCCTGCGCCACTGGCCGTCGACGCTGATGGTGACGCTGGCGATCCCGATCTGCTTCATCATCACCCTGGGCTTCATGCATTTCTTCGACGTCACGCTCAACGTGCTGTCGCTGATGGGCTTGCTGCTGGCGGTCGGCATGCTCGTCGACAATGCCGTGGTCGTGGTGGAGAGCATCTACCAGGAGCGCGAACGCATGCCCGACCAGCCCTGGCTGGCCTCGGTGTTGGGTACGCGACACGTCGCGATCGCGCTGTCGGCCGGCACGCTGTGCCACTGCATCGTGTTCGTGCCCAACATGCTGGGCGAGACCAACAACATCAGCATCTTCATGAACCAGTTGGCGATCACCATCTCGGTGTCGCTGCTGGCCTCGTGGCTGGTCGCCGTGAGCCTGATCCCGATGATGTCGGCGCGCATGAAGACGCCGCCGGCGGTCGCGCGGCCCAATGGCCTGATCCCGCGCATGCAGCGCAGCTATGCGCGCGTGCTGCGCTGGTCGCTGCAGCACCGGGGTTGGTCGGTGGCCGGCATCGCCTTGGTGGTGGGGTTGAGCCTGCTGCCGATGAGCCAGATCAAGTTCGATATGTTCGGCGACAGCGGCGGCGGCAAGGAAATCCAGCTCTACTACCAGTGGAAGGGCAGCTACAACCTGCAGCAGCGCTCCGAGGAGGTGCGTCGCTACGAGACGTTCCTCGACCAGCACCGCGAGCAGTACCGGATCCGACAGATCTATTCGTGGTTCGGCGAGGGCGGCGATTCGGGCACGATCATTACGTTCAATGACGATGTCGGCGACACCCGGGTGCTGTCGGACGCGATCAGCGAGGCGTTGCCCAAGTCTGCGCGGGCCGATGTGGGCGTGCGTGGTGGGGGTGGGGGCGGCGGTGGCGGGGCCGGTGGCAGCCAAGGCGTGCAGGTACAACTGGTCGGCGATTCGACTCAGGTACTGCGCGAGATCGCCGATAGCGTGATCCCGATTCTGGCGGCCAACCCCGCGCTGCGCGACGTGCGCGTGGACTCGGGCGATCTCAACCACGAGCTTCGGATCAGCGTCGATCGCGACCGTGCGGCCGCATTCGGATTCTCGGCCGAGCAGGTCTCGAACTTCGTCGGCCTGGCACTGCGTGGCAGCCAGTTGCGCGAGTTTCGGCGCGGCGACGACGAGGTGCCGGTGTGGGTGCGCTTCGCGGGCGCAGAGACCTACAGCGAAGCCGACATCGCGGCCTTCATGGTCCGCGCGCCCGATGGCCGCAGCGTGCCGCTGACCAGCCTGGTCGAGATGCGGGTCGAGCCGTCCTCCAGCCAGATCACCCGCAACGACCGGCAGACCTCATTGACGCTGCAGGCCAACCTCGCCGGTGGGACCACGATGCCCGACGCCCGCAAGGCGCTGGAGCAGACGCTGGACACGGTCGCGTTCCCCGCCGGCTACGGGTACAGCTTCTCGGGCAGCGGCTTCGAGGACGACGCCGCAGCAAGCCAGCAGATGCTGTTCAACCTGCTGATCGCGGTGATCATGATCTACGTGGTGATGGCGGCGGTGTTCGAATCGCTGCTGTTCCCGGCGGCGATCATGAGCTGCGTGCTGTTCTCGGTGTTTGGTGTGTTCTGGCTGTTCTGGCTCACCGGCACTGCGTTCACGGTGATGGCCTTCATCGGCATCCTGGTGCTGATGGGCGTGGTGGTGAACAACGGCATCATCATGGTCGAACACATCAACAACCTGCGCCGACGCGGCATGCCGCGCCTGGAAGCGCTGGTGGAAGGCAGCCGCGAGCGCTTGCGCCCGATCATGATGACGATGGGCACCGCGATCCTGGCGATGGTGCCGATCTCGCTCAGCGACACCGTCGTGCTCGGCGGTCTAGCCTACTCGCCGATGGCGCGTGCGGTCGCCGGCGGGTTGGCGTTCTCGACCGTGGTCAGCCTGCTGTTCCTGCCGACGATCTACGCGATTCTCGACGACCTGCGGCACGGTACGGCGCGCATGCTCCGCCGCGCACGGGGCGTGCCGGCGAGCGTATCCACGGCGTCGTAGCCTCCATGGCCCGCGTCGCTCGGCGGCGCGGGCCATTCCGTCTTGAGGATCCGGTGGTCGGCGCAGGACCTGCGTGTCGCGGCGGTCAGTGCAGCAGCTTGCCGAAGATCCGAAGACCGGCCACCCACACGCCGATACTCGACCCCAAGTTGGTGAACAGGAAGTTGAGGATCGTCCGCGAGACGCGGTTGCGGTACCAGCCGCGGAACGTGCCGGCATCGTCGCGCAGGGCCAGGAAGTCGCCATAAGCGGGCTTGCGCATGTGCGCCTCGATCAGCGCACTGAACAGGCCGGGCGAAACGCCCGGTGGGCGGAACGGCTTGAGGGGCGCGGCAATCGCCGCGGCCAGGATACCCAGCGGATGCGCGGCGGCGGCGATCGCGCCCAGCGCCGCGAATACGGCGGTGATCAGCACCCATTCCTCGAGCAACTGGCGGCCGACGTCGGCGCCGCCATGCCAGTAGCCCCAGCCGATCATCGCCAGGATCAGGGCCATCAGCAGGGTCGTGAACCACGGGAACCGACGCGTGCTCGGCGCCTGTTCCAGATCAGCGCGGATCTCCGATGGCGCCTGCGTATCTTCGGCAAGATGGCGCGCGATGCCGGCCAAGTGACCGGCGCCGACGACCGCCAGCACCTCGCGGGCCTGACCGACATCGCCGCGCAGGCGCGCGGCCATGTAGCGGTCGCGCTCGGCGATGATGGTCTCGTAGAGCTTGGGATCGCTGCGGGCAAAATCGCCAAAGCTCGACTCGAGCATGTCGCCCTGCTTGAGCTTCTCGATTTCGTCCTCGCCCATTTCCTCGTTGGTCAGCAGGCCCGACATCAGGCTGGTACCGAGCCGGAGCTTGCCCATCAGCCCGAGCCGTGACGAGGTGCGGCGGAAGGTCAGGCCGACATCGCGGTCGATCAGTGCGACCGGCAGGCCGCGCGCATCGGCGAGGGCGACTGCGCGCTTGAGCTCGGCACCCGGCTCGATGCCGAGTTGCTCCGCGAGTCGGCGCTGGTAGGCCGACAGCGCCAGATTGGCGGCAAACAGCGCGACCCGGCCCTTGCGGATCACGTCGACCAGATTGAGCTTGCCCAGCGCGTCGGGGTCGGTGATCGCCTGCAGGCGCTGCGGGTCGAGTTCGACCGCCACCGTGTCGAACGCGCCGCTGCCGATCGCGTCCTCGACCGCCTCCACGCTGACTTTCGAGACGTGGGCGGTGCCCAGCAGCGTGTAGCGCACACCGTCGCGCTCGACGATCGCGTGCGGCTGCGTCTGCCAGGACGGGGAGGCGGAATCGGTCATCGGGTCATTCGTCTTCGGGTGGGGTGGTGGTGCCGTCGCCCAGCGCGCGCTGCATCAAGATGGTGTCGAGCCAGCGGCCATGCTTGCGGCCCGAGCCGGGCAACACGCCGACGGTCTCAAATCCCAGGCGCGCGTGGAACCGGACCGACGGGCCGTCCTGCGGCGGGCCGATCACCGCGATCATCTGGCGGAAGCCGCGCTGCGCGCAGGACTCGATCAGCGCGTCCATCAGCCGACGTCCGACGCCCTGGCCGTGCAGCGCCGGCACGACGTAGACCGAGCTTTCGACGGTGAAGCGATAGCCGATGCGCGCGCGGAAACTGCCGGCATAGGCATAGCCGGCAAAGCGGCCGTCGAGTTCTGCGACCAAATACGGAAAGCCGGCCTGGCGCAGCGCCGACCAGCGCCGGCGCATCTCGTCGCTGTCCGGCGCGTCGTACTCGTAGGTGGCCACGCCGTCGACGACCTCCCGCGCATAAAGCGCGGCGATCGCGTCCAGGTCGCCGTCGGTCGCGTCGCGGATCAGGACGCCGGAGGTGGGGGCGGCCACCGGCGTCAGTCGATATAGCGCTTGAGCAGATCGCCGTAGGCGTCGATCCTGCGGTCGCGAAGGAACGGCCAGATCCGGCGCACATGCTCGCTGCGCCCCAGATCCACCTCGCAGGTCAGCAGCGTCGGATCGCCGCCGGCCTGCGCAAGGAACTCGCCCTGCGGGCCGAGCACGTGGCTGTTGCCCCAGAAGTCGATGCCGGCCGCACCCAGCGGCGAGGGCTCGTGGCCGACCCGGTTGCAAGAGAGCACCGGCAGGCCATTGGCCACCGCGTGCCCGCGGTGGCTGAGGATCCAGGCATCGCGCTGGCGGGTCTTTTCGGCGTCGTCGTCGCTCGGATCCCAGCCGATCGCGGTCGGGTAGAGCAGCAGGTCCGCGCCGGCCAGCGCCATCAGGCGGGCGGCCTCGGGGTACCACTGGTCCCAGCACACCAGCAGGCCGAGCCGGCCGACCGAGGTGTCGATCGGCTTGAATCCCAGATCGCCCGGAGTGAAATAGAACTTCTCGTAGAAGCCCGGATCGTCGGGGATGTGCATCTTGCGGTACTTGCCCGCCAGGCTGCCGTCGGCGTCGAACACCACCCCGGTATTGTGATACAGGCCGGCGGCGCGGCGCTCGAACAGCGAACTGACCAGCACCACCTGGTGCTGGCGGGCGAGCGCGGACAGGCGCTCGGTGCTCGGCCCGGGGATCGGCTCGGCCAGGTCGAACGCGTCGACGTTCTCTTCCTGACAGAAGTACGCGCCGTTGTGCAGTTCCTGCAGCAGCACCAGCCGCGCGCCCTGCGCGGCCGCCTCGCGCACGCGCGCCTCGATGATCAACAGGTTGGCCTCGGCGTTGTCGGCGCCGCGATCGATGATGGCGCGTTCCTGGATCAGCGCGACGGGCAGGGTGGTCTTGCGGGTCATGGCGGCAGCGATGCGGGACTTGAAAAGGCCGACCATGCTAACGCGGATGAGCGCGTGCGCCCGCGCGCCGGCCACCGCCGTTCAGAGCGCGTCAAAGCGTGGCTGCGAGCGCGACAACGTCGGCGGTGAAGCTCGGATAGTCCAGCGCCGGCGCATGCGGGGTGTCGCGGCGCCGGATCTGCCGCACCGCGACCAGGCGCTTGTCGGGCACGACGACGATGTACTGTCCGAGGAAGCCCTCGGCGGCGTAGGCCACCACCGGCCCGGTGTCCTCGTCGAACAGATCGGCGCGCACGATGCCGCGCTCGCTGACCTCGCGGGCATAGATCGCCGGCCAGTCGTCGCCCAGCAGTTCGCCGAGCGCGGTCCGCAGGCCGGCGGTGCCTGCCAGCGGCTTGTCGCGCAGTTGCGCCAGAGCCTCAATCCAGCGCGGGTCGGCCCCGCGTGTGCGGGCGGCATCGATGGCCTCGGGGCGCAGGCGCAGGACCTGCCAGGCCGGAATCCGCCACCACAGCAGGCCCACGCGCGCCGAATGCGGTCCCGGCGTGAACAGCGCGGTGACGAACCCTTCGGGCAGCAAGCGCTTGCCGTCCGGGGTCACGCCGTCGTCGAGCAGCAGACGGCCGATCTTGGCCGCATCGTGCGCGGTCAGCGGCAGGCCGGCCATGCCATGCGGCTGGCCCGATGCATCCCGATACCAAGGGCCCGGCACGATCCCCAACGGCTGGAACAGCCGCTCGTTCAGATAGACGTCCATCGGCCGTCCCGCGGCCTTGCCGATCACACCGGCCAGCAGGTTGGTCGCCTTGTTGTTGTAGGCGAAGACCTCACCCGGCGGCGTCGACAGTTCGGCGGCGAGCGCGAGCTGTACGGCGTCGGGGGCAGGGTAGATCTCCTCGCCGGCATTGGGCGCGTTCTGCAGGCCCGAGGTGTGGTTGAGCAGCATGCGCACGGTGATGTCGCGCTTGCGTCCCTGCGCCCATTCGGGGAAGAAGGTGTGGACGGGCGTGTCGAGCGAGTCCAACTTGTCGTCGGCCAGCAGCAGGCCGACGCCCAGCGCCACCACCGACTTGGTCGCCGACATCAGTTCGATCGGTGCGCGCGCCGGATCGGTGGCGGTGTCGGCCAGCACGCGACCGTCGTGGACGATCAGCAGCGCATCGGATTCGGCGGCCGTCGAGGCCGCCTGCAACCGCGCCAGTGCGTCGGCGGTGGTGTCCTGGCCCGGCGCGGATGCCAGGGCCGCGGCGGACATCAGGAAGGCCGCGATGGCCGCGAGCACGGTGCGAGGCATCGAAAGCACTCCAGGCGGCGGGCCAGAGTGACGACACGTGTAGCCACGCTCCAGTGCCGTTGGTCATGGCCGCTCGCGACCGCGCAGCTCAGCCGGCGAGCAGGCCCTGTGGCAACTGCATGGTGATGCAGTGCAGGCTGCCGTTCTGCCAGATCAACGGGCGGCAGGGCACCTGCACGATCTCCCGCCCTGGATATGCCCGCGCCAGTACGGCGGCGGCGGCCTCGTCGGCCGGGTCACCGTAGGCGGGCATCAGCACCGCACCGTTGAGGATCAGGTAGTTCGCATAGCTGGCCGCCAGGCGACGGCCCTGGTCGAGGATCGGCCGCGCCCACGGCAGCGGGAACAGCCGATACGGCGCGCCATCGGAGGTGCGCAGCGCGGCGATCTCGTCGGCCATTGCCTGCAGTTCGGCGTGGTGCGGATCGTCCGCGTCATCGCAGGCCTGGAAGACGATCGCATCGTCCGGCGCGAACCGGGCGAGGGTGTCGATGTGCGCATCGGTGTCGTCGCCTTCGAGGTAGCCGTGGTCGAGCCACAGCACGCGGTCCTGCGCCAGCCAGTCCGCCAGTCGCGCGCTCAGTACGTCACGCGAGGTCTCGGGGTGGCGCTCGTGCAGGCAGCGCCAGGTCGTGAGCAGCGTGCCGGCCCCGTCGGTCTCGATCGCGCCGCCCTCCAGGGCGAAGTCGATCTGCCGGCGCTGGGCGCGGCCTTCGAACAGGCCGGCCGCGTGCAGATGCCCGACCAGCAGGTCGTCGCGGCTGGCTTCGAACTTTCCGCCCCAACCGGTGAAGCGGAAGTCGTTGAGGACGAACGCATCGCCGCCGACGAGAGTGATCGGCCCCGAATCGCGCAGCCAGGTATCGTCGTAGGCCGCCTCGACGAAGCGTACGCGGTCCATGTCGACCCGGTTGGACGCCAGGCGCACATAGGCGTAGCTGTGGACGTCCTCGTCCGGTACGCAGATCACGACCGGCTGGAAGCGGGTGATGGCCGCGACCAGTGCGATATAGGTGTCCTCGACCTCGCCCAGGCGCTCGGCCCAGTCGGTGTCTTCGGTCGGCCAGGCGATCAGGATGGCGGACTGGGGTTCCCACTCCGCGGGGAAGCGCATTGCGGTCTTGGTCATGGACTCAACGGATGGCGGGCTTGGGGCCGATCTCGGACGCGGTCGCGCGATTGGCGACCGTGTCGACGACCCGGTTGCGTTCGAAATAGACGGTGAAGGCGGGGTAGACCCAGCGATGGATCGTCGGCCATTGCCGCTTCTGTCCGCCGCGCGGTTCGAGCCGCTGGGACGGTGCGCCGAAGTCGGCCTCGACCTGGGCCATGGTCATGCCGCGTGCGGGGACGGCCAACCCGGCCGGCTGACGGCTGCGGTCGACCAGCAGGGTGTCGGCCGTGGCCGGTGCGGTGCCGAGCAGCAAGGCGGCGCCCAGTGCGGCGGCTGCGAACATCGTGACGGTGGAACGCGACATGACGGACTCCTGGCCTGCGAACGGGAAGGACGTGGCCGGGAACCCGGCCGCATGGCCGCTGTGTAGCAGACCCGCGGCGACGGCGCTGCATGCGGCCGGCGCCGATACGACGAAGGGCCGCATCGCTGCGGCCCTCGCGTGCCGCGCCGGGCCCCGGAGGGCTGGCGCAGGATTGCCGGAAAACACGGCGCAGGGCGCGCGTGCTCCGCCTCGCTCTTAGCGCTGACGCGCCTTGAAACGGGGGTTGGACTTGCAGATCACGAAGACCTTGCCGCGGCGACGCACAACCTTGCAATCGCGGTGGCGGGTCTTCGCCGACTTCAGGGACGACAGGACCTTCATGACAAACCTCTGGGATGGGATACGAACGGCAAGCCGGCTATTCTAGCGGCTTATTTCCACCTGATTCAAGCGCTTGGGCCCTCGGGCGCCTGCGCAGGAGACGCATTATGACGGCCGAGGTGCCAGTGTTGACGATCGACGGGCCCTCCGGGTCGGGCAAGGGCACGATCAGCCGGGCGGTCGCACAGCGGCTGGGCTGGCATTACCTGGACTCGGGGGCCTTGTATCGGGCGGTCGCCGTGGCGGCCGGCTGGGCCGATCTCGACTTGGGCGATGCCGGCGCGCTGGTGCGCTGCGCCTTCGATACCACGATCGCCTTCCGCGACGATGCCTTTGGCGAGCCGCGGGTGATCGTCAACGGGCACGACGCCACCGACGAGCTGCGGACCGAGACCGCAGGTGCCGCGGCTTCGGCGATTGCGGCCATTCCCGAGGTCCGTGCGGCGCTCAAGGACCGGCAGCGCGCATTCAGGACGCCGCCGGGGCTGGTCGCCGACGGGCGCGACATGGGCACGGTCATCTTTCCCGACGCGCGCTGGAAGGTGTTTCTGACCGCCAGTGCCGAGGAACGCGCCGAACGCCGCTATAAACAGTTGAAGGGCAAGGGGGTTTCGGTGACAATGGACGGTCTGCTGCGCGAGATCCTCGCGCGTGACGCCCGCGATGCCAGCCGCGCAGTGGCGCCGTTGCGGCCGGCCGAGGAGGCCGTCCGCATCGACACCACGGGCCTGGGCATCGAGGCCGTCGTGGCGCAGGTGCTGGCGCTGCTGCCGGCGCGCATGGACTGAACCCCGGTCCCGCGCGCCTGCCGCCGCCGGCGCGTCCAGCAGTCGCATGCCCCCGGACGGAGCGTCCGGTCGCATGCCGCAGCCGCAACACCGCGTCATCGCTCCAACGGTTCCGGCATCGCGCCCAAGGCGCGGCGCCGGGTGTTCTTCCATGCCAACACTCACGGCCCTGCAATCCCGCGACGGCCGATCAACGGGTGGACCTGACGGTACCGCGCTTCGTCGCTGGCCGGCCCGGTCCGACATCAACCAGGTATTCACCAAATGACCGAATCATTCGCAGAACTGTTCGAACAGAGCCAGACCAACCTGGCCAAGCTCAAGCCGGGCGCCATCGTCACCGGCGTCGTGGTGCAGGTCCGCACCGACGTCGTCGTGATCAACGCCGGCCTGAAGTCCGAAGGCATCGTGCCGATCGAGCAGTTCCGTAACGAGGCCGGCGAGATCGACGTGGCCGAGGGCGACACCGTCAAGGTGGCGCTGGACTCGCTCGAAAACGGCTTCGGCGAGACCGTGCTGTCGCGCGAGAAGGCCAAGCGCGCGATGGTGTGGGACGAGCTCGAGGAAGCGCTCGAGAAGAACGAGACCATCACCGGCCGCATCAGCGGCAAGGTCAAGGGCGGCTTCACCGTCGACATCAAGGATGTCCGCGCGTTCCTGCCCGGCTCGCTGGTCGACGTGCGCCCGGTCCGCGACCCGGTCTACCTCGAGGGCAAGGAACTCGAGTTCAAGCTGATCAAGCTCGATCGCAAGCGCAACAACGTCGTCGTCTCGCGCCGCGCGGTCGTCGAGAGCGAGCACTCCGAAGAGCGCGAAGCGCTGATGGAGAAGCTGGTCGAGGGCGCCGTGCTCAAGGGCGTGGTCAAGAACCTCACCGACTACGGCGCGTTTGTCGACCTGGGCGGCATCGACGGCCTGCTGCACATCACCGACATGGCCTGGAAGCGCGTGCGCCATCCGTCCGAAGTGGTGGAAGTGGGTCAGGAGCTCGAAGTGCGCGTGCTCAAGTACGACCGCGAGCGCAACCGCGTCAGCCTCGGCCTCAAGCAGCTGGGCGAGGATCCGTGGGACAACATCTCGCGCCGTTATCCGTCCAACACCCGCGTGTTCGGCAAGGTCTCCAACGTCACCGATTACGGCGCGTTCGTCGAGATCGAGCCGGGCGTCGAGGGTCTGGTGCACGTCTCGGAGATGGACTGGACCAACAAGAACGTCAACCCGTCCAAGGTGGTGCAGGTCGGTGACGAGGTCGAGGTCATGGTGCTCGACGTCGACGAAGAGCGTCGCCGCATCTCGCTGGGCATCAAGCAGGTCACCAGCAACCCGTGGGAGACCTTCGCTGCGATCCACAAGAAGGGCGACAAGGTCGACGGCCAGATCAAGTCGATCACCGACTTCGGCATCTTCATCGGTCTGGACGGCGGCATCGACGGCCTGATCCACCTGTCGGACATCGCCTGGAACTCGACCGGCGAGGACGTGGCCCGCAACTTCAAGAAGGGCGACACCCTCGAGGCTGTCGTGCTGGCGGTCGATCCGGAGCGCGAGCGCATCTCGCTGGGCGTCAAGCAGCTCGAGCAGGATCCGCTGGGCCAGTTCATGGCCAACAACCCGCGTGGCTCGAAGGTCTCGGGCACCGTGAAGGAAGTCGACGCCAAGGGTGCGGTCATCGACCTGGGCGAGGGCGTGGAAGGCTACGTGTCGGCGCGCGACATCAGCGACCAGCGCATCGACGATGCCAGCCAGCACCTGAAGGTCGGCCAGGAGATCGAGGCCAAGTACTTCGGCATGGACCGCAAGACCCGTTCGCTGCAGCTGTCGATCCGCGCCAAGGACGAGGCGGAGACCGCCGAGACCCTGGCCGAGTACAACAAGCAGGCCTCGGACGCGTCGAGCGGCACCACCAAGCTGGGCGCGCTGCTGCGCGAGCAGCTGGGCAACAAGTCGGAGTAATGCGTTCGGCGCCGGTCCGGGGGTCGTCCCCGGGCCGGCGTTTGCGCATCTGCAAGCAGAGACATGACGAAGTCGGAACTCATCGAGCTGCTGACCCAGCGGCAGGCCCACCTCAAGGGCGAGGACGTCGACCTGGCGGTCAAGGCCATGCTCGAAATGATGGGCGGCGCGTTGGCGGCGGGCGATCGCATCGAGGTCCGTGGCTTTGGCAGCTTCTCGCTGCATTTCCGTCCACCGCGGACCGGCCGCAATCCCAAGACCGGCGACGCTGTGGCGCTGCCGGGCAAGCACGTCCCGCATTTCAAGCCGGGCAAGGAACTGCGCGATCGCGTCAGCGACGTGCAACCGCTGCCCGCGGACGAGTGAGCGCGCCAAGGCGCGCCGTTTCTTTCTTCCTGGTGCCGCCGCACATGGTTGGCACCGCCGATCCCCGAGCGGTTAGGATCGACGACGGCCAGTCGACCGTCGTCGCGATGCCGTGGTCGCGTGTGTCGGCCGCGCCGCGCGACGTGGACGCAAGACGACCTTCCTGATGGAGCGTGATCCATGGCGTTTGTCACCGAGTGGTTCTGGTTCTTCCTTCTGCTGCCGATCGCGGCGCTCAGCGGCTGGGTGATCGGGCGACGCGGCGGCGAGCGGCACAGCGACACCCAGGTCAGCCGGCTGTCGACGACCTATTTCCGCGGTCTCAACTACCTGCTCAACGAACAGCCCGACAAGGCGATCGAGCTGTTTCTGCACATCGCCGAGCTCGACAAGGACACGTTCGAGACCCAGGTCGCGCTTGGCCATCTGTTCCGTCGGCGCGGCGAGGTCGATCGTGCAATCCGCCTGCACCAGGGGCTGGTGCAGCGTCCCGATCTCAACGACCAGCAGAAGGTGCAGGCGCTGCTGGCACTGGGCGAGGACTACATGAAGTCCGGCTTGCTCGACCGCGCCGAAACGGTGTTCAGCGATCTGGCCCGCATCGACCAGCGGGCGCCGCATGCGCTGCGCCACCTGATCGGCATCTACCAGGCCGAGCGCGACTGGGCGAAGGCGATCGAGAATGCCACCCGCTACGAAGCGGCGACCGGTGAGCCGATGGGCAAGCTGATCGCGCAGTTCGAATGCGAGCTGGCCGATCGCTACCGCTCGGCCGGCAACCCCGACGAGGCGCGTGCGGCGGTCGCGCGCGCGTATGCCGCGGATTCGGGCTCTGTGCGCGCCGGGATCCTCGAGGGCCGGATCGAGATCGATGCCGGCAACGATGTCGCGGCGATCCGCGCGTTCGAGCGCGCAGCCCGCCACGATCCCGATTTCCTGCCCGAGATCCTCGGGCCGCTGCTGGCGGCCTACGAGCGGGTCGGCGACACGCCCGGCGCGCGCAACTTCCTGTCGCAGATGACCGAGCACTACCCGGGCGTGGCGCCGGTCCTCGCGCTTACCCGGCTGGTCGAACAGGAGGAGGGCGTGCATGCGGCGCGCACCTACCTGGCGCGCCAGCTCAAGGACCGGCCCTCGGTCCGCGGCGAGGCGGCGCTGATCGATCTCACGCTCGCCGACGGGGTCGACCATGCCGGCACGCTGCAGGAACTGCGGCTGATCACCGAGCAGTTGCTGGTACGCAATCCCAGCTATCGCTGCAAACAGTGCGGCTTTGGCGCGCGCAGCCATCACTGGCAGTGTCCCAGCTGCAAGGAGTGGGGCACGATCAAGCCGCTGCTGAACTACGCCGTGGTCTGAGTGCAGCCGCAGGCGCTCATCGCAGTCGCCGCCCTGGCCCTGGTCTCGGCGTCGGCGGGGACTTGGCTGGCGCGTCGCTACGCACTGTCGCGCCAGTTGCTCGACGCCCCGGGCGAACGACGCAGCCACGTGGTGCCGACCCCGCGTGGCGGCGGTATCGCAATCGTGGTCGTGATGCTGGGCGTACTCGCATGGACGGCCTGGCAGGCGGCCTTCCCCGGCGTGCCCCTGGCCTTGCTGGCCGGCTTGGTGCTGGTCGCCGGCATCGGCTGGGTCGACGACCACCGGCCGTTGTCGCCGTGGTCGCGGCTGGCGGTCCACGCGGTGGCCGCGGCGCTGTTGGCGGTCGCGGTGGTCCATGCTGGTCAGCCGGTGTGGTGGGGGGCGGCGGTGTTCGTGCTGGCGGTCGGCCTGATCAATGTCTGGAACTTCATGGACGGGATCGACGGCATCGCCGCCAGCCAGGCGATGCTGGTTACCGTGGCCGTTGCGTGGGCCGCCGGGTCCTGGGGCGTGGCCGGCATGCTGGCGATCGCGCTGCTGGCCGCGTGCGGCGGCTTTCTACCGTTCAACTGCCCGAAGGCGCGGATCTTCCTGGGCGATGTCGGCAGCGGCAGCCTCGGCTTCGTGCTGGCGGGCCTGATCGCGGCGGCCTCGCTGGAGATCGGTCACCCTGCGGTCTGGGCGCTGGCTTTTCCGCTTGCGCCGTTCCTGATTGACGCGTCGTTGACACTCGTTTCACGCATGCTGCGCGGCGAACGCTGGTGGACGCCGCATGTCCAGCATGTCTACCAGCGCGCTGTGCAGGCCGGGCATCCGCATGCGAGGGTCGCCGCAGGCTATGCGGCGCTGTCGATGGTCGGGGTGCTGGCGTGCGGATTGCTCGCCGGGCACGGTCGCCCGGTTATCATCGGAGCCTTGGTCGCATGGTATTTGCTCATTGTCTCCGTCTGGTGCGCGGTTCGCGTCCGCTTGCTCGCCGGGCAACGTTGCCCTCAAGGATGAATCCCGATGCATGATGTAAGGACCCGTCTCGGCGTCCTGGGACCCCGCTTGGCGGTGGTCGTGCACGACCTGACCATGGTGTGGCTGTGCTGGGTCGGCCTGCACCAGTTCCGCTTTTCAGTAATGGCGCAGGCACCTGCGTTCTCGCCGCTGTCGGTCGAAGTCGCACTGATCTTGTTGGCGCAAGGCGTGATCTTCTGGCGCGTGGGTCTATATCGCGGTGTTTGGCGTTTCGCCAGCATTCCCGACCTGCTCAACATCGTGAAGGCGTCGGTGCTGGGCCTGCTCGCGATCCTGCTGGTGCTGTTCGTCTATAACCGGCTCGATCTCGTCCCGCGCAGCGTGCTGATCGTCTACCCGTTGCTGCTGGCAGCGTTGCTGGGCATGCCCCGGCTGCTGTACCGCGCCTGGAAGGACCACGGCAGCGTGCGGCTGGA
The DNA here is from genome assembly GCF_037198055.1 of Luteimonas sp. gir. Classification (NCBI taxonomy): domain Bacteria; kingdom Pseudomonadati; phylum Pseudomonadota; class Gammaproteobacteria; order Lysobacterales; family Lysobacteraceae; genus Luteimonas; species Luteimonas sp. gir. The sequence continues at coordinate 28,600 of NZ_JBBAXQ010000012.1, forward strand.
CCAGACCGCGACCCGGGTGCTGATCCTCGGGGCCGGTCAGGCCGGCGAGACCTTGGTGCGCGATCTGCGCCGGACCGGCGCCTACGATCCGGTCGGCTTCCTCGACGACGCGCCGAAACTGCGCGGCAGCCAGTTGCAGGGCGTGCCGGTGCTCGGCCGGGTCGAGGACGTGGAGCGGATCGCCCCGGAGACCGCTGCCAAGCTGCTGGTCATCGCGATGCCGTCGGCCGATGCCGCGGCGATGCGCCGCGTGGTCGCGGCCTGCGAACGGACGGCGCTGCCGTTCCGAACCGTGCCCCGGCTCGACGACCTGCTCGAAGGCCGCTCGCTGCCGGGCGAACTGAAGGAAGTCGCGATCGAGGACCTGCTCGGCCGCAAGCCGGTGCTGCCTGACTGGAAGGCGATCCGCGGCTGGCTCCGCGGGCGCTGCGTGCTGGTGACCGGTGCCGGTGGTTCGATCGGCTCGGAACTGTGCCGGCAGTGCGCGCGCCATGGCGCCGCGCAGATCGCGTTGGTGGAGATCGACGAACTCGCGCTGACCCGCATCGAGGCTGAGCTGCGGCGTGATTTTCCGCATATCCGGGTGACGCCAGTGCTCGGCGACTGTGGCGATCCCGCGGTGATGGCGCATGCGATGCGGCTGTCGTCGCCGGATGCGGTTTTCCATGCCGCGGCCTACAAGCAGGTGCCGGTCCTGGAGCAGCAACTGCGCGAGGGCGTGCGCAACAATGTGCTGGCCACCCGCAATGTCGCCCGTGCGGCGGTCGAGCACGGCGCGAGCACGTTCGTGTTGATCTCCACTGACAAGGCAGTCGATCCGGTCAACGTCCTCGGTGCGACCAAGCGCCTGGCCGAGATGGTCTGTCAGGACCTGGCGAGCGCCGGCGGGACCGGCTTTGTGACCGTGCGCTTCGGCAATGTGCTCGACTCGGCCGGCAGCGTGGTGCCGCTGTTCCGCGAACAGATCCGGCGCGGCGGCCCGGTGACGGTGACCGACCCCGAGGTGACCCGCTACTTCATGACCATCCCCGAGGCCTGCCAGCTGATCATGCAATCGGTCGCGATCGGTGCCTCGCAGGCCGTCTACACGCTCGACATGGGCGAGCCGGTCTCGATCCGCCTGCTGGCCGAGCAGATGATCCGCCTCGGCGGCAAGCAACCCGGCCGCGATGTCGCGATCGTCTACTCGGGTCTGCGCCCAGGCGAAAAGCTGCACGAGACCCTGTTCCACGCCGACGAGCGCTATCGGCCCACCGTGCATCCGAAGATCTTGCAGGCCGAGGCGCGTCCCGTGCACCCCGACAAGCTGGCTGCGGCGCTGGCGCGCCTCGAAGATGGTGTCGCGCGTTACGACCTCGAGCAACTGGGCGCGACGCTGCGCGATGCCGTTCCCGAGTTCAAGCCGGCCGCCGCGGATGCGGCGCTGCAGCGCACGAGTACCACAGCGACCATCGTCGCCTTTCCCCCACGACACGCGAGACAACCATGACGCAAAGGATTCGAAAGGCGGTGTTTCCCGTCGCCGGCCTGGGAACGCGGTTTCTGCCCGCGACCAAAACGGTGCCTAAGGAAATGCTGCCGATCGTCGATCGCCCGCTGATCCAGTACGCGGTCGACGAGGCGATCGAAGCCGGTTGTGACACGCTGGTATTCGTCACCAACCGCTACAAGCACGCCATCGGCGACTACTTCGACAAGGCCTACGAGCTCGAGGATCGTCTCGAATCCTCCGGCAAGCACGAACTGCTGGAGAAAGTGCGCCGGCCGCTGCCCGACGGGGTCCGCGCGATCTTCGTGACCCAGCCCGAGGCGCGCGGACTGGGTGATGCGGTCCTGTGCGCACGCCCGGTGGTTGGCGACGAGCCGTTCGCCGTGATGTTGCCCGACGACCTGTTGTGGAACCGGGGCGGCGATGGCGCGCTCAAGCAGATGGCCGATGCGCATGCGCAGACTGGGGCGAGCATGATCGCGGTCCAGGACGTGCCGCCGGAGAAGACCGCCAGCTACGGCATCGTGGCCACCGATGCGTTCGAGGGTCGGCATGGCCGCATCCACTCGATGGTCGAGAAGCCCAAGCCCGAGGACGCACCGAGCACGCTGGCGGTTGTTGGCCGCTATGTGCTCGATGGACGCATCTTCGCGCTGCTCGAGCAGACCCAGCCGGGGGCGGGCGGGGAGATCCAGCTCACCGACGCCATTTCGGCCCTGCTCGCCGAAAAGCCGGTGCATGCCTACCGCTTCCGCGGCACACGCTTCGACTGCGGCACGCACCTGGGGCTGATCGAGGCGACGATCCGTTACGCGCTCGACAACGAAAAGCTCAGCGAGCCGGCCGCGGCGCTGATGCGCAATGCGCTTGACGAACTCGGCGTCCGCGACCTCGATTGACCGCGCAGGCCACGGGTTCGCTTGCGCCTGGCTGCGTGAGCGGGCCCGTTTCGCGCCGCGTCACGGCGCCGTGGCGCAATCCGGAAAACGGGCGAGATACTCACGCAGCGGGGGCATCTTCAGCTCGGCGCGCAACGCGTCGACCTGTCCCGCATCTTCCAGCGGCTGCGGCGCGCGCCGGCCCTCGATACAGGTGACCTGGGTGCCGTAGCGCTGGCGGCCGTCGAGCTTGAGCATGACCCGGTCGTAGAGAAAGCCGTAGCGGGTGGGCATCGGGCCGCCGGCATGGCGCTGTTGCATGGCGAGCAGCGCCGCGTGCTGGAGATCAGGCCGCTGGTCGGCGTGCTGGACCAGCAGCCACAGCTGGGCCTGCGCCTGTTCGGGTAGTGCGGTGGGCGCGGGCCAGCCGTCGTGACGGCGCATCAACTGCGCCGCGAACGCGGCGTTGTCCGCGTCCAGCCGGCGCACATCGTCGCCGAGCGCGAACGCGTAGGTCGCGTACAGCGGATCGCCGGGCGTCATCTCGCGGCCCGGCACGCCGTCGAGGGCATAGCGCAGGATCTGGTCGTTGATGGCGCGCCGTTGCAGGTCCGCAGCCAGCGTGCCGGCGTCATCGGCGTCAGGCGCCGGGGCCTGGACTTGGGACACGATCTCCACCGCGCGGCGCAGGCCCAGCACGTACGGCCACGCGTCCCGGGCGGAGGCTTCGAAGGCCGGCCAGTCGTCGAATGCGGCCGCCGTCGCTTCCGCATCCAGGATCAAGCCGCACCGCCGGTCCCCGTAGCAGGCCTCGGGAAGCGCCGCGGCGTCGACGCCGCGCGTGCGCAAGCTGTCACGTAGCGCCGCGGTGCGTGCACGCCGTGCGGCCTCGGCCCATCCCAGCAGCGCCTGCCAGTGCGCGCGCTCGGCCGGATCGGGCGAGAAGCGCGGCCGGATCCAATCCAGCCGGGTCAGATCGACCGCCTGTTCGCTGGGAACACGATCGAGCAGCTCGGGCGTCGGCGTGCTGGCCCACGCGGTCGAACCGGCAGCGAGCAGCAGCAGCGCGCTCAGCGCTCGGCGCGTTGCGCGGTCCATCAAGCGGAGGTCGGCCGGGCAGGGTGCCCGGCCGGTGACTCAGGCATCGGCATCGTCGACGACGATGATCTGCGCCGAGACCTGGGCCGAGAGCTGGGTCCGCGAGGTCGTGCCGCCGGCGACGGCGTCGATCTCGGTGTCGGTGAGGTCACGCGCGAGCTGGCGGCTGAGCAGGCGGAAGCTGCCGGGCGCGTCGGCGGCGGGCGATTGAGCGGCGGGTCCTGGCTTCGACATGGCGACGTCTCCTTTTCGATTCGCGGCGCCGTCGACATGGCGGCGTCCTTGGTGTCTTAGTCCATGACCGTCCCCTGTGTCAAATCATCCGTAAAGGGCAGGCTCGCGGTGTCGGGCGCCGACCGGCCGCTCGCATGGTGGTCGCGGTCTGAGGTAGAACACTCGCATCGCCATCGACGGAACGCCCTTCATGCCTGGACATCTACGCGTGGTCACCCATCCCGGAGATGTCCATGCAGGCGCGGTGGCATGGGCACTTGCCGATCGCGGGATCGCGACGCGCTGGATGTGCCTGAGCGACTTTCCGGCGCGCGCGACCCACAGCTTCGAGCTGGGCGAGACCGCGCATGCGGTGCCGGGCAGCCTGCCCGATGCCGACTGCGACTTCGTGTGGATCCGCCGGATCGGACGCTCGCCCGGCGTGCCGGACGGCCTGGATGCCCGCGATGCGGAGGCCTGCCGCCGCGAAAGCGAGCGCTTCTTCTGGGGAATGCTGCATGTGCTCGCGCCGCAGGCCTGGTGGGTCAACCCGCTGACGAGCTTCATGACCAGCCGGCACAACAAGTTGCATCAGCTGCGTTTGGCGCAGGCCTGCGGCATGACGGTGCCCCAGACGCTGGCGAGCAACGATCCGGCGCGTATCGGCGCGTTCGTGCGCGCGCACGGCGGCCGCGTCATCGCCAAGCCGTTCTTCCCACATCTGTGGAACACGCGCGATGGCCGTTCGTACGAGTATCTGTCCTCGCTGGTGACCGAGCAGGATCTGGCCGATCCGCGTGTCCTGCAGGCGTCCCCGCTGATCTACCAGCACTTCGTCGACAAGGCGTTCGAGGTGCGGGTGGCGATCTTCGGGCAGGCGGTGATCGCCGCGCGGCTGGATACGCGCGGCGATCCCGATCTGGCGGTGGACTGGCGCCACGCTGCCAAACATCCGACGGTGACGCCGTTCCAGCTGCCCGATCATGTGCGCGAGGGCTGCCTGCGGGTCATGGCGATGCTGGGCCTGGTCCACGGCTCGTTCGACTTCATCGTCCGGCCGGATGGCGGCTTCGTCTTTCTGGAGGTCAACGAGTCCGGGCAATGCCTGTGGATGGAAGAGGATTGCCCGGACCTGCCGGTGCTCTCGGCCCTCGTGGGCCTGTTCCTGGCGCGCAGGCCGGACTTTTCGGACGCGGATCTGGCGCAGTTCCCGTACCGGTTCGCGGCGTTCCGGGGGAGCCCGGACTACGAGGCGTTCCTGCAGGGCGCGGCCCAGGACCACCTGCCGGTGTCGATGGAGGGCGTGGTGTTCCAGGAGTGACGTGCGTGCGTCGCGTGGCCGGATCGCAAAGCGGTCCGGACCGCAGGGGAGCGCGGCGCCCGGCTGGCAGGCCGCTGCCGTTTCGAAGGAGCACGCTCATTTTCGCGAACGAGGGAGATGAGGCAAAAAAAAGCACGCCCGCAAGGGGCGTGCTTTTCGGTCGCCTGGCGGTGTCCAAGGACACCGCGGCGGATGGATCAGGCCAGGCCGGCCTGCTTCATCACTTCGGCAGCGTAGTCCTCGACGACCTTCTCGATGCCTTCGCCGACGGCCAGGCGCTTGAAGCCGAGCACGTCCGCGCCGGCAGCCTTGAGCGTGGCCTCGACCGTCTTGTCGGTGTCGAGCACGTAGGGCTGACCGTAGAGCGTGACCTCGTTGACGATCTTGTTGAGCTTGCCGCTGATGATCTTCTCGAGGATGTCGGCCGGCTTGTTCTTGTCCTTGTCGGACATCTTCGCCAGCTCGATTTCCTTTTCCTTCTCGATGAACTCGGCCGGGACATCCGCGGCCTTGTTGTGCGGCGGGTTCATCGCCGCGACGTGCATCGCCAGGCCGCGCGCCAGATCGGCATCGCCGCCCTGCAGCTCGACCAGCACGCCGATGCGGCCTCCGTGGACGTAGGCCGCCAGGTTGTGGCTGCTCTCCATCCGCACGATGCGACGCACCTGCACGTTCTCGCCGACCTTGGCGATGACCGCAGCGCGCGCTTCCTCGACGGTCTCGCCCGAGGCGAGCTTCGCGGCCTTGAGCGCGTCGATATCGGCAGCGCCCGAGGTGAGGGCAGCCTGGGCGACGGCTTCGGTGAAGCGCAGGAAGTTGTCATCCTTGGCGACGAAGTCGGTCTCGGAGTTGATCTCGACCAGCACCGCGGCGCGATCGTCCTGGGTGGCGACGATGCGGCCTTCGGCGGCGACGCGGTCGGCCTTCTTGTCGGCCTTGGCCAGGCCCGACTTGCGCAGGGCTTCGGCGGCGGCGTCGATGTCGCCGGCGGTCTCGCCCAGCGCCTTCTTGCACTCCATCATGCCGGCGCCGGTGCGCTCGCGCAGTTCCTTGACCAGGGATGCGGTGATTTCCATGGATGACCTCAGTGTTCGGTGGATGCGTCGGCCGCGCGGAGCACGGCCGGTCGTTGGCGGTCGCCGCTCGCAGGCGAACGGCGATCGCGCCGGAGGCGCTGCGGCTGCGCAGCATGGCGCAACCGCATGTCGCGGCGATTACTCGGCCGCGGCTTCCTCGGTCTTCTTGCCGCGCGGGGCGCGGGCCGGCTTGTCGCCGCCTTCTGCAAACTCTTCCTCGCGCACGGTCGCCGCGCTCGGCGCGGCCGCCTTGCCTTCGAGCACGGCGTCGGCCGCGGCGTTGGCATACAGCTGCACGGCGCGGATCGCGTCGTCGTTGCCCGGGATTGCGTAGTCCACCAGCGCCGGATCGTAGTTGGTGTCGACAACGGCGATGACCGGGATGCCGAGCTTCTTGGCTTCCTGGATCGCGATGTTCTCGTGGCCGATGTCGATGACGAACAGCGCGTCGGGCAGGCGGTTCATTTCCTTGATGCCGCCCAGCGAGGCCTCGAGCTTGTCGCGCTCGCGACGCAGGCCCAGCACTTCGTGCTTGACCAGCTTGTCGAACGTGCCGTCGGTCTCGGCCGACTCGAGTTCCTTCAGGCGCGACACCGACTGCTTGACGGTGCGGAAGTTGGTCAGCGTGCCGCCCAGCCAACGCTGGGTCATGTACGGCATGCCGCAACGCTCGGCCTCTTCCTTGATCGCCTCGCGCGCGCTGCGCTTGGTACCGACGAACAGGATCATGCCGCGCTTCTGGGCGATGCCCGAGATGAAGTTCATCGCGTCGTTGAACAGCGGAACCGTCTTCTCGAGGTTGATGATGTGGATCTTGCCGCGGGCGCCGAAGATGTACGGCGACATCTTGGGGTTCCAGTAGCGCGTCTGGTGGCCGAAGTGCACGCCGGCTTCCAGCATCTGGCGCATGGTGATCTGAGGCATTTCGATAGTCTCGTGATGGTGGAATCGAGCGAAGCCGGTGTCGTGGCAAGTCCGCACGCAGATGCGCAGGCACTTGGCGATCGGATTCGCATCTCGATTCCGGGGTTGGGCCTCCCCGTCGCCTCCGTGGCCGAACCTCTTGCGAGGCACCCCGGCACGGGTCGATGCGACAGGTGTGTATTCGCCGGTGACGCCCGGCGTTGCGTGTCGGGCCCGACGAGCGGGCACGGCAAGCGCGGGATTCTACCCCGCGCTGCCGACTGGGCGCAATCGGCCTGGGGCCGGAACCTAGAAGCGGATGTCGACCCGGAGCGTGTCGCGGTACACCCCGGGCGGCGGCGTGGCCTGGGTCGGGTCGATCAGCGCCCGGTACGTGAAGCCCTGCGCGGTCGCGCCGGTGTGGACGCCGGGATTGAGCTCGGCGCCGGCGCTCGAGCGCCGCTCGGCACCGACGCTGCCCCAGCGCTCGCTTGAGGCCGCGCCCTTGTAGAGCGCGTAGCGCAGGAGCTGGGTGGGCGCGAGGTCGTCGCGCATGCGCCGCCAACCTGCGGAGAAATGCTGCCCGTCGTCGATTCCGACCGTGTATGCGGCGCCTGCGCTGCAGCGGACGGTGATCTGTTGCACCACGGGCCCGAAGGCGCCGGCCAGCGGTGCGCTGCCAAAGTCCAGGGGCGGGGCCGATCGCGCAGTCGTTCTCCAGCCGCAACACGACATTCACCGTCACCGGGATGCCGGTGCCCCAGTCGATCGGCGTCAGCAGGCCCGGGCGGACGAAGCCCGGACTCTGCGAGTAGGCGCAGACCGGCCCAAGGCCGAGCGTGCAGATGGAGAAGTACCAGCGCAGATTGACCGTGCCGGTATAGGTGCACGCGCGCAGGCCCGGGGTAGGCGCGGTGCGGATGTACAGCGGCAGGCTGCCGCCCGGTCCGCTGAAGAGGTTGAGCAGGTTCAGTGCCGAGAAGTCGAATTCCTGACCCTGACCGATCTGCGGCCCGGTGCTCCGGGCCAGCACCGTGAACGGGATCGACGGTCCGCCGCCGTGGGCCAACTGGAAGGTCGAGCCTTCCAACCGCACCTTGATGTACGAGGCGCTGAGCAAGGCCAGCGCACTGCACGCCAGGCCGCCGCTGCCGGCCGCCTGGCGCGGGCTCTGGGCCAACGCCAGCGTGCCGGTCGTGCCGAGGTCGGCCTGTGCGCTCGCCACCGTGCACGAACCGGTGTCCTGTGCGTGCAGGCCGCCCGCCACGCACAGCGCCAGCACGAACATCAGCCCGCCCAGCAGCCGGCTGTACGAGGGCGAGGCGGCAGGTACGCGCGGGCGCATCATCGACAGGCCAGGGGGCCGATCCGTGCCAGCCCCTCCACCGCGGCGTCGAGCGCAAAGCGCGCAGTGCAGGGCGGTTCGCCGGCGGTGTGTGCGGTGAGGGTGTTGTCGGACGCCAGTCGCGACAGGTAGACCAGCCCGTCCCAGCCGACATGGGCTTGTTCACCCTGATCGCTGGTCACCGGCGTGCCCGGCGCGAGTTCGACGCCCCGGGCATCGTGCAGGATCACCAGGGCGGCGCGGGCGCGCTCGACCGGGAAGCGCATCACAAAGCCACTGCCGCGGCGGACCGCGACGCGCTGCTCGACGACCGGCGTGTGCACATGTGCGGGCAGTTGCAGCGGATCGATCTCGAACTTCGCCGCGTAGTGCGCGCCTGACCAGGGCACCAGCAGCCGGCCGTTGCGGTCGGTTGTGCCCACGGTCACGTTCTCGTAGCGGACCGGGATGTCCGCAAAGCCGTTGGTGTCGACCACCACGAAAGCATCGGAGATCCGGTTCGACAGGAAAGTGCCGCCATCCATGTGCACGACAGCACCGGCGGCATTGGCCCACAGCGTGTGCGCGCCGCCGCTGCCACGCAGGCCACCGCCGAGTTGGACATGGCGGCCGCGCCATAGCGTGTCGAGCTGGAGCTGATCGTCGCCGCCGGCGAAGCGGCTGTAGCCCAGACCCAGCCCCAGGCCGCCATCGCTGGGGACTGGGCGGGTGTAGCGCAGCCGTTGTGCATCGCCGCGACCGCTGGCGTGATCGTGGGTCGCGGTGACGTTGCCGTTCCGCAGCGAGACGACGACCTGCGCGACCGCCGACCAGGTCCCAGCGTCGATGTCGCGGTTGCCCGATAGGTAGAGCCCGATGTCCGGCCACGGCGATACGCTCCACGACAGGTTGACCAGCCGGGTGCGCGAGGCGTCCGCATTCTCCAGCGCGACATGGCCCAGGCCCACGCTGTCCCAGCGCCCGAGCGCCCGAGCGCCAGGCTGCCGGCGACCACCGTCGTGCGTGGCCGGAACGGCAATGTGGCCCGTGGGTCGTAGCGTGCGAGGTCGACAAAGGCGTCGTCGCTGCGCTGATGCTGCGCCGACAGCGTGAATCCGCGGCGCGCGTACTGGTAGCCGACATCGAATTGCGCGCCCGACCGGTCCTGCGATGTGCTGTGGCTGTAGGCGGCGTTGACGATGCCCAGCATGCCCAGCCGGGCCGCGCCGCCGGCGCCGATCCGGGTCAGGCCATCGGCCGCCTCGCCGAACGCCTCGACGGTCAGCGCCTCGGTGAGCCCACGGCTGTAGGCCGCCGAGGCGACGACCGGGCCGTAGGCGAAGTCCTGGAGGCCGTAATCGCGACGCAAGGCGCCGACCGAGAGCGCGAAGTCGCTCAGTCCCGGCGCGAGCAGGCGGCTGCTGACATAGAACGGCACGGCCGTGGCGACCTGCCGGCCCAGCGCATCGGTCACCACGACCACCGCCTCGCCGGCGCCGTTGATGAACGGCACGTCGGTCAGTGCGAAGGGGCCGGGATCGACGCGCTGGCGCGCGGCGAGCGCGCCGTTGACGTACAGGTCCACGGCGGATGGCACGCCGGCCTGGCCCGCGAACTGCGGCAGTGGATAGGTGACGATGTCGGGCCGGAGCGAGAAATCGCGCGAGAACTGCAGGCCGCCGATTCTTACCGGCGAGGTCCAGGCCGGCCCGCGCGTGATCAGGTCGCCCGCTTCCCAGAGTCGCGCATGGCCCTCGTCGATCCGCTGCCAGCGGGTGTCGTAGCGCACGAACGCCCGGCCACTGCCGCCGTGGCGCCAGGCCCCTGACGACGACAGCGTGCCGGCGTCGCCGAACAACCGCAGATCGGTCCACAGCGCGGCGGCGGTGGACGCATCCGCTGCCCGCGTGGCGTAGAGATCGTAGTTGAGCAGCAGCCCGCGGCTGGACTGCGACGGATGCCGGGTGAGCCCGCTGTCGCTGTCGACGTGTTGCAACGGCAGCCAGTCGACGGGCACATCGAGGCGCAGGCGCAGGTGCGCGATGTCGTAGGCGGCCGTCACGCCCGGCAGGCGGTCGACTGCGACCCGGCCGTCGCGATCCGGCGTGTCGACGCGCACGTGCAAGGCGCGCAGCGCGGCCGCGTCGACCAGGTAATGGCCGTCGCGCAACTCGACCGGCACCACGCGCCCCGATGCCAGCCTGTTGACCACCAGTTCCAGGTGCACCACGCCCTCGCCGATGGCATCGGTCGCCTGCGGGGGTGGCGGCAGCCGGCCCGGCGGACCGGCCTGGGTCGTCAACGCCGGCGCCAGGCCTGCGCACAACAGCGCCGGCGCCAACCGCACCGATGCCGAGCCCGGCATCAGCGATCCGGCCCTGGCATGCGCGGAATTGTGCGCAGGCGCCGGTGATCGTCCACATGCGCCTCGAGTGTGCCTTCGGCCTGCGTCGCATCGGTCAGCGGCCAGCGTGCGACGCTGCCGGCCAGCACGTAACCCAACTGCGCATTCTGCAAGGGGACGTGCGCGCCGCGCTGCCGGCGGAACCCCAGGCCGGTCAGGCGCGCATGGCGGTGGCCGTGGTTGTGCACCAGCAGGAAGGTTTGGCCCTCGCGTTGCTCGAGTGTCCATGCCAGGTGCGGCCGGTCGTGCGCGGCGGTCTCGCCGAGGACGAACAGCGGGATCGAGTAGCGGAACTGGAAGCGCACCCCGGCCGGTGCGTCCGCCTGGGCCGTGTCCGCCGCCTGGACGGGAATCTCGTCGACCACGACCCGGTAGGCGAGCTCGCGGGGCACCGGCGTTGGCGCAGTCCGGGTCAGCCGGACCAACTGCCGCTGGCCCGGCGCGATACGCGTCATCGGCGGCGATCCGACGATGTCGTGCTGGACACGGTAGTCGTCCTCGCCATCGAGCTGTTGCCAGGCGAACACGCGCAGTTGCAGGTGCGCGGTGGTCCGCCCTTGGTTCTCGATCCACAGCGCGGTGGCCTGCTCGCCGGGCCGGATGGTCGGATTGACCGGCCAGATCAGCAGCGAATTGGCCGCAGGGCTCGCGGTCGCCGCCAGCGCCAGCATTGCGGCGATCAGCCAGCGGACAATGGGGAACGTTGGGCCTTGGCGGCAGGGATGGATCGGCATGACAGGTCCTTGTCGATGGCCAGGCGCAGGGGCCTCACCAGTCCAGCGTCACGGTGACGGTATCGGTGTAGGTCCCGGGCAGGGCGTCTCCAGGAAGCGCCAGCCGGCCGTGGACCGGCAATGCGACGCCGAGCAGCCCGGTGCCGGGTACGGTGATCGCCTGCGCCTGATCGATCGCGATTTCCTGGGTGAATGCGGCATCGCGATACAACCGGTACGGGATGCGGCGATCGACCGAGGCATGACGCAGTTGCCGCACTCCCCCGGCCGCATGCGCACCACCGTCGATGCGCATGCGCATCACCACCCCGGCCGTGCAGCGCAGCGTGACGACCTGCGTGGCGCCGGCATTGGCCGTGCGCACGGCGCTCGACAGTGCACTGTCGGTACCGAAATCGAGCGTCGCCATCACGCCCGCGGCGCCGCTGCTGCCCAGGCCGTCGATCGCGCAGCCGGGAATCACCGTGGCCGAGACCGGGAAGGTGGCCTGGGTGTCAGCCTGCAACGCGCAAGGCGATGCGGCCAGCAGGCTCGCAAGCAGGCCGCCGGCAAGGCGTGCGCCGGGCCGGTGCGGGTGGGCGCACATCACGGTCGATCAGAGCGTGATCACCACGCCGATGACATCGGTATAGGTGCCCGGCAGCAGCGCCGTCCCCCCGAATGCACGCCCGTAGACGTTGACCGTCTGCGCGCTGCCGTCGGCAGGCAGCGTCAGCGGGTCGCCATTGGCGATCACGGTCGACCTGCCGGCATCGGAGTAAAGCTCGTAGCCGATGAAGCGCGGCTCCGCGCCGCCTTGCAGCGCCAGCGCCCGGGTGGCGCCGCCATTGGGTGCTGTGCCTGGGTTGAGGCCGCCATCGAATGCGATGGTGGGCGCCACGCGTTCCGAACACCGGATCGTGATCGCGCTGCCCGCGTTCTGCACCTCGGCATCGGCCTGGTCGAACACCGTGGTCTCGGTGCCGAAATCGAGCGTGCCCAGGGTGCCGGCGCTGGTCCCGTCGGTGGTGTCGACGCCGTTGATGATGCAGCCGGCCTGGAGTGTCATGGTGGCGTCGATCTGGCCGGTGATATCGGCGTGGGCGGTCGTAGCGACCAGCCCGAGCAGGGCGGCGGCGGTCAATGGCATCAAGCGCATGGGACATCTCCGTCTTGTGGGATCGGAAGGACATGCGGGCAGGGAGCGACCAGTGTGCGGTCGTCAGCAGCTGGACGCCGGGGCGGCGGCAAGGTCGCGGCGGCAATGTCGGCGTCCAATGGCGGTCTCCTGTCCGCGCTGCCCGAGGCCGTTGCGGCCCGGCAGCGTCACTGCGTATTCATCGATAAGGCAGTGCATCCTGTGCGCGGCCATACTGAAACGCCCGTCGGTGAAGTGGCCGTGAGTCGGTGGGTGACCTGTGGCAATGGGCGTGTCATGCCCGATGCCGCGGCCCCGCGCGCGGCAGGCCGGAGCGATCTGCGATAATGGTCGGATGAGCATTCAGACCAAGACGCCCGACGAGATCGAGAAGATGCGCGTGGCCGGCCGCCTGGCCGCCGAAGTCCTGCAGATCGTCGCCCCGCACGTCAAACCCGGGGTGACCACCGACGAGCTCGACCGCATCTGCTACGAGCACATCGTCAACGTTCAAGGCGCGGTCCCGGCCAATGTCGGCTACAAGGGCTATCCCAAGACCACCTGCATCTCGGCCAACAATGTCATCTGCCACGGCATCCCGAGCGATGCCAAGGTGCTCAAGGACGGCGACATCATCAATATCGACGTGACCGTCATCAAGGATGGCTGGCACGGCGACACCAGCCGCATGTACTTCGTCGGCACACCGTCGGTGATGGCCAAGCGGCTGGTCGAGGTGACCCGCGAAGCGATGTGGCGCGGCATCCGCGCGGTGCGACCCGGTGCCACGCTCGGCGACGTCGGCCACGCAATCCAGAAGTACGCCGAAAGCGAACGCTTCAGCGTGGTGCGCGAGTATTGCGGTCACGGCATCGGCAAGGTCTACCACGACGAGCCGCAGGTGCTGCACTACGGCACGCCGGGCACCGGCGTCGTGCTCAAGGAAGGCATGACCTTCACGATCGAGCCGATGATCAACGAGGGCACGCGCTTCACCAAGGTGCTGCCCGACGGGTGGACGGTGGTCACTAAGGACCGCAAGCTCTCGGCGCAGTGGGAGCACACGGTCGCGGTCACCGCCGACGGCGTCGACGTGTTGACCCGGATTCCGGGCGACGACAACGACGCGTTCCTCTGACGTGGGCGAGCGCACCGCCGCCACCGCACCTGCCGCCGACGTCGGCGACGCGGCCTGGGTGGCGGAGGCGCGCGACGCGCTCGCCGCGCACGACGCGCGGCTGATCCAAGGCTTCGACGCCGGCCAGCACATCGATCGGCTGCTGGCCGCACGCGCCAACGCCGTCGACGGTTGGGTGCGCAAGGCCTGGGCGCGCTGTATTCCCGGCGAGGCGGTGCTGGCGCTGTTCGCGGTCGGGGGGTATGGCCGCGGCGAACTGTTCCCGCATTCGGACATCGACCTGCTCATCGTCGGCGAGCCGCAGGTGCAGGCCGCGCACGCGCAGGCGCTGAGCCGGATGCTGGCGCTGTTGTGGGACCTGGGGCTGCCGGTCGGCCATGCGGTGCGCAGCTTTGCGGAGTGCACCGAGGCAGCCGCCGATGCGACCGTGCTGACCGCGCTGCTGGAGGCGCGTCCGCTGTTGGCCAATATCGGCGAGGTGCGCGCGCTGATGGATGCGATCGCCGACCCGAAGGTCTGGCCGGCGGCCGAGTTCTTCCACGCCAAGCGGCGCGAGCTCGAAGTCCGCCACGCGCGCTTCGGCGACACCGCCGACAATCTCGAGCCCAACATCAAGGACGGCCCCGGTGGCCTGCGCGACGTGCACAACCTGCGCTGGATGGCGCGCCGTGTGCTGGGCATCTACGGCCTGGAAGAATTGATTGCGCTCGGCCAGCTCGGGGTCGACGAGCACGCCACGCTCGAACGCGAGCGGCGCACGCTCTCGCGGCTGCGCTTCGGGCTGCACTTGGTCGCCGGCAAGGCCGAGGAGCGGCTGCGCTTCGATTACCAGAAGGCGCTGGCCGCGCGGCTGCACCACGTCGAACAGGCCGACAACCCGCTGGTCGAGAAGATGATGCAGGAGTTCTACCGCAGTGCCGCGGTGGTGCAGCGGATCAGCGAACGCCTGCTGCAGCGCTTCGAGGAACAGATCGAGGGCGAGGGCGCGCTGCGGCCGCTCGATGCTGAGTTCGGCGTGCAGCGCGGCTACCTGGTGGCGCGCGACGATGTCTGGCCCGGCGGCGACATCGCGCGGGTGTTCGATCTGTTCGCGATCTGGGCCGACCGCCAGGAGCTGCGCGGCCTGCACTCACAGACCGCGCGCGCGCTGGCTGAATCGTTGCACGCGTTGCCGTCGTGGCGCAGTGCCTCGCCGGTGCTGCGCGAGCAGTTCATGGCCCTGCTGCGTGGGCCCACGCCGGTGCGTACGCTCGAGCGCATGGCCAGGCTCGGCGTGCTGGGCGTGTGGATTCCCGAGTTCGCCAATGTCACCGGGCGGATGCAGTTCGACCTGTTCCACGCCTACACCGTCGATCAACACACGCTGGCGGTGCTGCGCAACATCGCCAGTTTCGCCTCCGAGGCGCCGGACGAGCGGTTCTCCACTGCGCACGAAGTGTGGCCGCAGCTGCGCAAGCCCGAACTGTTGCTGCTGGCCGGCCTGTTCCACGACATCGGCAAGGGGCGCGGCGGCGACCATTCGGAACTGGGCGCGGTCGATGCGCGCGCGTTCTGCGAGGGCCATGGGCTGGGCGAGACCGACACCGCGCTGGTGGAATGGCTGGTGCGGCGCCACCTGCTGATGTCGACCAGCGCGCAGAAGCTCGACATCTCCGACCCGGCCGTGATCCACAAGTTCGCCGCCGAAGTCGCTGATCGCGAACGGCTGGATTACCTGTACTTGCTGACCTGCGCGGACATCGCCGGCACCTCGCCCAAGCTCTGGAACGCCTGGAAGGACCGGCTGCTGACCGATCTGCGCAGCGCCACGCGGCTGGCGCTGCGCCGGGGCCTCGAGCACCCGCTGGCGGCGATCGAGCGTATCGCCGAAGCGCGCGACCGCGCCCGCGGGCTGCTCTCGGCCCACGGCATCGACGACGCTCAGGCCGACGCCCTGTTCGCGCGGATTCCGCAGGAGAGTTTCTTGCGCGGGCGCGCCGACCAGGTGGTCTGGCAGGCGCTGGCGCTGCGCGACAGTGCCCAGGGCGGGCTAGTGGTGCGTGTGCGCCGGCTCGCGGCCGGGGCGCAGGCGCTGGAGGTGTTCGTGCATTCGCCTGATCGCGACGGCCTGTTCTCGGCGATCGTGATCACGCTCGACCGTCTGGGGCTGGCGATCCAGCAGGCACGCGCGCTCGACGGGCCGGGCGGCACGATCTTCGACGTCTTCCAGGTGTTGCCGATGGACACGCGCCATCCGCTGGAACTGATCGCGATCGAGCGCAAGCTCGCCACCGTGCTCGGCGGGGCGCTCGATCTGCGTCCGGCGCGTCGTGCCCAGCCGCGCCACCTGCGGCACTTCCGCGTGCCGCCACGCATCGAATTCAATCCCGGAGCCGACGGACGACACACAGTCTTCAGCCTGGTGTGCACCGACCGGCCGGGCCTGCTGGCCGATGTCGCCCATGTGCTGCGCCAGCACGGCATTCGCGTACACGATGCGCGCGTGGCGACGTTCGGCGAACGCGTCGAGGACGTGTTCCGGCTCGTCGGCGCCGATGGCCAGCCGCTCGACGAGGCGGCGCAGGAGACGCTGCGCACTGCATTGCTCGCTTCGATCGACGGCGACATGGCACGATAGCGCCCCTGTTTTTCCCCACGAAGATCCGCCATGACCCACGCGCTGCAGACATTGATCGAGGACGCGTTCGCGCGTCGTGCCGAGCTCACCGCCCAGGAGATCGGCGATGCGGTCAAACCGGCGGTCGAACAGGCGATGGCCGGCCTGGAGTCGGGCGAGCTGCGCGTTGCCGAACCCGATGGCAATGGCGGCTGGCAGGTCAACGAGTGGCTCAAGAAGGCGGTGCTGCTGTACTTCCGCAGCAACGACATGGCGGTGATCGACGCCCAGCCCGCACCGTTTTGGGACAAGGTCGAGGCGCGCTTCGCCGGTTTCGATGAAGCGCGTTTCAAGGCCGCCGGCGTGCGCGTGGTGCCGGGCGCCGCGGTGCGCCGCGGCACTTACTTCGGCCGCGACGTGGTGCTGATGCCGAGCTTCGTCAACATCGGCGCTTATGTGGGCGAGGGCACGATGGTCGACACCTGGGCCACGGTGGGCTCGTGTGCGCAGATCGGCAAGCATGTGCATCTGTCGGGCGGCGCCGGCATTGGCGGCGTGCTCGAGCCGCTGCAGGCCAGCCCGACGATCATCGAGGACCACTGCTTCATCG
Source organism: Luteimonas sp. gir (assembly GCF_037198055.1). Lineage (NCBI taxonomy): Bacteria > Pseudomonadati > Pseudomonadota > Gammaproteobacteria > Lysobacterales > Lysobacteraceae > Luteimonas > Luteimonas sp. gir. The sequence continues at coordinate 45,501 of NZ_JBBAXQ010000012.1, forward strand.
GCGCGCGCTCGGAGGTCGTCGAGGGTGTCGTCGTCGGTCACCACAGCGTGATTGGCATGGGCGTGTTCCTCGGCCAGTCGACGCGCATCTACGACCGCGCGACCGGCGAGATCTCCTACGGCTACGTGCCGCCGGGCAGCGTCGTGGTCTCGGGCCAGCTGCCGGCCAAGGACGGCTCGCATTCGCTGTACTGCGCGGTCATCGTCAAGCAGGTCGATGAAAAGACCCGCAGCAAGACCTCGGTCAACGAGTTGCTGCGCGGCCTGGCTGACTGAGCCGGCCCGGACGGCCGCCGCAGTTGCGGCGGCCGACGACCTCACGCCGGGCGATCCCGGCGATTGTTCAAGGACTCTCCCATGACCACGCTCTACGGCCTGAAGAACTGCGATACCTGCAAGAAGGCGCGCAAATGGCTCGATCGCTTCGGCGTCGCGCACACGTTCGTCGACTACCGCGATGACAAGCCGACCCCCGAGACGCTGGTCGCCTGGGCTGGGCAGTTGGGCGGTTTCGAGGCGATGGTCAACAAGTCCTCGACCACGTGGCGGCAGTTGCCCGACAACCGCAAGGGGGCGGCCAGTGAGGCGGAATGGAAGCTGCTGCTGCGCGAGTACCCGCAGCTGATCCGGCGCCCGGTCGTGGTCACCGAGGACGGCACGGTCACCCAGGGCTTCAGCGACAACGGCTTCAAGAAGCGCTTCGGCATCGACTGAGCGCTCCGGCGCAAGTCTCCCGGCGGGCGTGTCATGCCCTCCTGCCGGGCCAACCGCCGGTGTGCGTGCACTGACCGTGTCCCAAGCGAGCTGCCATGTCCGACGTTCTCGATCTCACCTGTGACCTGATCGCCCGCCGCTCGGTGACGCCCGACGATGCCGGCTGCCAGGCGCTGCTCGCCCGGCGCCTGGCCCAGGCGGGCTTTGCGATCGAATCGCTGCGCTTTGGCGACGTCGACAATCTCTGGGCCACGCACGGGACCGGCGGGCCGGTGCTGGTGCTGCTCGGCCATACCGACGTGGTGCCGAGCGGCCCGGTCGCGGACTGGCGCTCGGATCCGTTCGTGCCCGAGATCCGCGACGGCGCGCTGTACGGGCGCGGGGCGGCCGATATGAAGGGCAGCGTCGCCGCGTTCGTGATCGCGGCCGAGCGCTTCGTCGCCGCGCATCCCGAGCATCCCGGCACGCTGGCGGTGCTGCTGACCTCCGACGAGGAAGGCGCGGCGATCGACGGCGTGCGCCGGGTCGCGCGCACGTTCGCCGAGCGCGGCACGCGGATCGACTGGTGCATCACCGGCGAGCCGTCGTCGACCCGGCGCCTGGGCGATCTGCTGCGCGTGGGCCGGCGCGGCAGCCTGTCGGCCACGCTGACCGTGCACGGCGTGCAGGGGCATGTGGCCTATCCGGACAAGGCGCGCAACCCGGTCCACCTGCTGGCGCCGGCGCTGGCCGAACTCGTCGGCCGGCACTGGGACGACGGTTTCGACTCGTTCCCGCCCACCAGCCTGCAGGTCAGCAACATCGCCGCCGGCACGGGCGCGACGAACGTGATTCCCGGCAGTGCGACGGTGCAGTTCAACCTGCGCTACAACCCGCATTGGGACGCGCCGCGGCTGGAGGCCGAGATCGCCGCGCTGCTGGCGCGGCACGACCTGGATTGCACGCTCGACTGGCATCGCAGCGGCGAGCCATTCCATACGCCGGAAGGGCCGCTGCGCGCGGCGGCGCGCGAGGTGCTGACGGCCTTCGCCGGCACCGCGCCCGAGGAGAGCACCGGTGGCGGCACGTCCGATGCCCGCTTCATCGCGCCGTTGGGCGCGCAATGCATCGAGATCGGTCCGGTCAACGCCAGCATCCATCAGGTCGACGAGCACGTCCGCGTTGCCGATCTCGAGGCGCTGCCGGCGCTGTACGAGGCGCTGGTGGCGCGGTTGCTGCTGCCCGCCGCGCCCGGCTGAGAGCCACCACGGCAGGATCTGCGGCGGGGCTCGCTACAATGCCCGGCTTCCCGACGCAGGCCTGAGCCCGATGCCTTACACCCCGATCGTCGCCACGCTCGGCTACGTGCTGTCCCCCGATCGCCGACGGGTGCTGATGATCCACCGCAATGCGCGGCCCGGCGATCAGCACCTGGGCAAGTACAACGGCCTGGGCGGCAAGATCGAGCGCGACGAGGACGTGGTCGCCGGCATGCGCCGGGAAATCCGTGAGGAAGCGGGCATCGAGTGCGACAGCCTGCGTCTGCGCGGCACCGTCAGCTGGCCGGGCTTCGGTCGCAACGGCGAGGACTGGCTGGGCTTCGTGTTCGTCATCGACGCCTGGCATGGCACGCCGCTGACCGCCAACCCTGAAGGCACGCTGGAATGGGTCCAGGCCGATCGCGTGCTCGAGCTGCCACTGTGGGAAGGCGACCGCCAGTTCCTGCCGCTGGTGTTCGACGACGATCCGCGCGCCTTCCACGGCGTGATGCCGTATCTGAACGGTGCCATGCAGTCCTGGTCGTACTCGCGGGTCTAGGCCGCTTTCAGGCTGGTTTTGCGGGTCCGCGGGACGGCTGAACGGCGTGCCTTGGCCGGCGCGGCGTGTGCGCCTGCCGGACACGGAGGCGGGTGTATGCTCCGCGGCCTTCGTGCCCTGCGATCGCCGTGGGGCGTACGCGCGAGGTGGACATGGTGGTGTCGATACGACGTTCGCTGCAGACGGTCAGCGCCTGGTCGATCGCGCATGCCGAGGCGCTGCGCCGCGTCGCGATCATCGCAGGTGTGCTGGCGATCGGCGCACTGCTCGCGGTCGCCTTGCACGGCTTGTGGCACGAGTTGCGCTACGACGAGATCGTCGCCGCGATCGAGGCCACGCCGGGTCTGCGGATCGCACTGGCGATCCTCGCCACTGCGATCAGCTTCGCCGCACTGGTCGGCTACGACGCGAGCGCGTTGCGTTATGTCGGTGCGCGCGTGCCCGCGCGGACGGTCGCCAAGACCGCGTTCGTCGCCTACGCGCTGAGCAACACGATCGGCCTGGGTGTGTTCACCGGGGGCGCGGTGCGCATGCGGCTCTACGGGGCCGCGGGCGTGGAGCCGGGCGAGGTGTCGCGCGCGATCGTCTTCAATGCATCCGCATTCGGGCTTGGCGCCTGCGCGGTCGGCGGCGCCGGGCTGTGGTGGGATGCCGCTGCGCTCGCGCCGATGCTGCGCCTGCCGGCCTGGACCGTGGCCTCGCTGGGTGCGCTGGCGGTGGCGGCGGTGCTGGGGCTGCTGGTGCTGTGCCAGATCCGCGGGCACGTGGGCCGTCTCCGCCTGCCGAGGCCCGGCCTGGCCTGGACTCAACTGGCGCTGTCGATCGTCGACATCACGGCGGCCGCCGCGGTGCTGTGGCTGCTGCTGCCCGAAGGCGCGGTCGGCTTTGCGACGTTCCTGGGCTTCTATGCCGCGGCCGTGGTGGTGGGGGTGGTCAGCCATGTGCCGGGCGGGCTGGGCGTGTTCGAGGCGGTGATGCTGGTCGCGCTCGCCGATCGCGTGCCGGCGGGCACGCTGGCCGGTGCACTGGTGCTCTATCGCCTGGTCTATTACGTGCTGCCGCTGCTGATCGCGCTGGGCGTGCTGGTGCTGCACGAGACCGGGCGGGTGGCGTCGCCGGCGCGTCGGTTCCTGGCCGGGTTGGCGCCGCGCGTGCTGGCGGGCGCAACCCTGGTGGCGGCGGTGATGCTGCTGGTCTCGGGTGTGACGCCGGCCACCGGCCGCGCGCTGCGCATGCTCGCGCTGGTCCCGCTGCCGCTGATCGAGGCGGCGCATTTCCTCAGTTCGGTCATCGGCGTGTTGCTGCTGTTCGTCGCGCGCGCGTTGTTGCGGCGGCTCGACGCTGCCTGGTGGGCGGCGGTCGTGCTGGTGGCGCTGGCGCTGGTGTTCGCACTGCCCAAGGGCGTGGCGGTGACCGAGGCGGCGGTATTGGCGGCGCTGTTGCTGGCGCTGCTTGTCTCCAGGCGTCAGTTCACGCGCCGCGCCTCGCTGCTCGCGGTGCCGTTTACCGGCGGCTGGCTGGTGGCGATGGCGGTGATCTGCATCGCGGTGGTCGGCCTGCTGTTCTTCGCCTACCGCGATGTCGCCTACGCGCACCAGTTGTGGTGGCAGTTCGCGCTGTCGGGCGAGGCGCCGCGTTCGTTGCGGGCCTTGGTGGCGATGGCGGTGGTCGCGCTGGCGCTCGCGCTGCGGCAACTGGTACGTCCGGCCGCGCCGCCGCCGCCATTGCCCGATGCCGCGCAATTGGCGCAGGCGCAGGCGATCGTGCGTGCGCACGACAGCGCCGACGCGGGACTGGTGCTCACTGGCGACAAGCACCTGTTGTTCTCGCCGGCCGGCGACGCCTTCCTGATGTACGGGCGGCAAGGCCGCTCATGGATCGCGCTGTTCGATCCGGTCGGCCCGTACGAGGCCTGGCCGGACCTGGTATGGACGCTCCTGGAGCGCGCGCGCGATGCAGGGGCGCGCGGCTGTTTCTATCAGGTGGGCCCCGAGGCGTTGCCGCTGTACCTCGATGCCGGCCTGCGGCTGTTCAAGCTGGGCGAGTACGCCAGCGTGCCGCTGCCCGGATTCTCGCTGCAGGGCAGGCGGCGGGGTAGTCTGCGCACCGCAGTCAACCGCGCCGAGCGTGCGGGCCTGCGGTTCGAGATCGTCGACACGCCGCAAGTGCCGGCGCTGCTGCCCGCATTGCAGCCGGTCTCCGATGCCTGGCTGGCGCAGCACCGGACCGCAGAGAAGCGGTTTTCGATCGGCGCGTTCGATCCTGCGTATCTCGCCCGGAATCCGATCGCGGTGGTGCGCGACGAGACGCGGATTATCGCGTTCGCCAGCCTGCTCCTCGCTGGCGATCCGGCGGGCGAGGCGTCGGAGGCGAGCATCGATCTGATGCGCCACCTGCCCGATGCGCCGCCCGGCACGATGGATTTCCTGTTCGCGCGCCTGCTCCAGCACCTGGCCGCAGATGGCTACCAGCGCTTCGGGCTGGGCATGGCGCCGCTGTCGGGCATGGCGACCCACGCATTGGCGCCGCAGTGGCATCGCATGGGGCGGCTGTTGTTCGCGCGCGGCGAGCAGTTCTACAACTTCCGTGGGCTGCGCGCGTTCAAGGACAAGTTCGATCCGCAGTGGAGCGCGCGCTATCTCGCCTCGCCCGGCGGCATCGCGCCGCTGCTGGTGCTGGCCGATGCCGCGGCATTGATTGCGGGCGGTTACCGAGGAGTCCTGTCGAAATGAGACCTGTGATGATGTGGGGCGTTGTGGCGGCGTTGCTGCTGGTGGGGCCTGCAGCTGCGCAGGAACGGCTGCGGCATGGGTTCTTCGAGGATGTCGTGCTGACACGGCCGGCCGGGCAGGCGACGCATACCGTGTTGTTGCTCGATACGGGCGACGACCACGCCACCGCGCAGGCCCTGGCAGCCGACGGTGCCCTGGTGGCCGAGATCGACGTGGCGCGGCTGCAGGTGGCGCTGGCGCGCGATGGCGGGGCCTGCGCGTTCCCGGATGGCGATCTGGAGAATCTCTCGCATTGGCTGCAGGGCTATGCGCGAACGCCCGACTACCGGCCGCCAGTCCTGGTGGGCCGGGGCGAGGGCGCGGCGATCGTCTATGCGATGGCCGCGCAGGCCCAGCCGGGGGTGTTTGCCGGCGCGGTCACGCGCGGCGCGTTGCCGCCGCTGGCGCTCGGCAAGCCGCCTTGCCAGGGCGCGGGCACGCTGTTCGCTGCGCACACGCCTCAGCCCGATACGGTGACGCTGCAGCCGGTGCCGGCCCTCGTCATGCCCTGGCTGGCCCTGACCAGCACGGCCGAACTGGGCGAGCTGCAGCGCTTCGCGCGCGGCATCGATGGCGCCGCGGTGCGCGCACATGGCGATGGGCCGGCGCCGTTGCGCGCCGCCGTCCAGCGCCTGGCGCGCCTGTCGGCGCGCGCGCAGCCGGCCGCACCGCCTTCGGACGTGCGCGACCTGCCGCTGGTCGAGGTGCCGGCTCGCGGGCCGGCGCAGCCGATGTTCGCGATCCTGCTCAGCGGCGACGGCGGCTGGGCCGGGCTCGACACCGAGGTCGCCGATGCGTTGGCCGCGCGCGGCATCGCGGTGGTGGGGTTCGATTCGCTGCGCTATTTCTGGTCGGCGCGCACGCCTGACGGCCTGGCCCGCGACATCGACCGCGTGGTGCGGAGCTACGCCGCGCGCTGGGGCCGGGTGCGCGTGTTGCTGATCGGCTACTCGCAGGGGGCCGACGTGCTGCCTTTCGCGGTCAACCGGCTGCCGCCGGCCACCCGCGCGACGGTCGCGCACACGGTGTTGATCGGGCTGGGCCGGCGTGCCTCGTTCGAGTTCCATGTCGGCAACTGGCTGTCGGCGAGCGATCCCGACGCGCTGGAGATCGCGCCCGAAGTGCTGCGCCTGTCGGCCGATCGCGCGCTGTGTATCGAAGGCGAGGGCGACGATGACGCCACCTGTGCGGCCTTGCCGCCCGGTCACGTCACCGTCCGGACCTTGCCCGGCGGCCATCATTTCGACGGCGACTACGCGCGCCTGGCCGGCGCGATCCTGGACAGCGTCGGCGGGACCGCGCCGCCGCGCTGAGCGTCAGCCCGGGCTGGTGTGCAGGACGCCGATGAAGGCGTCCACCAGGTCGGGGTCGAGTCTGTGGGCGGCATCGGCCCGCAGCCGCGCCAGCGTCTGATCGACGCCCAGGGCCGGGCGGTACGGGCGGTCGCTGGTCATCGCGTCGTAGCTGTCGACGACGGCCAGCATGCGCGCCTCGAGCGGAATCGCCTCGCCGATCAGGCCGTCGGGATAGCCGCTGCCGTCGACCGCCTCGTGGTGGTGGCGGATGATCCGCGCGACGTCATGGGCGTCCTCGCGACCGGTGGCCACGAACACCCGCGCGCCGCGCGCCGAATGGGTGCGCATGATCGCCAGCCGGTCCGGGTCCAGCCGATGCGGGTGCAGCAACACGTCGTCGGGAATGCCGATCTTGCCGATGTCATGGAAGCGCGCGGCCAGCACCAGCGCATGTCGACGCGTGCGCGACAGACCGAGCCGGCGGGCCAGCGCACCGGCCAGCCGTCCGACGCGGTCGCAGTGGCCGTGGGTGTAGGTGTCGCGCTCGTGCAAGGCCACCGTCAGCACATGCAGCGAGGCGACGAGGTCGTCGGGCGCGCGGTCGATATGCGGAGTGGTGGTGGGCATCAGCGAGCGGGCGGCGACGAGGACGGGGCGAGTGCGATCAACAGGCCGCGGGCGGTCTTGATCCGTGACTCGGCATCGGGCAGGTCGAGCGTGATGCGCAGCTTGTCCGGCCCGTCCATACGGTAGCGCTGCGGCTGCCCCTGCACCAGTCCGATCACCGCCAGCGGGTCGACCTTGGGCTTGTCGGCGAATTGCACGCGGCCACCGGCCTCGCCCAGGTCGAGCTTGCGAATGCCCAGCGCGGTGGCCTGCAGCTTGAGGTCGGCGACCTGGAACAGGTGCCTGGCGGCGTCGGGAAGCAGGCCGAAGCGATCGATCATCTCCACCTGCAGCTCGCGCAGCCGCTCGGCGTCGCGGGCGCCGCTGATGCGCTTGTAGAGCATCAGCCGGGTGTGCACATCGGGCAGGTAGTCCTCGGGAATCAGCGCCGGGACGTGCAGTTCGACCTCAGCCCCGCGCGCGTCGGCTTCGTCGACGTCGGGCAGCTTGCCTTGCTTGATGCTGCGCACCGCCCGTTCGAGCAGCTCGGTGTACAGGCTGAAGCCGACCTCGGCCATCTGTCCGCTCTGGCCTTCGCCCAGCAGTTCGCCGGCGCCGCGGATCTCCAGGTCGTGGGTGGACAGCGTGAAGCCGGCGCCGAGCTCGTCCATCGAGGCGATCGCCTCCAGGCGCTTGCGCGCGTCGCTGGTGATGCTGCGCAGATCCGGCGTGACCAGGTAGGCGTAGGCGCGGTGATGCGAGCGGCCGACGCGGCCACGCAGCTGGTGCAGCTGCGCCAGGCCGAACTTGTCGGCGCGGTTGATGATGATCGTGTTGGCGTTGGGGATGTCGATGCCCGACTCGATGATCGTCGAGCACAGCAGCACGTTGAAGCGCTGCTTGTGGAAATCGAGCATGACCCGCTCGAGCTCGCGCTCGGGCATCTGCCCGTGGGCGATGCCGATGCGCGCGTCGGGCACCAGCTCCTGCAGTTGGCGCTGCATGCGGCCGATGCTCTCGACATCGTTGTGCAGGAAATAGACCTGGCCGCCACGGCTGAGCTCGCGCTGGAATGCCTCCCGCAACTGGGCATCGTCCCAGGGCACGACGAAGGTCTGCACCGCCAGCCGGTGCGCAGGCGGCGTGGCGATGATCGACAGATCGCGCAGGCCGGCCATCGCCATGTTGAGCGTGCGCGGGATCGGGGTCGCGGTCAGGGTCAGCAGGTGCACATTGGCGCGCAGTGCCTTGAGCGCTTCCTTCTGGCGCACGCCAAAGCGCTGCTCTTCGTCGACGATCACCAGCCCCAGGTCCTTGAACTTCACGTCCGGCTGCAGCAGGCGGTGGGTGCCGACGATGACGTCGATCTCGCCGCGGGCGAGCTTTTCGAGCTCGGCCTTGATCTCCTTGCTGCTCTTGAAACGCGAGAGCACCTCCACGCGCAGCGGCCAGTCGGCGAAGCGGTCGGCCATCGTGCGGTAGTGCTGCTCGGCCAGCAGCGTGGTCGGCACCAGCACGGCGACCTGCTTGCCGGCGGTCGCGGCGACGAAGGCCGCGCGCACGGCGACCTCGGTCTTGCCGAAGCCGACATCGCCGCAGACCACGCGGTCCATCGGCTGGCTGCTGCCCAGGTCGCGGATCATCGCCTCGATCGCAGCATGCTGGTCGGGCGTTTCCTCGAACGGGAACGCGGCGGCGAACGGCTCGTACATCGAGCGGTCGACCTCCAGCGCCAGTCCGGCCCGTGCTTGGCGCTTGGCCTGGATCTCCAGCAGCTCGGCGGCGACGTCGCGGACCTTGTCGGCCGCCTTCTTCTTGGCACGGGTCCAGGCCTCGCCGCCGAGCGAATGCAGCGGCGCGGTTTCGGGCGATGCGCCCGAGTAGCGGTTGACCAGATGCAGTTGCGACACCGGCACGTACAGTCGGTCGCCCTTGGCGTACTCGATGTCCAGGTACTCGCCCGGCTGGCCGCCGGCCTCGAGTACGACCAGGCCGCGGTAGCGCCCGACGCCGTGGTCCTCATGGACGATCGGCGCGCCCTCGCTGAGCTCGCCCAGATCGCGGATGATGGTCTCCGGATCGCGCCCGGCCCGGCGTCGGCTGCGCGGCTGCGCGGCGCGCTCGGGGAACAACTGGCGTTCGGTCAGCGCCGTCATCTGCGGCGCATCGAGCGCGAAGCCGTCCTCGAGCGGCGCCACCGCGATCGCAAAGCGCGCGGCGTCGTCGACGAACGCGCCGAAGCCCGCCACCACCGTGGGACGCAGGTCGGCGGCCTGCAGCACCTCGAGCAAGGCTTCGCGGCGGCCGGCCGAATCGGCCGCGATCAGCACGCGCCCGGGGTAATGGCCCAGGAAGGTCTTGAGCGCCTGCGCGGGGGGCTGGTCGCGGGCGGCCAGCGGCAGCTCGGGCGCCGGCTGCTCGCCCAGCGCTGCGGCCTGGCCGTGGCGCGGGTGCGCGGCGTCGCACAGCTCGATCCGGGTGCCCTGGTTGAGGCGTTCGCGCAGCGCGTCGGGCGTCAGCCACAATTCGGCCGGTGGCAGCAGCGGGCGCTCGATGTCGTGGCGCAACTGGTCGTAGCGATGGTCGATCTGCGCCTGGAACTGGTCGCTGGCCGCCGACACCCCGACATCGAGCACCGGCAGCGTGTCCGCAGGCAGGTAGTCGAACAGCGTGGCCGTACTCGGCGCAGGGGCGCCGCGCTCGGCCAGTGCGCGGCGCGGCGCATCGAAGAACAGCGGCAGGTAGTACTCGATACCGGCCGGTGCCGCACCGGCCTTGAGATCCTGGTACAGCCCGCTGCGCCGGGTGTCGATGTCGAAGCGCTCGCGCAGCGCGTCCATCGCGCGTGCCAGCGACGTCTCGTCCAGTGGCACTTCGCGGCCGGGCAGCATGCGCAGGGCGTCGATCTTCTCCAGCGACCGCTGCGATTCGGGGTCGAAGGCACGGATCGTCTCGATCGCGTCGTCGAACAGCTCGATCCGGTAAGGCTGGTCAGCGCCCATCGGGAAGACGTCGAGCAGCCCGCCACGCACGGCGAAGTCGCCTGGATCGTGGACCTGCGGGACATGGGCATAGCCCGCGCTTTCCAGGCGGCGTTTCTCGGCGTCGAGATCGAGGGTCTGGCCGACGGTCAGGTCGAAGCTGCTGCCGGCGATGTGTTTGACCGGCGCCAGTCGCTGCATCAGCGTCTGCACCGGGACCACGACGATGCCGCGGGTCAGCCCCGGCAGGCGGTGCAGCGCGGCCAGGCGCTGGGAGACGATGTCCGGATGTGGGCTGAAGCGGTCGAAGGGCAGCGTCTCCCAATCCGGGAACGGCACCACCGGCAAAGCCGGATCTTCCCCGCCGAGCGTGCGCAGATCGTGTTCGAGCTGATGGGCGCCGTGGTTGTCGCGCGCGACCAGCAGCAGCGGCCCGTGATGGGCGCGCGCGGCTTGCAGCACCGCCCAGGCCAGCGCACTGCGGCTGGCGGGCGCGCGCCACCAGGCGCGGGTATGGCCAGCGCCGGGCAACGGCGGGGCGGCGGGGGAAGCGAGGGACTTGGGCATCGGGACGTCGGGAAGCGGTACGGCGGAGAGAACGGGGGCACAACGACGACAGCGCCGGATGCCCGTCGGGCTTCCGGCGCGATCAACCTGTCAGTCTAAACGAAGCGGTCTCGCGCCCTGAGACAGGGCGCGGCGTGCGGCTGTGCGCAATGCCGCGATCGGCGGACCTGGCCAGCGCTGCTGCGCCGACCGGGGCCTCAACCCAGCGGCAGATGCGGCGCCTCGGCGCCGCTGCCCTCGGGGGCGCTGCGCTTGAGATCCAGCGAGACCCGGATCATGCCCGGCGCCTCGCCGGCGGTCTGCTGGAAGCCGAGCGACCTGGCCAGCGCGCGCATCGGCTCGTTTTCTTCGAGCACATCGCCGTACAGCCGGTCCAGGCGCTTGCCTTTGGCCCAGCGCACCAGCCGCCGCATCAGATGACGCCCCAGCCCCATGCCGGCCACGTAGTGGCTGACCAGAATGTGGAACTCGGCATGCCGGGTGCCGGGCAGGATCGCGGCGCGTGCCACTGCGCCGACCAGCGCCTCGCCCGGCGTCATCGGCTCGGCGGCGACCAGCACGAACTCCGACTTGGGGTTGGGTTGGGTCAGCCGAAGCGCGGTCTCGGGCGAGAGCTCCTTCTTGGCGTACAGGAAGCGCTGGCGGACCTCGTCGGGTTCCAGCAGCGCGAAGGCCGCGCGCAGCGGGTCGGCATCGGCGGGACGGATCGGCCGGATCAACACCTGGCGGCCGTTCGCGAGACGGATTTCCTCGTGCCAGGGAGGGAGGCGGTTGCGTGCGGTCATCGAAGGTCGGGCTGGAAGGGTGGGGCCGACCATACCCAACTCCGCGATTCAGGTACCGTGAAGGCAGGCTGCGAAGCGCCGCAGTCTCTGCCACATCCTGCGCGGTCCTCAGGCCGGCTCGCGCAGCCAGTGCAGGCGGGTGTCGGCGCCGGCCTCGCCCAGGGTCCGGCGCAAGGCGTCGAGCGCTGGCGCGAGCGCGTCGGCCAGCGACCAGGGCGGGTCGACCAGCAGCAGCCCGCTGCCGTTCATCCGCAGCGGCGAATCGTCGCCCCGGACCAGCAGTTCTACCACCAGGGTCGAGCGGCTCTGCAGCCGGCCGGCGTCGCGCAGGAACGGGGTGAGCGTGCGTCGCTGCTTGATCGGGTACCACAGTGCCTGGGTTGCCTGCGGCCAGCGCGACAGCGCGTCGCGCATCGCGGGCAGGGCGACGTCGAACTCCGCGCGCTGGGCTTCGTAAGGCGGGTCGATCAGCACCAGGCCACGGGCGAACTTCTGCGCGCCGTGCCGCGGCGGCAGCAGCGCGCGGCAGGCCTCGTAGCCGTCACGCGCATGCACCGCCACGCGCGGGTCGCGGCCGACCGCCTGGCGCAGCGCGGCCAATGCGCCAGGCTCGATCTCGCAGCAGGCAATCCGGTCCTGCGCGCGCAGGGCATGGGCGAGCAGCCAGGGCGAGCCGGGATAGGCGTCGGCGCCATGGGCGGCGCGGCAGGCCGCGATCGCGTCCAGGTAGCGCGCGATCGCCGGCACCGCCGGCGGGGCGGCCAGCAGGCGGCCGATGCCGGCCTCGGCCTCGCCGGTCCGGCGCGCAGCGTCGTCGACCAGACTGTAGAGACCAGCGCCGGCGTGGGTGTCGAGCGCGAAGCAGGGCGCCGGCTTGAGCGCCAGCGCGTCGCAGATCGCGAGCAGCACGACATGCTTGAGGACGTCGGCGTGATTGCCGGCGTGGAAGGCGTGGCGGTAGTTCATCGGCATAGGGTAGCGGCGCGCGACGGGCCACGCCGTATGCTGTGCGCGGTTTCCAGTCGCGCCGTGCCATGTCCCGCATCCTGCTCGTCGAGGACGAGTCCGCCATCGCCGACACCGTCGCCTACGCGCTGCGTGCCGAGGGCCACCAGATACGACATTGTCTCGACGGTCGCACGGCGCTTGCCGCGGCGGTGGCCGAGACCTTCGATCTGGCCATCCTGGACATCGGGCTGCCGGATGTCAGCGGCTTCGCCCTGTGTGCGGATCTGCGCCGGCACGCGCCGTTGCCGGTGATCTTTCTGACCGCCCAGGCGGCCGAAGCCGAGCGCGTGCTCGGCTTCGAGCTCGGCGCCGAGGACTATGTCGCCAAACCATTCTCGCTGCGCGAACTCGTCGCCCGCGTGCGCGTGGCGCTGCGACGTCCCGCGCCGACCACCGAAGGCCGCGAGGTCGCCCGCGCCGGTGCGTTCGAGCATGACCGCGCCGGATTGCGTATCCGCTACCACGGGCAGCCGCTCGAGCTGACGCGCTACGAGTACGGCCTGCTGGCGGCACTGCTCACACGCCCGGGCGCGGTGCTCTCGCGTGCGCAGCTGATGGATCGGGTCTGGGAGGACGCCCCCGACAGCGGCGACCGCACCGTCGATACCCACGTCAAGACGCTGCGCGCCAAGCTGCGCGCGATCACGCCCGGTGCCGACCCGCTGCGCACGCACCGGGGCCTGGGCTATTCGCTGGATGTGGACTGAGGGCGCGCCATGCGGATCGGGCTGCGGATCCTGCTGGGCTACTTTGCGATCGTCGCGATCGCCGCGCTGCTGCTGCTGCGGGTGTTCACCCAGGAGGTCAAGCCGGGTGTCCGCCAGGCGATGGAGGACACACTGGCCGACACCGCCGGCGTGCTCGCCGAACTGGCGACCGACGACTTCCTGGCCGGGCGCATCGATGATGGCCGGTTCGCAGCGCGCCTCCGCGCCCTCGCCGCGCGGCGCGTCGATGCCGAGATCTGGGGCTTTCGCAAATCCGACGTCGCCTACCGGATCTACATCACCGATGCCCAGGGCATCGTGGTGTTCGATTCGAGCGGGCGCGACGTCGGGCGCGACTACTCGCGCTGGAATGATGTCTACCTGACCCTGCGCGGCCGCTACGGCGCGCGTTCCAGCCGCATGGACCCGGACGACGACGCAAGTTCGGTCATGCACGTGGCCGCGCCCATCCGCGACGGCAACCGCATCGTCGGCGTGCTGACGGTGGCCAAGCCCAATCGCACCATCGCGCCGTTCATCGCACGCAGCCAGGCCACGATCCTGCGCTGGGGCGGCGTGCTGCTGGGCGCGGCACTGGCGATCGGCCTGCTCGCGGCCTGGTGGCTGTCGCGCCAGCTCGGCGCGCTGCGCCGCTATGCCGATGCGGTCACTGCCGGCGAGCGCGCGTCGTTGCCGCGCAGCGCCGGCGAGTTCGCAGACCTGGGGCGGGCGCTGGAGACGATGCGCGAGCGGCTCGAGGGCAAGCAGTACGTCGAGCGCTATGTGCACAGCCTGACCCACGAACTGAAGGCACCGCTGTCGGCGATCCGCGGTGCCGCCGAGCTGCTGGAGCAACCGCTGCCCGATGACGACCGCGCGCGTTTTGCAGCGAGTGTGCGCACGCAGAGCGAGCGCATGACCCAGACGATCGACAAACTGCTGGCGCTGGCGGCGGTCGAGCATCGGCAACGCATCGAGCGGCCCGAGCGCGTCCTGCTGGCCGATGTGCTCGATGCGGCAGTGGCACCGTTCGCGGCCGATCCGGGGCGGGTCCCGGTGCGGCTGACGATCGACCCGGCCTGTCGCGATGCGGTGGTCTCGGGCGATGCCTACCTGCTGCGACAGATGATCGCCAATCTGGTCGACAACGCCTGCGACTTCTCCCCGGAAGGCGCGACGGTCGAAGTCGCCGCGGCGGCTTCGGAAGTCGGTGTGCGGGTGACGGTCGGCGACCGCGGGCCAGGCATTCCCGACTACGCCAGGGCACGCGTGTTCGAGCGGTTCTACTCGCTGCCCAGGCCCGGGGGCGGCAGTCGCAGCAGTGGCCTTGGCCTGGCCTTTGTCGCCGAGGTCGCGGCGTTGCACGGCGGTCGCGCCGCGCTCGACAATCGCGACGGCGGCGGTGCGCTGGCCGTGGTCGAGTTGCCGCGGGAGAGCGCGACGCGCCCGACTTCATAGCCACTTCACACAGCCGCCATCGTCGCCCCACCGCACCGGGGCACGCTGCCGCCACGTTCCCAGATTGGAGTGGTGCCATGCGGTTGGCGTTGAAGATATTGATCGTGGCCGGGCTGAGCCTGGCGATCCTGTTGCCGTTGTTGATGATCCGTGGCGTGATCCTCGATCGCCAGCGCTATCGCGCCGATGCGGTCGAGCGCATTGCCCGCAGCGAGGCGGGGAGCCAGACCCTGACCACGCCAGTGCTGGTCGTGCCGTATGTGGAAACGGTCGAGGTGGAAGAGAAGGACGCCAACGGGCGCTCGACCGGAACCGTGCAGCGCGAGCGTGAGAGCCGTTGGATCTTCTTTCCAAGCACCACGGACCTGACCGGCACGATGGCGCCTTACACCCGACGGCTGGGGCTGCACGAAGTGCGCATGTACGTGTTCGAAGGCCAGTTGCGGGCCGGCTTCGACGTGCACATCCCCGATGACCGCGACGCCGTCGCACCGCGCCGGATTGGCCGCCCGTACATCAGCTACGGCATCACCGATGTGCGTGGCCTGCGCGGAACGCCGCGGCTGCGGCTCGACGATGCGCAGGCCGAGTTGAAGCAGGGCGCCGGCGGCGACCTCGGCTCGGGCCTGCATACGGTGCTGGCGCCGCTTGCGAGCGGCGACCGGCTGCAACTGCGGACCACGCTGGACCTGGCGCTGTCGGGCAGCGAGACGCTGGCCGTGGTGCCGCTGGCCAGCGAGACCCGGGTCGCGGTGGATTCGCCCTGGCGCCATCCGCTGTTCAACGGCCGCTTCCTGCCGACTGCGCGCGAGGTCGGTCAGGATGGCTTCCACGCCGAGTGGGCAGTGTCCTCGCTGGCCAGCGATGCGCAGTTGCAGGTGCTCAACGGCGCCCGCGCCGAGCGCGACACCGCGGCGATGCTGCGCGAGAACGGCGAGGCCGGGATCGACGCGCTGGGTATCGCGCTGGTCGACCCGGTGGATGCCTACGTGCGCGCCGATCGCGCCAGCAAGTACGGCGTGCTGTTCGTGCTGCTGACCTTCGCCGGGTTCTTCCTGTTCGAGATGCTGCGGCAGCTGCGCATCCACCCGATCCAGTACGCAATGGTCGGGCTGGCGCTGGCGATCTTCTTCCTGCTGCTGGTCGGCCTGTCGGAGCGCATCGCGTTCGGCTGGGCGTACCTGGCCGCCAGCGTCGCCTGCATCGGCCTGATCGGCGTCTACCTGTCGGCGGTGCTGCGCAGCCGCGCCTGGGGCGCCGGTTTCGCCGGGATGCTGGCCATCCTCTACGCCGCGCTCTACGGCCTGCTGATCTCGGAGGACAATGCGCTGGTGCTCGGGGCCGGTCTGCTGTTCGCGATCCTGGCGGCGATCATGCTCACGACCCGGCGTGTGGACTGGTACGCCCTGGCCGAGGCACCGGCGACCGCCACGCCGCCGCCGCTGCCCGATCGCTGAGCGCATCACGACGCATGCGACGCCACCGCGGGTTCGGTCCGCGGTGGCGTCGTGTCCGGACCGCCGCCCTGCGATATACCGGTGCGACGGATGCGCTCAAAGCCCGACGCTCCACAGCGAGGCGGCGCCCAGTGCGCCGCCGATCGCGGTCGCGGCGAGCACGTCGCTGGGGTAGTGCAGGCCGAGCACCACACGTGAGGCGGCGACTGCGGCCGTGAACGGCACCAGCCACCACGCCAGCACCGGGTAGTGCGCGATGGCCACGATCGAGAACGCGACCGCATGCAGGGTATGGCCGGATGGAAAGCTGAACTCGTCCAGCGGCGCGACCCAGGCGCGGATGCGCACGTCTGCGGCGAATGGCCGCGGCCGCTTGGTCCAGCGCTTCAGGCGACGGTACATCAGCAGGGCCACCGCGCCGGTGGCCGCCATGTGCGCGGCGGCGAGCGCGCCGTCGAGGCCGTCGAGTACCACCAGCGCGGTCATCAACGCATACCAGAACACACCGTCGCCGAGCCGGCTGACGGCCGCAAAACCGCGGCGGATCCACAGGCGGGTGCAGGCGCGGTTGGCGCGCAGGCACCAGCCCATGTCGTGGAGGTGCAGACGGCTACGCGGCGCGGTATGCATGGTGGTCGGCCTGTCGGACAGGAACAGAGGCGGCGCGCGCGCGCGGCGCGGCCAGCAGCGCATCGAGGTCGGCGGCGACCTGGGCCGGCGTCAGCCGTTGCATCGCCCGGCGCCCAGCGAGTGCCATCGCCGCGCGGCCGGCGTCGTCCTGGGCCAGCCGCAGCGCCGCGGCGACGAAGGCCGCGTCGCCCTGCGCGTCGTCCGCAACCCGGGCGCCGTGCAGGCCGTCGACCAGGTGCTCGGAGGCCGCGCCCAGGTCGAAGGCCACCTGCGGCACCCCGCTGGCCATGGCCTCGAGCACGACATTGCCGAAGGTCTCGCTGCGGCTGGGAAACAGAAACAGGTCGGCGCTGGCGAAGTGCCGGCCGAGGGCCTCACCGCGCTGTGCGCCGGCGAACACCAGATCGGGGTGGGCGCGCGCGAGCGGTTCGCGCAGGGGGCCATCGCCGACCAGCACCATCCGGGCTTCCGGTCGCTGTTGCTGCAGCCGGCGGAAGGCGTGGATCGCCAGCGGCAGGTTCTTCTCGGCCGCGAGCCGGCCGACATGGATCACCGCCAGTCCGCCCGGCGCGAGGCCCCAGGCCGCACGCAGCGCCGGGTCGCGTCGCACCGGGTCGAACTGCGCGCAATCCACCGCACGCGGCAGCACGACCGCATGGCCGATGCGCTGGGCCTGCAGCCAGGCGGCGAGCGCCTGGGTCGCGACCACGGTGGCATCGGCACCGCCATGGAAGCGCCGCATCCACGCCAGCGCCAGTGGCGCCAGCGCGCGCAGGCCGTAGTCGGCCATGTACAGGTCGAAGCGGGTATGCAGCGCGGTGACGACCGGGATACCGAGCGCGCGCGCGGCGCGGATCGCCGAGCCGCCGAGCAGGGTCTCGGTCGCGACGTAGACCGCGTCGGGGCGTTGCGCACGCCAGGCCGCCTGCAGGCGTGTCTGGACCGGCAGCCCGACGCGCAGCGAGGGGTAGCGCGGCAGGCGCAGGCCGCGGACCCGCACCGCGGCCGACTCGCCATCGTCGTCGCTCAACGGCGCACCCGGCGGGCGGGGCCGGATCACCTCGACCGCATGGCCGCGGGCGCGCAAGCCGGCGACGTAGGTCTGCAGCGTCAGCGCCACCCCGTTGAGGTCGGGCGCGTAGGTGTCGGTGACGATCGCGTAGCGCATCGTTCGGTCCGCTGCCGTGGCTGCGGCGATGATCGCGGCGCGACATGCCGGCGCCATGACCGCGCGGCGACGGAATGGTGACAGTGGCAGGCGGCCCGGCGCGCGCTGGGTCTACTCGGCGGCGAGCACCAGCTTGACGCCGAGCGCACCGATGTCCTCGGGCTCGCACTCCAGGTCCACGCGCAGCAGCGGCCGGGCCTCGAGCCAGTGCCGCGAGACCTGCAGCCGCAGCGCATCGCCATAAACGCTGGCCTGCAGCTGCGGGATCTCGTCGGGCTCGTGGCTGCGGTGCAGCAGCACCGCCAACCGCAGCAAAGTGGCGGTATAGCGGGCCTGGCGCAGCAGGCGGTCGGGCAGGGCGTCGAAGGCCGACTTGGGCACCTTGCGGCGGTGGCAGCGCACCAGCGCGGCCAGGAACTGCTGCTCCTGGCGCGAGAAGCCGGCGATGTCCGAATGCGCCAGCACATAGGCGCCGTGGACGTGGTACTGGCTGTGCGCGATGACCAGGCCGATCTCGTGCACGCGCGCGGCCCAGGCCAGCATGCGCAGGTCGTCGCCGTCGAGCTGCCACGGCCGCGCGACCTGGTCGAACAACCGCAACGCGGTCGCCTCCACCCGCGCCGCATGGGCGCCGTCGATGCCGTAGCGCTGGACCAGCGCCTCGATCGAGGCCTCGCGCGGATCGGCCTCACCGCGGCGGCCGAGCATGTCGTGCAGCACGCCTTCGCGCATGGCCGCCTTGCTGACGTGCATGCGCTCGATGCCCAGCACCTCGAACGCCGCCTCGAGCACGAGCACGCCGCCGGCGATGATCGGCCGGCGGTCCTCCGACAGTCCGGGCAGGTCGATCGCATCGATATGACCGGCCTGGAGCAGGCGGTCGCGCACGACCGGCAGCGCCTCGGCGGTCACCGCGCCCTTGGTCAGCTTCATCGCCGCGCAGATCTCGCCGATCGCCTTGTTGGTGCCCGAGGCGCCGACGACTTCCTGCCAGCCGAGCGCGCGGTAGGTGCTGGCAAATTGCTGGAACTCGGCGGCGACTTCGGCCAGCGCCTCGCGCCAACGGCGCCGGGTCAACTTGCCATTGGCGAAGAAGCGCCGCGTGCTGGCGATGCAGCCTACCTGCAGGCTCTCGCGCTCGAGCGCATCGAAGCCGCTGCCGATGATGCATTCGGTCGAGCCGCCGCCGATGTCGATGACCAGCCGGCGGTGGCCCGGCTTGGGCGGCTGCGCGTGGGCGACGCCCAGATAGATCAGGCGCGCCTCCTCGCGGCCGGCGATGATCTCGATCGCATGGCCCAACGCGGTCTCGGCCGGCACCAGGAAGGCCTGCGGCGCGGCAAGCCGGCGCACAGCGTGCGTGGCCAGTGCGCGGACGTGCTGTGGCGGGATGTCGCGGATGCGTTCGCCGAAACGCGACAGGCACTGCAACGCGCGCTGGCGCACGTCCGCATCCAGACCGCCGCGCGCATCCAGGCCTTCGGCCAGACGCACGGTCTCACGCAGGCGGTCGACCACACGCAGCTGACCCAGCGTGTAGCGGGCGACGATCATGTGGAAGCTGTTGGATCCCAGGTCGATCGCAGCGAGCATGTCGCCGTCCTCGATCGGCGGCGTCAGCGCATCGGCGAGTGCGAGCGTGTCCTGTCCAGTCATCACGGTCCTGCGTGGCGCGACGCACGCGGCGCCACGTGGCGGTGGAAAGTGCGCATGGTAAAGCATGCCGCGGGGACGCAAACCGTGACGGCGCGCGCGATGCTGCGCGTCACCGCGCGAACGCCCGCCAATCGCCGTCGCCTCAGCCGCACAGCCGCGCGAGCAGCCAACTCTGTGCCGAGTGCGGCATCGCATCGCCCTCGGGCGCGAGTCGCACGTAACTGCCGTCCTCGCGCAGCTCCCAGGCGTTGACGTTGTCGGCCAGATAGTTGTCCAGCGACTCGGTGCGCACCCGGGTCGCGACCTGCGGGTCGAGGATCGGGAAGCACGTCTCCACGCGCCGCAGCAGATTGCGTTCCAGCCAGTCGGCACTGGCGCAGAACAGTTCCGGATCGCCGTCGTTGGCGAACCAGTACACGCGATGGTGTTCCAGGAACCGTCCGACGATGGAACGCACCCGGATGTTCTCCGACACGCCGGGCACGCCTGGTCGCAGTGCGCAGGCACCGCGCACGATCAGGTCGATCTGCACCCCAGCCTGTGAGGCCGCATACAGCGCGCGCATCACCTGCGGCTCGTTGAGGGCGTTCATCTTGGCCACGATCCGCGCCGGACGGCCCTGCTCGGCGTGCCGAGTCTCGCGCTCGATCCGCGCGATGACGCCGGGCTGCAGCGTGAACGGCGATTGCAGCAGGCGCTCGAGCTCGATCGCCGGCGCCAGCCCCGAGAGCTGCTGGAAGATCAGGTGCACGTCGTTGCCGATCTGCGGGTCGGCGGTGATCAATCCGAAATCGGTGTAGGCGCGCGCTGTACCGGCGTGATAGTTGCCGGTGCCCAGGTGCACGTAACGGCGCAGCTTGCGGCCCTCGCGGCGCACGATCAGCAGCATCTTGGCGTGGGTCTTGAAGCCCACCACGCCGTAGACCACCTGCACGCCGGCTTCCTGCAGCCGGTCGGCCAGCCCCAGATTGGCCTCCTCGTCGAATCGCGCGCGCAACTCGACAACGACCGTGACGTCCTTGCCGTTGCGCGCGGCGGTGACCAGGTGCTCGACGATCGCTGAATCCTTGCCGGTGCGGTAGAGCGTCTGTTTGATCGCCAGCACGTTCGGGTCTTCGGCCGCCTGTTTGATCAGTTCGAGCACCGGCGCGAAGGAATCGAAGGGGTGATGCAACAGCACGTCGCCATCGGCGACGGTCTCGAACATCGCGTCATTGCCCGGCAACTGGCGCTGCTGGAACGTCGGGAACTTCAGGTCCGGGCGCTGCACCAGATCGAAGATCTGACTGACGCGATTGAGGTTGACCGGCCCGTCGATGCGGTAGACCGCGTTCTCTGGCAGGTCGAAGTTCTGCAGCAGCGTGCGCACGATCACCTTCGGGCAATTGGCCGCGATCTCCAGCCGCACCGCGCGCAGATAGCCACGGCCGGCGAGCTCGTCGCGCAGCGCCAGCGCCAGGTTCTCGACCTCTTCTTCGTCGACGATCAGCTCCGAGTTGCGGGTGACCCGGAACTGGTAGGCGCCGCGCACGTCCATGCCGGGGAACAGCTCGTGCACGAACTCTGATAGCACCGCCGACAGGAACACGAAGTCGTACTCGCCGCCCGATACACGCTCGGGCAACTGGATGATCCGCGGCAGCGAGCGCGGTGCGCGGACGATCGCCAGATTGCCGATCCGGCCGAACGCGTCCTTGCCCTTGAGCACCACGACGATGTTGAGCGACTTGTTGAGGATCTTGGGAAACGGGTGCGCCGGGTCCAGCCCCAATGGCGAGAGCACCGGCATCACTTCCTCGCGGAAGTACGCCCGCAGCCAGCGCTTCTGCCGCGCCGTCCAGGTGTCGCGGCCGAGGATCCGCACCCCGGCCGTGCCCAACGCTGGGCGCAGGATCTGGTTCCAGCAGGCGTACTGCGCCTCGACCAATGCCGCGGCCCGCTCATGGATGCGCTTGAGCACCGTCGCCGGCGGCAGGCCGTCGGGCGGTAACGGCATGCCGAAGTCCTGCGCGTGGCGGACGGTTGCGGCGCGGATCTCGAAGAACTCATCGAGATTGGTGCACGAGATGCACAGGTACTTCACCCGCTCGAGCAGCGGCACCGTGTCGTCGAGCGCCTGGGCCAGCACCCGGAAATTGAAGTCGAGCTGCGACAGTTCGCGGTTGAGATAGAGCGCCGGATCGAGCAACGGATCGCCTGCGGTCTGGGGCGGCGGCGCGGCGTCGCGTCCGGCGTTGCGGGCCGGCCGGCGCGGACGCGGCGACTTGCCGGGGGCAGGGGGACGGCTCATCCGAAGGCTCCTGTGACATGGGGGTCGCGTGCGCGGACGCGCTCGGCGGCGAAATGACAGGCGAAGCGGCTGCCGCGTCCGACTTCGCTGTCGATCTCCAGGCGCGCCTGGTGCAGATGCAGCACGTGTTTGACGATCGCCAGCCCCAGCCCGGTCCCACCCGACTCGCGCGAGCGGCTGGTCGAGACCCGGTAGAAGCGCTCGGTGATGCGCGGCAGATGCGCGGCCGGAATCCCGTAGCCCGAATCGTCCACCGACAGCGCGACACCGCCGTCGCGCGTCGCGGCATAGCGGATCGCGATGCGCCCGCCCGGCGGCGTGTAGCGCACCGCGTTGCTGACCAGGTTGGAGAACGCGCTGTGCAGTTCGCGGGTCGAGCCGACCAGGTCGGTATCCGATGCATCCTCGACCTCGATCGCATGCCGGCCTTGGCTGAGCATCTCCAGCTCCCGGCGCAGCGAGGCCAGCATCGAGGCCATCGACACGATCTCGTCGCCGACGCCCTCCTGCGCCTCCAGGCGCGACAGCGTGAGCAGGTCCTCGACCAGTTGGGTCATGCGCTGCGACTGGCGCTGCATCTCCTGCAGCATCGGTGCCCATTCGGGCTGCTCCTCGGGGTCGAGCATGTCCAGGTAGCCGTGGACCACGGTCAGTGGCGTGCGCAGCTCGTGCGAGACATTGGCGACGAAATCGCGGCGCATCTGCTCCAGCCGCACCATGCGCGTCACGTCGCGCACCAGCAACAGCCACAAGTCGTCGGAATAGGGAATCAGCCGCAGTTCCAGCCGGGTGCCCGACGAGAACGGCGAGGGCACGTCGAGCAATGGTTCGGCGCGCCGACCCTGGGCGAGCCAGTGCGCCAGCGGCAGCGGCTGCAACGCCGCGCCGACCGGGCGGCCGATGTCGCGTGGCATCTGCAGGCCGAGCAGCGTGGTTGCCGCGCGGTTGACCCACTGCACGCGTTGGCTGTTGCGCTCGACCACCACCACCGCGTCGGGCAATGCCGCGGCGACCGCGCGGTAGGCGCGCAGCATTGCGATCAGCCGCCGCTTGCGGTTGCGCATGTCCTGCTGGCCGCGGTGCAGCAGCCGGTCTGTTTCCTGCCAGACCCCGTCGCCTTGCGGCGGCGGGACCCGGCTGCGCGAGGTCAGCCGCCGCAACAGGTCGTAGAGCTTCCAGTAGTGCCAGGCGACCACGCCCAACGCGGCAAGTGCCAGCGCCATCCATGCATGGCCGACGAGGGCCCCGACAATCGTCGCGGCCGCGAGCACGGCCCCGAGCTGCAACAGCGTGCGGGTCCAGGCGGCGTGGAGACGAGGAGGCATGGTGGCAAGTCTAGGCAAAGTGGGCGGACAGGTCTGCGAGGGCGCGCGCGCCGTCGCGCGCCTGCGGCATGCGGCGTGCTGCGCGGTCGCTGCGGGGCAGGGCGATGAACAACGGCACGCACGCGCCGCGCGGGACGGACCTCACACCGATGCCGAGAACCGATAGCCGGCGCCGCGGACGGTCTGCACCATGCCGTCCAGTCCGCTCGGCTCGAGCGTCTTGCGCAGCCGGCGGATGTGCACATCGACCGTGCGCTCCTCGACATAGACGCTGCCGCCCCAGACATGGTCGAGCAGCTGCGAGCGGCTGTAGACGCGCTCGGGATGGGTCATGAAGAAGTGCAGCAAGCGGTATTCGGTCGGGCCGATCTGCACCGGTTCGTTGCCGGCAAACACCCGATGCGCCGCGCCGTCGATGCGCAGCGTTCCCACCGTCACGCTGCCGTCCTCGTCGTCGTCGCGCGCCCGGCGCATCACCGCACGGATGCGCGCCAGCAGTTCGCGCGCCGAGAACGGCTTGACCACGTAGTCGTCGACGCCGGCCTCCAGCCCGCCCACGCGATCGTTCTCCTCGCCGCGCGCGGTGAGCATGATGATCGGGATGTCGCGGGTCAGCGCGTCCTTGCGCCAGCGCCGGGCCAGTTCCAGGCCGCTGGTGCCCGGCAGCATCCAGTCGAGCAGGATCAGGTCAGGGACGCGGTCGACGATCGCCGACTGGGCCTCGCGCGCGTCGCCGGCGTGCATCGGCTCGAACTCGCCCTTGCGCAGCGCGAACGCGACCATGTCGCGGATCGCCGGTTCGTCGTCGACGATGAGGATGCGCTTCTGCATGGAGCCTTCCGTAGGACCGGGGAGCCCCATTACACGACAGTTTTATGACGGATCGGTGACACGGGCGGCCGAACGTCTGGACGCCGCAACGCCGCAACGCCGCCGCGCAGCCGCAGCAGGCAGGGCCGTGGACGCGGTGCCTGCCCGGACGCCCCCGGTCAGCGCTGGCGCAGGTCCTCGTCGCGGACGCCCTGGCGGTGCAGTTCCAGCACCATGGGCGTGATCGCGGCGATCCGCGCGTCGATCCGCGCCCGGGCGTAGTAGTCCAGATCGTCGCGCTTCTTGAGCGTGTTGAGCTGGATCAGCGCCTGCTCCGCGCGGCCCCCCAGGAACGCCGCCTCGGCCCAGGCTTCGCCCGCCCGCACCGGGTCGCCGGCCATCTCGCTGGCGCGGGCGAACGCACGCTGGAACGCGGGGTCTTCGCTCGAGCCGTTGAGCAGCGGCCGCAGCAGCGCCTGGGCGCGGCGCCCGGACTCGGCCGAGTCGCGCTCGAGCAGCAGCGTCGCATAGCTCAGCACGACCGCCGGATTGCGCGGCATCCGCTCCACCAGCGCCTCCAGGCGCCGGTCGGCGGCCGCGGCGCGGCCCGCGCGCGCATCGGCCTCGGCCATGCCCAGCGACAGCCAGACATCGCCGGGATAGGCGTCGAGCAGCGCTGACAGCTCGCGCGCGGCGACCTCGGCCTCGTTGGCGCGCAGGCGGGCAAAGGCCAGCCCATAGCGCTGGGCATCGGTCAGGCTGCCGCTGCGGCGCATCGCCTCGTACTCGCGGATCGCCTGCGCCGGCGTATTGGCGCTGAGCACGCGCAGCCGCTCGCGCGCCCAGCCGAACTGCACCGGATCGGTGCCGCCGGTGGCACCGGGCGGCAGGCGCAGGGCGGCCGGCAGCAACGGGTTGTCGAGTGCGCGCAGCGGCGCCTCCGGCGCGCCGTCCACCGGCACGCGCTCCACGCGCGAGCCCTGCGGCGTCGTGGTGGTGACCTGGACCGTATCGCGGGCCATGCGCTCGGCGCGGTCGCGCGCCTCGCTGATGCGGGTCGTGGTCACCGGGTGGGTCTTGAGATAGTCGGGCAGCCGCTCGCGTTCTCCCCCCTGATTGGTGCGCGAGACCGCCTGCATGCGCTCGAACATCGAGGCCATCGCCTCGGGGTCGTAGCCGCTGCGCGCCAGGGTGCGGATGCCGAGCCGGTCGGCCTCCGACTCGTTGGAGCGGGTGTAGTCGATCTGGCGCTGCAGGGCCAGGCCCTGGGCGCCGGCCAGCACCGCCATCGCGGCATCGTCGGAGGAACTGCTGCTGCTCTGCGAGGCCACCGCGATCGCGCCGAGCATCGCCAGCAACATCGGCACCTGGTCGCGCTGGGCGCGCTCGACTCCGCGCAGCACGTGCGATTGGGTCACGTGCGCGACCTCGTGCGCCAGCACCGCGGCCACTTCGTCCTCGCTCTCGGCCGCCAGCACCAGGCCGGCGTTCATGCCGATGTAGCCGCCAAGTGTGGCGAAGGCGTTGATGCTGCGGTCGCGCATCATGAAGAAGGTGAAAGGCTGCTGCGGCCGGTCGCTCGAGGCCGCCAGCCGCGTGCCGGTGGCACGCAGCCAGTTCTCGACCAGGGGGTCTTCGAGCACGTAGTTGTAGTGCCGCAGCTGCGCCAGCAGCATCTGCCCGTATTCCGATTGCTTGGCGGGGCTAAGCACCGTGCCGGCCGACGAGCCGATGTCCGGCAGCCGGGTGTCCTGGGCCGGCGCACCGACCGACGCTGCGACCAGTGCCAGGGCGACCGCCGACGGCAGCAGTCGAATGCGGAAAGGAGAGCAGTGGAGTCGGATCGTGGGCATCGGCTCGAAGTCGGATGGGCGGGGGCCGCGCAACCAGCATGCCGGCGGGCTCAGGCACAGGCGTGAATCCCATGTTAAGCCGGCGGCACGCCGCGGTCGCGACATCATCGCCCCATGACCCGGGTTTGACCGACAATGACCGCACAAGTTTCCCCGGAGACCGACTTGATCAGCCCATCCCCCGACCCGGCGGCGCCGGAGATCGTCATGTACACCAGCGCGATCTGCGGCTACTGCGCGGCCGCCAAGAACTTCCTCAAGAGCCAGGGCCTGTCGTGGCGCGAAGTGCGCGTGGACCTGGATGCCGACGAGCGCCAGCGCATGGTCGAACGTGCGCGGCGCACCAGCGTGCCGCAGATCTTCGTCGGCCAGACCCACGTCGGCGGCTACGACGACATGATGGCGTTGCACCGCAAGGGCGGCTTCCTGCCGCTGGTCGAGGGCGCGGCTTCGTGAGCAGCGCCCAGACCGAAGGCGAGGGCGACCGGCTCGCCGAGTTCACTGCGTTCCGCAAGCGCATGAACGAGCGCATCCTCGCCGAGCCCAACCAGGTGGTGCGGCGCTTCTTCGCGCTCGATACCCAGACCTACCAGGCCGGCGCGCTCGACGTGAAGACCAAGGAATTGCTGGGGCTGGTGGCCTCGCTGGTCCTGCGCTGCGACGACTGCATCAGCTACCACGTCGCCCAGTGCAAGGACGCCGGTGCGAGCCGCGAGGAACTGTTCGAGACATTCTCGGTGGGCCTGGTCGTGGGCGGCAGCATCGTCATCCCGCACTTGCGCCGGGCGGTCGATTTCCTCGACCGGCTGGAGCAGGGCGAGGCCACCGCGCCTGCCGGCCACGACCACGGCTGAGCCCGCCAAGTGCCGCGCGCGTGCGAGCCCCGGTTTGGGGCCGTCTGGGCGCATCGGGCATAATACGGCGGTTTTCTTCCTTCATTTCACCCTGGCGCCGCGCGCAGCGCGGCGTCCCCTGCGCAGGGACCTCCCCCCGACATGACGCACACGATTACGGTTATCCGCGGCGACGGTATCGGCCCGGAAATCATGGATGCCACGCTGCACGTGCTCGACGCGATGCAACTGGGTCTCAAGTACGAGGATGCCGACGCCGGCCTGATGGCGCTCGACAAGCACGGCGAACTGCTGCCGGCCGCGACGCTCGAATCGATCCGCCGCAACGCGGTCGCGCTCAAGAGCCCGCTGACCACGCCGGTGGGCGGCGGCTTCAGCTCGATCAACGTCGAACTGCGTCGCCAGTTCGATCTCTATGCCAACGTCCGCCCGGCGACTTCGTTCCCCAACACCCGCTCGCGCTTTGCCAGCGGCGTCGACCTGATCACGATCCGCGAGAACACCGAAGGCTCGTACATCAGCGAAGGCCAGGAAGTGTCGGCCGACGGCGAGACAGCGGTGTCGATCACCCGCATCACCCGCAAGGGCTCGGAGCGCATCGTGCGCTACGCGTTCGACCTGGCGCGCAAGACCGGCCGCAAGAAGGTCACGATCGTCCACAAGGCCAATATCCTCAAGAGCACCTCGGGCCTGTTCCTGAAGGTCGCCCGTGAGGTCGCGGCCGACTATCCGGAGATCGAGGCCAACGAGATGATCGTCGACAACACCTGCATGCAGCTGGTGATGCGCCCCGAGCAGTTCGACATCATCGTGACCACGAACCTGTTCGGCGACATCATCTCCGACCTGTGCGCCGGTCTGGTCGGCGGCCTGGGCCTGGCCCCGGGCGCCAACATCGGCAAGGACGCGGCGATCTTCGAGGCCGTGCACGGCTCGGCGCCGGACATTGCCGGCAAGGGTGTGGCCAATCCCTGCGCGCTGCTGCTGGCGGCCGCGCAGATGCTCGACCACCTGGCGCTGCCCGAGCAGGCGCAGCGGCTGCGCGGCGCGATCGTCGCCACGCTCGACGCGAAGGACGGCGTGACCCCGGACCTGGGCGGCACCGGCACCACGATGGGCTTTGCGCAGGCGATCGCCTCGCGCCTCTGAGGCCACTGGCCAGTCCACACGACAAGGGCGCCACTCGGCGCCCTTGTCGTCTCTGGTCCGGAAGATGGGATCCCCGGCGCGGCGGCTCAGTCGCGCGACTGCAGCTTCGCCAGCAGGCGCAGGAACTCGACGTACAGCCACACCAGCGTGACCATCAGGCCGAACGCGCCGTACCACTCCATGTACTTGGGCGCGCCGTGCTCGACGCCGGTCTCGATGAAGTCGAAATCCAGCACCAGGTTCAGCGCCGCGACCACGACCACGAACAGGCTGAAACCGATGCCGATCAGGCCCGATTCGTGGATCAGCGGCACCTGGATATTGAACAGGCCCAGCACGATCGTCGCCAGGTAGACCAGGAAGATGCCGCCAGTGGCGGCGGCCACGCCGAGCTTGAAGTTCTCGGTCGCCTTGATCAGACCGCTGCGATACACCGCCAGCAGCGCGAACAGCGTGCCGAAGGTCAGCATCACCGCCTGCATCACGATGCCCGGGAAGCGCGCCTCGAACATCGCCGAGATCGCGCCGAGAAAGCAGCCTTCGACCAGCGCGTACATCGGCGCGGTGACCGGCGCCCAGGTCTTCTTGAATACCGTGACCAGGGCCAGAATCAGGCCGCCGATCGCGCCGCCCCAGGCATACAGCCCGAAGCTGGCGGTGGGCGTGCCGTCCGGGCCGATTGCCTGCGTCCAGGCGAAGGCGGCCGTCAGGACCGCGAGCAGGAGCAGCAAGCCGGTCTTGTTGACCGTCCCGTTGAGCGTCATCGCCTCGCCGTCGCGGGTGACGACGCTGCCGCTGGCGAGGTCGAGGAACGTCGATTCCTGAAGAGTGGGATTGCCGCTGCGCATCGAATAAGCCCCTGGTGGTTCATGTTGAATCGCCGGGCAGGATACACCGCGGCGCCAGAGCGGCGCGTTGACAGCGCGGCTGCGCCTTCCGACAATGCCCGGGTCCTCCGGCCTGCCGGCGGGCGATTCGACCGCTCGATTCCGGCGGGGTATAGCGCAGTCTGGTAGCGCGCCTGCTTTGGGAGCAGGATGTCGGGGGTTCGAATCCCTCTACCCCGACCACACGGCGAGCCCGGTCGCAGCGTGTCCCGCGGGCGCCCGTAGCTCAACCGGATAGAGCACCGACCTTCTAAGTCGGGGGTTACAGGTTCGATTCCTGTCGGGCGCGCCATTGCATCAATGGCTTGCGGCAGCTGCCGCCGCCCCTCCTGAAAAATCTCCTGACAATTCAGGCGCCTGATCGGACGTTCCGGTCGTCAGGCCTGTGGCGGCGCGTGCAGCGAAGCGCGCGCCGCATCGGGCCGGGCGTTGCGCCCGGCCCGTCGCCACGGTCAGGCGTTCTCGGCCGCAGCCTGGTTGCCGCCCTGTTCGGCCAGCAGCGTCAGCTTCTCGTCGGTGGCCTTCTCCTCGGCCAGCGTCTCCTGCAGCAGCTTGACCGCGTCGGTGTACCCGAGCTGCTTGGCGAGCGCACACAGCGTGCCGTAGGACGCGATCTCGTAATGCTCGACCTTCTGCGCACCACCGATCAGCGCAGCGTCGCGCAGCGGGCCTTTGTCGATCGAGTCGATGACTTCCTTGCTCTCTTCGACCAGGCCTTCCATCGCTGCGCACTTGATGCGCTTCAGGCGCGTGTCCAGCAACTCGACCACGCGGTCGAGGCGCTCGATCTGCAGGTTGGTTTCTTCCAGATGCGCTTCGAACGCCGCCGCCAGCTTCGGATTGTCGGCCGCACGGGCCAGGCGCGGCAGCGCCTTCGCCATCTGGCGTTCGGCCGAATGGGTGTCCGAGAGTTCGTGGATGAACAACTCTTCGAGCGTCTTGACTGCCATTGCAATCTCTCCTTTGGGGAACGGGACGCTCTGTTTAAGGATCGCGTCGTCGGGGGTGCGTGAGGCGACAGGCGTCGTGAGGCGCAAGGTCTGCAAAGGTGAACCGCCGATGCCAGTGCGGTGCGGCACGGTGCCGGGCGCGCACGTGCAAAGCACATGTGATGGCATGACGCCAGTTGCGTGCGTGCCCGGCGTCGCAATGCCGCGCGTCGTGATTGCGCGATTGCCGCGTGTCGTGTAGTCCGCCAGGCACGCCTTAGCGCTTCGAATGGGCGTTGGGTGCAGGAGGCGTCGCTGCCGCATCTGGGGTCTGATCCTTGGCCGTGCGACGGGGGCGACGGCCATAGCCGTGCGCCTCGGCCAGCCTCAGCAACCGGCCGAATGCGGCGTCCGCAAAGGTGGCGAGTTCGGGCGTGACCAGTCGTTCGATCACCGCTTCACGCTCGTGCCAGTGCTGCCAGAACTCTTCGATCCCGGGCTTCGCCTCAAGGAGCAATACAAGTTCGCCTTCCCATGCGGCAAACAGCGTGTCGAGATTCCGATGAGGCATGTGCGACCACGGTGAAGAAGGTCCCGCAACATGGCAGTCGGGTTCGCGATCAGGCCGTGAGCATCGCGGCGACATCGCTGAATGGGCGTGACAAGTTTGCATGCGCAGCGCGAAGCGTGAGGGCACTCATGAGGCCCTCGCTGTGCGTTAGCCTAGCCGCGGTCGAAGACGGACAGTGCGGCGCTCGCGCGCACGACGGGAAAATCGCAATGCCGCAGCACCGAGAGCCCATCCCGGTGACGTTGCGCGCTGCTCGCGGCGACGCAGTCCGCCACGACCGCCACATCAATCTCCAGCATGCGCGCATCCAGCGCGGTGGCGAGCACGCAGGCCTCGGTCGACACGCCGGTGACCAGGAGTCGGCGGATCCTGCGGCTTTCCAGGATGAAGTGCAGGGCCGTCTGGTGAAACGCCGAATGGCGCGGCTTGAGGATCAGCGCGTCGTCGGGCTGCGGTTCGAGGTGGTCGAGGATCGGTTCGGCTTTCGAGGCCCGTGCCAACGTGACCAGCGCTGCGAAGTCCGAGCGCCAGGCGCCGGTGTTGTCGTTGGCATACAGGCACAGGCCACCTTGTTCGTGCACGCGCCGCTTCAACCGGGCCAGCCTGGGCGCGATGTCGATCGCGGCGCGGCGCAGCGGCGCGCCACGAGGAAAGTCGAAGGTGCTGATCATGTCGAGGATGAGCAGGGCAGGCGTTGCGGTCATCGGCGGGTCTGTCCCGAAGCATGGCGGGCCGGCGAGGGCGGCCGGTTGCGGTCTGGCGGGGTTATTGCCGCGCATGCGTGGGAGGCGTGTGAGCAGACCGACGCCTGGGCGGGCACCACGCGCATTCGTGGCGCGGCGCGCATGCGCACATCGCACACGATGCGCTGCCATTTCGGCCGGTGCCGCGCTACAATGCGCGCCCGCCGCGCGGGCCGTTTCGAAAGCATGTCGTTTGCCATGCGTTTCGGGATAGAATGCGCGGCCGCCGGGCGACCCTTGGGTCGGCAGGCGATGCGGATCTGTGGTGGCTGTAGCTCAGTTGGTTAGAGTACTGGATTGTGATTCCAGTGGTCGGGGGTTCGAATCCCCTCAGCCACCCCACCGTTTCAAGATGCGATGCCCCTTCGGTGTTGCATCGGCGCGCAAGGCGGTATTACAATGCGCGCCCGCTTCATCGGGCCGTTAGCTCAGTTGGTAGAGCAGTTGACTCTTAATCAATAGGTCCAAGGTTCGAATCCTTGACGGCCCACCAGTTACGAAAGACGCCCGGCACCGCCGGGCGTTTTTCGTTTTGGGCTTGGCCGCAGGATTCGAACCTGCGGTTCGCCTGCTGCGCAGGTCCGGCCATGCGCAGCGCGCATGGCGTTCGCCCGGGCGCGAACCAGTGGTTCGCGAGCCGCCCGGGCGGCCCACCGGTTACGAAAGACGCCCGGCAGTGCCGGGCGTTTTTCGTTTTGGGCTTGGCTGCGGGATTCGAACCTGCGGTTCGCCTGCTGCGCAGGCCCGGCCATGCGCAGCGCGCATGGCGTTCGCCCGGGCGCGAACCAGTGGTTCGCGAGCCGCCCGGGCTCACCCTTGACGGCCCGCCAGTTACGAAAGACGCCCGGCACCGCCGGGCGTTTTTCGTTTTGGGCTTGGCTGCGGGATTCGAACCTGCGGTTCGCCTGCTGCGCAGGTCCGGCCATGCGCAGCGCGCATGGCGTTCGCCCGGGCGCGAACCAGTGGTTCGCGAGCCGCCCGGGCTCACCCTTGACGGCCCGCCAGTTACGAAAGACGCCCGGCATCGCCGGGCATTTTTCGTTTTGGGCTTGGCCGCAGGGTTCGAACCTGCGGTTCGCCTGCTGCGCAGGCCCGGCCACGCGCAGCGCGCATGGCTGGAGAAGGGTGGGATGGGCGCGGAGGCTGCGATCGACTACGATGCCGCCGTCCGCCAGGCGGGCACGAAGCGAAAGTGGCGGAATTGGTAGACGCCCTGGTTTTAGGTACCAGTGCCGCAAGGCGTGCGGGTTCGAGTCCCGCCTTTCGCACCACGCCAGGTGGAACTCAAAGCGCCGGTCCTGGCTGGCGCGCCGTCGCGCGCCCGGGTCGTGACGCCGCGGGCTGTTCGAGGCTTCCCCAGTGACGTCACCCAGCGCCGCACCCGCCCCGGCCGGGCCCTGGCCGCCTTCAGGCCGCCCGGCGCACACCCCGACGCGCCGCCCGGTGGCGGCCAGCCCCCGAATCGGCCAAACTACGCCGTTCCGTCGCCAGCCGCGCAGGTCGTGCGGCTGGCCGCCGTCGGAACCAATTTCCCAACAAGTCAGAGTCGTGCGGCGCCGTCCGCAGCGCAGGAGTGGATATGCAAGTTTCGGTCGAATCGCTGGGCACCCTGGAACGCCGGATGACGTTCCGTGTGCCATCCGAACGCCTGGAGACCCAGGTCGCTGGCCGTCTGCGCGAGATCGCGCGGACCACGCGGCTCAAGGGCTTCCGGCCTGGCAAGGTGCCGGCCAAGGTCGTCGAGCAGCGGTTCGGCGAGCAGGTCCGTGCCGAGGTCCTGGACGGGCTGCTGCGCGAAGGCTTCGATCAGGGCGTGCGCGAGAACGCGCTGCGTCTGGCCGGCCAGCCGCAGATCGCGCCGTCCGAAGCCGCGGACGAGGGCGAACTGGCGTTCACTGCCACGTTCGAGGTCGTGCCCGATTTCGGTGACATCGAACTGGAGAAGCTCCAGGTCGTGCGGCACACCGCCGAGGTGGCCGAGGACGACATCGATCGCATGATCGAGAACCTGCGCCTGCAGCGCCGCAGCTGGAGCGCGGTCACGCGCGGCGCGCAGACCGGCGACGCGGTCGATGTCGAGACCTGGTCGCAGATCGGCGACGAGCGCCTGCCGGCCGAGGGCGCCGAGCGGGGCGTCACCGTGCTCGGTTCGGGTGCGATGTTCCCGCAGATCGAGGAGGCGCTGGTCGGCCTGTCGAAGGGCGAGGAAAAGACGATCGAAGTCAGCTTCCCGCAGGACTGGCGCGTGCCGCAGCTGGCCGGCAAGCAGGCCACCGTGCACGTCAAGATCGAGCAGGTCTCCGAGCAGCAGCTGCCTGAGGTCGATGCAGCGTTCATCCGCAGCTTCGGCGTCAAGAGCGGCGAGATGGACCAGTTCCGCACCGAGATCCGCAGCAACCTGGAGCGCGAGCTCAAGGGCGCGCTGATGAACCGTCTGCGCCGCGAGGTCGGCGAGCAGCTGGTCGCCGCGTTCGCGCATGTCGAACTGCCGCCCAAGCTGGTCGAGGCCGAGGCCTGGTCGCTGCTGCGCCAGACCGTCGAGCAGGCCCGTCGCAACGGCCAGAACCCGAATGTGGGCGAGGACGCGCACACCGGCTTCATGGAGCCGGCGCGCAAGCGCGTGCTGGTCGGGCTGCTGGTGGGCGAGGTCGCCCGCCGCAACGAGCTCAAGCTCGACCCCAAGCGCGTGAACGAGACCATGCGTCTGATCGCCTCGACCTACGAGGAGCCGCAGCAGGTCATTGAGATGTACCGCAACGACCCCCAGCTGATGTCGGGGCTGCAGAACCGCGTGATGGAAGAGCAGGTGATCGACTGGATCGCCGAGCGCGCCCAGCACACCGAGCAGCCGCTGTCCTTCCAGGACGCCATCGCCCCGCAGGGGTAAGCAGCGTCCGTCCGTCCGGCCCAACGGGGCCGGACGTCCCTCCGACACGGAACGATTGATGAGCATCGAAACCAAAGCCCTCAACCTGGTGCCGATGGTGGTCGAACAGACCAGCCGCGGCGAACGCGCGTACGACATCTACTCGCGCCTGTTGAAGGAGCGCGTGATCTTCCTGGTCGGCGGCATCGACGACCACATGGCCAACGTGATCGTGGCCCAGTTGCTGTTCCTCGAGGCGGAGAACCCCGAGAAGGACATCAACCTGTACATCAACTCGCCCGGTGGCGTGGTCACCGCCGGCATGGCGATCTACGACACCATGCAGTTCATCAAGCCGGACGTGAGCACGATCTGCGTCGGCCAGGCGGCCAGCATGGGCGCATTGCTGCTGGCTTCGGGCGCGGCGGGCAAGCGCTATGCGCTGCCGAACTCGCGCGTGATGATCCACCAGCCGCTGGGCGGCTTTCAGGGCCAGGCCACCGACATCGATATCCATGCCAAGGAGATCCTGTCGATGAAGCAGCGTCTGAACGAGATCATGGCTCAGCACACCGGCCAGCCGTTCGAGACGATCGCGCGCGACACCGAGCGCGACAACTTCAAGAGCGCACAGGCCGCACGCGAGTATGGCCTGGTCGACCAGGTGCTCGAGCGCCGTCCCGACGAGACGATCACCCCTGCCTGACGTTCCAAGTCATTGATTCATCAGGCATGCGAGCGCCGGGACCGCCCATGAGGGCGGTGCCGGACGCTGTGCTATTCTCGAAACGTAACCGCAATACTGATTTGGCGAAGGCATGAGCGAAGACCGTCAGGGTCGTTCCGGCGACAGCAACAAGATCCTCTACTGCTCCTTCTGCGGAAAGAGCCAGCACGAGGTGCGCAAGCTGATTGCGGGCCCCAGCGTGTTCATCTGCGATGAGTGCGTCGAGCTCTGCAACGACATCATCCGCGAGGAGCTCGAGGAGAAGGCGCAGTCGGCGCGCAGTTCGCTGCCCAAGCCGCGCGAGATCCTCGAGGTGCTCGACCAGTACGTGATCGGCCAGAAGCGCGCGAAGAAGACGCTCGCCGTGGCCGTGTACAACCACTACAAGCGCATCGAGAGCCGCAGCAAGAACGACGAGGTCGAACTGGCCAAGTCGAACATCCTGCTGATCGGTCCGACCGGTTCGGGCAAGACGCTGCTGGCCGAGACGCTGGCGCGCCTGCTCAACGTGCCGTTCACGATCGCCGATGCGACGACGCTCACCGAGGCCGGCTATGTCGGCGAGGACGTCGAGAACATCATCCAGAAGCTGCTGCAGAAGTGCGACTACGACGCCGAAAAGGCGCAGCAGGGCATCGTCTACATCGACGAGATCGACAAGATCTCGCGCAAGAGCGAGAACCCGTCGATCACCCGCGACGTGTCGGGCGAGGGCGTGCAGCAGGCGCTGCTCAAGCTGATCGAGGGCACGGTCGCCAGCGTGCCGCCGCAGGGCGGTCGCAAGCATCCGCAGCAGGAATTCCTGCAGGTCGACACCAAGAATATCCTGTTCATCGTCGGCGGCGCGTTCGCCGGCCTGGACAAGGTGATCCAGCAGCGTTCGACCGAGGCCGGCGGCATCGGCTTCGGCGCCAAGCTCAAGAGTTCCGAGCGCAAGGCCGACACCGGCAAGGTGCTGGCCGACGTTGAGCCTGAGGATCTGATCAAGTTCGGCCTGATCCCCGAGTTCGTCGGCCGCCTGCCGGTGGTCGCCACGCTCGAGGAACTGGACGAGCCGGCGCTGATCCAGATCCTGACCGAACCCAAGAATGCGATCAGCAAGCAGTTCCGCAAGCTGTTCGAGATGGAAGGCGTCGAGCTGGAGTTCCGGCCCGACGCGCTGTCGGCGATCGCCAAGAAGGCGATCAAGCGCAAGACCGGCGCCCGTGGCCTGCGCACGATCGTCGAATCGGTACTGCTCGACACGATGTATGAGCTGCCGTCGCTGGAGAATGTCAGCAAGGTCGTGGTCGACGAATCGGTCATCGAGCACAAGTCCGAGCCGTACCTGATCTACGAGACCCCGGTCACCGAGCAGAAGGTCGCCTCCTCGGGCGAGTGACCGCAGCGCCCGGAACGAAACGTTCCGGGCCCCGCGCCGTTCAGCTGCAGGGCCCGCCCCAAGGCCGCCACGACGCGCCGCGATCGGACCGATCGCGGCGCTTTCGCGTGGGACCGGGCGCCCCGCTTGCATCCGGCGCCCGCGCGCCCCATAAACGACTGGCCCCAGGCGGCCTCGTCCGGCCGCCGGGCCGGCGCCGCCGGCCGGACGCGATCTTTCAAGGAACCCCCCATGAGCTCACGCGCCACTCCCGACACTTACGATCTCCCGGTCCTGCCGTTGCGCGACGTCGTCGTGTTCCCGCACATGGTGATCCCGCTGTTCGTCGGCCGCGACAAGTCGATCCGCGCGCTCGATGTGGCGATGGAGGCCGACAAGCGCATCCTGCTGGTCGCGCAAAAGTCCGCCGACATCGACGACCCGGGCGCCGACGACCTCTACCAGGTGGGCACGCTCGCCCAGGTCCTGCAGCTGCTCAAGCTGCCCGACGGCACCATCAAGGTGTTGGTCGAAGGCACCGAGCGCGTCTCGCTGCGCGACATCCGCGAACACGAGGGCGCACTGCTGGGCACCGGCGTGCCGCTCAATGCCGTCGAGTCGCGCGAGCCGCGCGAAGTCGAGGCGATCGCGCGCTCGTTGATGGGCCTGTTCGAGCAGTACGTCAAGACCAATCGCAAGCTGCCGCCCGAGTTGCTGCAGACGCTGGCCGGCATCGACGAGCCCGGCCGCCTGGCCGACACGATCGCCGCGCATCTGGGCGTGCGCCTGGCCGACAAGCAGCGGCTGCTCGAATCGGCCGATACCGCTGACCGCCTGGAGCTGCTGGTCGGCTTCGTCGATGGCGAGATCGATGTGCAGCAGATGGAAAAGCGCATCCGCGGCCGCGTGAAGTCGCAGATGGAGAAGTCGCAGCGCGAGTACTACCTCAACGAGCAGATGAAGGCGATCCAGAAGGAGCTGGGTGAGATCGACGACGCGCCCAACGACATCGAGGAGCTCGCCCGCAAGATCGCCTCGGCCGGCATGCCCAAGCCGGTGGAGACCAAGGCCCGCGCCGAGTTCAACAAGCTCAAGCAGATGCCGCCGATGTCGGCCGAAGCCTCGGTCGTGCGCAACTATCTCGACTGGCTGCTCGGCGTGCCGTGGAAGAAGCGCAGCAAGGTCCGCAAGGATCTCAAGGCCGCCCAGGACACGCTCGACGCCGACCATTACGGCCTGGAGAAGGTCAAGGAGCGCATCCTCGAGTACCTGGCCGTGCAGACGCGCGTCAAGCAGATGAAGGGCGCGATCCTGTGCCTGGTCGGCCCGCCCGGCGTGGGCAAGACCTCGCTTGGCCAGTCGATCGCCAAGGCGACCAATCGCAAGTTCACACGCATGGCGCTGGGTGGTGTGCGCGACGAGGCCGAGATCCGCGGCCATCGCCGGACCTACGTCGGCTCGATGCCGGGCCGCATCGTGCAGAGCCTCAACAAGGTCGGCACCAAGAATCCGCTGTTCCTGCTCGACGAGATCGACAAGATGTCGATGGACTTCCGCGGCGACCCGGCCTCGGCGCTGCTGGAAGTGCTCGATCCGGAGCAGAACCACACCTTCAACGACCACTACCTGGAGGTCGATCTCGACCTGTCGGAGGTGATGTTCGTCGCCACGTCCAACTCGCTCAACATCCCCGGCCCCTTGCTCGACCGCATGGAGGTCATCCGCATCCCGGGCTACACCGAGGACGAGAAGCTCAACATCGCCACGCGCTACCTGCTGCCCAAGCAGCTCAAGGCCAATGGCCTGAAGGCGGCCGAACTGACGATCTCCGAAAGCGCGATCCGCGACATCGTGCGCTACTACACGCGCGAGTCGGGCGTGCGCAATCTCGAGCGCGAGATCGCCAAGGTCTGCCGCAAGGTGGTCAAGGAGATCGCGCTGGCAGGTCCGGTCCAGACCAAGGGCAAGGGCGCAAAGGCGATCAAGACGGTCAAGGTCACCGAGAAGAATCTCGACAAGTACCTGGGCGTGCAGCGTTTCGATTTCGGTCGTGCCGAGCAGGACAACGAGGTCGGCCTGGTCACCGGCCTGGCCTGGACCGAGGTCGGCGGCGACCTGCTGCAGATCGAGGCCACGCAGGTGCCGGGCAAGGGACAGCTGACGCTGACCGGCCAGCTGGGCGATGTGATGAAGGAATCGGCCTCGGCCGCGATGTCGGTAGTGCGGGCGCGGGCCGAGCGGTTCGGCCTGGAGCTCGACACGCTGCAGAAGCACGACATCCATGTGCACGTGCCCGACGGCGCGACGCCCAAGGACGGTCCCAGTGCCGGCATCGCGATGGCGACGACGCTGGTCTCGTTGCTCACGCGCATCCCGGTGCGCGCGGACGTGGCGATGACCGGTGAGATCACCCTGCGTGGCCGTGTGACCGCGATCGGCGGTCTGAAGGAGAAGCTGCTCGCGGCGCTGCGTGGCGGCATCAAGACCGTGATCATCCCCGAAGAGAACCGCAAGGACCTGGCCGACATTCCGAAGAACGTCACCCAGGGCATGAAGATCGTGCCGGTGAAGTACATCGACGAGGTGCTCGACCTGGCGCTGGAGCGGCCGTTGCCGCCGCCGCCCTCGGCCAAGGCCGAACCGAAGAAGGCACGTTCGAAGGTGGTGCCCAAGAACGGCGGCGAAGGCCGGCGCACGGGCGTCAAGCACTGACGCCCGCGCAATGTCGCACCGGAGGAGGGCCGCAAGCGATTGCGGCCCTTCTTTATGGGCGTTTCCCAGCGGCCCTCAAAACCGGAAAAACCGCGGTCTAAAACCGGGGTCAGAGTGCAATTTCGCGAGACGAAATTGCACTCTGACCCCGGTTTCGGCGGTTTGCCGCGTCTGCCGGCCGGTCAGCGCCGCGGGCGCAGCAGCACCAGCACGGCGCCGGTACCGCCCTGCGCGCCCGGCGCACTGTGGAACGCGAGCACATCGCCGCGCTGACGCAGCAGGCGGTCGACCAGATTCTTGATGACCGGTGCGTCGGGCGAGGAATTCATGCCCTTGCCGTGCACGATGCGCACGCAGCCCACGCCGGCATCGATCGCGTCGCGCAGGAACAGCCGCAGCAACGCGGTCGCCTGCGCGGTATCGGCGTGATGCAGGTCCAGCTCTTCCTGCGCCGCGTACTCGCCGCGGCCGAGCCGGCGCAGCACGCGTGCAGGCACATCGTCGCGGCGGTACTGCATTGCATCGCCGCCCTGCAGCAGCGGGCCATCGAGCAACTGCCGGAACTCGCTGCGCGCCTCCTCGTCGTCGCGCTCGGCCATGCGCGTGGCCGGGCGCGGGCGGGGCGCCTGTGGTGGTGGCGGCGCGCTGGGCAGTTCGCGCACCGCGCCGATAGCGGCGCGGAACAGCGCGGCGTCGTCGTCGTCGGGCGCGTCGTGGTTGCGGCTCATGGCGCCAGCGTAGCGCGGACGCCGGTCATGCGCAGGATCGTGCGCCCGCGCAAGCTGGGGCGCGTAGGACGCATCCGTTATCATGTCCGCTTCGCCAACCGCAGGGGGCTTTCGGAAACGTTCATGCGCGTACTGGTCAGCAACGACGACGGCGTCGACGCACCGGGCATCCGGATCCTCGCCCAGGGGCTGCGCGATGCGGGGCACGAGGTGCTGATCGTCGCCCCCGACCGCGACCGGTCCGGGGCCAGCAACTCGCTCACGCTCGACCTGCCGCTGCGCGTGGTGCAGCTCGACGAGGCGACCTGGCGGGTCCACGGCACGCCGACCGACTGCGTGCATGTGGCGATGACCGGGCTCCTTGATCGCGAACCCGACATCGTTGTGTCGGGCATCAACAACACCGCCAACCTTGGTGACGACGTCATCTATTCGGGCACCGTCGCCGCGGCGATGGAAGGCCGCTTCTGCGGCTTGCCGGCGGTCGCGATGTCGCTGGTCACGGCCAATCACGATGGGCAGTACTACGAGACCGCTGCGCGCGCCGCGGTCGAGATCGTCGCCCGGCTCAAGGCCGATCCGCTGCCTGCCGACACCATCCTCAACGTCAACGTGCCCGATGTCGCCTGGGACGCCCTCGCAGGCTTCGAGGTCACGCGGCTGGGCAATCGCCACCGCGCCGAGGGCTGTACGCCGATTGTCGACCCGCGCGGCCGGACGTTCTGGTGGATCGGTGCAGCCGGCCCGGAGCAGGACGCCGGCCCCGGTACCGATTTCCATGCCGTGCGCACGCGGCATATCTCGATCAGCCCGATCCATGTCGATCTCACCCGGTACCAGGCGCTCGAGCATGTCGCCAACTGGGTCGGCGGACTGGAGGCCGGGCTCCGGGCGACGCAGGCATGATGGCACGCATGCGGTTGCAACCCGAGGCGTTGGGCGTGGGCATGACCTCGCAGCGCGTGCGTGACCGCCTGATCGAGCGCCTGCGCGATGGCGCGCATCCGGGCGGCGGGATTTCCGATGAGCGCGTGCTCAATGCGATCCGCACCGTGCCCCGGCACCTGTTCGTCGACGAGGCGTTGGCGACCCGCGCCTACGAAGACACCGCGCTGCCGATCGGGCATGGCCAGACGATCTCCCAGCCCTGGGTGGTCGCCCGCATGACCGAGGCCCTGTTGGCCAACGGCATGCCGCGCAAAGTGCTCGAAGTGGGCACCGGGTCGGGCTACCAGGCCACGATCCTCGCCGCGCTCGGCATCGAGGTGCATACGGTCGAACGCATCGGCGAGTTGCTGCGCGTGGCGCGCAAGCGCTTCCGCTCGCTCGGCCTCAATGTCCGCAGCAAGCACGACGACGGTCGCATCGGCTGGCCTGAAAACGGACCGTTCGACGGCATCGTGGTCACCGCGGCCGGCCCTGCGCTGGTCGATGCGCTGACCGCGCAGCTCGCCGACGGCGGCACGCTGGTCGCGCCGGTCGGCGCGGCGGGCGCGCAGCGGTTGCTGGTGCTGCACAAGCAGGCCGATGGCCGACTCGTGCAGCAGGATGTCGCCGCGGTCGCGTTCGTGCCATTGCTTTCGGGATACATCGACTGATGCGGTTGTTCGAGGCGCTCTACGAGCGCGTGCTGTCCTGGGCGCGGCATCGTCATGCACCGCGCTATCTCGCGTCGATGAGCGCCGCCGAGTCGGTGGTCTTCCCGATCCCGCCTGATGTCATGCTCGCGCCGATGGCGTTGGCCCAGCCCCGAAAGTGGTGGCGGTACGCCTTGCTGTGCACGCTCGGTTCGGTGGTCGGCGGCCTGCTGGGCTACGTCATCGGCCACTACGCGCTGGATCTCGTTTGGCCGTGGATCGTGCGCATGGGCTGGCAGCCGGCGTTCGAGGAGATCCAGGCGCTGTTTCTGCGCCATGGGTTTGTGTTCGTTTTCCTCGCTGCCTTCACGCCGATTCCGTACAAGGTATTCACGATTGCGTCGGGTTCGCTTGGCGTCGGGCTGTTACCGTTCATCGCCGGCTCGCTGGTGGGGCGCGGCGCGCGGTTCTTCCTCGTCGCCGGGTTGATGGCCTGGGGCGGCCCGCGTGTGGAGCCGATCCTGCGGCGCTACATCGAATGGCTAGGCTGGCTGATGGTCGGCCTGGTCGCAGTCGGACTGGTCTGGATGGAGTTTCGCCGATGAGGATCGTGGTACTGGTGTTGACGGCCTTGCTGCTCGTCGGCTGCGGCAGCAGCCGGGTGGTGC
This sequence comes from Luteimonas sp. gir, assembly GCF_037198055.1. Classification (NCBI taxonomy): domain Bacteria; kingdom Pseudomonadati; phylum Pseudomonadota; class Gammaproteobacteria; order Lysobacterales; family Lysobacteraceae; genus Luteimonas; species Luteimonas sp. gir. The sequence goes on from NZ_JBBAXQ010000012.1 coordinate 87,149, forward strand.
GCGAGGGTGGCGCGGCGCGCACCTCGACCCCGAAGCCGGGGCAGAGCGTGGTCGTGCAGCGTGGCGACACGCTGTACCGCATCGCGTCAAACAACGGCATCAGCGTCCTGGACCTGGCGACCTGGAACAGCATCCCCCCGCCGTACACCATCTATCCCGGCCAGCGGCTGCGCCTGTATCCGGGTGGACGCGGCGGGTCCGTCGCCGCGTCGTCGGGCGGCACGCGCCAGCCGGTGCAGCCGACCCAGTCGGCGCCGCAGCCGCCCGCGCCGCCACCGGCGCGCAGCCCGTTCCAGTGGCAGTGGCCGACCGACGGGCAGTTGATCGCGCGCTACGTCGCCAACGAACCCACCAAGCAGGGCATCGACATCGCCGGCACCGGCGGACAGCCGGTCCGCGCGGCGGCCGATGGCGTCGTGGTCTATTCCGGCTCGGGTCTGGTCGGCTACGGCGAGTTGATCATCGTCAAGCACGACGAGCAGTGGCTGTCGGCCTACGGCCACAATCGCACTCGACGGGTCAACGAAGGCGAGCGCGTCCGCGCCGGACAGCAGATCGCCGAGATGGGCCGCAGCGGCGCCGCCCGCGACATGCTGCACTTCGAGATTCGCTACAACGGCAAGCCGGTCGATCCGTTGTCCTATCTGCCGGCGCGATGAGCCGGCGACAGGGGCAGGCGTGAAGGCGTGATGCGTCGACGTCAGCGGTGCGCCGCCGACATCGAATCAGCGATCACGACGCGCCGTCCTCCAGCACGAACGCCGCCACCACCCGCCGGCCTTCGCCGGCCAGCACATTGAAGGTGCGCGCCGCGGCGGCATTGGTCATCGCTTCCAGGCCGACGCCGCGCGACAGGCAGGCGGCCATCGTTGCGGCCGGCGGGAAGGCCTGGGCGGCGCCGGTCCCCAGCAGGATCACTTCGGGCTCGAGCGCCAGCACCGGGGCGAGGGCCTCGAGGTCCAGCGTGCGCACCGAGGTGGCCGGCCAGTCCTCGACCAGCGCACGCGGCGCGACGATGAAGCTGCGGGTCAGCTGGCGGTCGTTGACCCGCGCGCTGCTGCCGTCCGCGCCGCGCAGGACGTAGTCGAAGTCGGGCGTTTCAAGGCTGAGCTGCATCGGCGGACCGGGCGCTCAGGCCCGCGGCAGCACGATCTGGCGACGGTCGCGGCTCTGCCGGTAGAGCACGGCGACGTGGCCGATGCGCTGGACCAGCGCACTGTCCGTGCGTTCGGCCAGCTCGGCGATCATTGCGTCGCGGGCCTCGCGGTCGGCGGCCCCGACCTTCACCTTGATCAGTTCGTGATGCTCGAGCGCGGCATCGATCTCGGCGACCAGGGCATCGGTAATGCCTTTGCCGCCCACCTGCAACATGGCCTTGATGCCATGGGCCTGGCCGCGCAGAAAACGGGTCTGGGCAGCGGTCAGGACGTTACTCATGGATGAACCGGTCGCAGGAATGAAAACGGCCCGCAGGATATCATGGCCGTTCGCGTCCTCCGTTCAGCCCGACCGAGCCGGCAATGGCCTCCCGCAGCAAAAGCAGCCAGCGCTGGCTGAAAGAACATTTCTCCGACCCCTACGTGAAGAAGGCGCAGGCCGAGGGGCTGCGCTCGCGTGCGGCGTACAAGCTCGAGGAACTGGTCGAACGCAGCCGGCTGCTCAAGCCGGGCATGGTCGTCGTCGACCTTGGCGCCGCGCCCGGCGGCTGGTCGCAGTGGGTCCGGCACGCCCTGGGCGACAGCGGACGGGTGATCGCGCTCGACATCCTGGAGATGCCGTCGCTGGCCGGGGTCGAGTTCCTGCATGGCGATTTCCGCGAGGATGCGGTGCTGGCCGCGCTCGAGGCCGCGCTTGGCGGGCAGCAGGTGGACCTTGTGTTGTCGGACATGGCCCCCAACAAAAGCGGTATCGACGCTGTCGACCAGCCACGGGCGATGCACCTGGCCGAGCTGGCGATGGCATTCGCCGACGACCACCTGCGCACCGGTGGCACCTTCCTCATCAAGCTGTTCCAGGGCACCGATTTCGACGCCTACGTGAAGGACCTGCGGCAGCGGTACGAGAAACTCTCGATCCGCAAGCCGGCCGCCTCCCGGCAGCGTTCGCCCGAGGTCTACGCCCTGGCCCAGGGCAAGCGGCCGCGCTGAGCGGACGCCGCTTCGGGGCTTGGGCCCATGAACGGCGGCACCACATGGCCGTAGTACCATCGGCCGGCGTGGCGACGGTTTTCTCGCTCCACCTAATGAAGAGTCGAACAATCACATGAACGATCTGGTCAAGAATCTGTTGCTCTGGGTGGTGGTCGCCATCGTGTTGATGGTGGTCTTCCAGAGCTTCAGCCCGCGCACCGGTGCCGCCGGCGGCCAGGACGTCCAGTACTCGCAGTTCATGGAGCAGGTGCGTCGTGACCAGATCGGCTCGGTGAAGATCGCCGAGGACGAGCGCACCATCACGTTCAAGACCAAGGGCGGGCAGACGGGCACGGTGATCGCCCCGCGGCGCGACGACCGCATGATCGACGACCTGATGAACCACAACGTCGCGATCGACCAGGCACCGCCGTCGAGTGGCATCTCGCTGGGTTACATCCTGATCCAGTTGCTGCCGGTCGCGCTGATCATCGGCTTCTGGTTCTTCATGATGCGGCAGATGCAGCAGGGCGGCGGCAAGGGCGCGATGTCCTTCGGCAAGTCGCGCGCCAAACTGCTGAGCGAGGAGCAGACCAAGGTCACCTTCGCCGACGTCGCCGGCTGCGACGAGGCCAAGGAGGAAGTGTCCGAGCTGGTCGAGTTCCTGCGCGATCCCTCCAAGTTTCAGAAACTCGGCGGCAAGATTCCGCGCGGCGTGCTGATGGTCGGCCCCCCCGGCACCGGCAAGACGCTGCTCGCCAAGGCGATCGCCGGCGAGGCCAAGGTGCCGTTCTTCTCGATCTCCGGCTCCGACTTCGTCGAGATGTTCGTCGGTGTCGGCGCCTCGCGCGTGCGCGACATGTTCGAGCAGGCCAAGAAGCAGGCGCCGTGCATCATCTTCATCGACGAGATCGACGCGGTCGGCCGTCATCGCGGCGCCGGCCTGGGCGGCGGTCACGACGAGCGCGAGCAGACCCTCAACCAGTTGCTGGTCGAGATGGACGGGTTCGAGGGCGGCGAGGGCGTGATCGTGGTCGCCGCGACCAACCGGCCCGACGTGCTCGACCCGGCGCTGCTGCGTCCGGGCCGCTTCGACCGCCAGGTCGTCGTCGGTCTGCCCGACGTCAAGGGCCGCGAACAGATCCTCAAGGTCCACATGCGCAAGGTCCCGCTCGACGAAGACGTGCAGCCGCTGGTGGTGGCCCGCGGCACGCCGGGCTTCTCCGGCGCGGATCTGGCGAACCTGGTCAACGAGGCGGCGTTGTTTGCCGCGCGCGAGAACGCCAAGGAGGTCCGCATGGACCACTTCGATCGCGCGCGCGACAAGATCCTGATGGGCGCCGAGCGCCGCTCGATGGCGATGAGCGAGGACGAGAAGACGCTCACCGCCTACCACGAGGCCGGCCACGCGATCGTCGGCCGCCTGGTGCCCGAGCACGACCCGGTCTACAAGGTCACGATCATTCCGCGCGGCCGCGCGCTGGGCGTGACCATGTACTTGCCCGAGGGCGACAAGTACTCGATGAACCGCGTGGCGATCGAATCCCAGCTGTGCTCGCTGTACGGCGGGCGCGTCGCCGAGGAGCTGATCTTCGGCGAGGACAAGGTCACCACCGGCGCGTCGAACGACATCGAGCGCGCGACCAAGATCGCCCGCAACATGGTCACCAAGTGGGGCCTGTCGGACGTCATGGGCCCGATCGCCTACGGCGAAGAGGACGACGAGGTGTTCCTGGGCCGTTCGGTCACCCAGCACAAGAGCGTCTCCGACGACACCGCGCGCAAGATCGACGAAGTCGTGCGCGAGATCCTGGACCGGGCCTATGCCCGCACCCGCGAGATCCTGACCGGCAACATCGACAAGCTGCACGCGATGTCCAAGCTGCTGCTCGAGTACGAGACCATCGACGTGCCGCAGATCGACGCGATCATGGAAGGCCGCGATCCGCCGCCGCCGATGGGCTGGGGCAAGGCCAACCCGCCCGGCGGTGGGGGCGACGACGGCGACACCGGCGGCAAGCGGCCGCTGCAGCCGATCGGGGGGGCCGCCGAGCAGGCATGAGGGCCAGGCTGGCGCGCGGGATGTGATTCAACGCAGCGGCACCCGGGCGACCGGGTGCCGTTTTGCGTGAGGGGCGTTGCGAGGCCGGACGTCCGATAATCGACGCCCCGTCTCACCCCGAGTCCCGACGCCCCATGTTCGACACCGCTCCCCAGCTCGACTGCAACGGCCGCGTCCTGCGGCTCGACCGCCCGCGGGTCATGGGCATCGTCAATGTCACCCCCGATTCGTTCTCCGACGGCGGCGCGCATGCAACGTTGGAGGCCGCGATCGCGCATGGCCTGCGGCTGGCCGAGGCGGGCGCCGACGTGCTCGACATCGGCGGCGAGTCGACCCGGCCCGGTGCCGACGAAGTGCCGGTCGACGAGGAACTGCGGCGGGTGCTGCCAGTGGTCGAGGCACTGGTCGCGCAGACCGCGTTGCCGATCAGCATCGACACCTCCAAGCCCGAGGTCATGCGCGCCGCGGTCGAGGCCGGTGCGGGCCTAATCAACGATGTCTACGGGCTGCGCCGCGAAGGCGCGCTCGAGACCGCCGCCGCGCTCGGCGTGCCGGTCGTGCTGATGCACATGCTCGGCGAGCCGCGCGGCATGCAGGATGCGCCCGAGTACGACGACGTGGTCGCCGAGGTGCACCGGTTTTTGGCCGAGCGCATCTTCGCTGCCGAGATGGCCGGGATCGAGCGCCGCCGGATCGTCGTCGATCCGGGCTTCGGCTTCGGCAAGACCACCGCGCACAATCTCGCGCTGCTGGCCCAGCTCGCGCGCTTGGGCGAACTCGGCGTGCCGGTGCTGGCCGGCCTGTCGCGCAAGCGCAGCATCGGAGAGTTGACCGGGCGCGAGGTGGCGTTCGAGCGCGTCGCCGGGTCGGTGGCCGCCCACCTGATCGCCGCCCAGAACGGGGCCCGGCTGCTGCGCGTGCACGATGTCGCGGCGACCGTCGACGCGCTGCAGGTCTGGCTTGCGGTGGCGGCGGTGCCGCGTCCGCGGGTTGCGGCACCGCCGACTATCCAGTGGCCCGACGACGCCTGAGCGTCGCTGGCGACGTCGGGTCGGCGTCGCAGGTGGCTGCGACCGGCTGCCGCAGCGCACATCGCAATGGGGCGGGGGATGCCCCACACTGTGCGCTTCGTTTCGGGTGGGGATTCCCGCATGCAGGCCTGGTTGCGGCGCAAGAACATCGATCTGATCACCGTGCACGAGGAAGGACGCCGGCTGGTGCCCACCCTCGGCTGGCCGCACCTGGTCGCGCTGGGCATCGGCGCGATCGTGGGCACGGGCATCTACACCCTGATCGGCGTCGGTGCGAACCTCGCCGGCCCGGCAGTGCTGCTGTCGTTCCTCGTTGCCGGCGTGGTCTGCGCCTGCGCCGCGCTCGCCTACGCCGAGATGTCGACGATGATGCCGGCCGCCGGCAGTGCCTACACCTACAGCTATGCGGTGCTCGGCGAGGGCATCGCCTGGATCGTCGGCTGGAGCCTGATCCTGGAGTACTCGCTGGTCGTGAGCGCGGTCGCGGTGGGCTGGTCGGGCTCGGTGGTCGAGTTCCTGACCGGCATCGGCGTGACCGTGCCGCAGGCGATCGCGGTCGGGCCGCACGCGGGCGGCATGATCAACCTGCCGGCGGTGCTGATCACCTTCGCCGTTGCCGGCCTGCTGGTGGTGGGAACCAAGGAGAGCGCGACGCTCAACGCGATCCTGGTCGTGGTCAAGGTCGCCGCGTTGGCGGTGTTCGTCGCGATCGCGCTGCCGCACTTCGACGCCGCGAATCTCGAGCCGTTCATGCCCCACGGTTTCGCCAAGAGCATGGGCGGCGATGGCGTGGAGCGTGGGGTGATGGCGGCTGCGGCCATCATCTTCTTCGCCTTCTACGGCTTCGATGCGATCTCCACCGCGGCCGAGGAAACCCGCAATCCCAAGCGCGATCTGTCGATCGGCATCATCGGTTCGATGGTCGGCTGCACGGTGATCTACCTGCTGGTCGCGCTGGCAGCAGTGGGCGCGATGCACTACACACTGTTCGCGCAGAGCCCGGCGCCGCTGGCGCTGATCATGCGCGAGTTGGGACAGGGCGCCGCGTCGGGCATCGTCTCGGGTGCGGCGGTGGTTGCGCTGCCGACGGTGCTGCTGGCGTTCTTCTACGGTCAGAGCCGGGTCTTCTTCGTGATGTCGCGCGACGGCCTGCTGCCGCGCGCGCTGTCCAAGGTCGATGCCCGGCGCGGTACGCCGGTGATGATCACGCTGTTCACCGCAGTGCTGGTCGCCGCGCTCGCCGGCGTGGCACGTTTGGACGAGATCGCTGCGCTCGCCAATGCAGGCACGCTGGCTGCGTTCACCGCGGTCGCGCTATGCATGCTGGTGCTGCGCGTACGCGACCCGCAGCGCACGCGCGTGTTCCGTGCGCCGCTGGCCTGGGTCATCGGCCCGATCGCGATCCTCGGTTGCACCTACCTGTTCTGGAGCCTGCCGCAGCGCACGCAGTTGTGGTTCCTGGCCTGGAACGTGTTCGGCGTCCTGGTCTACCTGCTCTACGCGCGGCGCAACAGTGTGCTGGGCCGCGGCGGCGACGCGTGAGGCCTGTGCGCATCCGCACGCGATGAACGCCGGCGACGCCCGGCCCTGGGTGATCGCGCTGATGGGCCCGACCGCCTCGGGCAAATCCGCGCTGGCGCTGGCCCTGGCCGAGCGCTTCAATGGCGAGATCGTCAGCGTCGACTCGGCGCTGGTGTATCGCGGGCTGGACATCGGCGCGGCCAAGCCCGATGCCGCCGAGCGCGCCCGCGTCGCGCACCACATGCTCGACCTGCGCGATCCGTGGCAGACCTATTCGGCGGCCGAGTTCGCCGTCGATGCCCGCCACGCGATCGAGGACATCCTCGCCCGCGGCCGGCTGCCGATCCTCGCCGGTGGCACCGGGTTGTACTTTGCCGCGCTGCTCGAAGGCCTGTCGCCGATGCCGGCCGCCGACCCGGCCGTGCGGGCGGAGATCACCGCGCAGGCCGCCGCACTTGGCTGGCCGGCGTTGCATGCCCAGCTTGCGGCAGTGGATCCGGAGGCCGCGGCGCGGATCGGGACGGGCGATCCGCAGCGCATCCAGCGGGCGCTCGAAGTGCATCGCCTGAGCGGCGTGCCGATCAGCGACTGGCAGCGTCGTCCGTCCGAGGCGCCGCCGTTTCCGGCGCGCGTGCTGCAGTTGGCGATCGCGCCGCCCGAGCGCACCGAGCTGCATGCGCGGATCGCGGCACGTTTCGATGCGATGCTCGCGGCCGGCTTCCTCGACGAGGTCCGCGCGCTGCGAGCCTTGCCGCAACTGCGCGCCCATCCCACGCCGCTCGAGCTGCCGGCGATCCGCGCCGTCGGCTACCGCCAGGCTTGGGAGTACCTGGACGGGCTGGGGGATGCGGCGTCGATGCGCGAGCGCGCGATCGCTGCGACCCGGCAGCTGGCCAAGCGCCAGTTCACCTGGCTGCGTGGGCGTAGCCAGGTGCGCTGGTTCGACCCGGTGCGCGAGCGCGCCGCGCTCGATGCCGCGGTGGACCAGGCATTGGCGGTGCGTCCCGTGGTAGGCGCCGGAGACGGCTGAACCGTGCTGCGCGACCCCGGCAGGCCGATCGAGACGAACCGTCCCGTACGCGCGGGGCAAGGGTTGTGTAACATCGGCGGGTCGCGTCGCGGGGAGTGGCGTCGACGGGCCAGCGCCCGACAACAATAACCAAGCTGGGGAACACGATGTCCAAGGGACAGTCCTTGCAGGATCCTTTCCTGAACGCACTGCGCCGAGAGCGCGTACCGGTCTCGATTTACCTCGTCAACGGCATCAAACTGCAGGGCACGATCGAGTCGTTCGACCAATTCGTGGTGCTGCTGCGCAACACCGTGAGCCAGATGGTCTACAAGCATGCGATCTCGACCGTGGTGCCGGCGCGCAACGTGCGCGTGGCTCCCGGTGGCGGTTTCGTTGAGTCTGCAAACGGTTCGGGCGACGACGCCGCCGAACAACCCGAATGAACCCAGAGGTCTGACCCCGCTTGTTCGAACGCTCCCGAAAGGGTGAAAACGCGCTGTTGATCCAGCCCCACGCGCACGGCCCGGCCGACGAAGGCGTGCTCGAGGAATTTTCCGAGCTCGCGCGCTCGGCCGGTGCCCATGTCGCGATGGTGATCCCCGCGCGCATCGACCGCCCCAACGCGGCCACGCTGATCGGCAGCGGCAAGCTGGAAGAGGTCAAGGCCGCGGCCGAGGCCAGCGGCGCCGACCTGATTCTGGTTAACCACCGGCTCTCGCCCGGCCAGGAGCGCAACCTCGAGCGTGCGCTCGAGCGGCGCGTGGTCGACCGCACCGGGCTGATCCTCGACATCTTCGCCCAGCGCGCGCGCAGCCACGAAGGCAAGCTGCAGGTCGAGCTGGCGCAGCTGCGCCACATGGCCACGCGCCTGGTGCGCGGCTGGACCCACCTGGAGCGCCAGCGCGGTGGTTCGATCGGCCTGCGCGGTCCGGGCGAGACCCAGCTCGAGACCGACCGCCGTCTGCTGCAGAAGCGGGTCGAGCAGTTGCAGGCCAGGCTGGGCAAGGTCGAGGTGCAGCGCACCCAGATGCGCCGCGCGCGCGTGCGCAGCGAACTGCCGCGTGTCGCCCTGGTCGGCTACACCAACGCCGGCAAGTCGACGCTGTTCAATACGCTCAGCGGCGCGGACGCCTACGCGGCCGACCAGTTGTTCGCGACCCTGGACCCGACCGTGCGCCGGGTCGACCTGTCGGGCGGTGCGATCGTGCTCGCCGACACGGTCGGCTTCGTCCGCGACCTGCCGCACGAACTCGTCGCCGCCTTCCGCTCCACGTTGAGCGAGGCGCGCGAGGCCGATCTGCTGCTGCACGTCATCGACGCCGCCGATCCATTGCGCAACGAGCGCATCGCCCAGGTCGATGCGGTGCTCGGCGAGATCGGCGCCGGTGAGCTGCCGCAGTTGCTGGTGTTCAACAAGATCGACCGTATCGACGGCGCTACGCCGCGCTACGACATGGATCCGGCGGCGCTCGCCGACGATGCCGTGCGCGAGGCGGTGTGGATCTCCGCGCGCGACGGGCTCGGCCTGGAGCTGCTGTCGCAGGCACTGGCGCGCCGCTTGGGCATGCGCCGCATCGTCGGTAGCGTGGCGTTGCCGCCCGAGGCGGGCCGGTTGCGTGCGCGCCTGCACGCGCTCGAGGCAGTGCGCGAGGAAGTGGCCGAGGAGGCCGGCGGTTGGCGGCTACAGGTCGATCTGGCGCATGCCGACGCCGCACGCCTGGCCGCGCAACCCGAGGGCGCGCCGTTGCGCGCGCTCTTGCCTGTCGACGACCCCGACACCATCTGATCTGGGTCGCCGGTCGTGGGTGTGCCCCGCGCAAGCGCACCCATCACGCTCATTCCCCGATCTTCCCCCCGCGTTTTTCCGACATCGACGACCGTGTTTCCTGCTGGCGCCGTGGCGTCCGCAGCCCGGGAGCCGGTTAGACTATGCAATCCCCGCGCCGTCGCCGACGCAGGCTGCGCGCCCGAAATTGGAGCAGGCATGGCCTGGAACATTCCCGGCAAGAACAAGGACAACGAGTCCCCGGACCGTCGCGGGTCCGGCGGCGGTGACCGCAATCCCTGGCCGCCGCGCCGTAACGGCGGCCGCCGTGGTCGCGGTGGCGGTGCGTTCGACGGCCTGATCGACCAACTGCGCGGTTTGTTCGGTGGTGGCGGTGGCGGCAACCCGCTACGCTGGTTCGCGGTCGCGCTGGTCGTCATCGTGCTGCTCAACTGCTTCGTGCTGGTCGGCGAACAGCAGCGTGGCGTGGTGCTGCGTTTCGGCCAGGCCGCACGTGTCATGGGCCCGGGTCCGAACTTCAAGCTGCCGTGGCCGATCGAGCGCGTGACCAAGGTCGATGCGACCACGGTGCAGTCCTACAGCAACACCGTGCCGGTGCTGACCCGCGACGAGAACATCGTCGTGGTCTCGTTCAACGTGCAGTATCGGGTCGGCGATCCGATCAAGTATCTCTATGGCACCCGCAATGCGCGCGAGATGCTCGAGCAAACTGCGGTCAGCGCGGTGCGCGAGCAGATCGGCCGTGCCAACCTCGACGCTGCGCTCAATGCCCGTGGCCCGCTGTCGACCGCGGCGCAGGAATCGCTGCAGGCCTCGCTCAACAGCTATCAGACGGGCCTGGCGGTCACCGAGCTCAACCTGCAGGACGCGCGTCCGCCCGAGGAGGTCAAGCCGGCCTTCGACGAGGTCAACAGCGCCCAGCAGATGAACGAACAGCTGGTCAAGGAAGCCGGCGCCTACGCCGCCAAGATCGTGCCCGAGGCACGCGGTGAGGCCGCGCGTATCCGCGCGCAGGCCGAAGGCTACAAGACCGCCGAGATCGCCCGCGCCACCGGTGACGCGACCCGCTTCTCGCTGCTGGTCGAGGAGTACGCCAAGGCGCCCGACGTCACCCGCAAGCGCCTGTGGCTCGATACCGTGCAGCAGGTGCTCGCCGAGAACCGCACCGTGGTCGGCGGCGATGGCCGTCAGCTGATCTACGTCCCGATGGCCGGTGGCGGGGCTTCGTCCCAGGCCGCGCCGTCGCTGGTCCCGCCCGAGGTGCTGTCGCCGACCGTCGAGGCCACCCGCGAGGCCGCCCAGGCGCCCGCGCGGTCCTCCCAGCTGCCGCGCCCGCCGCGCGATGGAGGCTCCCGATGAGACTGAATTTCGTCATTCCGCTGCTGATCATCGTGCTGCTGGGCCTGATGGGCTCGGTGTTCGTGGTCCGCGAAGGCCAGGTCGCCCTGGTGCTCAACCTCGGCCGCGTGGCCCGCACCGATATCGGCCCGGGTTTGCACTTCAAGGTCCCATTGATCGAGTCGGCGCGGATCTTCGACCGCCGCTTCAACGCCAGCGCGTTCTCGCCCGAGCGCTCGCTGACCTCCGAGCGCAAGGACGTCAGCGTCGACTTCGTCGCGATCGTCACCATCAGCGACGCCGCCGCGTTCTATCGCGCCACCCAGGGCCGCGAGGACGACGCCAGCCTGCGCCTGGAGCCGATCATCAAGAACTCGTTGCGCAACGAGATCAACGCCAACACGCTGACCGAGCTGGTCTCGGGCAACCGTGCGCAGTTCGTCGACCGCCAGTTGCCGGGCATCAACGAAGCCGCCAAGTCGCTGGGTATGCAGATCGTCGATATCCGCCTCAAGCAGATCGACCTGCCCACCGACAGCCAGGTCATCGTGCAGGTCTACGACCGCATGCGCGCCGAGCGCCGCGAGGTCGCCACCCGGCTGCGCGCCGAGGGCGAGGAGCAGGCGCGCGCGATCCGCGGTCAGGCCGATCGCGAGCAGACGGTGCTGCTGGCCGAGGCCGAGCGCGATGCACAGAAGCTGCGAGGCGAGGGCGATGCCGAGGCGACCCGTATCTACGGCGAGGCCGCCAGCCGCGATCCGGGCTTCTACGCCTTCCAGCGCAGCCTGGAGTCGTACCGCAAGGCGTTCGAGAAGGGCGACAGCGTGATCGTGCTCGAGCGCAACGACCCGTTCCTGCAGTACCTGCGCAGCGACCGCTGAGCACGTCGATGTCGCAGTTGTGGGCGGCACTGTGCCTGGTGGCGGTGATCGAGGGCCTGATCCTCTTCGTCGCCCCGGGCCTGTGGAAGCGCACCGCAGCCCAGATGCTGGCGATGTCGTCGGGCGCGCTGCGGCGCGTGGGCGGTGTGATCCTGCTGTTGGGCGTGACAGCCCTGGTGCTGGTGCGCGGCGCGGGCTAGAAGCGCTCGCGCGCGGTGGATGAATCCCGGCCTGCATCCGGGGTGGCCCCGCGCGACGAAAACCCGGAGAATGCACAAAAGCCGGCAGGCGGCCCTCGCAAGGGCGCGGTTGCCGGCTTTTTCCGTGTCCGGGTCCGGCGCGGTGGACGGCGCCCCGATGGCGCGGTCCGCAGCGGCGCGTCGGTCCAGGTGCGGACCCACCCAGCGGCCCCGATGGCCGCATGCAACAGGAGTCATCAAGATGGGTCAGTCAGTCGTGGTGCTCGGCGCTCAGTGGGGCGACGAAGGCAAGGGCAAGATCGTCGACCTGCTCACGCAGGACATCGGCGCCGTGGTGCGCTTCCAGGGCGGCCACAACGCCGGCCATACGCTGGTCATCGGCGGCAAGAAGACCGTTCTCCACCTCATTCCCTCGGGCATCCTGCGCGACGATGCGCTGTGCCTGATCGGCAACGGCGTGGTGCTCAGCCCCGCGGCGTTGATCAAGGAGATCGGCGAGCTCGAGGCGGCCGGCATCGAGGTCCGCTCGCGGCTGAAGATCAGCCCGGCCACGCCGCTGATCATGCCTTACCACATCGCCCTGGATCAGGCCCGCGAGAAGGCCGCCGGCGGCAAGGCCATTGGCACCACCGGCCGCGGCATCGGCCCGGCGTACGAGGACAAGGTCGCGCGCCGCGGCATTCGCGTCGCCGATCTGCACTATCCCAAGCAGCTCGAGGACCAGCTGCGCACCGCGCTCGACTATCACAACTTCGTGCTGACCCGGTACCTGGGCGTGGACGCGGTGGATTTCCAGAAGACCTACGACGAAGCGCTGGCCTTCGGCGAATACGTCGAGCCGATGAAGTCCGACGTCGCCGGCATCCTGCACGACCTGCGCAAGCAGGGCAGCAAGGTGCTGTTCGAGGGCGCGCAGGGCGCGCTGCTCGACATCGACCACGGCACCTATCCCTACGTCACCAGCTCCAACACCACCGTCGGCGGCGCGCTGGCCGGCACCGGTGTGGGCGCGGACGCGATCGACTACGTGCTGGGCATCGCCAAGGCCTACGCCACGCGCGTGGGCGGCGGCCCGTTCCCGACCGAGCTCGATGACGAGATCGGGCAGGGCATCCGCGATCGCGGCCAGGAATACGGGGCCTCGACCGGCCGCCCGCGCCGCTGCGGCTGGATGGACATCGTCGCGCTCAAGCGTGCGGTCGCCATCAACGGCATCTCCGGGCTGTGCATCACCAAGCTCGACGTGCTCGACGGCATGGAGAAGCTCAAGGTCTGCATTGCCTACGAGTACCGCGGCAAGCGCACCGAGTACGCCCCGCTCGACGCTGCCGGCTGGGACGAGTGCACGCCGGTGTATCTCGAGTTCCCGGGCTGGGAAGAGACCACCCACGGCATCACCGAGTGGGACGACCTGCCGCCCGCCGCCCGCGCCTATCTGCGCGCGCTCGAGGAGCTGGCCGGCTGCCCGATCAGCATCGTCAGCACCGGTCCCGACCGGGCGCACACGATGGTGCTGCAGGACCCGTTCGCCTAATCGCGGACGCGGCATGACCGACACGGCCCGGCATGTCCGGGCCGTGTCGTATCCGGGCGCAGCGTGCAGTCGCCTGGCGGGCAGGCGCCCGGTACGCGACGGGCTTGCGCGCAGCGACGCCCGAGGCAACGATGCGGCAGGCCCGCCGGTTCCGGCGGCCATCGTCTGCTGCCGAGATCGCCATGCGCCTGTTCCCCGCCGTCCTCGCCATCGCCGCCGCCCTGTGTGCAGGCTGCCAGGCCGACGCGAAAGATCTGCCGCTGCCGTCGTTCGGCATTGACCTGTCGCATCCCGACAATCCCTATCTGGTCACGCCGGTCGAAGGCCATGTCGTGCTGCTCGACGGACGCCAGGTTGCGCTGCCCTACGGCAGCAGTTCGGGCACGTGGGGCCAGTCGGGAAAAGGCGCCGGCGAGGACCGCGGCATTCCGGTGGGCGCGCAGATCGTCTACTACGCCCGGTACGACGACACCTTCTACCGCCTGGACGCGGCCTTCCCGCGCGCGTTGATGGAAACGCTGGCTTACCGGGCCTATCCCAACAACGAGTCCGATTCCAGCGAGCAGCCGCTCCAGCCCTATATCGACGTACGCCAGGTGCGGGACTACGCGCGGCAGTTCAATCGCTTCGGCATGAGTTACTACCCGATGCGCGGGCTGGTGTTCGGCTTCGCGCCCGAGGGCCTGGTCGCAGTCTGGGTGCGCTACGGCGCCCAGCAGGTTCAGGTCGGGACGTTCCGGGCCCAGCCGGTCGAGGACGACGCGCGCTACGCGGACGCGTTGTTTTCGACCATCTCGGTGACGCGCGCGCAGATGCGGGCCCAGGTGATGCCTGACGCCTCGGCCCGTCCGTGGCTGGACTACCAGCAGCGCTACGACTGGGCCCCGGTGTTTGAGCCGCCCAGTTCCGACGCCGAGCTCTATCAGGTCATCACCGAGTACTTCAACGGCGAGCGCGAGATCATGCTGCGTCCCTGGGTGGGGCAGGGGATCGCCCAGTCGCGCGCGGTACCCCGGGAGATGACCCTGTACTGGCGCTCGCCCAGCGGCAATACGCTCGAGACCGCGGTGCGATTCGACTGGGCCGCGTTGAACCGGCTGTTCGCCGCCCAGCCCGGCGCCCGTGCGCTGCGTTTCGTCGATGACGGCCACGGCGGCCTGGACGTCAGACTGGGCGATGTCGCCGTGCCGACGCTGCACCTGGATTCGGCGCGCAGCGGGTTCACGTTCAAGCCCTGAGCGGGCCCGTCGCGGCAGGCGGACGACAGGCGCACGCGCCGATTGTCCGCAGCCGCGCGGCTTGCCATGATGCGGGCGAGGGTTCATCGGTTTGCCGGATGCAGGCCACGCATTTCACTTTTGCAGGGCTGGTTCGTCCAGGCATCCATGGAGTCCGTCCGTCACCCGATCGACCGCTTGCCCGAGCCCGACGCGCCCGCCGTGCCGGCGCCGGCGGGCCGGCCTGCGCCCGGCACGCTCGACGCCGCCGAACTCGTGCGCAACCTCAACACGACCCTGGTCCGCTCGCTGCAGCACCGACTGGGGTCCTATGAGGACGCGCGCGAGGTCGCGCAGGAGGCCTATGCCCGGCTGCTGCATCTGGGCAATGCCCAGGTGGTCAGTTTCCAGCGCGCGCTGCTGTTCAAGATCGCGCAGAACCTGGCCACCGACCTGTTGCGGCGACGCGCCTACACCGAGCTTCCCGAGCCGGACGGGCTGGAGCTGTGGCCCGACCCGGGCACCGATCCCGAGCGTTCCGCGCGCGCCCGGCGGGTGGTGGAGCGGCTGCCCGACGTGCTCGCTGAGCTGCCGGAGAAGTGCGCCGAGGCCTTCCGCCTGGTGCGGATGGAGCAATGCAGTTTCAAGGAAGCGGGGGAACGTCTGAACCTCACCGACCGGATGGTGCGAATCCATGTCGCGCGTGCCCTGGCGCTGTGCCAGCTGCGCTTCGACGAACTCAGGGACGATGCGGAGGGCGATGACCATGCATGACGCCACTGCCGCGCGCCGCGCCCAGGCGCTCGAAGAGGCCGCGACCTGGCTCATCCGGCTGGGCGAGCACGACCTGAGCGACGCCGACGTCGACGCCTGGAATGCCTGGATGGAGGCCTCGCCCCTGCATGCGCAGGCCTTCGCCGATATCGATCTGCTCTGGGAAGCCGCCGCGGAGGTCGACCCCGGCCGCGTCCAGGCCGTGCGTGAGGCGCAGGCGCCCCGCGTCGCCCCGGGTGCGGGCGATGACGCGGCGCGCGCCGCGATCACGCCGGCGGTCACCGAGGCCACGTTCCGGCCACGGTCGTCGGTGCGCACGGCGCACGCGGCTCGCCGTGGTCGCCGCACCGGCGCCTGGGCGGCGCTGGCCGCCAGCGTCGCCGCGGTCGCCGTGGCCGTGGGCCTGTGGCGCGCCGATGCGCCCAACGTCGGGCCCGAAATGCACCTCGTTGCCGCCGTCGGCACACCGCGACAGACGACGCTTGCCGATGGCTCGCGCATCGATCTCGATGCCGGCAGCGAGATTGTCGTGCAGTACAGCAGCCAGCGGCGGCAGGTGGAGCTGGTCCGCGGGCAGGCCTATTTTTCAGTCGCCAAGGATCCGGCGCGGCCGTTCGAGGTCCGCGCCGGAGGTGCGATGGCGCAGGCACTGGGCACGCGATTCGTGGTCGCGCGCCGGGCCGAAGGCGAGCGCGTCTCGGTCACCGAGGGCCGCGTGCAGGTGACCGACCTCCGCGTCGACGGCGGTGCGGCGCACCAGGTGGTGCAGTTGACGGCCAACCAGAGCACGACCCTGGTCGAGGACGGGCCGCTGCTGGCGCCGGTGGCGCACGAGCCCGCGTCGACCCTGTCCTGGCTCGATGGCAATGTGACCTATCGGCGTGAATCGTTGCGCAACGTGGTCGCCGATCTCAATCGCTATTCCTCGCGCCCAATCGTCCTGCAGGACGAGGCCATGGCGCGGATGCAGGTGACCGGGCGCTGGCAGACAGGCGACCTGGATGCCTGGCTCGACAGCGTCGCCCGCGCGCTGTCGCTGCGGGTCGTACGCGATGGCGAGCGGATCGTGCTGACCCGCTCGGGGCCCGCGCCGCGCGCGTCCGATCAAAGCGGCGCGGATGCGCCGACCGCACGGGGGCTGCAATGACCGGGAGACGCTTGAGAGCTTGAGCGCATACCGTCGCCGGGCGGCATCCTGCGTTCCCCGCGCTCTGCGGTCGGGGGCGGGCGCGCGATGGCTGTTGTCGGCGTTGGCCGCGGTCTCGTTGTGGTCCGGCCCGGTGCGCGCCGTCGAACCGCCGGCCGCGCGGACCGTCTTCGACCTACCGCCGCAGGCGCTCGAAGATGCGTTGATCCAGTTCTCCGAGCAGTCGGGCCGGCAGTTCGTGGCGATCGGCGATCTGCGCGCCGCCCCCAGAACGCCCCGAGTGCAGGGCGCGATGGACGATCGTGACGCATTGCGGCGCTTGCTCGCCGGCAGCGGTTTCGATTTCCGGGTCAGCGAGGACGGCGTCGTCGCCATCGCCCCGGCGATCGCCGCGCCGCCGCGCACGCCCGCAACGCCGCAGCAGTCGGCCGCGGCGCAGAGTCGCACACCGGTCGACATGGGCAAGGTGCAGGTGACCGCCCGGCGTCGGACCGAGCGCAGCCTGGATGTCCCGCTGGCGGTGACCGCGCTGCGTGGCGCGCAGCTTGAGGCCGCTGGCGTGATGAATGCCGCCCACGCGATCGATTCGGTGCCCGGTGCATCGACGGTCGATGTCGGCGGCGGTTTCACCCAGGTGCAGATCCGCGGCGTGTCGAGTTCGCTGGGCGGCAACGACAATGGCTACTACCTCGACGAGATCCCGTTCACCGGCGTCACCGTGCCCTGGCACCCGGATGCGCGTGCATTCGACCTGGACCGCGTCGAGGTGCTGCGCGGCCCGCAGGGCACGCTGTTTGGCGAAGGCTCGATGGGCGGCACCGTCCGCATTCTGACCAACGCGCCGGCCTTCGACCGCGTCGCGCTGCGCGCCACTGCGGGCCTGTCGACGGTGCGCGACGGCGGCAACGGCCGAAGCGCCAAGCTGATGGCCAACCTGCCGCTGGTGGCCGAGCGCCTGGCGTTGCGTGCGGTGGCCACCGACGAATCGCTGCCCGGCTGGGTCGACGACAGCCGTGACGGCCGCCGCGACATCAACAGCCAGCACGTGCGCACCGGCCGCTTGCGCCTGTCCGCACTGCCCACCGAGCGCTGGCGACTCGACGTCGCGCACTGGACCTTCGATTCGGACGCGCCGGGTGGCGGCTACGCGGCCGACGACGCGATGCAGACCTCGTACTTCTACAGCCGCGATGTGCGCTGGACCACGTCCAACCTGGTCAGCACCTATGAGGCCGACGCCTCGACGCTGGTCTACACGCATGCGCAGGCCGACCTCGAACAGCAGCAGGCCGGCGAGATCCTGCCGGGCACTGCCTATACCAGCGCGATCGACATCGCGCTGCAGACCGACGAACTGCGCTGGAGCTCGCGCGGACGCGGCGCGCTGTCATGGACGCTCGGTGCCTACCGGCGGCACGCAGCCCGCGCCGATGTCGCGGCGATCGGCGCCGTCGCACCCAGCCGCGCCCGGCAGACCAACGACGGCGCGGCGTACTTCGGCGAGGCGACGTTGCAACTGCCCAAACCCGAGTGGAGCGTCAATCTGGGGCTGCGCTACTTCGAGGACCGTGTGCGCGGCGCGTCGTTGACCGCCGATGCCCAGACCGGGCTCGACGAGACCTTCCACAGTTGGAATCCGCGTCTGGGCGTGTCGTGGAAGCCGGCACCGGATGCCACCGTCTACGCGAGCCTCGCCAAGGGCTTCCGCTCCGGCCAGCTGCAGCCGGTGACCTCGGTGCTGCTGGCGCAGGCGGCCGGTATCGCACTACCCACCAGGATCGACGCCGACCGCATCCTGACCAGCGAATTCGGGGCGAAGCTGCTGCTGCATGATCGGCGGGTGCTGCTCGAGACCGCGGTCTTCGACAGCCGTTGGCGCGATGTGCCCGTCCGCGTACCCGTGACCGACGTGTTCAACGGCCTGATCAATTCGGAGGGCGCGCGGATCCGCGGCGCTGAACTCGGGCTCACCGTACAGTCGCGCACCGACACCCGCTTCGAGTTCGAAGCGGCGTGGATCGATGCCGCCTATAGCGCACGCGTCGAGGGCACGACCATCGCGCCGGGCACCCCGGTCTACAACATTCCGCGGCTGACCGCTGGGGCCTCGGCCGAGCATCGCCATGCCGTGCGCGACGGCCTGCAACTCGTCACCCGCGCCGGGCTGCGCTATCACAGCGCACGCCAGGTCTCGCTGACCCAGGGCTCGCCGGGCGACGCGATTGTGTGGGCGGGCGCGCGCGTGGGGCTGGAATCGGACGCCGGCTGGAGTCTGACCCTGTACGGCGACAACCTGAGCAACGAATCGGGCGCCGACGATGCCCGCAACATCCGTGGCATGGCCACGCGACTTCGGCCGCTGACGGTGGGCGTGGAGTTCGAGACGCGCTACTGAGCCGTGCGCATGGCAGGCGCATTTCACTTTTTCTTCATTCGCTCGTCACGGCTTTTGGAAGGCCATGCACGACGCCTGGTCTTCGACGCGCACATCGCGCCCCACCGATCGCCAGGAGAGAGCCGTGACCCGTACCGCCCGCGCTTCGCATCGCCCATCCGTTCCCGTCCGCCAAGTGCTGTGCGTGGGCATTGCCACGGCCCTGCTGTTCGCCGCCAATGCGCAGGCCGACGACGCCCTCGCCACCGATGCTCAGACCGCCGACACCGCTCGGGCCACCTCGCACGATGACGCGGTCAAGGAACTGGGCAGCGTCACCGTGACCGCGCGCAAGCGCAGCGAGCGTCAGATCGACGTGCCGATCGCGATGTCGGCCATCACCGGCGAGCAGATCGATGCCTTCGGCATCAACAACGTCTCGGAGATCATCACGATGACGCCGGGTGCCGCCTCGGTCGACAACGGCGGCGGCTTCACCCAGGTGCAGATCCGCGGCGTGTCCAGCTCGTTGGGCGGCAACGACAACGGCTACTACCTCGACGAGATCCCGTTCACTGGCGTCAGCGTGCCGTGGTATCCCGAAGCGCGCTCCTGGGACATCGACCGCGTCGAGATCCTCAAGGGGCCGCAGGGCACGCTGTTTGGTGAGGGTTCGATGGGCGGCACCGTGCGCATCCTCACCCGTAAGCCCGATTTCAACACCTTCGGCGGCGCCTTCGAGGGATCGGCCTCGACCACCAAGGGCGGCAGCAACGGCTGGGGCGGCAAGGGCGTTGTGAACATTCCGCTGATCGACGACCGCCTGGCCGCGCGCGTGGCGGTCACCGACGAAAAGCTCTCGGGCTGGACCGACGACAACGTCACCGGCGACCAGGACATCAACGAGCAGCGGGTCAAGACCGGACGGGTGAAGGTGCGCTTTGCGCCGGTCGAGCAGTGGACCATGGATCTGGCGTACTGGAAGTACGAGTCCAAGGCCCCGGGCGGCGGCAATGGTGCGCTCGACGACCTGACGACCAACTCGTTCTACAGCAACAACGACGAATGGCACACCGCCAGCTTCGTGAGCACCTACGACTTCGGCGGCTCCGAGCTGTTCTATTCGTTCGCCGACGCCGAACTCGACTATGCCAACGACGGCATGCTCAATCCGACCACGACCTACGTCAGCAACATCAACCTGCAGGTGCGCACGCAGGAATTGCGCTGGTCGTCCACCGGCGACCGCCAGGTCGACTGGACCGTGGGCTACTACCTGCGCGAGGCCGAGCGCAACGACGCGTCGCAGGTCGGCGGTGCGCCGCCGAGCCAATCCAGCCAGACCAATGACGCCTACGCGGTCTTCGGCGAAGTCACGGTGAAGCTGCCCGATCCGCGCTGGGCACTGACCGGCGGCCTGCGCTACTTCAGCGACGACGTCGACGCGATCTCGGTCTCGACCACGCGCACCTCGACGCTCAACGCGAACTTCGACAGCTGGAATCCACGCGTGTCGGTGTCGTTCAAGCCCGAGCGCGATACCACGCTGTACGCCAGTGCGGCCCGCGGTTTCCGCTCCGGTCAGCTGCAGCCGATCTCCTCGATCCTGCTCGCCGAGCAGAACGGCATCGTGTTGCCGTCGACCATCGATCCCGACTCGATCACCACCTACGAGCTCGGCGCCAAGTCGCTGTTCCTCGACGGCAGCCTGCTGGTGGAGGGCGCACTGTTCTACAGCGACTGGAAGGATGTGGCGGTGCGCGTGCCGATCACCTCGACCATCAACGGCCTGACCAACTCCAAGGGCACCGAGAACAAGGGCGTCGAGTTCAACCTGGTCTACACGCCGACCGCATCGCTGATGCTGCAGCTCGGTGGCGCGATCATCGACGCCACCTACGTCGCCGACGTGCCCGGCACGCCGCTCAACAAGGGCACCGACGTCTACAACGTGCCGCGTAACAGCCTGTCGGCCTCGGCCGCGTACAGCTGGGATCTCCGCAGCGACCTGCGCGGCGTGGTGCGCTCGGGCGTGGTCCATGACTCGGCGCGCGAGACCGCGCTGACCGCGGGCTCGCCGGGCGATGCGATCACGATGCTCGATGCACGCATCGGCGTCGAAGCCGATGCCGGCTGGTCGGCCTTCCTCTACGGCGAGAACCTCACCGACGAGGATGGCGCGCTCAATGCCCGTACGACCCTGGGCGTGGCCAATCGCCTGCGGCCGCGGACCTTCGGCGTGCTGGTGCGCTACAGCTTCTGACCCGCTCCGACCGGCGCCTGCAACGGGCGCCGGTCTTCCGACAGGACGATCTCATGCCTTTCTCGCAACGGATTCACCCCGGTGCCCGGGTGCTGGCGCTCTCGGCGCTCGCGGCCCTCGCCCCGGCGATGGCACAAACCGCCGACCCGCAATGGCTGGAGCCGCCGCACGATGCCCGCGCGCTGGACTGGGCGCGGAGCAAGACCGCGGCCTCGGAAGCCGCGATCCGCGCAATGCCCGCCTATGCCCAGGTCAAGGCCGAACTGGCGGGCGCGCTCGCCACCGGCGCCGCCGAACCCGACATCACCTTGATGGGGCCGCGCGCGCTGCGCTTCTTCCGCGACGCCGCGCATCCCTACGGCCTGCTGCAACAGGCCCAGCGCGACACCGACGGCATGCCCGGTCCGTGGCGCACCGTGCTCGATGTCGGGCAACTGCGTCAGGCCGAAGGCACGCCGTTCGAGCTCCAGGCTTATGACCTGTCCAGCGCCTGTCTGGCGCCGACGTTCGCCCGTTGCCTGCTGCGGTTGTCGCCGGCGGGTGGCGACGAGGTCGAGATCCGCGAATTCGATCTGGACGCCGCACGCTTCGTCGACGATGGCTTTCGCACGCCGAAGGCGCGCGCCTTCGCCGAATGGATGGGTCCCGACCAGGTGCTCGTCGAACATACCGCCGATGGTGCGCCGAAAACGATGGCCGGCTGGCCGGCGTCGGTGCGCCTGTGGCAGCGCGGCGAACCCTTGGCGCGTGCGCGTGAGGTCTATGCCGCCCAGCCGACCGACGCGATCGTGCAGTTGTTCGCGGTCGGCGAGGGGGCGCAGCGCCGCGGTGTGATCGTGCGCGCGATTGACTACTCGACGTTCGAAGTCTTCGGCGTCGGTCAGGACGGCGCCGTCGAGCAGGCGCCGCTGCCGCGCGCGCTCAAGCCGATGGCCGTGCAGGCGCTGGTCGGCGGACAGGTGGTGGTCCAGCTCGGCGTCGATGCCACGGTCGAGGGCACTGCGTATCCCGCCGAGACGCTGCTGGCCTGGAACAGCGACCCGGCCACGAGCGGTGCGCGTGTCACCCGCATCTATACGCCGGCCGACGGCGATTACCTGGGCGGCCGCAGCGACATCGCCAGCGCACAGGGCAAGCTGGCCTTCGTGGTCAACCGGCTGCTGGTGCCGCGCGTGTTGCTGGCGACGCCAGGCGAGTCGGGCTGGCGCGTCGACGAAGCGATCGCCGGCGGTCCCGGCGATACGCTGTCGGTGCGGGGCGGCGGCAGTTCGGCCGACGACCTGATCGTGACCCGCGAAGGTTTTGTCGCACCGCGCCGGCAGTCGCTGTACCGGCCCGGACAACCGCTGCGCCTGCTGGCCGAGGACCGCAGTCTGTTCGACGGCGCCGGCTACATCACCGAGATCCGCACCGCGACCTCGCGCGACGGCACCACGGTCGACTACTGGCTGCTGCGACCCAAGACACTGGCGCCCGGTCCGCAACCGTTGTTCATGACCGGCTACGGCGCGTTCGGCATTTCCTACCGCCCCGGGTACTTCGACCACACGGTCGGCGGCCCGGCCTTCAAGCTGTGGCTCGACCGCGGCGGCTCGCTGGCGATTCCGGCGGTACGCGGCGGCGGCGAACGCGGCGAAGCCTGGCACCAGGCGGCGATCCGCACCCAGCGTCAGCGCTCCTACGACGACTTCATCGCCGTCGCCGAGCAACTGGTGTCGAGCGGCTACACGGTCCCGGCGAAGATCGGCGTGTTCGGCATGTCCAATGGCGGCCTGCTGTCGGCGACGCTGGGCACCCAGCGCCCCGACCTGTTCGGCGCGGTGGTCAGCGACGTGCCGTTGACCGACCTGATCCGGATGCGGCACATGGGCATGGGCGCGGCCTGGATCAACGAGTACGGCGATCCGGACAAGCCCGACGAGGCGGCCGCGATGCTGGCGTACTCGCCGATGCAGAACGTGCGCGACGGGGTGCGCTATCCGCCGTTCCTGGTGACGATCTCGACCGAGGACAACCGCGTCGGGCCGGGCCATGCGCGCAAGCTCGCGGCGCGGCTCTATGACGTGGGCGCGCCGGTGTACTTCCTTGAGGACGAGGAGGGCGGTCACGGCGTCAGCGACGCGTTCCGTAACCCGGACCTGATGGCCCTGCGCATGACGTTCCTGATCGACGCCTTGCTGCCTGCGGCGAACGCCACGCCCTGACGGCGCGGGGTACGAGCGCCACACGACCACGCCAGGGATCGCCTGGCGTGGTTTTTTTGCACGTGGCGCAGGCGAGGGCGCCGGTCTGGGGACCCGCCAGCGCGTTGCCCCACCCAACCCTCCCCCGCAAGCGGGGGAGGGCGACGGGGCACGTCCGGCGCTTCGATCGCTGATGTGACCCGGATTCGTGTGCGTGGGAGGGCGACAAGGACGCATAGAGACGGCGCGCGATCGCGCTGCGTGCATCGCGTAGCATGGCGGGGCTCGGGTGCACGATCGCGCCCGCGACCCACCGCAAGACCGATGGCTCGAGGGAGCGCCCGTGTACCTGCAGACCGTGTTCGGCGATGCGCGCCATCCCAATCCCTGCCGCGGCTGCGGCGCCGACGATCCGCTCGGCTTCGATGTCCGCATGGCGTTCCAGCCGATCGTGGACGCGCGCGACCGCTCGATCTTCGGCTACGAGGCGCTGGTGCGGTCGATGGACGGCGGCGGCGCGGCGTCGGTGATCGCCCAGGTGCGTCCCGAACAGCTCTACCGCTTCGACCAGACCTGCCGGGTCAAGGCGATCGAGACCGCCGCGCGGCTGGGCCTGCGCGAGCGCCTGTCGATCAACTTCTTTCTCAATGCGGTCTACGAGCCGGCGACCTGCATCCGCCTGACGCTCGCCGCCGCGCAGACCTTCGGCTTCCCGACCGACAAGCTGATCTTCGAGACCGCGGAATCGGAACAGGTCCGCGACCACGGCCACCTGACCCGGATCTTCCGCGACTATCGCAGCCGTGGCTTTCTGACCGCGATCGACGATTTCGGCGCCGGCTATGCCGGCCTGGGCTTGTTGGCGGATTTCCAGCCCGACCTGCTCAAGCTCGACATGGCGCTGGTGCGCAACGTCGACGCCGATCCCAACCGCGCCGCGATCATCGGCGGCGTGGTGCAGATTGCGCAATCGCTCGGGTGCACCGTGCTCGCCGAAGGCGTCGAGCGCGACGCCGAGTACCGCACGCTGCGGGCCTTGGGCGTGCCGTTGTTCCAGGGCTATCTGTTCGGCAAGCCGGCGCTGGAGGCGCTGGTGCCGGTGCCGGATGCCCTCTGGGCCCATCTCGAGGCCTGAGGTCCGGCGGCCGCCGCCAGGGCGCGACCAGGCTCGGTCCGCGACGGCAGGGACCATCGCATCGCGGGCGTTTCACCGGCCCTTGCCGCCGCATCGGGGAGGATGCCCGGTGCCGCGCGTGGCCCGCGCGCGACGCGTCCCGCCCTCACCGAGACCTTCCATGGACACACGCCCTGTCGTCGTGGCGCCATTGCACAGGCCGCTGCATCCCCTGCACATGCTGCTGGTCACCAGCGCATTCCCGCTGTTTCTCGGCGCGCTGATCGCCGATATCGCCTACGCGCGCAGCTACGAGATCCAGTGGACCAACTTCGCCTCCTGGCTGCTGGTCGGCGCGATGCTGTTCGCCGTCGTCGGCCTGGTCTGGGCGCTGGTCTCGCTGGCCACGCCGACCGCGCGCACACGCACCCGGTTCCTCTATGCCGGCCTGCTGGCGCTGACCTGCGTGCTGGGCTTTCTCAATTCGCTGATCCATGCAATGGACGCGTGGCAGAAGATGCCGCAGGCCCTGGTGTGGTCGACGCTGTGCGTGCTGTCGATCGCCGCGACCCTGTGGTTCGCGCTGGGCGGCACGCTGCGCCGCCGGGAGGTGGTGGCATGAACATCAGGCATTTCTCCCGATCGAAGCTCGCATTGCGGGTGCTGGTGCCGGCACTGGCGTTCGCGCTGGCGGCCTGCAACGGCACGCCGGAGGAGACCTATGTCGGCCCATCGCCCGACCTGCCCAAGCCGCAGCGCGGTCTGTTCCCGACGTTGAAGGTCTCGCTGCCGGCGCAGTGGGGCGACGAGCGCCCGCAGGTGCCCGAGGGCTACGAGATCACGCCGATCGCCGACAACCTGCAGATCCCGCGGCAGATGCTGGTGCTGCCCAACGGCGACATCCTGGTCGCCGAAGGCCGCGGTGGCCGCGCGCCCAAGCTCACGCCCAAGGACATCATCGCCGGCGTCATCAAGGGCCGCGGCAATACCCAGGTCGAGAGCGGCAACCGCATCACCTTGCTGCGCGACGGCGATGGCGATGGCGCCTACGAGAGCCGCTCGATCTTCGCTGAAGGCCTGGATGCGCCCTACGGCCTGGCGTTCGGCAACGATTCGATCTATGTCGCCACGCAGGATGCGCTGCTGCGCTTCGACTACACCCCGGGCGCCGTCAATGCCGCCGGCCCGCCGCAGGAGATCACCCGGCTGCCGGCGGCGATCAACCACCACTGGACCAAGTCGCTGGCGATCAGCCATGACGGGCGCTATCTGTTCGTGGGCATCGGCTCGGACAGCAACATCACCGAGCGGGGGCTTGCGGTGGAAGAGAACCGCGCGATGATCTGGCAGGTCGATGCGCAGACCGGTTTCCATCGTGTCTTCGCTACCGGCCTGCGCAACCCCACTGCGCTGGCGATGCAGCCGGGCATGGACCAGCTGTGGGCGGTGGTCAACGAGCGCGACGAGATCGGCGACGAACTCGTGCCCGACTATCTGACCAGCGTGCGCCCCGGCGGCTTCTATGGCTGGCCCTACAGCTACTGGGGCCAGCACGTGGACGCGCGCGTACGCCCGCAGAAGCCCGAGAAGGTCGCCAGCGCGATCGTGCCGGACTTCGCGCTCGGCTCGCACGTCGCGGCGCTGGGGCTGGCGTTCTCGTCACCCGCGATGGGCGCGCAGTTCGCCAATGGCGTGTTCGTCGGCCAGCACGGCAGTTGGAACCGCGATCCGCCGGTCGGCTACAAGGTCTCGTTCGTGCCGTTCCGCGACGGCCGCCCGTCGGGCGAGGCGATCGACTTTGCGACCGGCTTCCTCGGCCAGGACGGCAAGGCCCGCGGCCGGCCGGTGGGCGTGGCAGTGGACCCGCGCGGCGCGCTGCTGGTGGCCGACGACCTGGCCAACACCATCTGGCGGATTGTGCCGACCGGCGCCGGCGCCCGAGCCAATACGCCTGCGGCCTCTTCGGCGCCCACGGCGGCGCCACCGGCCCCTGCGCCTGCGTTGGCATCGCCGCCGCCCGCAGGCTGATCCCGGTCTTCGCATGCAACAGGACGGGCCCTGCGGGGCCCGTCCTGTTGCCTCGTCTCGCTGTGGCGTGTCGCTCAGCCAGCGGTGCGCGGGAGCCTGGCGACCACCTTGATCTCGAAATCGAAACCGGCCAGCCACGTCACGCCGACGACGGTTGCGGTCGGGAACGGCGCCTGTCCCCAGTACTCGGGCACGATCGCCCACGCCTGCTCGAACCGGGTCGCCGGATCGACAACGAAGAACGTCACATCGATCACGTCGTCGAATGTGCAACCGGCCGCGTCGAGCACCGC
Organism: Luteimonas sp. gir; assembly: GCF_037198055.1. Lineage (NCBI taxonomy): Bacteria > Pseudomonadati > Pseudomonadota > Gammaproteobacteria > Lysobacterales > Lysobacteraceae > Luteimonas > Luteimonas sp. gir. The sequence continues at coordinate 114,036 of NZ_JBBAXQ010000012.1, forward strand.
ATTGAGGTTCTCGAACGCCCGGTGCACCTGACGCGCGAACTCCGGCTCTGGCGACCCGTCTTCGCGGCTGCCGACCTGGCCGGAGACGAACAGCAAGCCGTTGGCACGCACCGCCGGCGAGTAGCGGTGGCGCTCGTACAGCGCATGGCGGTGGGCGGGAAACACGACATCGCGTGTGGTCATGGCGGTGCACCTTCAACAAGAACAGGATGGGCACCAGTCTGGTGCCCGTCGGCGGCGGGATAAACGCGCCGCGCTGTCCAGCACTGTTCGTAGAATCCGGACAATCTCATCAATCGGACGCCCGATGGACCGTTTCGACGCGATGCAGGCCTTCGCGCGCGTGGTGGAGACCGGAAGCTTCACCAAGGCCGCGGCCACGCTGCACATGAGCCGCACCACGGTGACCCAACTGGTGCAGCAACTCGAAGCGCGGCTGCGGGTGCGACTGCTCAACCGCACCACGCGCCAGGTCAACGTGACCGCCGACGGCGCTGCCTACTACGAACGCGTGGTGCAGTTGCTGGCCGACATGGACGATGCCGAGACCAGCCTGTCGAGTGCGGCCGCTGCGCCGCGCGGGCGGCTGCGGGTGGACGTGCCCAGCCCGTTCGCACGCCTGGTGCTGGTGCCCGCGCTGCCGCAGTTCCATGCCCGCTACCCGGACATCCAGCTTGACCTTGGCGTCAGCGACCGCCGCGTCGATCTGATCGGCGAACACGTCGACTGCGTGGTGCGCGGCGGCACGATCACCGACCAGTCCCTGATCGCGCGGCACGTCGGCGACCTGCAGCTCGGGGTGTACGCCGCGCCTGCGTACCTGCAGCGCATGGGCATGCCGGCGCATCCGCGCGAACTGGAGGACAGCGCGCACCGCATCGTGGGCTTTCTGTGGGCACGCACCGGCAAGCCGCTGTCGATTGCGATGCGCCGCGGCGACGAGTCCCTGAAGGTGCAGGGGCGTTACGTGGTCGCACTGGACGACGGCAACGCCTACCTCGCCGCCGGGCTCGCCGGCCTCGGCGTGCTGTGGCTACCCGACTACATGGCCAAAGCACCGGCGGCGAGCGGCGCCCTGGTGCGCCTATTCGAGGGCTGGCAACTCGACCCGATGCCAATGCACATCGCATTCCCGCCCAACCGCCACGTCAGCGCGAAGGTTCGGGTATTCATCGACTGGGTCATCGAATTGATGGCCGAACACGCCCCCCTGGCCCGGCAACCACCCGCCTGACGCCGACCACTCGCAACATCACGCCTTCCCCGCTTGCGGGGGAGGGCCGGGGGCCTCCACCGCAAGCCACATCACTCCCTTCCCCGCTTGCGGGGAAGGGGTGGGGAGGGGGCTCCCGTCGCACGCAACATCACTCCCTCCCCCGCGTGCGGGGGAGGGCTGGGGTGGGGGCACTCGCCGCACGCGCATCACTTTCCCCGCGTGCGGAGGACCGAGTGCACGTTACTCCGAACGCCAACATGGAACTCCTCCCCAGCGTGCCGGGCAGGGCCGGAGAGGGGCGGTCGCCGCACGCAGCATCACTCCCTCCCCCGCGTGCGGGGGAGGGCCGGGGTGGGGGCACCCACCGCACGCTGCACACCCAACGCCGCACGCCCACACGCGGATTCGCGCCTCCTTGACGATTCGCTGGCGATCCTGCGGTGCCCCGCCATGGAGACCTGCATGACGATGAGCGCCTGTGGCCTTGGCCGCATCCCGATCGCAGCGCGGGCCGATCGCCTCGCGCCGGCTTCGCCTGCTGCCTGCGGCACGCGCCGCGCGGAGCGCTGACCGATGGCGCGGCTTCGACACACCGACTGGCCGGACCGGCTGTGGATCGTGCGGCATGGGCAAAGCGCCGGCAATGTCGCACGCGACGAGGCCGAACTCGCACAGACCCACCTGATCGATATCGAAACCCGCGATGCCGACACCCCGCTCTCGGACCTCGGACATCGCCAATCCAAGGCGCTGGCCGCCTGGTTTGCCGATCTGCCGGCCGACGAACGCCCCAACGTGCTGCTGACCTCGCCTTTCGTCCGCGCCCAGCAGACCATCCATGCGGTTGCCGATGCGCTGCGCATCGATCGCGCCGACATCGTCGTTGACGAGCGCCTGCGCGAAAAGGAGTTCGGCATCCTCGACCGTTACACCGTGGCCGGCATCCAGGCCACGTTCCCAGAACTGGCCGCGCAGCGCGCGCAGGTCGGCAAGTTCTACTTCCGCCCACCGGGCGGCGAAAGCTGGTGCGACGTGCTGCTGCGCCTGCGCAGCGTGACCGAGGTGTTGCGCCGCGACCATGTCGGCGAGCGCGTGCTGATCGTCGCCCATCAAGTCATCGTCAACTGCTTCCGCTACCTGCTCGAGTGCATGGACGAACAGCAGATTCTCGACATCGACCGCAAGGCCGACGTGCCCAACTGTTCCATCACCGCGTACGCGCTCGACCGCAACTGGCGCGACGCGCGCTTCGAACTGCAGGTCGCGAACTTCGCGCTGCCGGTCGAGGCGGGCGGGGCACCGGTCACCGACGCGGCCGACACCCCGGCCGGACCGAAATGACCCGGCGCGCGCCGCGTCGTCCGGCCATCCGCCGGCTGACCGCGCCGCTGCTGCGCGCCTGGCCATTGCCGGACCCGTCGAGCGGCGAGAGCAAGGAGGACCGCGGTCGGGTGCTGACGATTGGCGGCAGCGTGCAGATCCCCGGCGCTGTGCTGCTGGCTGGCCTGGCCGCATTGCGCGCCGGCGCCGGCAAGCTGCAGGTCGCCACCGTCGCCGAGGCCGCGCTGCCGCTGGCGATCGCGATGCCTGAAGCCAAGGTCATCGGCGTGCCGGGCACACGCCAAGGCGCGATCCGCGACCTCGGCCGCGAGGCCACCGCCGCTGCCCGCAGCACAGGCGCGGTGCTGGTGGGGCCTGGCATGGACTGCACCACGGCCACGCGACGCGTCGTCGCTGCAGTGCTCGATGCAGCTGCCTGCCCGGTCGTACTCGACGCCGGCGCCTTGCAGTCCGAGGTCGTGCGCACACTGCGGCGACGGGCAGGCCAGCGCGCGACGATCATGACCCCGCATATCGGCGAAATGGCCGGCATGCTGGACATCGACGCCGACGCGATTTCCGCCGACGCGCAGGCCATCGCCCGCGACCATGCGCGCGACTGGGGCGTGGTGCTGGTGCTCAAAGGCCCGACCACGACCATCGCCGCGCCCGATGGGCGCATGTGGCTCAATACCGCCGGCAGCGCGGGCCTGGGCACCTCGGGCTCGGGCGATGTGCTTGCCGGCCTCATCGCCGGTCTCGTCGCACGCGGCGCGGCGCCCGAGCAGGCCGCCGCCTGGGGGGTGTACCTGCACGCACGCGCCGGCGCCCGGCTCTCGCGCCGGCTGGGCCTGGTCGGCTTCCTCGCCCGCGAAATCGGCGACGAGGTTCCCGCGCTGATGCAGCGGCTGTAACCAGGCGGAAAAGAGGGCGCAGTCGTCGCTGTCGCGCGATGCCGCCCGACGACGATCCCGGCCGCTTGTCGCCACCGTTTCGGCAGCGCAACTCAGCACAGCCGACGGGCCGGAATCAGCATCGGACCGATGGGCCTGGCCAAGGGCCGACTGCAGTCTGGACACGTCGGGCGACAGGTCAGGGCACCGCAACACCGCACACGTCGCATGCACGCCATGCGCGGAGTGGGATGCCCGCTGCTTCACCGCCGCGACGCGACGACACGCAGCCCATCCAGCCAGGAGCAAGCCAATGCCGATCATCGACACCGGAAAGAAGGCCACCACCGCCAGCAACAGCGCGATCAGCGCGCTGCACAGCGAGAAGCAGAAAGGCATCGCGAAGTGGAAGTCGTACCTCGACCCGAGGAACACCAATCCGGACCTGTATGTCCTGGCCGGCGCCTACGTCGTGCGCCTGGATCGGTTCGACCCGAAGACCTACAACGGCCCGGGCACGGTCTACGAGGACAAGAGCGGCCACTACTACGGCGAAATCGTGCCGCCGAGCGACCAGGGCGACGACGACATCCCCCCGCAGCCCAGCCGCGGCATGCCGCCGTCTTCGGACGACGAAGACGACTGAGGCACTCGCTCCACGCAAGCGGAGGAGAGCCGCAGAAGGGGCACGCCACGCCTGCACTCGCCTCACCCCCGCATCGCATGCTCCGCTCCCTCCCCCGCACGCGGGGGAGGGCCGGGGTGGGGGCGAGCCGCACACGCACTCACCTCAACACCCACCACCACGCCCTTCGCTTCGCTCCCTCCGCCGCACGCGGGGGAGGGCCGGGGAGGGGGCCAGCCGCACACGCACCCGCCTCAACACCCACCACCACGCGCTTCGCTTCGCTCTCTCCCCCGCACGCGGGGGAGGACTGGGGAGGGGGCAAGCCGCACACGCACTCACCTCACACCCAACCACCGCGCGCTTCGCTTTGCTCCCTCCCCCGCACGCGGGGGAGGGCTGGGGTGGGGGCGAGCGCGCCTCAGAACGACCCGTGGATGTCTGTCACCACCACGACCTTCTCGTTGACGAACTCGGTCAATCCCAGATCGATCAACTCATGGCCGTAACCTGAGTTCTTGACGCCGCCGAACGGAATATCCGCCTTCACGCCGGTGGGCTGGTTGATGTAAACCATGCCGGTCTCCAGCCGCGCCGCCACGCGCTTGGCGCGCTCGGTGTCCTGGCTGAAGACCGAACCGCCCAGGCCGTACGGCGAATCGTTCGCCAGCTTGATCGCCTCGTCCTCGTCGGCGACGCAGTAGACCTGGCTCACCGGCCCGAAGAACTCGGTGCGGTAGGCCGGATTGTCGGCGGTGATGCCGGTCAGCAGCGTCGGCTGATAGAACGCGCCCTGCGTGGGCACCGGCGCGCCCAGCGTCTCGGCCTTCGCGCCATTGGCAATGGCTTCCTCGACCTGCCGCGCCAGCCCGTCGCGTGCGCCTTGCGATGACAGCGGCGCCAGCGTCGTGGCCGGATCCATCGGGTCGCCGGCCTTCAGCGCAGCCACGCCAGCGCGGTAGTGCTCGAGGAATTGGTCGTACACCGGCGCCTCGACGATGATGCGCTTGGACGACACACACACTTGGCCGGCGTTCCAGTGACGGCCGAACACTGCCCACTTCGCGGCCTGCGCGACATCCGCGTCCGACAACACGATGAATGCATCGGCGCCGCCCAGTTCCAGCGTGCTCTTCTTCATGTACTTGCCCGCCAGCGCCGCCACCGCCGAGCCTGCACGCTCGCTGCCGGTCAGTGCCACGCCACGCACGCGCGGGTCGGCGACCACGCGCTCGACGTTGTCGTGCGAGACGAACAGGTTGGTCAGCAGCCCGTCCGGCGCGCCGGCATCGCGGAACAACTGCTCCATCGCCAGCGCCGACTGCGGCACATTGGCCGCATGCTTGAGCACGATCGCATTGCCTGCGGTCGCCTGCGGCGCGGTGATGCGGATCACCTGGTAGAACGGGAAGTTCCACGGCTCCACCGCGAACAACACGCCCAGCGGCTCCTTGACCAGTTGCACGTCGGTCTCGCCGAAGCCCTCGGCGGGCAGGTAGCGCGGGCCCATCGCCTTGGCGCCGTGCTGGACGTAGTAGTCGAGAATCTTCGCGCACAGCTCGACTTCCGCCTCGGCCTCGCCGATCAACTTGCCCATCTCCAGGGTCAGGATCTGTGCGAACTCGCGTGGCTTGGCACGCAACAGCTCGGCGGCGCGGCGCAATACCTGCGCACGCTGCTCGAACGAGGTCTCGCGCCAGCGCAGGAACGCGGCGTGCGCGCGGCCCACGGCCGCGTCGATCTCCGCAGGCGTGGCCTCCTCGAACGTCTTGACGGTCTCGCCGGTGTAGGGATTGGTGGTCGCAAATGCCATGGGTGTCTCCTTCGCAGGGATGGGCAGCTCGTGGACACAAAGCAGGGTGAGCTGTCCAAGGAGACCCTGCGTCGGCGGCGTCGCGATGCAAGCGGCTGCGTCCGGTCACCAGCACGTTGGGGCGCGACAGCCGTGCGGCAATGCGACACGATGCCGCGGGTGCAGAACGATGCGTGCCGCACGCAGACGTGACGTGGACACGGTTGTTTGCACCACACGGCCGCCATCGCGTGCCGGCTGCGTGCCGGCTGCGTGCCGGTGCCCTACGATGCCCGCCCGTTCGTCCGCTGCCACGTCATGTCCGCCCGTCGTCCTGCCAAGCCGCCCCACGATGCCCGTTTCGCAAGTGCCTATCCACCGGAGGTCGCCATCGCCCGGCTGGCCGCCGGGGTGCGGCGACGCGGCCTCCTGCCGCCGCGCGAGGAGGTCATGATCGGGCGGGTCAAAGAGCGGCGGGTCGTACTCGAGCGCCACGTCCCGCGCACGCGCAACGCCTTCAAGCCAGTGTTCGTCGGCCGTTTCCAACCCGCGGGCACCGGTAGCATCCTCGTCGGTCGCTTCGCCATGCACTGGAGCGTGCGCGCCTTCCTCACGTTCTGGTTCGGCTTCGCCGTGGTGTGGACGGGCGCCGTGATCGCGCAGGGGATCGCCGGCACACCGCGCGCCTGGCTGCTGCTGCCGGTCGGCATTGTGCTTGGGGGGCTCGGCGCCGGCCTCCTTGCGCTCGGTCGGAGCCTGGCGCAAACCGATATCGCCTGGCTCTCGGCCCGCATCGCCGCCGCGCTCGAGTCCCCGCCGGCCGAGTGATTGCACCGCACGCTGGGCGGCACGCGCCTACAATGGCAGGCCCTTCGAGTCGGCCTGCGCATGGCGCCCAACGCAACGATCTACCGGCTGGAACTGCAGGTCAGCGACATGGACCGGCATTACTACGCCGAGCACAACCTCACGCTCGCCCAGCATCCGTCCGAGACTCCGAACCGGCTGATGGTGCGGTTGATCGCGTTCGCGCTGTACGCCCACGAGCGGCTGGAGTTCGGCCGCGGCCTGAGCAACGACGAAGAACCCGACCTGTGGCTGCGCGACTACACCGGCGACATCGAGCAGTGGATCGATCTGGGCCAGCCCGATGAAAGCCGCATCCGCAAGGCCTGCGCCCGCGCGCGCAGCGTGGTCGTGGTGAGCTACAGCGGCGGCAGCGCCGAGATCTGGTGGAGCAAGCAGGCCGCCGCGCTCGCGCGGCTGAAGAACCTGACCGTCCTCGACCTCGACCCGGCCGATGTCGAAGCCGCCGTCGGTCTGTTGGAGCGCGGCATGCGTCTGACCGCGATGATTCAGGACGGCGAACTGCAGCTGATGAGCGACCGCGCCAGCGTCGCGCTGACGCCACGGGTACGGATGGCACCGACGGGATAGGGCGCACCTCGCGGTTGCGCGGAAGACGCATCGCGTATGCCGTGTGCGGTTGCGGCACGCCTGGACCTCGGGCATGGTCCACGTCACAAAGAACGCGCATCACAGCGGATATCGAGTGCCCGTCTACCAGCCGCCTTTTCAGTTGACCCACCGCATGACGACGGCGATCGCGAGCATCGCCGAGTTGCTCGGTGCGTGGAAGGCGGTCAACCAGGATGCATTGATGCCGGCGCTGCGCCGCGATAACCGCATCCGCACGATCCAAGCCTCGCTCGCGGTCGAGCAGAACACATTGACGATCGAGCAGGTCACAGCGGTGCTCGCCGGTCAGGTTGTCCTGGGATCGCCCCGAGAGATTCAGGAGGTCCGCAATGCGTTCGCGGCCTATGAGGCCATGCCTGGTTGGGAGCCGACGCGGTTCGAAGATCTGCTGGCCGCGCATGCACTGCTGATGGCCGGCTTGCAGGATGATGCCGGCAGGCTGCGCGCGGGTGATGTCGGTATCTACCGTGGCGAGCGGCTCATCCATATGGCGCCTCCGACCAGTCAGTTGCCGCGATTGATTGGTGACTTACTGGACTGGCTCGGCATGACCGATGCGCATCCGCTGATTGCGTCGGCTGTCTTCCACTACGAATTCGAGTTCATCCATCCGTTCAGCGATGGCAACGGGCGGATGGGGCGGCTTTGGCAGACCCTGATCCTGAGCCGTTGGCAGCCGATCCTGGCGTATCTGCCAGTCGAAACCGTGATCAAAGCCCGCCAACATGCGTACTACGCCGAATTGGGGGCAGCGGACGCAAAGGGGGATTGCTCGTCCTTCGTTGAGTTCATGCTCGACGCGATCGAGACGAGTCTGCAGGAGGCCGTCCAACCAGAAACGCCGGGGAAAACGCCGGGGAAAACGCCGGGGAAAACGCCGGACCGCATCCTCGACTTGTTGGTCGTCACGCCAACATTGTCGATTCCCGAACTTGCCGCGCGGCTCGGCAAGTCCGAACGTGCCGTTGAACGCGCCATTCGCACGCTGCGCGATGCCGGGCGCCTGGCCCGGATCGGCCCGGCCAAGGGCGGGCGCTGGCAGGTCCTGCGATAACGACGATCCGTGGCATCGACAAACGCGTCGGTGGCGATGCCGCGGATGCATCGTCATTGCGCAATGGCCTCGGTCATGCAGACAGACATCACCGCCAAACAGGTCCCGTCCTGCCTACTGCGTCGCGACGCCGCTGGCCCTGCTGCCACTGCGCCGGGTCCAGCCTTGCACCGCCAGCGCAAACGCCAGCAACACCAGCAGCGCGGGCACGAAGCTGCCCGGGCCCAGGCGTTCGAGCAGTAGCCCGCCGATCAGGCCGCCGCCGGCGATCGCCGTGTTCCAGGTCGTCACGAGCATCGATTGCGCGACATCCACCGCGTCGCCCGCCGCATGCGCCAGCGCGGTCTGGAACAACGTCGGCACGCCGCCGAAGGCCAGGCCCCAGAGCGCGACGGCGCTATAGACCAACGCCGGCGTGCCAACGACTGCGGCCAGCAACAACGCAGCCAGGCCGAACAGCAAGGTCGCCGCCAGTGTGAGCAGGCGCAGGTGGCGGTCGATCCACGTGCCCACTACGCCGATGCCGGCCAGCGACGCCAGCCCGAACACCAGCAGCACCCGATCCGTACTGTCGAACAAGCCTGCCGACGCCAGGAACGGCGCGATGTAGGTGTAGAGAATGTTGTGCGCCAGCACGAACGTCAGCACCAGCCACAGCACGGGCGCGATTCCCGGCAACCGCGCGACCTGCGCAAGCGGGCGACGTCGGCCGCTCGGCTGTCCCGCAAAATCCGGCACCTGCAGCCACACCCAGGCCGCGGCGATCAGGGCCAGCACGCTCATCACGCCGAAGCTGGCGCGCCAGCCGAGCCAGCCGCCGAGGAACGTGCCGGCCGGCACGCCCAGCGCCAGCGCGACCGGCGCGCCAAGCATCGCCACGGCGATCGCGCGCCCGGCCTGCGACGGCGGCACCAGGCGCGCCGCATAGCCGGCCAGCAGCGCCCACAACAGCCCGGCCGAGACCCCGGCCACGCCGCGCGCGAGCAAGGTCAGCGCGTAGCTGCCCGATAGCGCAGTGACGGTATTGGCGACCAGGAACCCCGCTATCGCAGCCAGCAGTAGCGGCCGCCGCGGCAGGCCCTGCGTGGCGGTCGTGAGCGGGATCGCCGTCACCAGCAAGCCCACGGCGTACACCGTGACCGTCTGCCCGGCCCAGGCCTGCGTGACCCCGAGGCCGGCGGCCATCTGTGGCAGCAGCCCGGCCGGCAGCGCCTCGGTCAGGATGGTCACGAAGCCGGCCATCGCCATGGCCAGTAACGGGCCGAACGGAAGCGGCGCAGGGGAGGGCGAAGGCGATGCGGACACGGCGCGGGCTCGGACCAGGACGGGGCGCCATCGTCTGTCGCCGTCGATTACAGATAAAGCGGGCTATAGTTCCTGGCTCTACGGACACAAACGTCCGGAATCGGGACGATCGACCGTGGACCGCCTGAGTGGCTTCGCCGTGTTCGTGCAGGTGGCCGAAACCAGGAGTTTCGTTGCCGCCGGGCGGTTGCTCGGCGTTTCGGCCTCGGCGGTGGGCAAGCGGGTCGCACGGCTCGAGCAGCGGTTGGGCGTGCGCCTGTTTCATCGCAGCACCCGCAGCATCACCCTGACCGCCGAAGGCGCGGCATTCCTCGAGCGCAGCCGCCGCGTGCTCGCCGAGATCGAGGCGGCCGAGCAGGAGATCGCCCAGGCGGCCGCCATGCCGCGCGGTCGCCTGCGGGTGAGCCTGCCGCTGGTCAGCGGCCTGGTGCTGCCGGCGATGGGCGAGTTCATGGGGGCCTATCCGGAGATCGAACTGGACCTGGATTTCACCGATCGCCTTGTCGACGTCATCGACGAAGGGTTCGACGCCGTGGTGCGCACCGGCGTGCCCAGCGACTCGCGCCTGGTTGCGCGTCATCTGGGCGACTTCGAATTGATGCTGGTGGCCTCGCCCGGCTACCTGGCCGAGCGCGGCACCCCGGCCACGCCGGAGGATCTGCTGGCGCATGCCTGCCTGCATTTTCGCTTCCCCAACAGCGGCAAGCTCGAGCCCTGGCCTCTGCGCCGACCGCCGGACGCAGCCGAGCTGCCACTGCCGGTGGCGATGATCTGCAACAACATCGAGACCCGCCTGTGCTTCACGATCCAGGGGCGCGGTATCGCCTGTCTGCCGGACTTCGCGGTGCGCGACGCCCTGGCCGACGGCCGGCTGCAGCGCGTACTGCCGGCGCATGCCGGGCGGACGGCGGCGTTTCACCTGCTCTGGCCGGCAAGCCGGCATCCCGCACCGAAGGTCCGCGCGCTGGTCGACTTCCTCGGCGCACGGCTGTTTCCTGCGACCGCGCCTGGTCACGATGCCGGCCCGTCCCCCGCGAGGGATGCAACGTGATGCATCCCACCTCCCACGCGTGACCATCATCACGTAATCTTCACCACAGGTCGGGCAGCCGCTGCCGATACGAGAAATCCGGGCAGTGCGACACCGCGTCGCAGACCGGGGAGGGCGATCGACGGCGGCGCGCCGGTCGGCCAGGGAACGCCAGCGCGCCAGTGTCTTGCTGGGGACCTGTCCATGTCGCATCGCGCCCGTTCGCATTCGTTGCTGTTGCCGTGGCTGCTTGCTGCCGCCGTTCCCTCACTGGCCGCCGACCCGGCAACCGCTGCATCCTGCACGACGCCGGACGACTTGCCGGCCTGCGTCACCGACCTCACCTCGCGCGACCCGGCCGCGGCCCTGCGCATCGGCGAACCCGCCTGGCAGGCGAGCGTGGCCGCTGCGCCAGATGTCGCGCTGGGCCTGGCGCTGGTCGACGCCGCGAGCGCCGCCGGCCGACGCGACGCCGTGATCGAGATCGGCAGCGCGCTTCGCACCGGCGCGCAATTGACGCCCGAGCAGACGCTGCGCCTGCTCAAGAAGCTCAACGGCGCCATCGGGCAGGCCCGCGATGCCGCGCGCATCGCCGAACTCGAAACCGAGACCGCGCGGCTGGAAACCCGCCTCGGCGGCGAGCAGGACCTTGCCGAACTGTGGCGGCAACTCGCTGCGTCCTACTACAACATGGGCGCGCAGGACGACGCCTTGCGCGTGGCGCGCATCGCGCTGTCGAAGGTGCCCACGCACCCGCATCTGGTGGAGTACAACGCCAACCAGATCGTCTTCATCGTCTCCGCCCAGCAGGGCCACATGCCCGAGGCGATCGAGGCGTTGCTGGAAGTCGAGCGCGTGGGCAAGGCGCTCAACCGCCCGGCGGACCCGGCCTTGCTCCACAACGCCACCGGCGTCTTCGTCTACGCCCAGGACTGGCCCAAGGCCATCGAGTACGGCCGCCGCGCGTTGGCCGCCTATGACGCCAAGCCGCGGCCGGGCCTGTCGCGCGCCGAGATCCTGAGCAACCTCGCTTCGGGCTACGAAGGCGCGGCCCGCCTGGGCCAGGCCGAAGCGCTATATCGCCAGGCACTCGACAGCGCACGCGCCGAAGGCGTCTCGCCGGTGGCGGCCCTCAACAACCTGGCCAACGTGCTGCGTCGGCTCGATCGCCCGCGCGAGGCACTGCCGCTGCTGCGCGAAGCCGCCACTGCGATCGAAGGGGCTGGCGACAACGGCGAGGCCGCCATCGTCTACTCCAACATCGGCGCCGCGCATGCGGACCTGGGCGAACACGAGGCCGCGGCCGTCGCGTTCGAGCGCTCGCGTGCACTGTTCGCGCAGTCCGACAACGTGCCGCGTCGGCTGGAGCTCTACCCGCGCATGATCGACACCCTCGATGCGCTGGGCCGCCACCGTGAGGCGCTCGCGCTGATGCGCGAATACAAGACGCTCAACGACGAATCGGTGAACGTCGAATCGCGCACGCGCATCGCCGAGCTCGAATCGGCGATCAGCCTGGCCCGCAAGGAGAGCGAACTGGCCGCCGTCGAGCGCGCCCGCGCCGACGAGCAGGTCGCCTTCGCCGCGCTGCAGACCAGCGAACAGCGCCAGCGCAGCATCGTCTACGGTCTGCTGGCGGCCCTACTGGCGCTGGGCACCTTTGTCGTACTGAAGCTGCGCGAAGGCCGCCGACGCCGCCACGCCAATGCCGAACTCGCCCGCAAGAACGTCGAGATCGAGGCCCAGCACCGCGAACTGGAACAGCTCAACGCCGCCATCCGCCGCCAGAGCGAAGAAGACGCATTGACCGGCCTGCGCAATCGCCGCTACGTGCAGACCTGGTTGGACACGCGCGTCGCCGCCCAGGCACAAGGTCAAGCGCAGGCACCGATGCTCGTCGCGCTGCTCGATCTCGACCACTTCAAGCGCGTCAACGACCTGCACGGCCACGAAGGCGGCGACCACGCCCTGATGCACCTGGGCGACATCCTGCGCGACTGCGGCCGCACCGGCGACGTCATCGCCCGCTGGGGCGGCGAGGAATTCCTGTGGATCTGCCCCGGCAGCACGTTGGCCGACGCGCCTGCGCTGTTCCGCCGCCTGCGCGAACGTCTGCAGGCCGAACCGCTGGTGCGCCCCACCGGCACCGTCGTGCTCAGCGTCTCGATGGGCGCCAGCCTGTTTCCCGCCCACCCCAGCCGCAGCGGCGACTGGCCGCTGAGCCTGCGCATCGCCGATGCCGCGCTGTACCGCGCCAAGCACGAAGGCCGCGGCCGCTGGGTGGGCTACGCGATCGCCGGCGATGGCCCGCTGCTGGCCGACGACGAACTCGACCTGGCCGTGGACCTGCTGGAAACGCGCGGGCGGCTGCGCCGGGTGGGGGATGTGACGCCTGTGATCGTGTGACGGGGCGGGCAGGGGTAGTCGACGCGGACGCCGCCACCCGGCGGTGTCAGTGACCGACCGGCGTCGCTGTCACTTCAATGGATGCATCGCCCTGCAGCCGCGCCACGACCTCGGCCGCGCGCGTGGGCTCATAGGCGATCGCGACGAAGTGCAGCACCGCGCCGCTGCCAGTGCGCTCAAGCGATGGTGGCGCATAGCTGGCCCCCAGCGCGGCGATGGCTGCGATGTCGGCCGCGTTGCGCGCGTGCACCGCTTTGCCCTCGACGGCATCGGCGAAGCGCGCCACCACGTCCGCCCACCAGTCCGCAGGTGCATCCGCACCGCAGGTCGACAACAGCCGGGCCAGGCCCGCCTCATCGCCCGCGGCCACGACCGTGCCGTCAGGCAGCGTAGCGAGCGCCCGCTCAGGCGCATCGAAACGGTCCTTGGCGAGCGCGGTATGGAACTGGCAACCGGCGTGGTCGAGGCGGGTGTTGGGCAGAATCTCGATATCCTCGCCGTGCGTGCCCGCAGCCGTGGCCGCCTCGAGCAAGGCATCGTGTCGGTCGGTGTGGTCCATGGTCGTATCCCGTGCGCAGGCGGTGGTGGCGAGCGACAGGAGCAGAGCGGAGCCGAGCATCCTGGCCATGTCAGGCGGGGTCATGCGTTGTCGCCGCGGGATCGCATCAGGCCAAGACCGGTGGAGCGGGCTTGGATGCACTGGACTGAGGTGGTGGTGGCAGGACGATTCCATACAAAGCCTCAAGGACGCCGATCCACTGATCCGTCCAGCAAAGGGGCAGAGGAAAAGCCACGAGCCATCTATGGTCGAAGGGGGCTGGGCAGGCCGCATCGCCCGGCGAGCGTGGATCGTGGATGATGGAGTCTACTGTCGCGCAGGACGCCGCATGAAGACCATGAGTCTGCCCTTGGCTCGTCTGGAACCCAGTCTTCGCAACGAAGTGGACGCCGTCCTCAGGGACGGGGAGACCTTTGACAGCTTCGTCGAGCACGCTGTGCGCGCGCAAATCCAGTTGCGTCAGCGGCAAGCGGTCGCCCGAAATCGGCCAGGCGGCAGCGTCCCCGCGCATGAAGTGATTCGCAGGCTCGAAGCCCGTCTGGACCACGCTCGCAGTAAGGCCGCGGGCTTTGACCCGGCCCGGGCCGAGTGATAGCAGCGCGCCTGGCATCGGCAGGCCAGCGCCCGCGCGCCGTAACCTCCAGCCCCGTGGAGGGTCAAGCGCAACCTCAAGAAAGCCGGCAGCGCCGTGTCGGCCGTGTGCGCTCGCCTCGCGAATGGGACAATGGGAATCGGTACAAAGGAGGCTTGGCAATGACCCGGATGTGGATGGTACGTGGCGAAGGCGGCAGCCTGTACGACGCTTTTCGAGAGCGCGGCGTGGTCGCGGTCGGCTGGAACCAACTGGCTGCGCACGCCAAGCCGGGCGTCGGTCGGCAAGAGCTGATCGCCCTCTACCAGGGGGTCGAGCCCCAGGTGAAGCGCGGCACCGCGGTGTCGGGTGCGTCCCAGGTCTGGCGCTTCGTCAACGACATCCAGAACGGCGATTGGGTCATCAGCTACTCGCCCGCCAACCGCCTGTACCTGATCGGCAAGGTGGCAGGCCCCGCGGAACACCACCCCGAATGGGCCGAGCAGGGCATGCCCCTGGTGCGCAAGGTGCAGTGGCAGAGCCAGGAACTGCCGCGCGACAGCCTGACCACCAGTACCAAGAACAGCCTGGGCTCAACGCTGACCTTGTTCGAAGTCCCCGCCAATGCGGCAACCGAAGTGCTGCAAGTCCTCAAGGGCAAGCCGGCGCCCAAGGTGGAGGACGAGACAGAAGATGTGGCGGCCGACCTGCTGGCCGACATCGAGTCCCAGGCAGTGGAGCGCATCAAGGACCGCGTTAGCGAACTCGACTGGGACGACATGCAGAAACTGGTCGCCGGCATCCTGCGTGCGATGGGCTACAAGACGCAGGTCTCCCCTGCCGGAGCCGATCGAGGCAAGGACATCGTGGCCTCGCCCGATGGCTTCGGCTTCGAACACCCGCGCATCGTCGTCGAGGTCAAGCACCGTAAGGGACAGATGGGAAGCCAGGAAATCCGCAGCTTCCTCGGCGGCAGGCACAAGGACGATCGCGGGTTGTATGTCAGCACGGGCGGCTTCACCAAAGATGCTCAATACGAAGCCGACCGCGCTTCCATCCCGCTGGCGATGTGGACGCTGGAGCATGTGGTGCGTGCGCTGGTTGAGCACTACGACGCAACGGATGCTGAGACTAAGCGAATCGTGCCGCTGAAGCGGCTCTATTGGCCGGCCTGAATCGCCGGGAGAACCTTTGTAAGACCAGTTCGAGCGCCTGGTAGGTCGCGCTAGAATGCTGCCTTCCTCTGCGCGTTCGCAGAGGTACTGCAAGTTGGTAAAGAGAGACCGCCATGAAAGTCAAGGAAAGTGCCATTGAGCAGGAACTCATCGACAAACTAGGCGAATTGAAGTACGTCCTGCGCCCCGACATCCGCGATCGCGCGGCGTTGGAAAGCAATTTCCTGAGCAAGTTCGACGCGCTCAACCGGGTCTACCTGACCAACAGCGAGCGCGCGCGCCTGCTGGAAGAGATCATCACCGCCGACGTTTTCATCGCGGCCCAGCGCCTGCGGGAAACCTCCACCTTCATCCGCGACGATGGCACCCCGCTGCACTACACCCTGGTCAACACCCGCGACTGGTGCAAGAACACCTTCGAGGTGGTCAACCAACTGCGCATGAATCACGACAGCAGCCATCACCGCTATGACGTGATCCTGCTGATCAACGGCGTGCCGGTGGCACAGGTCGAACTGAAGACGCTGGGCATCAGCCCACGCCGGGCCATGCAGCAGATCGTCGATTACAAAGCCGACCCTGGCAACGGTTACACCCGTACGCTGCTGTGCTTCATGCAGCTGTTCATCGTCAGCAACCGGATCGAAACCTACTACTTCGCCAACAACAACCCGCGCCACTTCAACTTCAGCACCGACGAGCAGTTCCTGCCGGTCTATCAGTTCGCCGACAAGGGCAACCGCAAGATCGCTCACCTGGACGCCTTCGCCGATGCCTTCCTGGCAAAGTGCACGCTGGCGCAGATGATCAGCCGCTACATGGTACTGGTCGCCAGCGAGCAGAAGCTTCTGATGATGCGGCCTTACCAGATCTACGCGGTCAAGGCCATCATCGACTGCATCGAGAAGAATGGCGGCAACGGCTATGTCTGGCACACCACCGGCAGCGGCAAGACGCTTACCTCGTTCAAGGCCTCCACCCTGCTCAAGGACAATCCGGACATCGAGAAGTGCCTGTTCGTGGTGGACCGCAAGGACCTGGACCGTCAGACCCGCGAGGAATTCAACCGTTTCCAGGAAGGCTGCGTCGAGGAGAACACCAACACCGAGACCCTGGTGCGCCGTCTGCTTTCCGACGACAAGGCCGACAAGGTGATCGTCACCACCATTCAGAAGCTGGGTCTGGCACTGGACGGCGCCAACAAACGCAACTATGCCCAGCGGCTCACGCCCCTGCGCGACAAGCGGATGGTGTTCATCTTCGATGAGTGCCATCGCTCCCAGTTTGGTGACAACCATCAGGCGATCAAGGACTTTTTCCCCAGGGCGCAGCTGTTCGGCTTCACCGGCACCCCGATCTTCGAGAAGAACGCCTCCAGCGTGCAGTGCGAAGGCGAGCACAAGCGGCTGCGTACCACTCAGGACCTGTTCCAGCGCCAGTTGCACGCCTACACCATCACCCACGCCATCGACGATCGCAACGTGTTGAAGTTCCACGTGGACTACTTCAAGCCCGAGGGCGAACGGCCGCCTAAGGTGGGCGATCCGCTGCCCAAGCGCAAGATCGTCGAGACAATCCTGGACAAGCACGACGCCGCCACCGCGCAGCGCCGCTTCAATGCCGTGCTCGCGACCGCCTCGATCAACGACGCGATCGAGTACTACGGCCTGTTCGACGAAGTGCAGGCCGAACTACAGGCGCGCGACCCTGACTTCCGCCCGCTGAAGATCGCCTGTGTGTTTTCGCCGCCGGCCCAGGCCGTCGCCGCCGAGGGCGGGGACGAGGCCGCCCGTAATGCGGCCGACGTGCGTCAGTTGCAGGAAGACCTGCCGCAGGAGCAGGCCGACAATCGCGAGGACCCGGATGGCAAGGCGGCGGCGCTCAAGCGCATCATCGCCGACTACAACGCCCGCTATGGCGGGAGCTTTCGCATCGGCGAGTTCGATGCCTACTACAAGGATGTGCAGCAACGCATCAAGCTGCAGCAGGTTCCCGATGGCGACCTGTCCGGCAAGGGTGCGGAGAAGATCGACATCACCCTCGTGGTGGACATGCTGCTGACCGGCTTCGACTCCAAGTACCTCAATACCCTGTACGTGGACAAGAGCCTCAGGTATCACGGCCTTATCCAGGCGTTTTCGCGCACTAACCGCGTGCTCAACGACTCCAAGCCCTACGGCAACATCCTCGATTTCCGCCGGCAGCAAACCCAGGTGGACGAGGCCATCACGATGTTTTCGGGCGAAGAAGACGAGCGCGCACGCAAGATTTGGATGGTCGACCCGGCGCCTGCGGTCATCGAGCAGCTTGGCGACGCCATGCAGCGGCTGGAGGCGTTCATGCAATCGCAGGGCCTGCCAAGCCGGCCCGAACACGTCGCCAACCTGCGTGGCGACGCTGCGCGCAGCCAGTTCGTCACCCTGTTCAAGGAAGTGCAGCGGCTCAAGACCCAGGTGGACCAGTACACGGACATCACCGCTGAGCAGCGGGCCCAGATGGATGCCGTGATCGCCCCGGACGATCTGCGCGCCTGGCGTGGCACTTATCTGGAAACCGCACAGCGGCTCAAGGCCCGACAGCAGGTGGAAGGCGACAATGCCCCGCCGGAAGTGCAGCAGCTGGATTTCGAGTTCGTGCTGTTCGCCTCCAACCTGATCGACTACGACTACATCATGGCCCTGGTGGCGCGCGACAGCAGCAAGTTGCCGGAAGAGCGCAGCATGACCCGCGAGCAGGTGATCGGCCTGATCCAGGCCGATGCCAAGTTCATGGATGAGCGCGAGGTGATCGTCGATTACCTGCGTGGCCTGCCGACCGACGAACCCTTGGACGAGGTCGAGATTAGCAAAGGCTACGAGGCGTTCAAGACGCGCCGCAATGCTGATGTGCTGCAAGCTATTGCCCAGGCGCACGGACTGGACCCGCTGGAATTCAAGGGCTTCGTGGACGAGATCCTGCGCCGCCGCGTCTTCGACGGCGAGGCGCTGAGCGCATTGATGGCGCCGCTGGGGCTGGGCTGGAAGGACCGCACCCAGCGCGAGTTGGCATTGATGGAAGACCTGACGCCCGTGCTGGAGCGGCTGGCGCAGGGGCGGGAGATTGCGGGGTTGAGTGCGTATGCGTAGTAAAAGAGATGGTGCTAAGGGAAAGCCGAAGCGCATTAAGGAGGCGCTGCCAAATCTACGTTTCCCCGAGTTTGTGGGGGCGTGGGCTAGTTCTCGGTTCGGGGATTTTTTCTCCTTCCAGCCTGGGTTTCCATTTTCGTCGAGTTACTTTAACGAATCAGGTGATGGGGCTAGGCTCATAAGGAATTCTGACTTGAGGTCGGACGAGCGAAAAATTTATTTCTCGGGATCGTTCGACGGTCGATTTGTTGTCGAGAATGGAGATGTTCTTGTAGGGATGGATGGTGACTTCTCGCCTCATGTTTGGCAGCGAGGACGCGCTTTGCTCAATCAGCGTGTTGGGCGCGTGCATGCAAGAGAAGGCGGAGTTATTGAGTTCGCTCCGTATTTTCTCGAAGGCCATCTTCAGGAAATTGAGCGGAGCACGGCGCAGACGACAGTTAAGCACCTCTCTCATTCTAAGGTTGATGAGATATTTGCGCCCCTGCCTTCCACTTCTGAGCAGAGGAAAATTGCTAGTTTCCTTTCCTCGGTCGATGAGTTGATCGTGGCAGAAAACCGCAAGCTCGACGTCCTTAAGTTCCACAAGCAGGGCATGATGCAGCAATTATTCCCCGCCGAGGGGCGTAGTTTGCCGCGCCTTCGTTTTCCTGGATTTAAGGGGGGGTGGGGCGTCGCAAAGCTGGGTGAGAAGTCGAACGTTATTCGTGGTGGTTCGCCGCGGCCAATTGATAGCTATCTGACGAGTGAGGAAGATGGGCTTAATTGGCTGAAAATCGGCGATGTTGACAAGGGGTCCAAGTACATCGAGAAAACAGAAGAGAAGGTCATCCCCGCTGCACTCGGGAAGACAAGGCAGATCCATCCTGGTGATCTCATTCTCTCGAATTCAATGAGCTTCGGTCGGCCTTACTTATCCAGGATCACTTGCTGCATCCACGATGGTTGGTTGGCGGTCACGGAAATTAACAAACAACTTGCGCCCGATTTTCTTTACTACGTGCTTTGCTCCGGTTCCAGTCAAGTCTATTTTCAGAGCTTGGCGGCTGGTAGCGGTGTCAAGAACTTGAATGCCAATACCATCAAGCAGCTCCCGGTGTCGTTTCCGAGCCTCGCAGAGCAGATGGAGATTTCTGATTGCCTTTCCTGCCTCGATGACCTGATTGCCGCGCAGGTTCGTGGCATCGCTACTCTCCAAAAGCACAAGCGGGGATTGATGCAGGGGCTTTTTCCGGCTGTGGAGGCAGGCATCACATGACCACCCGCACGTTCGCCGATCTGCCCGCACTGGCTGTACACCTGCGTAAGGAGCTCGATGGCGCCGAAAACATCTCAGGCAAGCGCTTTGTACTGCTGTATGCACATAACGGCGTCGGTAAGACTCGGCTTTCAATGGCCTTCAAAGACCTCGGTCGGCAGGGCGAGGCGCGTGACACGCTGTACTTTAATGCCTACACCGAGGATTTGTTCAGTTGGGACAATGACTTGGACAACGATTACGACAGAAAGTTAGTTATTAATGCGCGCTCGCGTTTCTTCGATGGGCTGGACGAGATGGACATGGATAACCGTATTCGCCCGCTACTTTCCCGTTATGCGGATTTTGACTTTAAGATTTATTTTCAGGATGACAAAAAAACGTGGGAGGTTCGCTTCTACCGACGTGACTTTCCTGACCAGCCGATCAAGGTCTCGCGCGGTGAAGAAACCATGTTCATCTGGTGCTTCTTTCTGGCCGTAATGCAAATGGCAATGGATGGTGCAGTCGTCTATCAATGGGTGAAGTACATCGTCATCGACGATCCCATCTCCTCGTTGGACGAGCACAACGCCATCGTCGTGGCCAATCATCTGGCCCAATTCCTGGCCCGGAAGGATCACGGCATCAAGACGGTCATCTCCACGCATCACCCACTGTTCTTCAACGTGCTTTGGAACGAAGTCAACGGCATCGACAAGAGGAAGAAGTTCTCGCCTTGTCTGTTGTCTCGGGATCGAGCGACGGGGGAGTTCGCGTTGACCTATACGGGCGACACACCGTTCTTCCATCACCTGGCACTGCTGCAGGAGCTATGCCACGCGCGCGCCTCGGGGCAGGTCTATACGCACCACTTCAATGCATTGCGCAGCCTGCTGGAAAAGGCGCAGATCTTCCACGGTCACGACAAGTTTTCGGTGTGCATCAGGCAGGACGCCAGCGACGACCCGGATGCGACGCTGTACGGCCGTGTGGTCAACATCATGAGTCACGGCAACTACTCGTTCTACGATCCGGTGGAGATGCTGCAGGAGAACCGCGAGCACTTCGAGAAGGTGTTGGATGATTTCCTCGCGTTCTACCCGTTCAACAGAGCCTTGTTGCCAGACATGGAGGGCGTCCAAGAAGGTTCTGCGGCGGTTGAAGCCGACGGTGCCGGTGCGTCCCGCAATCAGGCGCGGCTGCAATGACCAGACGCATCATCATCATCTCCGGCCCCAATGGTGCCGGGAAGACCACGTTCGCCCGCGTCTTCCTGCCGGAAGTTGCGCACTGCCCACGCTTCATCAACGCCGATCTGATCGCGGCCGGGCTGTCGCCGTTCGCGCCAGAGGCTGAGGCGGTCAAGGCCGGGCGCCTGATGCTGCAGGAGATCGACGAATGCGTGCGGCGCGGCGAAAGCTTCGCCTTCGAGACCACGCTGTCCGGCCTGAGCTATCGCCGGCACATCGACCAATGGCGGAGGCTCGGCTACCACGTCAGTCTTTACTTCCTGTCGCTGCCCGACATGGAAGCCGCCATCGGCCGTGTCGCCGAGCGGGTGAAGCAAGGCGGTCATGACATTCCGGAACCCGTGATCCGGCGCCGCTTCGCGGCCGGCTTGCGCAATTTCCATCATCATTACAAGGCCCGAGTGGATGCCTGGGCCTTGTACGACAATGCCGGCCCGGAGCCGGTGCTGCTGGAGTGGGGAGAGAACACATGAAAGCCAAGGACCTGTCCCAGGCGAGAAGCCCGGAACTGCGCGCTTCACTGGCCGCATTGCGGCGCGCGGCCGCGCTCGCGCGCCGGACCGCGATCCAGACCGAGACCGATCTGCTGGTGGTGAAGGACGGTCAACTGGTCCGGATTTCCGCCGAGCAACTGCGCCAGGACGAGACGAAAGCGAAAACGGCATGACCCACGACGAAAAGAACGAACTCGGCAAGCTCCTGTGGCGCATCGCCGACAAGCTGCGCGGCAGCATGGATGCGGACGATTTCCGCGACTACATGCTGGCCTTCCTGTTTCTGCGCTACCTGTCGGACAACTACGAGGCCGCGGCGAAGCGAGAACTGGGCGAGGACTATCCCGAACTGGAGGAAGGTGACCGGTTCGCACCGTTGTCGTTCTGGTATGCCGACAACGAGGACGACGTGCCGGCGTTCGAGAAGCAGATGCGCCGCAAGGTGCACTATGTGATTCCCCCGGATTACTTGTGGTCCAACATCGCCGACCTGGCGAGGGAGCAAGACGACAATCTGCTGAGCACGCTGGAGGATGCCTTCAGGCATATCGAGGAAAAGTCGTTCGAAAGCACCTTCCAAGGGCTGTTCTCCGAAATCAACCTGAACTCGGAGAAGCTTGGCAAGACGCGCAAGACACGCAATGACCAACTCATCAAGATCGTGCGGGAGATTGCGAAGGGTCTGGCGCAGTTTTCCACTGACAGCGACACCCTAGGCGATGCCTACGAGTACCTGATCGGCCAGTTCGCCGCCGGCAGTGGCAAGAGTGCCGGCGAGTTCTACACGCCGCAGCCGATCTCGGACATCCTCTCGGCCATCGTCACCCTCGACGGGCAGGACCCGGCGGCGGGCCCGCGCGAGCACTTGGACCAGGTGCTGGACTTCGCCTGCGGGTCGGGGTCCCTGTTGCTCAACGTGCGCAAGCGCATGGGGCCGCATGGCATCGGCAAGCTGGTGGGGCAGGAGAAGAACATCACCACCTACAACCTGGCACGCATGAACATGCTGCTGCACGGGGTGAAGGATTCGGAGTTCGAGATCCACCACGGTGACACGCTGCTCAACGACTGGGACTGGCTGCGCGAATCCAACCCGGCGCGCATGCCGCGCTTCGATGCGGTGGTGGCCAACCCCCCCTTCAGCTACCGCTGGGAGCCCAACGAGGCGCTGCGCGAGGACATGCGCTTCCGCAACTACGACCTGGCACCCAAGTCGGCGGCGGACTTCGCCTTCCTGCTGCACGGTTTCCACTACCTGAAGGACGATGGCGTGATGGCCATCATCCTGCCCCACGGCGTACTGTTCCGGGGCGGCGCCGAGGCGCGCATCCGTACCAAGCTGCTCAAGGACGGCCATATCGATACCGTGATCGGGCTGCCGGCCAACTTGTTCTACTCCACCGGCATTCCGGTCTGCATCCTGGTGCTGAAGAAGTGCAAGCAGCCGGACGACATACTGTTCATCAATGCCAGCGCCGCGGAAAACTTCGAGAAGGGCAAACGCCAGAATCACCTGCTGCCGAAGCACATCGAGAAGATCGTCGACACCTACCGCCACCGGAAGGAAGCGCCGCGCTACGCCCGCCGCGTGGACATGGCGGAGATCGAGCGCAACGGCTTCAACCTAAACATTTCCCGATATGTCAGCACGGCGCAGGCGGAGGAAGAGATCGATCTCAAGGCCGTGCACGCCGATCTCCAGAAGATCGAGAAGGAGATTGCGGAGGCGAAGCAGCGCCACAACGCTTTCCTGGCGGAGTTGGGGCTTCCTCCTTTGCCTTGATCCGATCTTCTTCTGAGATGGCTCGCTTGGTCAGCTTCGCCTTGTCACGCGCAGCGGCCGGCGGGTCGATGGTTAGCTCGTCGGCCAGTTGCATCAGATAGAGTAGGGCGTCGGCGATCTCGTCGGCCACCTTGGCTTGCGCCCTCGTCGAGCTCGCGGCTCAGCGCCTCGGTGAGCTACTGGAAGTGCTCCAGCACTTCGGCGGTCTCGATCGACAGCGAGGCGGCCAGGTTCTTGGGGCTGTGGAACTGCTCCCAGTCCCGTTCCTGAGCGAGGGCGTGCAATGGCGGCGTGCGGATAGCCGAGGGGAAGAAGTCAGAAGCCGGAGCCGCGAAACGCATGCAACTGTTGTCGGCGGTCTTAGGCACACAGGTCGAGGCCCTGTTGGCCGCAGTGCCACGACGCATGGCCGCGCGCGACGACGTATTGGATGCATTGGTTGCGCTGTGGTCTGCCGAACGGGTCGCAGCGGGCATTGCGTGTTCGCTGCCGTCACCACCTGGGCAGGA
>NZ_JBBAXQ010000013.1:0-115155 GCF_037198055.1 Luteimonas sp. gir
TTCCGGCCGGCAGGCCGATGCCCCTCCGGAGTCCGACTCAACTCGTGAAAGTGGCTTGGACTTCTGCAGGCGATAAACGGTCCGGCTCCGCGACGATCTATCAGCCGCTTCTGCGACAATACGCGGCCTTTCCGCCCACAGCCTTCGCCACGTGGCCCGCAAACGCCTCGATCAGACTCCTTTCCAGGTCGACATCCTCGATCTGACCCACGATGGCCGCGGTGTCGCGCGGCTGCCCGACGGCAAGGCCGTATTCGTCGCCGGGGCGCTGCCGGGCGAGCAGGTCGTCGCCCAGCGCACCGCGCGCTCGCGCAGCTTTGACGAGGCGGTGACGCTCGAGGTGCTGCGGCCTTCCGAACACCGGATTGCGCCGCGCTGCGCGCATTTCGGCGTCTGCGGCGGCTGCGTATTGCAGCATCTCGACGCCGAGCAGCAGATCCAGGCCAAGCAACGCGTGCTGCGCGAGAACTTCGAGCGCATCGGTCACGTCACGCCGCAGCGCTGGATGGCACCGCTGGTCGACCGCGCCTGGGGCTACCGCCGCAAGGGCCGCTTCTCGGTGCGGCGTGTGGAGAAGAAGGACAAGACGTTGGTGGGCTTCCGCGAGCGCGATCCGCGCTTCGTCGCCGACCTGCACGAATGCCACACCGTGATCCCGCCGATCGGCGCCGCGATCCCGGCGCTGTGCGCGCTGGTCGACGGCCTCGATGGCCGCGGCGACATTCCGCAGATCGAATTCATCGCTGGCGACCCGACCCCGGAGTTCGACGGCGTGGCGCTGGTGTTCCGCCACCTTCAGCCGCTGGGCGAGCGCGATCTGGCGGCGCTGACCGACTTCGGCCAGCAGCAGCGGATGGCGATTTTCCTGCAGCCGGGCGGCAACGACAGCGTGCATCCGCTGTGGCCGCAGGCGCCGGCGCTGTCGTTCCGGCTCGAGGCCTGGGACGTGGAGCTGAAGTTCCGGCCGCTGGATTTCATCCAGGTCAACGCCGGCCTCAATGGCACGATGATCGCGCGCACGCTCGAACTGCTGGACGTGCAGCCCGACGACCGTGTGCTCGATCTGTTCTGCGGTCTGGGCAACTTCACGCTGCCGCTGGCGCGTCGCGTGCGCGAGGTCGTTGGTGTCGAGGGCGAAGCCGGGCTGGTTGCGCGCGCGCGGGAGAATGCCGCGCACAACGGCCTGGGCAACGCGCAGTTCCATGCCGCCGACCTGACCCAGGACCAGCGCGGCGCGCCGTGGATGCGCCAGGGCTTCGACAAGCTGCTGCTCGACCCGCCGCGCTCGGGTGCGATCGACGTGCTGCGCCAACTGCCGCTCGAACGTTTCGCCCGCATCGTGTACGTCAGCTGCCACCCCGCGTCGCTGGCGCGCGATGCCGGCTATCTGGTCAACGAGCGCGGCTGGCGGCTCATCGACGCCGGGGTGATGGACATGTTCCCGCAAACCGCGCATGTGGAATCGATCGCGGTGTTCGAGAAGACGTAGCGCCATGGCGGTCGAAATCGAACGCAAGTTCCTGGTGACGTCCGACGCGTGGCGAAATGCCGCGCACGCGGTTGTGCCGATGGCGCAGGGCTACCTCAATGACATGGCCGCGCTCGACAGTGGGGCGCAGAAGGCCTCGGTGCGGGTGCGCATCGAGGGCGAGGCGGCGTTCGTGAACATCAAGTCGCGCGCGATCGGCCATACCCGACAGGAGTTCGAGCTGCCGCTGCCGATCGCCGATGCGCACGCGCTGCTGACGCTATGCGTCGGCGGCCGGGTCGAGAAGCGCCGACATCTGGTGCAACACGGCGATCACCTGTGGGAGATCGACGAGTTCCTCGGCGACAACGCCGGGCTGGTCGTGGCCGAGATCGAGCTGGACGACGCCGACGAGGCCTTCGCGCGTCCCGACTGGCTGGGCGAGGAGGTCACCGACCACAGGCGTTACTACAACCTGGCGCTCGCCGCGCATCCGTTCTCCCGCTGGGACGCTGCGGAACGCGGTTGAGGCGCGCGCGCGGCCGGGGACCGGCGCATGATGCGCGCATGAGAATCGACATCTGGTCCGACGTGGTCTGTCCCTGGTGCTGGATCGGCAAGCGCCGCCTGCAACGCGCCATCGCGCTGCTCGGCGACGAGGCGCCGGCGATCGACATCCACTGGCATCCTTTCCTGCTCGACCCCGACGCGGACGCCACACCGGTGCCGCTGCGCGAGGCCTATGCCCGCAAGTTCGGCGGCGCCGAGCGCACGGCGCAGTTGCTGGCGCAGACGCAGGCCACTGCCCGCGCCGAGGGCCTGCCGTTCGATTTCGACCGCGGCCAGGTCCGGGTGACCACGTTGCCGGCGCACCGGCTGCTGGCGCTGGCCGCGCGCGAGGGCGACCCCGACGCCGTCGGCGAGGCGCTGTTCCATGCCCACTTTGCGCAAGGTCGCAACCTGGCCGATGTCGAGGTGCTGGTGGAGGCGGGCGCAGCGGGCGGGCTCGCCCCGGCGCGCGTGCGGGCGTTGCTAGCCGGCGATGAAGGCGAGGCGGAGGTGCGGGCGCAGATCGCTCAGGCCCAGGCGATGGGCATCCGCGCCGTCCCGACCTTCGTCATCGACGGGCGGTTGGCGGTGCAGGGCGCGCAGCCGCCCGAACAACTGGTCGAGATCTTGCGCCAGGCGCTGGCCGCCGCAGCACCTGCGTCGGCAACCGGTGCCGCTTGCGGGCCGGACGGCTGCGCCTGAACACCGCGCTGCGCACGCCCGGCGCGATGCGTGCATCTGCGACAATGCCCGTCTGCGCCGCCCGGCGCGCTCGATGGAGATGTCCGCAATGCTCGTGATCGGCGTGGCCGGCACCGAACTCACCGCGCAGGAGCGCGACTGGCTGCAGCACGATGCCTGCGCCGGCGTGATCCTGTTCAAGCGCAACGTTGCTTCGCGTGCGCAGATCGCCGAACTGGCCGCTGCGATCCGCGAGGCCGCGCCGCGGCCGCAGCTGGTCTGTGTCGACCAGGAGGGCGGCCGCGTGCAGCGCTTCGTGGACGGCTACACGGCGCTGCCGCCGCTGGCCGGTTTCGGTGTGCAGTATTTGAGCGACCCCGATGCGGCGCTCGCCCAGGCGCGCGCGCATGCGCGGCGGATGGCCGAGGAGGTGCGTGGTAGCGGCGTCGACCTGAGTTTCGCGCCGGTGGTCGATGTCGGCCACGGCAACCTCGCGATCGGCGACCGGGCCTTCTCGGACGACCCGCAGATCGTCGCTGCGCTGACGCGCGCCTACGTCGACGGCATGCACGAGGCGGGCATGGCGGCCACGCTTAAGCACTTCCCCGGCCACGGCTCGGTCCGTGAGGACACCCACTTCGACCAGGCGGTCGATCGTCGCAGCCTCGAGGAAATTCGCGCGCACGACCTGGTGCCGTTCGTCGCCGGCATCGACGCCGGTGCCGATGCGGTGATGCTCGCGCATGTGACCTATCCGCAGGTCGCACCGGAGCCGGCGGGCTACTCGCCGCGCTGGATCGAGACCATCCTGCGCGGTGAGCTGGGCTTCCGCGGGGTCGTGTTCTCCGACGACATCGGCATGGCCGCCGCATTCTCGGCCGGTGGCATCAAGGCGCGCGTCGATGCGCACCTCGATGCCGGATGCGACGTGGTGCTGGTCTGCCATCCCGAACTCGTCGCCGAATCGCTCGCCGCCGTCGAAGGCCGCGCGCTCAACACCATGGCG
This sequence comes from Luteimonas sp. gir, assembly GCF_037198055.1. Taxonomy (NCBI): domain Bacteria; kingdom Pseudomonadati; phylum Pseudomonadota; class Gammaproteobacteria; order Lysobacterales; family Lysobacteraceae; genus Luteimonas; species Luteimonas sp. gir. Next base: position 3,705 of record NZ_JBBAXQ010000013.1, read on the forward strand.
CTGACCGGCCTGATCGGTCGCGGCCCCCTCGGCTGGGACGGCGCGCTCGCCGCAACTGCCCATCGCAACGGAGACATCGCATGAACATCCCCCGGCTCGACGACGTGCTCGACAGCGCGGACCTGCTGTTCGACCGCGACGTGCTCGACGAGGCGATCGAGGCGATGGCCGACGGCATCGCCGACGACTACGGCGACGACGAGGTGCCGCCGCTGTTCATCACGGTGATGCACGGCGGCATGCCGTTCGCCGCGCAGCTGGCGTTCGCGCTGGGCGAGCGCGAACTGGACCTGCAGTTCGACTATCTGCACGCCACCCGCTACCGCGGCGCGACCACGGGCTCGGGTCTGGCCTGGCTGCACCGTCCGGCCACGCCGCTGCAGGGCCGGCGGGTGTTGCTGGTCGATGACATTCTCGACGAAGGCCATACGCTCAAGGCCGTGCGGCACTGGTGCGAGGACCAGGGGGCGAGCGAGGTCCGCGTCGCGGTGCTCGCGGTCAAGGTGCACGATCGCTGCGTCGAGGGTGTGGAAGCCGACTACGTCGGCGTCGAAGTGCCCGACCGCTACGTGTTCGGCTACGGCATGGATTTCCACGAGCAGGGACGCAACCTGCCGGGGATCTACGCGCTGGCCGACTGAACACGTCGGACTGGCGCGGTCGTGTCCGCACGCCTGTGCGGTAGCGGGACGACGGCGGCCAGGCGCTATCATCCCGGTCCCGCGTCGCCCGGCGCCTGACGAGATATCGCGATGACCGCATCCATCGACCTGGCCGTGATCGGCGGTACCGGGCTCTACGCGCTGGCCGAGCTGCAGGATGTCGAGGCGCACCAACCGGTGACGCGCTACGGCGGCCTGTCCGGTCCGGTGCGGATCGGCACCCTGGACGGCCGCCGCGTCGCATTCCTGGCGCGCCACGGTGAGGGCCACTCGCTGCCGCCGCACCGCATCAACTACCGCGCCAATCTCGCCGCGCTGCAGGCGCTGGGTGCCTCGCGCGTGCTCGCGCTCAATACCGTGGGCGGCATCACCGAGCGATTCGGACCGCGCGTGCTGGCCTGCCCCGACCAATTGATCGACTACACCTGGGGCCGGGTGTCGACCTACTGCGAGGAAGAGGGCAGCGAGGTGCTGCACGTCGATTTCGGCGATCCGTACACGCCGGCGCTGCGGCGGGCGGTCGTCGATGCGGCCGCGCGCGCCGGCGTGGCGCTGGTCGACGGCGGCTGCTATGGGGCCACCCAGGGCCCGCGACTGGAGACACGGGCCGAGATCGCGCGCATGCGCCGCGACGGCTGCGACCTGGTCGGCATGACCGGCATGCCCGAGGCGGGTCTGGCGCGCGAGCTCGGCCTGGACTATGCGTGCCTGGCCATCGTCGCCAACTGGGCGGCCGGCGCCGGCCCCGAAGTCGACGAGGTCATCACCTTCGAGGACGTGCTGGCCAACGTCGCTGCGGCCTCGTCCGGCATTCCGACCCTGTTGCGGGCGCTGCTCGCGCCCTGATTGCCACGGCGGTTGCATGCTTTGCATACTCGACCCGCCGGCCGCCCCTTGCAGGCAGGCCGGTATCACGTATCCAGACGAGGTCAGACGTTCATGCAATACGGCACAGTGAAGTGGTTCAACGATGCGAAGGGATTCGGGTTCATTGCGCCTGAGGACGGCAGTGCGGACGTGTTCGTCCATTTCTCGGCGATCAACTCGAGCGGCTTCCGCTCGCTGCAGGAGGGGCAGCGGGTGAGCTACGAGGTGACGCAGGGACCGAAGGGGGCGCAGGCCTCGGGTGTTGCGCCGGTCGCCTGACCGCGCTCGCACGCAGTCACAGAAAAGCCCCGCACCCGCGGGGCTTTTTTGTGGATCGCGCGCGGCGCACCGGCGCAGTCCCGGTCGGCAGTTGCGATCCTGCGTGGCCCAGACGGGGGCGCGATCGTGACCGGTCCCCTATCATGCGCACACTCCGCGCGAGGCTGGTGCTGTTGCCATGATCGAAACCCGGCTGCTTCGCCAATTCATCGCAGTGGCCGAGGAGTTGCACTTCAATCGCGCCGCGCAACGGCTCCACATGGCCCAGCCGCCGCTGAGCCAGGCCATTCGGCGGCTCGAGCAGGCGATTGGCGCGCCCTTGTTTGAACGCAACAACCGCAGTGTGTCGCTGACGCCGGCCGGGACCGCGTTTCTGGCATCGGCCCGGCAGATGCTGCATCTGATGGACGCGGGTGTCGAACAGGCCCGCCGCGTTGCGCAGGGCGTCGAGGGGCATCTGGTACTGACCTTCATCAACATCGCGCCCTATGGTGAATTGCTGCGTGCGCTGCGCCGATTTCGCCTGGCGTATCCGGGCGTTGCGTTCACGATGCACGAGGCCTCGACGCAGGACCAAGTCGAGGCATTGGAACAGGGGCGCGCGGACCTGGGCTTCATGCGCGCGCCGGGCCGCACCACGCCCGGCTTGCGATTGTTGCCCATTTGGCACGAGCCGCTCGTGGTGGCATTGCCGGCAAGGCACCCCTTGGCAGGCAGCGCGCGTATACCGCTGACTGCGCTTCGGGACGAGGCCTTCGTTTCGTCGCCTCGGTATCTGGGTCAAGGCTTCCACGATCAACTTGCGCAGCTGTGCCAAGTCGCGGGCTTCGCGCCGCGCATCGTGCAACAGGCGCGGCAACTGCAGACGCTGGTGGCCCTGGTGGCAAGTGACTTCGGCGTTGCGCTGCTGCCGGCCTCGTTGGCCGACGACAGGCGCTGCGACGTGACGTTCCGGCCGATCGAGGTGGCGGCGCCCGAGGCGCTGCGCCAGGTGACGCTGCTGATGGCGTGGCGGGAGCACGCGCCCTGTGCAATCCGGGATCGGCTGATCGACGAGGTCTGCCGGACGCTGGCATTGCCACGCCACAGTGAGACGTTCTGAGTCTCACTGTGCGCGCCATCGAGTATTTTACCGGCGGGCGCACCGCTTCCATCATCGTGGCATCCAGTTCGCGCGAGGTGCCAAGTGGGAGAAGACGAGAATCGCAATGCGGCATTGTTCCAGGGCAAGGTCGCCATCGTGACCGGCGCGGCCCAGGGGCTGGGCCGCGCCTATGTGCAGGCATTGCTCGATCGGGGGGCGTACGTGGTCGCCAGCGACCTGGGCACTGACCGGGTCGGCAGCGCCGCCGACGACAGCGTGATCGTCGAGGCCGCACGGACCTTGCGCGCCAGGGAGGGCCAACTGATCACGCACAGTGGCCGCCTGGATCATGAGGCCGGTTGCCGGCAGTTGGTGGATCTGGCCATCGCGCAGTTCGGCGCGCTGGATATCCTGATCCACAACGCCGGGTGGGTCGGCTATCAGGCCATCGAGGCGCAGGAAGAGGCGTTTCTTGAACGCGCCCTCGGCATCCATGTGCGCGCGCCGATCTGGTTGAGCAAGTACGCCTGGGCGCACCTCCAACGGTCGCTATCGGCGCGCATCGTGCTCACGACTTCCGACCGCGCCCTGTATCCGCAGTACGCGCAGCCGGGATTGACGGCCTACGCGGCCGGCAAGATGGCCCAGGTGGGCATCATGCATGCCTTGAGCATGGAAGGGGCGCCGCACGGCATTCTGGTCAATGCGGTGTCGCCGGTCGCCAAGACTCGCATGTGGGGCATCACCCAGCCGCCCGACACCCTCAAGCCCGAATGGGTGGCGTCTGGCGTGCTGTACCTGGCGAGTCCGCTGTGCCAGGACACGGGCTTCATTCTGCGCGCCAGCAACGGGCAGTTCGCTGGTCTCCGCCTGAGCGAGCATCCCGGGGTCGTCTATCCGACCGATCTGGCGCGCGTGCAGTGCGACAGCCTCGAGGACGTCGCCCGCCACTGGCGGCGCATCGTGGCGTCCGACGCTGCGTGACGCGGCAGCGACGGGTCGCTCCCTCGGTCGAGAAGCGCCCACATCGCATGTGCGATCGCCAGCGGGTCGTGGCTTGCCTCGACGATCTGGCATCGTTGTACCTCGCGCCTGTGGCCAGCGCAGCGGCCATCGCGCGCGTCTGGTCGGCCAGCGCCGGGGGCGCCCCGGCGGGGTCAGCGCAACGGGGCGACCAGGGTGTCGCGGCCGATGTCGGCGACGGTGCGGGCACCGGTCAGCGTCATCGCCACGCGCATCTCCTGCTGCAGCAGGTCGAGCAGGTGTGCCACCCCGGCCTGGCCGGCCGCGGCCAGCGCATAGACGAATGCACGTCCCAGCAGCACCGCGTCGGCGCCCAGCGCCAGCATCCGCACGATGTCCAGCCCGCTGCGCACGCCCGAATCGGCGAGGATCTTCAGCGAGCCGCCGACCGCATCGGCGATCGCCGGCAGTGCGTGCGCGGTCGAGAGCACACCATCGAGCTGACGCCCGCCGTGGTTGGAGACGACGATGCCGTCGGCGCCGAAGCGCACCGCGTCGCGCGCATCGTCGGGGTCGAGGATGCCCTTGATGACCATCGGTCCGCGCCAGAACGCGCGGATCCATTCCAGGTCCTTCCACGCAATCGACGGGTCGAAGTTCGCGCCCAGCCAGCCGATGTAGTCGGCCAGTCCGGTCACAGCGCCGCGGTAGGCGGAGATGTTGCCCAGATCGTGCGGCCGTCCACGCAGGCCGACGTCCCAGGCCCAGCGCGGATGCGTGGCCGCTTGCCACAGGCGCCGCAGCGCGGCATTGGGGCCGCTCATACCTGAGTGCGCGTCGCGGTAGCGCGCGCCGGGCGTGGGCATGTCGACGGTGAACACCAGCGTGGTGCAACCGGCGGCCTGTGCGCGTTCGAGCGCGGCGCGCATGAAGCCGCGGTCGCGCAGCACGTACAACTGGAACCACATCGGCCGGTCGATCGCGGGGGCGACTTCCTCGATCGCGCAGACCGACACCGTCGACAGCGTGAACGGGATGCCACGCGAAGCCGCTGCGCGGGCCGCCTGGACTTCGCCGCGGCGCGCATACATGCCACTCAGTCCAACCGGCGCGAGCGCGGCGGGGAAGGCCAGGCGCTCGCCGAACAGTTCGGTCGACAGGTCCAGGTCGGCGACATCGCGCAGCACGCGCTGGCGCAGGGCGATGCCTTCCAGGTCGGCGACGTTGCGACGCAGGGTCTGTTCGGCATACGCGCCGCCGTCGATGTAGTGGAACAGGAACGGCGGCAGCCGTCGCCGGGCGGCGGCGCGGTAGTCGGTCGAGGCGGCGATGATCATGGCGGCAGCCTTCAGCTGTGCGACGGCGGCAGGCGGGAGGCACGTGCGCGGCGCGCCTCGTTCTCGTCGAGTTCGCGCAGTGAGGTGTGCACGAATGCAAGATGGGTGTGCGCGGCGGCGCGGGCGCCCTCGGGATCGCCCGACAGGACGGCGTCGCGCATCGCCCGGTGCTGCAGCAACAGCGGTTCGCACGTGCGCGCCGAGACGTAGAGCATTTCCCGGCTCTGCGAGATGTTGGTCTGCAACAGGTCGAACATCCCGCGCATCACCTGCAGCAGCACCAGGTTGTGCGAGGCCTCGGCGATCGACAGATGGAACGCGGCATCGGCCCGTGCTTCGCCGGCCGGATCGTTGCGGCCATGCAAAGCCAGCATCGCGTCGAAGGCATCGGCGATCCGCGCGCGGTCCTCGGCGGTCGCGCGTAGCGCAGCGTGCCAGGCGGCCATGCCCTCCAGTCCGTGCCGGATCTCCAGGACGTCGTAGCGGTACTCCGGATCGCTCCGGAACACGCCGAGGAATGGCTGCAGCGGTGCGATGCGCGGGAACGCGGGTGCGTCGTGCGCACACAGATAGGTACCGCCACCCTGGCGCGCATGCAGCACGCCTTGGCTCGCCAGCCGGGCGATCGCCTCACGCAAGACAGTGCGCGACACGCCCAGTTCGAGCGCGAGTGCGCGTTCGGCCGGCAGGCGGTCCCCGGGGCGCAGTGCGCGTGCATCGATCAGTGCCAGCACGCGGTCTGCGACCTGGTCAGACAAACGCAAGCGACGCGCGCCGATGGTGCCGGGGCGGGTGACGGGGGCGGGAATGGGCATCCGGGACTCTTCCATGTCGGTTCACCTGCGAAGTGGGGAGGGCGCCGGACATCGCCGCGGGGACGCAGTACGCCGTGATGGTGCTTCGCGTCCTCCCCACACGTGCTGACCAACCCGCGCCTGCGATTCCAGGTCAAATTGGTCGGGCCAATCTGGGCGGTGCTCTGACGATATGGAGCGAGTGTAGCGAAACCGGCCCATTCATCGTCAAGACGACCAGGTCGCAGGTGTATTGGTCATACCAATAATTCCGGGTCGATACGCGAACGTGCTGGGCCCGCCGGCATGACGTGACTCGGCTGCCGTGCGGCAGACGGCCGCTGCGCGCGGACAGCGTCAGCCCGCGCCGGCGATGTGGGCCCGCAGCCACTGGTGCGCTGGATCGCGATGGACGCGCTCGGGCCAGAGCATCAGCAGGTCGAAGCCGGGAATGTCGATCGGCGGGGCGACCACACGGAGCGCGGGGTTCGCCTGGACCAGGCGCGAGGGCAGCATGGCCACCAGGTCGCTGGTTTCCAGCACCGCCGGCATCGCCAGAAACTGCGGCACCGACAGTACGACGCGACGGGCCATGCCGCGCGCAGCGAGCGCGCGGTCGGTGGCACCCTCGAAGCCGCCGCCGTCCGGCGAGACGATCGCATGGTCGAGTTTGCAGAACTGCGCCAGCGTGGGGCGGCGTTTCAATCCGGGATGGCCGGCGCGCCCGGCCAGCAGGTAGCGCTCGGTGAAGATGCGGCGCCAGCGCAGCGTGGGGGGCGCCTCGGCATCGGTCAGGAACGCGAGGTCGATCTCATCCTGCGCCGCACTGCCGGCCATCTGACCCGGCGGCCGTTGCACGACCGCCAGGCGCATGCCGGGCGCGGCGGTCCGCAAGGTGGCCAGCGCCGGGCGCAGCACCGTCAGCATGCTGTAGTCGAAGGCGGCGATGCGCCAGGTCTGGCGGGCGAGGGCCGGCGCGAAGGGCGGGGCGGGCGCGACCGCTTGGGCCAACGCCGCCAGGGCCTGCCGCAGCGGTTCGCGCAGCGCGTCGGCACGGGCCGTCGGGCGCATGCCCCGCGGTCCCGGCAACAGCAACGGATCGTCAAAGAAGTCCCGCAACCGTGCGAGCTGCGCACTGATGGTCGGCTGCGCCAGATGCAACCGCTGCGCGGCGCGGGTCACGTTGTGCTCGACCAGCAACGCGTCGAGCGTGCGCAGCAGGTTGAGGTCGAGCCCTTGCAAGGTATTGCGCATGACGATACCTGGAATGGCGAGAATCCATTTCAACTATAAGACGTCGCTGGCTACCTTGCGTGCATTCCCCCTGTGAGCCGCGCCGATGCACGTCCTGCTGGTCCATGCTCATCCCGAACCCACCTCGACGACCCGTCGCCTGGTCGATATCTCGACCGACGTCCTGTCCGCGCAAGGTCACACGGTGATGCACTCCGATCTGTATGCGGCCAACTGGAAGGCGGTGTTCGATGCCGACGACTTTCCCGATCGCGTCGATCCCGAGCGCTTGTCGTTCGTGGCCGAGTCGCGCCATGCCTTCGCCCACGATGGTCAGACGCCGGACGTGGTGGCCGAACAGCGCAAGCTGATGGCGGCCGATGCGGTGATCCTGCATTTCCCCCTGTGGTGGTTCGGCATGCCGGCGATCATGAAGGGCTGGATCGACCGGGTCTGGGCCTACGGGCTGGCCTACGGCTATCGCGACGCCGGCAACGCCTACCGCTACGGAGAGGGTGGGTTTGCGGGCAAGCGTGCATTGCTCGCGGTGTCGGTCGGCGGCCCTGAGGTCGACTACTCGCCCCGGGGCATCAATGGCCCGCTGGAGCAGTTGCTGTTTCCGATCACCCACGGCGCCCTGTTCTTTCCGGGCATGCAGGTGCTGCCCACGTTCGCGGTCTACGGCGCGGGTGCCCTCGATGCAGAGGGCCTGGCGTCGGCGTCGCAGGCATGGCGGATGCGGCTGGCCGGATTGTTCGAGCAGGCGCCGATCGCGTTCCGTGCGCAGAACGGCGGCGACTATCCCGACCGCCACGTGCTGGCCGCCGAGGTCGCGCCCGGCCGCAGCGGGCTGATGGCGCATATCGCCGAGGCGGCGATCGCGGATAGGGACACCGAGGCGGGGCACTGATCTGCGGCGCGCTGCGCTCGATCCGGTCGCGCAGCGCGCACGCCTGCCTTGAGCTCAGTGCGATCGCCCGATGAACGGCGTGAAGTGGAGGAAGTCGCCGGATTCGAGGCAATCGATCACGAAACCGGCGACCTCGTCCCGGGTGACCGAGCGCAGTTGCAGCGACGGCGGCACGGACAGCGCGACCTGCCAGTCGCCGCGTCCGCGGCGCGCGGTGAACGGCGCGGGCCGCACCAGCGTCCAGTCCAGCCCGGACGCCTGGATCAACGCCTCCTGGCGATCCTTGTCGGCATAGCGGTGGCGGGTGACGAGCGGAAAGATGAGGCGGTTGTACAGCCAGCCGCCATGCCCGCGCGTTTCGCCCGCGCCCACGCCGGTGATCGCGACCAGGCGCCGCACGCCGGTGTCGCGCATCGCGGCGATCGCTGCCCGCGTCGCGTCGGAGAACACCGTCGTCGGCCCGGGGCTGCCGACGCCCAAGCTCATCACGACCGCGTCGTGCGCGGCCATGCGTTCGGCCAGGAAGCGGGCGTCGTCGGGGCGGCCGACGGCGATGTCGACGCCCGGCGTGGCGGTGAGCCGGTCCGCCGAGCGCGTCTGTGCGGTGACCCGGTGGCCGCGCGCCACCGCCTGCACGACCAGCCGTGTGCCCACGCCGCCCGACGCGCCCATGACGAATACGCGCATTGCTGTCCCTGCGAAAATGGTGCCGGCCGACAGTCTCGCCGATGCCGGGGCGATGCGGCCAGGTCGCGGTCGGCGTCGATGCGCGCCGACCGCGACCGGCGGCGCGTCAGCGCGCGAGCGGCTGCCAGCGCAGCGCCAGCCCGTACTCGCGCCCGGGCTGGCGATACCACGCTACGGTCTCGTAGTCCTTGTCGAGCAGATTGGTCGCCCGCGCCTCGAGCGTCCACGCGGGTGCGAACATCCAGGCCGCGCGCAGGTCGAGGGTGCCATAGCCGCCGACGCGCAGCGTGTTGGCGGGATTGTCGTAGCGACTGCCGGCCCCGCGCAGCGTGGTGCCGATGCGCAAGTCGCCGAAGCTGCGGTCGATGTCGAGCCGGCCACTGTTGCGCGCGCGCCGGGCGAGCAGGTTGTCGCGATAGGCGCCTTCGCTGCGGTCGCGCGGGTCGACGTGGCTCAACTCGGTCGACAGGTCCCAACCGGCGAGGGTGGTCGCGAACGTCAGCTCGGCGCCACGGATGCGGGCTTCGTCGATGTTGCTGCCGCGACCGACGTAGTCAGGCGGCGGATAGACGAACACGATCAGATCGTCGATGCGGCTTTCGAAGACATCGAACGACCAGCGCCACTGGGCTGCGTGCTGCGAGAGCCCCAAGTTCACGCTCTTGGCGCGTTCCGGCTTCAGGTCCGGACTCTCGGAGCCGGGGTAATACAGGTCGTTGAAGGTCGGGGCCTTGAAGCCGGTGCCGGCGCTGGCGGTGAGGCGGAGGCCATGGGCCAGGTCCATGCCCCAGCCCAGACTGCCGGTGCCGTGACCGCCGAACTGCTCGTTGTCGTCGTGGCGCAGGCTCGCCTGCAGGCGATGCGCCCCGAAGCGGCCGCGGTACTCGACGAACGTGGCGTAGTTGTCGCGCGCGGTCACCGCGTAGCGGGTGTCGCTGTCGAGGTTGTCGGCCTGCCAGTCGAAGCCCAGGCTCAGGCCCTGGGTCGGCGCCAGGCCGAAGTCGGCCTGCACCGAGGCGGTGTCGCGGCGGGTGTCGATGCGGCCCACATCGCTGCGCGTGCCGGTGTCGGCATCGCGGAAGTAGGTGCTCGACTTGTCATAGGCGCGGCCCGCCTGCGCGGTCAGGCGCACGATGTCCGAAGGCGCATAGGTCAGCGTCCCGCCCGCCACCTGCTGCACGGTGTCGGCCTCGTTGCCCCCGAAGAGGCTGCCGTCGAACTGGTTGAATGCATCGGCATGCAGCGCGTGGCCTTCCAGGCGCAGCGCGTCGGTCAGCTGGACGCCGGCGCGCAGGTTCAACGAGCGGTTGCGGTAGCCGTCGCGGTCGGGCTCTTCGACGAAGCACCCCTGGAGCAAGGCCGACGAGCCGCGGCAGGCATCGATGCCGTCGGTGCGCTGGAACGCCGCGTCGACGCCGAACCAGCCCCGGCCGCTGCGGCCGCCGATGCCGGCGCTGGCTTCGCGCAGGCCGTGGCTGCCGGCGCCGATCCGTGCATGCGGCGAGATCGCGCCGTCGTGGCGGCGGGTGAAGATCTGGATGACGCCACCGATCGCCTCCGAGCCGTAGAGGCTCGAGCGCGGGCCGCGCACGATCTCCACGCGCTCGATCTGGTCGACCGGCAGGTCCTGGATCGCCGGCATGCCGGCAGTCGCGCTACCGATACGCACGCCGTCGACGAGGACCAGCACATGGTCGGATTCGGCGCCGCGCAGGAAGATCGAGCTCAGCTTGCCCGGGCCGCCGCTGTTGCCGATCTGGATGCCGGCGCGGCCACGCAGCAATTCGGGCAGGTCGCGCGCCTGGCTGCGCTCGATGGCCTCGCGGTCGATGACCTGTGCCGGCACGAGGGTGTCGGCCAGCGCGGTCTGGGTCCGGTTGGCGGTGACGAGCACGGCGTCGAGTTCGCCGGGGGCGGCGAGCGCCGACGGGGCGAGCAGGGCAGTGGCGATCGCCACGGTCAGGGTGCGGAACGGCATTGCGGTCTCCTTGCGCGCGCGCATCGAGCGCGCGGCGGGCGGGCGGGCGAAGATCGCGGGAACGGGCGCGCACGGACCGCCGTCCAGGCGCAGAGGCGCCCGGAACGTCGTCGCAATGCCCGCCGCATCGCAATCAGGTGGAACTTCGAGGCCGGTCTCCGGACTTGCGTGTGGGCGTTCCAGGCCCGGGCGTCGCGCCTTCCCGTGCACAGGGCACAGTGGCGAGAAGCGACGCTTGCACACGCTTACCGTTGCGGGGGCAGTGCCGGAATGGGGCGCCTCGCGACGCCCGTCACCGGCTTCCCGTTTCAACCCGGGCAGGCCGGGTCACCGCGAAGCAGGCGCGATTGTACGCCAGCGTTTCGCCGGCTCAGCGCTCGGTGTCGCCTGGCATCGCGTCGTCGCGATCGGCCGCGTCGTGCACGATCGTGGTGACCGGGCCGGCCGCGGTCCGTGCGCGCGGGTCGGGCAGTTGTGCGGTCGCCGCTTCGGCGGCCTCGGCCAGTTGCAGACGACGCGCCTCTGGGACCTCCTGCCAGTGGCAGTCCAGCAGCGCGCCCTCGATCGAGTACAGCAGGTTGAGGCTGGGCCGAAAGCCCGCCCGTCGCACGCGCACGAAGGCCTCGACCGCGCCCGCTGCCTCGAGATCCTCGCGCGTGCGCAGCCCCACCTGCCGCAGCCACGCCGCCGACCTCGGTCCCAGGTTGCGCAGCTTCGGCGTGCTCAACGCGCGTGCTCGACGTAGAGCTGTGCGAGCGCTTCGAGCCCGGCCTGATCGTCGGCGTCGAACCGAGCCGGCAGCGGGCTGTCGAGATCGAAGACGCCAATCAGACGGTCGCCGTCGACCAGCGGCACGACGACTTCCGATCGCGACGCGGCATCGCAGGCGATGTGGCCCGGAAACGCATGCACGTCGTCGATGCGCTGGGTCTGCCGGGTGCGCGCCGCGGCACCGCACACGCCCTTGTCGAGCGGAATGCGCACACAGGCCGGCAGGCCCTGGAACGGCCCGACGACCAGTTCGGCCCCATCGTAGAAATAGAAGCCGACCCAGTTGAGGTCCGGCAGGGCGTGGTAGACCAGCGCCGAGAGGTTCGCGGCATTGGCGATGGGATCGGATTCGCCGTGCAGCAGGGCGCGGGCCTGCGCGGCGAGCGCGGCATACTGGTCGGCCTTGCTGCCGCTCAGAGGTGTGGAAGTGAACATGTCGCGCAGTGTAGCAGCGGGGTCGCACCCGCCCGGCCGCGCCGTCGCAGGCGTCCCGATAGGCGCACCGGTATGAGCGCGCGCACGTGCCTGGTCACCGGGACCGATACCGGCATCGGCAAGACCCACGCCAGCGTGGCGCTGCTGCAGGCCTTGCGTGCCGATGGTCGCCGCGCGGTCGGGATGAAACCGGTCGCCAGCGGCTGCGATTGGCAGGACGGTGGCTGGCGCAATGAGGATGCGCTGGCGCTGCAGGCCGCCAGCCGGCCCCGTCCGGCATACGCCGACGTCAACCCGGTGGCACTGCCCGAAGCGACTGCGCCGACCCTGGCCGCACGCGCGGCCGGCGTGGTCGTCGAGGCCGAGGTGCTGCACGCCGCGCACGCACGGCTCGCCGCCACGGCCGACGTGGTGCTGGTCGAGGGCGCCGGCGGCTGGGCGGCGCCGCTGGCCGAGGACCTCGAGCATGCGGACCTGGCGCGGTGGCTGGGGGGCGCAGTGGTGCTGGTGGTCGGGCTCCGGCTCGGCTGCCTGAGCCATGCCCGCCTGACCGCACGCGCGATCGCGGCCGACGGCTGTCGGCTCGTGGGCTGGGTCGGCAACCGGATCGATCCGGAGTTCTCGCGCGCCGACGACTATCTGGGGCTGCTCGCCGACGCATTGCCTGCGCCGTGTCTGGGTGTGCTGCCGTTTGTCGGCGACGGGGGCAGCGCCGAGGCGGGCGCGCTGGTGCTCGATCCGGCCTGGATCGACGCACTGCCGCGCCGCCCCTGATCGGTGGCGTGGCATCCGCGGCATGCGCCGCGGATGCCCGACGTGCTCAGTGCCCCTGGGGCACCGGCGTCGCTGGGTTCCCGTCGTGCCCGTCGGCGTCCGTGGTGGCCACTGTGCCCGGGTCGTGGCTATGGTCGCGCGCCAGCAGTAGGTAGAACGCCGGCAGCACGAACAGTGTGAACGCGGTGCCGATCGACATGCCGGCGGCGATCACCAGGCCCATCGAGAAGCGCGCCGCCGCGCCCGGACCGCTGGCGATCAGCAACGGCACCATCGCGAACACCAGCGCGGCGGTCGTCATCAGCACCGGCCGCAAGCGGATCGCGGCGGCCTGCTCGATCGCCTCGGCCTTGCTCAGGCCCTCGTTGATCTGCAGCTTGTTGGCGAACTCCACGATCAGGATGCCGTGCTTGGAGATCACGCCCACCAGGGTGACCAGGCCCACCTGCGTGTAGATGTTGATCGACATGCCGGGGAAGGCCTCGATGCCGGCAAATTGCAGAATGCCCGACACCAGGCCCAGCGCGTTGAGCACCAGCAGCGCGCCGCTGATCGCCATCGGCACGGTGATCAGCATGATCAGCGCGTCGCGGAAGCTCTCGAACTGCGCGGCTAGCACCAGGAAGATGATCACCAGCGCGAACGCCAGCGTGATCAGCATCGTCGTGCCTTCCTGCTTGAACTGTCGCGACTCGCCGGCGTAGTCGACGCTGTAGCCCTGCGGCAGCACGTCGGCGGCGATTTCGTCGAGCACCCGCAATGCCTCGCCCTTGGTCACGCCCGGACGCGGCGCGAAGGTGATGCCCACCGCATTGAGCTGCTGGAAGCGCTTGAGTGACTGCGGCTGCGCGCTCTCCTTGAACGAGACCACCGTCGAGAGCGGGATCAGTTCGCCGCTGCGGGTGCGGGTGTAGTAGTTGCCGAGCTGTTCGGCGTTGAGCCGGTCGGCGCGCTGCACCTGTGGAATCACGCGGTAGGAGCGGTTCTGCATCGCGAAGCGGTTGACGTAGCCGCCGGCGAGCAATGCGCTCATGTCGGCCGCCAGCGTGCGCATGTCGATGCCCAACAGCGCCGCCTTGTCACGGTCGATCTGCACTTCCACGCGCGGCTTGTCGATCTTCAGGTCCTTGTCCAGGAAGATGAAACGCCGGCTTTCCTGGGCGCGCGCGACGACTTCGTCGGCGATCTCCGACAACTGCGTCAGCGAGCCGATGCCGCCGATCAGGAACTCGCCGCCACCGTCGCCGCCGGCAGACGGCAGCGACGGTGGCACCAGCGCGAAGATGTTCAGGCCGGTGATTTCGGCGAGCTTGGGCTGCAGGTCCTGCTGCAGCACCTGGTTGGTGGAGCGGTCGCGCTGGCTCCAGGGCTTGAGCACGAAGCCGCCCATCGCGCTGTTGCTGCCGCCCATGCCGCCCATGCCGCCGTTGAACAGGAAGAAGTCGTTGATCTCCGGGATCTGCTTCACCACGTCGGACATTTCTTCGGTGTAGCGCTCGACGTAGTCCAGCGTGCTCGCCGCATCCGCGCTGCCGATCGCGAACACGAAGCCTTCGTCCTCCATCGGCGCCGGCTCCTTGGGCGCGCCGATGTACAGAAATGCGCACGACACCAGCACCACCGCGCCAAAGGCCAGGATCACCCCGCGGGTCTCCAGCGCGCCGTGCAGGCGGCGCTGGTAACCGTGCTGGAGCTTGTCGAAGCGCTGATCGAGCCATTGCTCCAGCCGGCTCTTGCTGGACTCGCCGTGCGGCTTGAGGATCTTGGCGCACATCATCGGCGTGAGCGTCAGCGCGATCACGCCCGACAGCAGCACCGAGCCGGCCAGCGTGAACGCGAACTCGGTGAACAGCACGCCGGTCAGCCCGCCCTGGAAGCCGATCGGCAGATACACCGCCACCAGCGTCGTGGTCATGGCCACGACCGGCCACGCCAGCTCGCGCGCGCCTCGGATCGAGGCATCGAACGGCGTCATGCCTTCCTCGATATGGCGGTGGATGTTCTCCAGCACGATGATCGCATCGTCGACCACGATGCCGATCGCCAGCACCATCGCCAGCAGTGTCAGCAGGTTGATCGTGAAGCCCATCAGCAGCATCAGAAACAGTGCGCCGACCAGCGACAGCGGCACGGTGATCGCCGGGATCAGCACGCTGCGCAGCGAGCCCAGGAACAGGTAGATGACCACGATCACGATGATCACCGCCTCGATGATCGTACGGATGACCTCGTTGATGCCGTCCTGGATCGACTCGGTGCTGTCGTAGGGGATCGACGCCTCGATGCCTTCGGGCAATTGCGGCACGATCTCGTTGTCCCACGCCCGGCGCACGTCGGCGATCACATCCAGTGCATTGGCATCGGGGGAGACATAGATGCCCATGAACGTCGCCGAGGCGCCGTTGATGCGCACCGACGAGCCGTAGTTCTCCGACCCCAGCGCGACATCGGCGATGTCGCCCAGGCGCACGATCGCGCCGTCGGCCTCGCGCACCACCAGCGCCCGGAACTCCTCGGGCGTGCGCAGATCGGTGCGCGCGGTAAGATCGACCGCCACCATCTGACCCTTGGTCGAGCCCAGCGCCGAGAGCACGTTGTTGGCCTGCAGCGCGGCGTGCACATCGCTGGCAGTGACGCCCAGCGCGGTCATGCGGTCGGGCTTGAGCCACACACGCATCGCGAATGCGCCCGGGCCCATGATCTCGGCGCGCTGCACGCCCGGGATCGTCGCGATCTTCGGCTCGACTGCACGCGTGAGGTAGTCGGTGATCTGGTTGTCGTTGAGCGTGGCGCTGGCGAACGAGACATACATCGCCGCGACCTGCTGGCCCTGCTGCAGGTCGATGACCGGGTCCTCGGACTCGGCCGGCAGCTCGCTGCGCAGCTTGTTGACCTTGGCCGCGATCTGGGTGAGCGCTTCGTTGGGGTCGTAGTCCAGGCGGATGTAGGCCTGGATCACGCTCACGCCGGCCGAACTGGTCGAGGTGAGGTAGTCGATACCTTCGGCGCTGGCGACCTCGCGCTCGAGCGGCGTGGTGATGAAGCCCTGGATCAGGTCGGCGTCGGCACCGAAGTAGGTCGTGCTGATGTTGACGACCGCGTTCTGCAGCTCCGGATACTGACGCACGTTGAGTTCGGAGAACGCGCGCAGGCCGAACAGCAGGATGAACAGGCTGACGACCATCGCCAGCACCGGTTTGCGGATGAAGATGTCGGTGAATGTCATCTCGGTCTCCCCCGCGCATCGCGGCGCGGGCCAGGGAGCGGGGCGGGCCGGAGCCCGCGCGGCGTCAGCGGTTCTCGGGGGTCGGCGCTTCGTCGGCGGACGGCTGGACGCGGTTGTTGATCGTCACCACGGCATCGTTGCGCAGCTTCAGCAGGCCGCTGGTGGCCACGCGCTCACCGGGCTTCAGGCCCTCGGTCACTGCGATCATGTCGCCGCGCGTGGGGCCAGTGGTCACGAAGCGCTGGCGCACCGTCAGCGTTGGTCCCTGTTCGCCGTCCTTGGGCGCGTCCGCCTTCGCGTCGCCGCGCTGCTCCGAGACTACGTAGACCGCGTTGCCGTAGGGGTTGAAGCTGACCGCCGTCTGCGGGATCACGACCACCTTCTGTGCACCGCCGACTGCCAGGCCGACGCGCGCGAATGCGCCCGGGCGCAGTTGGCCGTCCGGATTGGCCAGGGTCGCCTGCACCTGGAAGTTGCGCGTGTTCGGGTCGACCGCCGGTTCGATCGCAGTGATCGTGCCGGTAAAGCGCATGTCCGGCAGCGCATCGACCCGCGCCTCGATGGTCGCGCCTTCCTGGATGCGCGTGAGCTGCTGCTCGGGCAGGGCGAAGTTCAGGAAGATCGGATCGAGCTGCTGCAGGCTGACGATCGCCGCCCCCGGCGCGAGGTATTGGCCCAGGTTGACCTTGCGGATGCCCAGTACGCCGTCGAACGGCGCGCGGATGGTCTTCTGCGCGATCAGCGCCCGCTGCGCGTCGACCTGGGCCTGCGCAGTCGCCGCCTCGGTGCTGCGCTGCTCGACTTCCGCCTGCGAGACCAGTTGATCGCTGCCGAGCTGGCGCCAGCGGTCGCGCTGCACCGCCGCCAGCTTGGCGGCCGCCTCGCTCGAGCGCAGCACCGCCAGCTCGTTGTCGGTGTTGAGCTCGACCAGCACCGTACCGGCCTTGACCGGCTGGCCGGGTTCGAACGACAGCCGGCGGACCACGCCGCCGGCCTCGGTGGTGACATCGGTGCCGTTGACCGCGACCAGGGTGCCGACCGCTTCGAGCGGCGTCGTCCATTCCTGCTCGGCGGCATCGAACGTGGTGATCGCGACCGGCGGCTGCGGCATGTCGTCGAAGAACGCGTTGACCGCGCGTCCCGACAGGAACTTGGCGAGGAAGACGCCACCGAACACCAGCAAGGTGATCAGCAGCACGACGAACATGCGGAGGCGGGGACGCGGGGCGCGTCGGGGCTCGGTCCTGGACATGGGGCGTTCCGTCAGGCGTAGGAAGGAGGGCAGGGCAATGCGGGGGCGATGCTGGACCAGTCGGTATCGAAGACCTCGCGGCTGACCCGGTCGATCAGCGCGTCGAGCGCAGCGTCGTCACCGGCGTCGACCAGCGGCTGCCAGCCGTAGCCGTTGAACAGGTACTGCAGGTGCCGGATCAGCAGCCGGTAGGGATGGCCGATCACGGCCGGGTCCACCAGGTCGCGCTGCTGGACCAGCGCCTGCAGGCCGACCGACATCATCCACGGCCCCATCGTCAGCGCCGGGATCGGCAGCGTGGAGGCCGGCAGTTCACCGTTCGCGCGGGCCTCGGCGGCGATGCCGTCGATCAGATCGCTCAGGGGCGCGAAGGCCTCCAGTGCCCGACGTCGACTTTCGGCCGAGGCCGCGCCCCACACCATGTCGGTCCAGACGAACTGCGCCAGGCGGAAATGCTCGGGCTGCTCGCGCATGATCAGAAGGTCGGCCAGCACCACGGCCAGCATCCGCTCCCGGGTGGGGCCGGACCACTGTGCCGCGCGCTCGAACAGTTCCACCCGGCTCATGCAGTTGCGTGTGGCCAGCGCCACCAGCAGGTCTTCCTTGCTGGCGAAGTGCCGGTACAGCGTGCCGATCGCATAGCCGCATTCCTCGGCCACGCGCGCCATCTGCAACGACATCAGCCCGTCGCGCTGGATCTGTGCCTGGGCGACATCGAGCAGCGCGACCTCGCGCTCGGCGATCTCGCGCTGACGTCGGGCGATGGTGGGGCTGGGAACGGACATCGGGATCTGAATCGCGGTGGCGGCGCATTGTGAATCAGGTTCATTCCGTGAGCAAGGTTCACGCGTACCGAAGGTCATCGTCCGGTGAATGACTTCCTGCACGGTGCGAACGGGACATGGAATTAGCTATACTGGCCGGTATAGTAAATCCCGTTCGACTCCTCCCCCAGGGCTTCCCATGCGCCGAATCCTGTCTATTGCCGTGCTCGCCGCGGCGCTCTCCGCCTGTGGCAATCAACAGGAGCAGGCCGCTCCGCCGCCCCCCGAGGTCGAAGTGCTGACCGTCCAGCCCGGTGCGCAGCCGCTGCGCCAGGACCTGGTCGGCCGACTCGCGCCGTTCCGCAGCGCCGACGTCCGCGCCCGGGTGCCCGGCGTGCTCGAGCGCCGCGTCTACACCGAAGGCAGCGACGTGAAGGAAGGCGACGTGCTGTTCGTGATCGATCCGGCGCAGTTGCAGGCCGCGCTCGGCAATGCGCAGGCGGCCGAAGCTCAGGCGCAGGCGCAGTACACCAATGCCAAGACCGCTGCCGACCGCGCCCGCCAGCTCGCGCCCACGGACTTCATCTCCAAGTCCGACCTCGACAACGCCCTGGCGACCGAGCGCAGCGCGCAGGCCTCGCTGGAAGCGGCTCGGGCTTCGGTGCGCAGCGCGCAGATCAATCTCGGTTACGCCACCGTGCGCGCGCCGATCTCCGGCCGCGCCGGCAAGCAGCAGGTCACCGAAGGCGCACTGGTCGGGCAGGGCGATGTGACGCTGCTGACCACGGTCGACCAGATCGACCCGCTGTATGTGAACTTCTCGATGAGCGTGTCGGACATGCAGGCGCTGCGCGCCAAGCAGGTCGATCGCAACGACCAGGCCTCGGTGCAGGTCCGTCTGCAGGACGGCACGATCTACGAGCACACCGGCACCCTGGATTTCTCGGCCGATGTCGTCGATCCGGCCACCGGCGCGATCGCGCTGCGTGCGACCGTGCCCAATCCCGATCGCCGGCTGCTGCCGGGCACCTATGTGACCCTGGTCGCCGACATGGGCCGCCAGGATGGCATCTATGTGGTGCCGCAGGCCGCGGTGCAGCGCGACGCGACCAGCGCCTTCGTGCTGGTCGCCGGCCCCGACGACAAGGTCGTACGCAAGGACATCAATGTGGTGCGCGCCGATGGCGGCAACTGGATCGTCGATGCCGGCCTGTCGGCGGGCGACCGGGTGATCACCGTGGGCCTGCAGCGCGCCCAGGTCGGTGCGCCGGTGAGCCCGAAGCCGGCCGAGGCCGCTGCGGCCAAGCCGGACAACGCCGCCACGCCGCCGGCGGGCGCGCAGGCCCCGGCGCCTGCAGCGCCGCCGGCCGCCGATGCGCCGGCCGCGGACGCCGCCGACCAGGACTGATCCCATGCCCAAGTTTTTCATCAACCACCCGGTCTTCGCCTGGGTCGTCTCGATCCTGATCTCGCTCAGCGGCCTGATCGCGCTGCTGAACATGGGCGTCGAGTCGTATCCATCGGTGGCACCGCCCCAGGTGACCATCTCGGCGACCTATCCCGGCGCGGACGCGCAGACGACCGAGCAGGCGGTGACCCAGGTCATCGAGCAGCAGCTCACCGGTATCGACAACCTGCTGTACTTCAGTTCCACGTCCAGCGCCAATGGCCGGGCCAGCGTCACGCTGACGTTTGAGACCGGCACCGACAGCGACATCGCCCAGGTCCAGGTCCAGAACAAGGTCGCCCTGGCCACGCCGAGACTGCCCAGCGAGGTGGTCCAGCAGGGCGTGGTCGTCGCCAAGGAGAACACCGGCTTTCTGATGGTCGTGGGTCTGCGTTCGAGCGATCCGTCGATGGACCGCAATGCGATCAACGACCTGATCGCAGCCCGCGTGCTCGAGCAACTCGCGCGTGTGCCGGGCGTCGGCAATACCCAGCACTTCGGTGCCGAGTATGCGATGAACATCTGGCTCAACCCCGACAAGCTGCAGGGCTACGGCCTGTCGGCGACCGAAGTGCTGGCGGCGGTCCGCGGGCAGAACGTGCAGTTCGCGGCCGGCTCGATCGGCTCCGATCCCGCCCCCGAAGGCGTGGGCTTCAGCGCGACGGTGTCGGGCGAAGGCCGCTTCAGTACGCCCGAACAGTTCCGCGACATCATCCTGCGCACCGATGCCAACGGCGCGGTGGTGCGCCTGGGCGATGTGGCGCGGGTCGACTTCGGCCCGTCGAGCTACGGCTTCGATACCAAGTACAACGGCCAGCCGACCGGTGCGGTCGCGATCATGCTCCAGCCCGGCGCGAACGCGCTCGGCGTGGCCGAGGCGGTGACCGCGCGGCTTGACGAACTGTCGGCGACGTTCCCGCCCGGCGTCGAATGGTTCAAGCCGTTCGACAGCACCACGTTCGTGACGATCTCGATCAAGGAAGTGGTCAAGACGCTGATCGAGGCGGTCATCCTGGTGTTCCTGGTGATGCTGCTGTTCCTACAGAACCTGCGCGCGACGATCATCCCGACGCTCGTGATTCCGGTCGCGTTGCTGGGCACGTTCCTGGGCCTGAGTGCGCTGGGCTTTACGGTCAACCAGCTGACCTTGTTCGCGATGGTGCTGTCGATCGGCATCGTGGTCGACGATGCGATCGTGGTGATCGAGAATGTCGAGCGCATCATGGCCGAGGAGCACCTGCCGCCGCGCGAGGCGACGATCAAGGCGATGAGCCAGATCACCGGCGCGGTGGTCGCGATCACGGTCGTATTGGCCGCGGTGTTCATCCCCAGCGCGCTGCAGGGCGGCGCCTCGGGCGAGATCTACAAGCAGTTCGCGATCACTATTGCGGTGTCGATGGGTTTCTCGGCGTTTCTCGCCCTGGGCTTCACCCCGGCGCTGTGTGCGACGTTCCTCAAGCAGCACGAGCCGCACGGCAACAAGCGCGAGAACGTGGTGTTCCGGGTTTTCAACAAGTACTACGACCGTGTCAACGACACCTACGTCGGCCACATCACCAGCGTCGTCAAGCATTCGCCGCGTTGGATGATGCTGTTCGTGTTGCTGGCGCTGATCTGCGGCCTGCTGTACGCACGGCTGCCGAGCAGCTTCGTGCCCGAGGAGGACCAGGGCTACGCGATGGTGATCGTGCAGTTGCCCCCCGGCGCCAGCCTGCAACGTACGCAGGCGGTGATGGAGCGCGTCTACCAGACCTTCCGCGGTCAGGAGAACCCGGAGACCGGCGAGCGGACGGGCGGCGTGCCCGGCTTCAAGAACATCCTGCAGGTCTCGGGCTTCAGCTTCGTGGGCATGGGTGAGAACGTCGGCATGGCGTTCGTCGAGCTCGAGCACTGGGACGAGCGCGATGTCAGCATCGACGAGTTCGTCAACCAGGCCAACGGCATGCTTTACGGCGCAGTGCCTGAAGCGCAGATCTTCGTCGTCAACCTGCCGACGATCCAGGGCCTGGGCCAGTTCGGCGGTTTCGACATGTATCTGCAGGACCGCACCGGCCAGGGCCAGGCGGCACTGACCGAAGCCCGCAACAAGCTGCTGGCCAGCGCCGCGGGCAAGTCCGACACCGTGGTCGGCGTGCGTCCGAACACGCTCGAGGCCGCGCCGCAGTTGGGCCTGCACGTCGATCGCGTCCAGGCGCAGGCGATGGGCCTGTCGGTACAGGACGTCTACAACGCGATCCAGCTGATGCTCGCGCCGGTGTACGTCAACGACTACTTCTCGGAAGGACGCATCAAGCGGGTGAACATCCGCGCCGACGCGCCGTACCGTACGGGGCCGGAGTCGTTCGAGCGCTTCTACACCCCGGCGCCGGGCACGGCGGCCAACGGACAGCCGGCGATGGTGCCGCTGAGCAACGTGGTCTCGGCCGACTGGGGCACCGCCTCGCCGTCGCTGAGCCGCTACAACGGCTACTCGGCGGTCAACATCGTCGGCGCCCAGGCGCCCGGTCGCAGTACCGGCGAGGCGATGGCGGCGATGGAGGGCATCGTCAACGACGAGTTGCCGCCGGGCTTCGGCTTCGACTGGGCGGGCATGTCCTACCAGGAGATCATCGCCGGCAACACGCAAACGTTGCTGCTGGTGCTGTCGGTGGTCGTGGTGTTCCTGTGTCTGGCCGCGCTCTACGAGAGCTGGTCGATCCCGGTGGCGGTGCTGTTGGTGGTGCCGCTGGGCATCCTCGGCGCGGTGGTGTTCACGATGCTGCGTCCGGGGCTGTCGAACGACCTGTTCTTCCAGATCGGCATGATCACCGTGATCGGTCTGGCGGCAAAGAACGCAATCCTGATCGTGGAGTTCGCGGTCCAGCAACGGGCAGAGGGCAAGACCCTGCGCGACGCCACGGTCGAGGCCGCGCGGCTGCGCCTGCGGCCGATTCTGATGACCTCGTTCGCGTTCATCCTGGGCGTCACGCCGATGGCGCTGTCGACTGGCGCCGGCTCCAACGCACGTCACGCACTGGGCACCGGCGTGATCGGCGGCATGCTGTTCGCGACGTTCCTGGGCCTGCTGCTGATCCCGGTGTTCTTCGTGATCGTCCGGCGCGTGCTGGGCGACAAGATGGACGAGCCCGATCCCAAGGCGATCGCCGCGCACCAGGCGCGCAACGAGACACCGCAGGCGCACTGAAGCAGGCGGTGGCATGACCCAAGGGCCGTCCCGTTCGCGGGGCGGCTCTTTTTTTGTTCGTAACCCGACGTCATGGGAGCCTGTGTCTGCTTGCTCCATCAGGCGGCTCGTCTTCGGGGTCGGCGTCGCGCCGGACGGAGACTGCTCCCCGGCTCGGTTCGGCCCGGCAATGCATGCCGGGCGCTCGCGAAGTCGCGCGGCAGTGCCGCGCAAGCGACCTTCGCTTACCCATAGCCCGCGATCGCAATCGCCTCGAACCGAAGTCGGGCTGCCAATGTCTGCAGCAGCGGACTGGCGGTCCGCAAGATCGCGACAGAATCAAAACCGGGGTCAGAGTGCAATTTCGCCTCGCGAAATTGCACTCTGACCCCGGTTCTAGGGGGGGTGTGCACGGCACTGCCGCGCATCCATGCGGGCGCTACGCGTGCTTCGCGGCCGGACCCCGAAGCCGCCTTGATTGTGGGGAAAGCGGTCTCCGGCCGGCAGGCCGCTGCGCATCCCGAAGCGAGCTGCCCCACCGGGTTTGTAAGACAAGCACTTCGTGTGGGCGCTCACGTCAGGCAGCCCACGGGGCGCGTGGTCTGTGAGCCCATCGGTCGTATGCTGTCGCGCCGCGATCGCCCCAGTCGTGTCATGACCGTGATCTCCGTATCCCCGCGCCGACCACTGCGCATCGCCATCGTTGGCTACGGCACCGCCGGCCAGGCGTCTGCTGTGCTGCTCGCACGCGATGGCCACCGGGTCGAGGTCTATGAGCGCGCGCCGGCGCCCGGGCCGGTGGGCGCCGGCTTCCTGCTGCAGCCCAGCGGCCTGCAGGTGCTCTGGCGCATGGGCCTGTTGCCGCAGGTGCTCGGCCATGGCGCACGCGTGGATCGCCTGTTCGGCGAAACGCCCTGCGGCCGCGCGGTCATGGACATGCGCTACGCCGGACTCGATGCGCGCCTGTATGGCCTGGGCATGCAGCGTGGCGCGCTGTTCGAACTGCTCGACCACGCCTGGAACGACCGCAAATCCCTGCATGCCGGCGTCACCGTGACCGGCCCCGACACCACCGACGACCGTTGGCTGGTCGACGAGGCCGGCCAGCGCCATGGCCCCTTCGACCTGGTGGTCGTCGCCGACGGTGCGGCCTCCCGGCTACGTGCCCGGATCGGCGGCGTGCGTCACGACCGGGTTTATCCGTGGGGCGCCTTGTGGTGCCTGCTGGCCGCACGCGACTGGCCGTTCGCCGCCGAACTGCGCCAGCGCTACGTCGCCGCGCGCCGAATGGTCGGCCTGCTGCCGGTCGGCGGCAGGCCGGGCGATCCCGAACCGCGGCTGAGTTTCTTCTGGAGCCTGCCGATCGCCGGATTCGACGCTTGGCAGGCGAGCGCGCTCGACCGTTGGCACGACGAGGTCGCGGCGATCTGGCCCGAGGCGGCGGCCTTGCTCGATACGACCACAACGCATGCCCAACTGGCGCGCGCCAGCTATCGCGACGTCGCACTGCGACGCTGGCACCGGGGTCGCTGGGTGCTGCTCGGCGACGCGGCGCATGCGATGAGCCCGCAGTTGGGGCAGGGCGTGAACATGGCGCTGCTCGACGCCGAGGCGCTGCGCGACGCGCTGCGCTCGCACGCCCCCGCCGACGCACTGCCGGCCTACCAGCAACTGCGCGCGCGGCACGTCGGGATCTACCAGTTCTGGAGCCGATGGCTGACTCCGATCTTCCAGTCCGACCGCGATTTCATCGCGCGGGCGCGCGATGTGGCGTTCCTGCCGATGGGGCGCATGCCCGGCGGGCGTGGGCACATGCTGCGTGTGCTCAGCGGCACCCAGCGCGGCGCCTTCGGCGCGCTTGCGCTGGCGCCGGACTTCGTCGAGGCATTGCAGCGCCCGGTTGACGCGATTGCCGGAGCTGGGGTCGCGTCGTCGATGGCCTGACCGGCACGCCTGGCATGCGCCAGAATCGGCGCAGGTCCGAGGATGGAGACGCGCGCCATGGCCACAGATGCCACCCATGAGGTCGACAACCAGCCACCAGAGTTCGCGCCGCGCGACCTCTGGCACGACGATGTCGCGCTGCGCGAGGCCGTGGCCCGCGAAGGTGGCGACGCCTTTGCCGATCGACTGGCGGGATATGGCGTCCTCGCCGGCGATGCGCTCTACGCCGCAGGCTTCGACGCCAACCGCGATCGCCCGCGGCTGCGCACGCACGACCGCTTCGGCCACCGCGTCGACCGCGTCGAATTCCACCCCGCGTACCACCAGCTGATGGAGGCTGCGATCGGTCATGGCGTCGCCGGCCTGTCGTGGGCGCAACCGGTACCCGGCGCGCACGTGGCACGCGCGGCGCTGGCGTATCTGCATCACCAGGCCGATGCCGGCACCAGTTGCCCGCTGACGATGACCCACGCCGCGGTCCCGGTGCTGCGCCGCGAGCCCCGCCTGCGCGCCTGGGCCGACAAGGTCGCGACGATGCGCTACGACGCCCGCGATGTGCCGATCGAGGACAAGGCGGGCGTCACGCTGGGCATGGGCATGACCGAGAAGCAGGGCGGCAGCGATGTGCGCAGCAACACCACGCGGGCGACGCCGACGAACGACGAGGGCGCCTACACCCTGCGCGGCCACAAGTGGTTCTTCTCGGCGCCGATGTCCGACGGCTTTCTGGTGCTGGCGCAGGCCGACGCCGGGCCGAGCTGTTTCCTCATGCCCAGACGCCTGCCGGGCGGCAAGCGCAACGATTTCCGGCTGATGCGGCTCAAGGACAAGCTCGGCGATTGGAGCAACGCCTCGGCCGAGATCGAGTTCGATCGTGCCTGGGCGCTGCGGGTGGGCGAGGAGGGCCGCGGCGTGGCGACGATCCTGGAAATGGTGATGCTGACCCGGCTCGATTGCATGCTCGCCGCCGCTGCGCAGATGCGCATGGCGCTGGCCCAGGCGCTGCACCATGCCCGTCACCGGCGCGCGTTCGGCCGCGCGCTCGTCCAGCAGCCGCTGATGCGCAACGTGCTCGCCGATCTCGCGATCGAAGCCGAGGCGGCGGTCGTCCTGGCGCTGCGTGTGGCCGGCGCGGTCGATGCCGCAGACCGCGATCCGGCGCAGGCGGCCTTCGCGCGGGTGGCCACGGCGATCGGCAAATACTGGCTGTGCCGACGCGCGCCGGCGTTCGTCAACGAGGCGCAGGAATGCCTCGGTGGTGCGGGCTACATCGAGGAATCGATCCTGCCGCGCCTGTACCGGCAGGCACCGCTGAACTCGATCTGGGAGGGCAGCGGCAACCTGCAATGCCTGGACGTGCTGCGTGCGCTGACGCGCGAACCAGGCGTGGCTGCGGCGCTGCAGGTGCAGATCGAGGCCGCGCGGGGCATGGATGCGGGGTTCGACGCGGCCGCCGACCGGCTTGCGGACCTGCTCGCCGACGCGGCGCGTGCGCCGCAGGACGCCGAGCCGCAGGCACGGCGGCTGGTCGAGTCGACCGCGCTGGTTCTGCAGGGGGCGGTGTTGCTGCGCGCGAACAGTCCAGTCGCCCCGACGTTCTGCGCCAGCCGGCTGGCCAGCGCTCATGCGCTGGCGCTCGGCACGCTCGAGCGCGGGATCGATCTCGACGCCCCGCTGGCGCGCGTGCTGCCGGCCTGACGCGGGACGGGCGTCGCCAAGGTCAAGTGGGGACGCGGCGCGGGTGCTCGCGCGTCTCATGGCGTCGTCGGCCGTGACGGGATGGGGCGTGTTCGCGGGCGGGGCCACCCTGGGGCACACGCCGGGGTTGACGACGGTCGTCGATTGGTTCATTAATTAAGTAATTCGTTAACTGATTGAGTCGCTATGGACCGTGTCTTCGAAGCACTGGCCTCGACGCCGCGCCGACAAATCCTTGCCTACCTCCACGCTGGCGAGCTGACCGCCGGCGAGATCGCAGAGCGGTTCGACTTCAGCAAGCCCGCGCTGTCGGGGCATCTGCGCATCCTTGAGCAGGCCGGGCTGATCGCCCGCGAGAAACGTGGCCAGTTCGTGCATTTCCGGCTCGTGCCCGAGCGCCTGGCCAACACCGTCTTCGCCTGGGCGTCGGAGCTGTGTCCGGTGGCGCGTCCGCTCAAGCGCGAGCGCCGCAAGGCCGCGGACTGACGCATCTACCCGACAGGAACCCGACGATGCTGCATACGACCGAGGTCTCCGAGACGTTTCCTGGCGTCCGCCTGCCGTCGCATAGCGGCGGCCTGCCGGTCGAGGTCACGCTGATCGCGCAGTTGGCACCCGGCCAGGGCGATCCGCTGATCGCCGATGCCGCCCGGCGCCAGCGCGGGCATCCAGGCTTCGTCGATGCGCACGACGAACCCTCGTCGCGGATCGGCGCGATGGATCTGGCGCGCGGCGATCCGTCCTCGCTCTACACCTTCAGCGTCGGCCCGGGCGGCCATCCCTTCCATCGTCACGCCGGCAACCGCATGTTCACCGCGGTCTCGGGCAGCGCCGGTGCGCAACTGCGGTTCTCGACCGCATCGCAGGCGCAGCTTGATGCCGATCCGGCCGCGTTCGTGCGTGCGTTGCATCTGGTCGACATTCCGCCGGACTGCCTGTTCACCGTGCGCTTCGGCGGCGGCACCTGGCACCAGTTCGTCTCGCGCAGTCCGGCGCTGCCGCACCCGGCGCTGTTCGCGCTGTCCTGCCATCCCGATGAGCTGTCGGGCGAACTGCCGGCCGACGTGCGCCGGCGCGTGCTCGACAACGCCGCCGATATTCCCTCGCTGACCGAACTGCTGCCGCCGGCCGTGCAGGCGCTGCTCGACGCGGCGTTGCGCGCGCCGGCGCGCATCGCGACGACCTCGTTGTCGCTGCACATGCCGCCGATGTCGCTGGCGGCGCGTGTGTGCGCTGGGGTCCGGGCGTGGACGGGCCGCCTGCGTCGGCGGCTGCCGGCAAGGCGCGCCAGTGGGTTCCGGACCGAGAACGTCGGCCGCCGCCAGGTCGACCGAATCGTCCCGCCGCCCGGTTCGCTGCTGCAGGTGCAGTTGCCGGGCGCCGGGCACGAGGACGCGGTGGCGGTCTGCCTGGAGGCGGCAGAGTGCGCCGGCGCGCGGCCGGCGACGGCGATGGCTGCGCTGCTCGAAGGATTCGTCGCCAATCCGCCGTCCGGTGTGACGCGTCTGATGGCGCTGCGCAACGTGCTCGTGCGACCGTTCGGCCTGCGGACCTCGCCGCTGGGCTGCCCGGCGTCGTCACTGCTGTCGGACGAGGCGCCGGGCCACTTCGCCGGGCGTTTCCCGGTACTGGCCGAACGCGCATCCGCCGACGGCGACTGCGTGGAGGTAGTGCTCGGTGCCGACGACCGGCACCTTGCGTTCCGCAGCTGCATTCGCGTCGAGGCGTTGCCCGGCGGTGGCCTGCGCTGCGCGATGGCGACCCGTGTGCGTACGCGCAACCGGTTCGGGCGCTTCTACCTGGCGACGATCCGGCACGTGCACATGGCCTACATCGCGCCGGCGATGCTGCAACTGGCGGTCGATCACGCGGTCCGGGCGCTCGGCGTTGGTGCCGCGGCGGGGAGCGCGAGTGCGCGGCCCCGCGGGCCGGGCACAGTCGCCGCGCAGCCTCAGTCGATGAACTGCAGCTTGGCCAACTCCGCGTAGAGGCCACCCTGGGCCAGCAGTTCGGCATGCGTGCCCTGGGCGACGATCCGCCCGCGGTCGAGCACGACGATGCGATCGGCCTTGAGGATGGTCGCCAGCCGATGCGCGATGACCAGCGTGGTGCGGCCCTGCATCAGGCGAGCGAGCGCGTGCTGCACCGCGTGTTCGCTTTGCGCATCGAGTGCCGAGGTCGCCTCGTCGAGCAGCAGGATCGGCGCATCGCGCAGCAACGCGCGTGCAATCGCGATCCGCTGTTGCTGACCGCCCGACAGTCGCGCGCCGCGCTCGCCCAACTGGGCGTCATAGCCTTCCGGCAGGTCGACGATGAACTCGTGCGCCTCGGCCGCGCGCGCCGCCGCCTCGACCTCGGCGTCGGTCGCGTCGAGCCGGCCGTAGCGGATGTTGTCGCGGGCACTGGCGGCGAAGATCGTCGGGTGCTGGGGGACCATCGCGATCAGTTCGCGCAGCGCGGCGGGATCGAGCGTGCGCAGGTCCGCGCCATCGATCGACAGCGCGCCGGTCTCCGGGTCGTGGAAGCGCAACAGCAGCGACAGCACCGTGCTCTTGCCTGCGCCGGACGGGCCCACGAGCGCCACCGTCTCGCCCGGCGCGACGTGCAGCGTGAAGCCGTCGAGCGCCGCCGTGTCGGGCCGGCTCGGGTAATGGAAGGTGACGCCGTCGAAGCGCAGCGCGCCACGCGCCGGCTGGACGATCGCGGCGGGCGTGGCCGGTGCCCGGATCGACGGCGATTCGTCGAGCAGCTCGGAGATCCGGCCCATGCCACCGGCAGCACGCTGCAAGTCGTTCCAGACCTCGGCCAGCGCACCGACCGAGCCGGCGCCGAACAGCGCGTAGAGCACGAACTGGCCCAGCGTGCCGGCGCTCATCCGCCCGGCCACCACGTCGTGCGCGCCCGACCACAACACCACGGTGACCGCACCGAAAATCAGGGTGATCGCGATCGCGGTGATGATCGCCTGCAAGCCGATGCGCCGGCGCGCGGTCGCGACCGAGGTGCGCACGGCATCGCCGAAACGACCGCGCTCATAGGGTTCGCGTGCATGCGCCTGCACGGTGCGGATCGCGCCCAGCGTTTCGTTGGCCAGCGCGTTCGCATCTGCGATGCGGTCCTGGCTCTGCCGCGAGACCTTCTCCAGCTTGCGCCCGCCCAGCACCAGCGGCAGCACGAACAGCGGAATGCCCACCAGCGTGTAGGCCGCCAGGCGGGGACTGGTGACCACCAGCATCGTCAGGCTGCCCAGCACCATCACCACGCTGCGCAGTGCGACCGACATGGTCGTGCCGACGACCGAGCGCAGCAGTTCGGTGTCCGCGCTCAGCCGCGAGACCAGGTCGCCACTGCGGTTCTGCTCGAAGAACGCCTGGTCCAGATCCAACAGGTGCCCGTAGAAGCGGTTGCGCAGGTCGGCGACGACGCGCTCGCCCAGCAGTGAGACGAAGAAGAACCGCGCCGCGGTCGCCAATGCCAGCGCGACTGCGACGACCAGCAGCAGCGCGAACGCGGTGTCGATCTGATCGCCGCCGGTGAAGCCGTGGTCGATCATGCGTCGCACCGCCAGCGGCAGGCTCAGCGTCGCCAGCGACGAGGCCGCCAGCGCGATCAGCCAGGCGACGAACAGGCCGCGCTGGCGCATGACGAACGGCCACAAGGTCTTCAGTGCACCGATGCGCACCTTCGGTTTGCCGGGCTCAGCCACGGTGGATCGGGATCGGAAGGCCATCAGGCATTGTCGTCGATGCGGATACGGTTTCGGGTGGCATCGCGCAGCCGGGTTTTCAAGTCGGCGACGCGGTCGAGCGGCAATTCGACGCGCAACAGCGCGCCGTCGGCATCGAAATGCTCGTCGAGCTTGTGTGCGGCGGCGGCCGGCAGCGCGGCATGCAACGCGCCCAGGGTATCGAAGGGCGCTCGCAACTGCAGGATGCAGGTGTCGATCAGCGGCATCCGTGCCGCGGTCCGCAGGCATTCGGCCGCGCAACCGCCGTAAGCGCGGACCAGGCCGCCGGCGCCGAGCTTGATGCCGCCGAACCAGCGCACCACGACCACGACCACCCGGTCGAATCCCTGGCCGTCGATCGCCGCCAGGATCGGGCGTCCGGCGGTGCCGGCCGGCTCGCCGTCGTCGCTGGAGCGATACTGATCGCCCAGCCGCCAGGCCCAGCAGTTGTGGGTGGCGTCGGGCACGGCCACCTGCTGCAGGAACGCCGCCGCATCGTCGGCGCCGGTGATCGGCGCGGCATGGGCAACGAAGCGGCTGTGCTTGACCTCGAGGACATGGCTGGCGGTCGCGGCCAGAGTGTCGAGCGGCATCGCGATCTCAGTCCAGCAATGCGCGCAGGTCGGGCGGCAGTTCGGCCTGCGGATGGCGACGATGGAACTCGGCCAGGCTGGCACGGGCGGCGTCGATGTCGCCGGCATCGAGCAGTTCGCGCACGCGTGCCAGCCAGGCCTCGCGCACTTCCGGCGCGTCGGCAGACGCGGGCGGCGCGTCGTCCGGCAGGTCCTCAATGATCGCCATCGCCTGGGGCTGGGCACGTGCAGCCATCGGCCGGGTCGCCGATGCCCGGTCGGCTTCGGCGGCCGCATCGCGCTGCGCCGATGGCTCTGGCGTCGTCACGCGGTTGCCGTAGGCGGTGGCGGCGGATTCGGCGCCGCGCGCCGGGCCCCAACCGGCAGCCTGGCGCGCGTCAGGCAGCGGCAGGCCGGCGACCGGCGTCTGCGCCTCGCGAGCAGCGACGGCGGGCGCCTCGACGGCGGCCGAGGCTGCTGGCTGTTGCGGCGCGTCCTGCGCGGGCATCGCCGCCGCTGTCTCGTGTGACGGGGCCGGCACTCGCGCCACGGCAGGGGCCGGGGCGCTGCGTACCGCCGCCGGTACGGCGTCATGCGCGTCGTCCGTCCGCTCGGCCCAGGGCGCATGCGGTGTTTCTGGCGCTGGCCGCAGTTGCCACGCAACGCCGACCGCCATCGCCAGCGACGCGGCTGCACCGAACGCCACCGGCCAGCGACGGCGTCGGCGCGAGGGCGTGCGTGCGGGCGCCGTGGAGGCGACAGCATGCGCAGGTCCGGTCGCCTCCTGCGCGGCGTGGCGCGCTGCGGCCAGGATCGCGGCATCGACCGCCGGAGACGGCGCGGCCGGGCCCGAGACCAGCCGGTCGGCCAGCCACTGTTCCTCGGGCGTCAGCGGTTCGCGGTCGGGGCTGTTCATGGGGTCAAGGTCGCGCGCAGTTTGTCCATCGCATAGCGCAGCCGCGATTTCACCGTCTCGCGGCCGACGCCGGTGATCCGGCCGATCTCTTCGAGCGTGAGCTCGTGTTCGAGCCGCAGCAGCACGACCTCGCGCTGCTCGTCGGGCAGCGCATCGAGTGCGAGCTGCAGGCCGCGCCGCTGCTCGAACTGCGACAACTGCCGCTCCGGATCGTCCGGGTCGACGATGCGCGCCGTCCGCAGCTCGGCGTCTTCAGGCGGCGGCGGGCGATGCTGCGCGGCGCGCCAGTGGTCGGTCAGGCGATTGTGGGCGATGCGATAGAGCCAGGTGGCGAACAGCGCATCGGGTCGCCAGCCTTCGCGCGCCGCAATGACCCGCTGCCAGACATCCTGGAAGATTTCTTCGGCCAGCGCGGGGTTGCGCACCTGGCGCACCAGGAAGCGGTAGAGCTTGTCGCGATGGCGCCGGTACAGGGTTTCGAACGCGGCGACGTCGCCCGCGGTCCATGCCAGCATCAGGGCGTCGTCGCCGGGGGGCTCCTGCTGGCTGGCGACATCGTGCATGCATCGCAGAGTACGTGGCGCGGCGCCGGGCGTGAAGCCCGTATGAGCCGTGCGACAGGGGCGGGCAAGGGCGGCCATGCCCTGGACAACGCGTGGAGGCGGCCAATGGGGTTGCGTCCGCGGCAATGGTCGCGCTTTTGGGTATGCTGCCGCGGGATCAGAATCGTCGAGCACCGTGCCTGTCTGCCATCGCATGAACGCGGCCGTTGCCGCCGACGACGCCGAAGCGCCGCTCCGCGCCGTCATCGCGACGGCGCCCGTGGGTGCGGCGGTGGCCGTGACCTGGGCATCGCACGCGTCCGGCGCCGGTGTGCTGACCTCCGACCATGCGCCCGACGACCTGGCTGCACTGGCGGATGCGACCCTGCGCGCCGGCACCGAGGGTGATACGACGGCGCCGGCGGGCCTGCGGCGTTACGCTCGCGCCATGGTGCAGGACGACGGCCGACTCGCGATCGCGATTCAGGTCGCCGCGGGCGACGCCGCCGCCGCCGCGGCCTGGTTGCCCGCGGCCCTGCACGGTATGGCCGGTGCGCTGGCGTTGGCGCGCGCCGAGCGCCGGCTCGAATCGATGCGCCGGGCCGAACGGCTGCAGCAGGCGCTTTATGAGATCGCCGAGCTGGCCAGTTCCACACTGGACATGGACGAGGTGCTGGCGCGCATCCATGCCGTCGTCGGCCGGCTGACCACGGCCGAGAACTTCTACATCGTGCTCTACGACGATCTGCGCGAGACGCTGCGCTTCCTGTACTTCGTCGACGAACGCGATCCCTGGCAGGCCGATCCGCAGCAGGAGCTGTCCATCGCGCAGATGCCCGACAGCCTGACCACGGTGCTGCTGCGCGAGGGGCAGCCGATGCTGGGCCCGTCGGCCGCATTGCGCGCGCAGTACGGCCTCCCCGACAGCGACACGCTGCACGGCCCCGACAGCGCCGATTGGCTCGGCGTGCCGCTGCGCCGCGACGGGCGCATCTGTGGGGCGCTCGTGGTGCAGAGTTACGACCAGCCCGACCGCTACCGCGATGAGGACCGAGCGCTGCTGGAGTTCGTCGCCCAGCACATTCTGACTGCGCTCGATCGCAAGCGCGCCCAGGCCGAGCTCGAGCGGCGGGTCGCCTCGCGCACGCAGGAACTGCAGACCGCCAACCGCGGCCTGCAGGCGCAGATCGTCGAGCGCGAACGCGCCGGCACCTTGCAGCGTGCGCTGTATCGGATCAGCGAATTATCGGCAGCCCCCGGCAGCCTGGAGCGTTTCTACGCGGACCTGCACGCGATCGTCGGCGAACTGCTGTACGCGCGCAATTTCTACATCGCCATGCTCAGCCCCGACGGCACCCGGCTGGAGTTTCCGTACTCGATCGACGAGCGCGATGCGGTCCGCCGGGCGCGGCCGCGCGGCGACGGCCTGACCGAGTATGTGATCGCAACCGGCGCGCCGTTGTTGGCCATGCACGAGGACATCCGGCGGCTGGAAGCGGCCGGGGCGCTGCGCAGTCACGGCAGCCACGCGCAATGCTGGCTGGGTGTGCCGCTCGGTCGCGATGGCCGGCCGGTTGGGGTGATTGCAGTGCAGAGCTACGATCCGCAGATCGCGTTCTCGCCCAATGACCAGGCGCTGCTGACCTTTGTCGCCCATCACATCGACAGCGCGATGGACCGCAAGCGCGCGCAGGAACAGCTCAAGGCCGCGCACACGGAACTGGAGTTCCGCGTCGAGGCGCGCACCCGCGAACTGGAACGCGCCAACCGCGAGTTGCGCGCGCAGATCGGCGAGCGCATCCGCGCCCAGCAACGCCTGGTCCATCAGGCGCGCCACGATCCGTTGACGGGCTTACCCAACCGCGTGCAGCTGCTCGAACGCCTGGATGCCGCGCTGTCGCCGCTGCGCGAGGGCGGGCGGGCTGCGTTCGCGGTGCTGTTCCTCGACCTGGACCGCTTCAAGCTGGTCAACGACAGCGTCGGCCATGCGGCCGGCGACGCGATGCTGGTCGAGATCGCTCAGCGCATCACCGCCTGGCTGGGGCCTGACGACATCGCCGCGCGGCTGGGCGGCGATGAGTTTGCGATCCTGCTCGGCGGTGTCGACGATCCGGGAATCGCCGATCGGAGGGCGAGTGCGCTGCTGGCGGCTCTGGCCAAGCCGGTGTGGGTGGCCGGACGCGAGTTGTTCCCGTCGGCGAGCATCGGCATCGCGATGTCCCATCCCGAGTACGTGGACGGTGACGGCGTGCTGCGCGACGCGGACGCGGCGATGTACCGGGCCAAGGCTTGCGGGCGCGACCGCAGCGAGCGCTTCGACGAGGCGATGCGGGCCGAGGCCATGCGCCTGCTGGATCTGGAGGCCGACCTGCGCCGGGCGATTCTGCAGGACGCGTTCGAGCCGCACTTCCAGCCGATCGTGCGCCTGGCCGATGGCGCGGTCGTCGGACACGAGGCCTTGCTGCGCTGGCGGCACGAGGTGCACGGCCTGCTGTCGCCGGCCGAGTTCATCGGGGTCGGTGAGGACAGCGGGCTGATCGAGCAGGTCGACTGGTTGATGTATCGCCAGGTCTTCCGGCGCATGGCGGCCGACGCCGGCACCGGCTATGTCTCGATCAACGTCTCGCCGCGACACTTCCGCTCCGAGGACTTCGTCGAGCGGCTGCTGCGGCTGATCGACGAGGCCGGCGCCGACCCGCGCCGGCTGCGGATCGAGATTACCGAGGTCGCGCTGCTCGACGATGCGCCGCGTGCGCTGCGCATGCTGAATGTGCTGCGCAGTCATGGCGTGCTGGCGCTGCTCGACGACTTCGGAACCGGCTTCTCGGCGTTGTCGTATCTGCACCGCTTTCCGATCCAGGCGCTGAAGATCGACCAGAGCTTCGTGCTCGGGCTGGGGGGAGAGATGCACGCCGAAAGCCTGGCGCTGGTGCGCGCGATCCTGGCACTGGCGGCGACGCTGGGCATCGACACCATCGCCGAAGGCATCGAGACCGCGCAGCAACGCGATCTGCTCGCAGCGCTGGGCTGCCAGTACGGCCAGGGGTTCCTCTACGGGCGTCCGGCCGCCGAACGCGCAACCGGCATCGGCTGAGCCGGGCTTGCGACGCTCAGCGCGTGCGCTGCAGCCAGTCCAGCGCCCCCTGCGCGGCACGCCGGCCGCTGGCAAAGCATGCGGTCAGCAGATAGCCGCCGGTCGGCGCTTCCCAGTCGATCATCTCGCCGGCGACGAACGTGCCCGGCAACGCGCGCAGCATCAGCGCGTCGTCGAGCGCCTCGAAACGGACGCCACCCGCGCTGGAGATGGCCTCGGCCAGCGGGCGCGGGGCGCGCAGGATCAGCGGCAGCCGCTTGATCGCCGCCGCCACGCGCGCGGCATCGCCCAGCGCATCGCGATCGAGCCGCTCGAACAGCAGCGCGGTCTTGGCGGCATCCAGGCCGGTCGCCCGGCGCAGGTGCTCGCCGACGCTGCGGCGCCCGCGCGGGCGTTCGAGATCGCGCTGCAGACGCGCTGCATCGCGTCCCGGCGCGAGGTCGATCTCGAGCCGGGCGTGGCCGTCGCGCGCGATCGTGTCGCGCAGCGCACTCGAGATCGCGTAGATGGCGCTGCCTTCGATGCCGGTCGTCGTGAGCACGCACTCGCCCTGCAACGCCTGCGGCGTGCCGTCGGCCGCGCGCCAGTGCAGGATCACCGGCTTGAGCGGTGCACCGGCATGGCGCTGCGCCAGGTGGGCGCTCCAGCCGATATCGAACCCGCAATTGGCCGGCACCAGCGGCGCGACCTCGATGCCGCGCGCGGCGAGCAGAGCCTGCCAGGCACCATCGGAGCCGAGTTCGGGCCAACTACCGCCGCCCAGCGCCAGCAGCACGGCGTCGGCCGCGTGCGTATGCGGCCCCTGCGGTGTCTCGAAAGCCAGGCGATCGTCGGCATCCCAGCCGGTCCAGCGATGCTGGACATGGAAGCGCACGCCGTCTTCGCGCAGTTGCCGCACCCAGCCGCGTAGCAACGGCGCGGCTTTCAGGTCCTCCGGGAACACCCGGCCCGAACTGCCGACGAAGGTCGGCACGCCGCGTGCCTTCGCCCAATCCCGTAGCGCCTGCGCATCGAAGGTGTCGAGCCAGCGTCCGACCGCGTCTGCTCGCGCGCCGTAGCGCGCATCGAATGCAGGCCGCGGCTCGGCATGGGTCAGGTTCAGTCCGCCCTTGCCGGCAATCAGGAACTTGCGCCCGACCGAGCCCTTGGCATCGAACAGGTCGACCTCCACGCCGGCGGCGCGGGCGACCTCTGCCGCGAACAGTCCTGCAGGACCGCCGCCGACGATCGTCAGGCGGGAAGGGGCAGGGGAGCGGGGCGCATCGGACATCGCGCCATTATGCCGGCCGCCGGCACTCATCCCCCAGCCACAGGCGCACTGCTAGGCTCTTGGGCAGACGTTGCGAACAGCAGGAGTCGGCCATGGCGACCGGATGGGCAGGCGACGGTGCGGTGCAGGACCAGATCGATGCGACCGTCAAGGACGCGATCGAGCGCGCGCGCAGCCAGCTGCGCCGCGGTCCTGGCCTGCGTCATTGCGAGGAATGCGACGCGCCGATCCCCGAAGCGCGTCGCATTGCCGTGCCCGGCGTGCGGCTGTGCGTCGAATGCCAGGCGCAGCATGACGAGGACCGTGCCTCAGCCGGCTACAACCGCCGCGGCAGCAAGGACAGCCAGTTGCGCTGAGCGCGATACCTCATGCGCCGCGCTTGCGGCGAGCCGCCCGCGATCGCTACCGTGGGCGGCCTTCACGTCAGGAACGCTCCATGATCCAGCGCATCGACGCCGGCCCGCGCATGTCCGAGGCCAGCATCCACAACGGCATCGTCTACTGTGCGGGGCAGGTGCCCGAGACCGCCGGCGCCGATATCGGCGTCCAGACCCGCGAGGTATTGGCCGCAATCGACACGCTGCTGGCGCAGGCCGGCAGCGACAAGACCCGCATCCTGCAGGCGCAGATCTACCTGGCCGACATCGCGGATTTTGCCGGCATGAACGCCGAATGGGACCGCTGGGTGGTCGCCGGCCAAGCGCCGTCGCGCGCGACCGTCGAGGCCCGGCTGGCCGACCCGGGCTGGCGCATCGAGATCGTCGTTTCGGCCGTCGTCGGCTGACACCCGGCACGCGGGGCGGAAACCGGGGTCAGAGTGCAATTTCATCTCGCGGAATTGCACTCTGACCCCGGTTTCCGCGGTTTGCGTCTGGCGCACCGGGTCACACGTCGAGCGGATCGCCCCGCTTGGCGCCCACGCCCTTGGGCTCGGGCAGCGCACCGCCGCGCCAGCGCCGCAGCGCACGCTGGAAGAACAGGCTATTAGGCACCTGCAGCACGGTGCCCGCGCCGTCGCCGTCGTCGGTCTCGCGCAAGGTCGTGTAGACCAGATTGATGTCCACGACCTGGCCGCGCAGGCCCGGCTTCTCGCCGTTCTCCAGCAGCTCGACATGATCGTAGAGCCGGAACGGTCGCGTGGTCAGGATCAACATCGTGCAGAAGATGTTCGACAGCACGCTCCAGGCTGCGAAGAACGCCACTGCGCCCACCGCCGCAAAGCCCGTGAATGCGGTCCATAGCACGGTGCCCGACACACCCATGCGTTCGAGCGCCAGCAGCAGCGCGGCCGCGTAGATCAGGAAGGTCATGACCCGACGCGCGCCGACCACCGCTTCGGGTGGCAGCGTGTAGCGGCGTCCGACGCGGTCGAGCAGGCGCCGCCCGAGCAGACGCAACAGCCAGGCCGCGAGCAGGATCAGCAGGATCTGGCCGCCCGGCACGACGATGTCGAGCCACTCATGCAGCCAGGGAGGAAGACGATCGATCAAGCGCACACCCACTTCGCACAAGGCGCCCACAGCGCCGTCTGGGGAATTCTACGCGCGGCATCGCTAAGCCGCGGCGCACGCGAGGCACGGCACTGGTCGCGGTTGCCGATCATCAATTCGACGTGCTCGACGCGCTGGGCATCGACAGGCGATGCAACGCGTGCGCCGGATACGAAAAAGCCGGCACTGGGCCGGCTTGTCCGATGCTGTTGGTGGGCGGTGCAGGGTTCGAACCTGCGACCCTTGCCGTGTGAAGGCAATGCTCTACCGCTGAGCTAACCGCCCGAAACGCTGTCGCCAGGACTGGGGAACGTGGCCGTTCCGCTGTCCGTATCGCCGGGGCCCCAAGGCTGCCGGTGCGATCGGGACGCGCATTCTACGGTCGAATCGACGCGCCGACAAGCCATGCGTGCAGGCGTGTCGAAGGCACCGCCAATGCGCTCAGAATCGCTCCGAGAGCACGCGGCGGATCTCGGCTTCGATCGGGCCGCGCATCGCCGAGAGCAGGAAGCCCAGCTTGGCGGTCACGTGCAGGCTGTCGGGCAGCAGGGCGATCGCGCCGTCGACGCCGGAGCGGTTGAAGTTGAGCGTGTCGCCGTTCCACGTGGACTTCATGTCGAAACGCTCGGCCAGCAGGCGCGCGACGTCTTCGACGGCGCTGCGTGCCTCGGCCTGCGGCAGGGAGTGGGGGTGGGTGATGTCGATACCGGACATGTCGGTCGCTTTGTCTGCATTGGGCGCTCATTCTGCGGCGCCGCGGCGCATCGACCAAGTGACGGATGCGGCGCGCGGCGCGGCTCGTGCTAGATTTCCGCCGCATGACTGCGCTCAAGCTGCGTTTTCCCGGGTCCTCGACCGATGATCTGCCCCTCGAAGCGGGCGAGCTCGGGCTGGGCCTGCGCGCCGACGGCGCCGGGCTTGCTCCCGTGGCGACCGAGGCCGCCTGCGTGCGCGTGTGTGTCGACCGCCGCGGCGTCTGGCTGACGGTCGGCGAGGCCGCCGGCGGCGTCCACGTCAACGGGCGACGCATCCAGCGTGTGGCGATGCTGCGCACCGGCGATGCGATCTTCGTCGCTGGGCACGAGCTGCGCCTGCTTCCCCAGCAGCCGCCCGCGCCCCCGTCCGCGGAGGACGTGCCGCAGGGCGATGCGGCCGATCCCGATCCGCGCATGGTGCTGCGGGGCCTGGGCGGTCGCTACCACGGGCGCTGCTTCACGCTCGACCGCGCGCGACTGATCGGTCGTCAGTCCGATGCCGACATCCGCATCGACGACCCCGGCTTCGCCGATCGCCATGCGCGCCTGGAGCGGGTGGGCGATCGGGTGCGGCTGATCGACCTGGGCTCGGCGGAAGGCAGCGTGGTCAATGGCCAGACGGTGCGCGACGCGCTGTTGCAGCCCGGCGACCAGATCGTGTTCGACGCCCACCATCGCTTCGTCGTCGAAGCGCCGTCTCGCGGCGGCATGATCACGTTCGGCCATGGCCCTGCGGACGAATTCGACGATGGGCCCGATCCATTCGATGTTCCGGCGACCGGGCGGCTGCGGTTGCCCTGGCTGTTGCTCGCGGCGGTGCTGCTGGCCGCGGCGCTGGGCGCGTTGTTCCTGTTCGGCGCCAGCTGAGCCGATACGCAGTTTTTTGGAGGCGCGATCCGATGGGCACCCTCAGCATCTGGCACCTGATCATCCTGTTGGTCCTGGTTGCGATCTTTGCCGGCGTGGTCGGACTCGTCGTCTGGGCGATCGTGCGCAGCCAGCGCGAACCGCCACCCCGCCTGGATGAGGGGCTGGTGGCGCAGGTGGCCGCGCTCGACCGCCTGCAACGCGAGGGCGCGATCGATGCGGACGAGCATGCGCGCCGCCGTGCCGCCTTGCTGTCGGGCCGCTGACGCCTTCGGCTGCGGATGACCGTCAGCGCACCGCAGCGCGTCGTCGCGCCAGCGCCTTCCACACCCGCCAGCCCAGCAGCAGCGCCAGCAGCCCGGCATAGAGCGCGGGCTCGCGCCAGTCGGATTTCACGATCCACCAGAAGTGCAGCACCGCCAGCGCGGCGATCGCGTAGACCAGGCGGTGCAGGCGGCCCCAGTTGCGACCCAGCCGGCGCATCCAGCCGAGCGTTGAGGTCACGGCCAACGGCACCAGCAGCAGCCAGGCCAGAAAGCCCACGGTGATGTAGGGCCGGCGCGCGATCTCCGTGGCGACCTGCGACACGTCGCCCACCAGGTCCAGCGCCAGCCAGGCCGCGAAATGCAGGCTGGCGTAGGCAAAGGCGTACAGCCCGAGCATCCGCCGAAAACGCAGCGGCGCGGTCCATCCACTGAGCTGACGCAATGGCGTGATCGCCAGCGTGATCAACAACAGGCGCAGGGCGCCGATGCCCAGTTCGTGCTCGATCGCCACCACCGGCTCAGCGCCGAGCGCATCGATGTTGCCACCGCCAAGCACGCCCCACACGCGCCAGCCGAGCCAGGCCAGCGGCGCGAGGGCCAATGCGTGCACCAATGCCTTGCTGACCACAGTGCCGGTCGGCGTTGCGCGGCGCCTGGGCGCACGTGCCTGGCTCAATACCACTTGCGCAGATCCATGCCGGCGTAGAGCGAGGCGACCTGGTCGGCATAGCCGTTGAACGGACGGGTGTCGATCCGGTTGGCGAGCAGCCGGTTGCTGCCGGCGATCCGGCGCTCGGTCTTCTGGCTCCAGCGCGGGTGGTCGACCGCAGGATTGACGTTGCTGAAGAACCCATATTCCGAGGGCTGCAGGTCGTTCCACGCCGTGCTGGGCATGCGTTCGACGAAGCGGATCTGCACGATCGACTTGATGCTCTTGAAGCCGTACTTCCACGGCACCACCAGCCGCAGCGGCGCCCCGTTCTGCTGCGGCAAGGCCTTGCCGTATAGACCGGTGGCCAGGAACGCGAGCGGGTGCATGGCCTCGTCGATGCGCAGGCCCTCGCGATATGGCCAGCGGATCGAGCGGAAGCGCAGGCCCGGCATCTGCTCGCGGTCGGCCAGCGTGGTGAAGGCCACGTACTTGGCCTTGGCCGTAGGCTCGAATCGGCGCAGCACCGCCGCCAGCGGCACGCCGGTCCACGGGATCACCATCGACCAGCCTTCCACGCAGCGCAGGCGATAGATGCGCTCCTCGCTGGCGATGCCGCGCAGCAGGTCTTCGAGTGCAATGCGCCCGGGCTTGGCGCATTCGCCGGCCACCTCCACGCTCCAGGGCGTGGTGCGCAGGGTCTTGGCCGCGCGCGAGGGGTCGGCCTTGCCGGTGCCGAACTCGTAGAAGTTGTTGTACGAGGTGATGTCCTCGTAGCGGGTCAGCGGCTCGTCGGTGCGAAAGCCGCTGCGCGCTTGTGCCGGGGTGACCGGGGCCGTGCTGGGCGGCGGGGGCTCGGCATCCGCGCAGCCGGCCAGGCTGAGCGCCGGGGTCGCGGCCAGCAGGGCGAGCAGGCGACGGCGGTCGCGATAGACCGCCTCATCGGTGATGTCGGACTCGGGGATCCGCAAGGCGTCGCGCAAGGACATCGCTGGCTCCTGGCGCGTGCGCGCCGTAGATGGGGCAACGCGGAATACGTTGCCATCGCAACCATTGGCCGCGCGTCAAGGCTGCTGCACTGCGGCATACTTGCCGGCCTGCGAACGAGCGGAGTCGAGCGATGGCGCGAGCCTACAACTTTGCCCCTGGACCTGCGGCATTGCCTGAAAGCGTGCTGAAACAGGCCCAGGCCGACATGCTGGAGTGGGGCGACGCCGGTGCCTCGATCGTCGAGATGAGCCACCGCGGGCCGGAGTTCATGGCCGTGGCCACGCGCGCCGAGGCCGATCTGCGCACGCTGCTCGCGGTGCCCGACGAGTACGCGGTGCTGTTCCTGCAGGGCGGGGCGACCACCCAGCAGGCGCTGATTGCGCTGAACTTCGCGGCGCCCGGTGACACCGTCGACTATGTCGTCAGCGGCCATTGGGGCCGCACGGCGCTGCGTCAGCTCACCCCGGCGGTCGCGGTCAACGTTGCTGCCAGCGGCGAGGCCGATGGCTTCCGCACGATCCCGGCGCGCGAAACCTGGCGCCTGACCCCGGGCGCGGCCTACGTGCACATCACCGCCAACGAGACCATCCACGGCGTTGAGTTCCGGCCAGCCTGGGGGGCACCCGCCCCCGACACCGGCGATGTCCCGTTGTTCGCCGACTTCAGCTCCAGCATCGCGTCCGAGCCGATCGACATCAGCCGCTACGGACTGATCTACGCCGGCGCGCAGAAAAACCTGGGCCCGGTGGGGCTTTCGGTCGTGGTCGTGCGGCGCGACCTGCTCGAGCGCGCGGGCCAGCCGCGCGCCGACATCTTCAACTATGCCTCGCATCTGGCCAACGACTCGATGCTCAACACCCCGCCGACCTGGAACTGGTACCTGGCCGGGCTGGTGTTCCGCTGGATGCTCGACCAGGGCGGCACCTCCGAGTTCGACCGCCGCAGCGACGAGAAGGCCGGGCTGCTGTATGCCGCCATCGATGGCTCGGGCGGCTTCTACCGCAACGATGTCGCACACGAGGTGCGCTCGCGCATGAACGTGCCGTTCTTCCTTACCGACCCCGCGCTCGACGCCGACTTCCTGGCCGGCGCACGCGAGGCGGGGCTGATCGGCCTCAAGGGCCACCGGGTGCTCGGCGGCATGCGCGCGTCGATCTACAACGCGATGCCGGTCGAGGGCGTCCGCGCGCTCGTCGCCTACATGCAGGATTTCCAGCAGCGGCGGGGATGAGCGGTCCGCCATGCCGATGCCGCCTGGCATCGACGGTGACCGCGAAACGCCCGGCGATGGAGGGTCGGGCAGAGGCCCAAGCGTGCGTCATTGCGGCATCAGGGACGGCGTCGGTGTGTCGGCGCCAGCGTTGTGCGACCGTAACCCAGCATCGATTCTGAGAGACCATTGATGGCCGCCAAGCCGAAGAAAAAAACCGCCGACAAGCCCGCACCACCGCCCGATCTGGCCGCGGTGCGCGCACAGATCGACGGCATCGACCACCAGATCCAGACCCTGATCGCCGAACGTGCGCAGTTCGCGCGCCAGGTCGGCAAGGCCAAGGGAAAGCTCGCCGCCGCTGTCGACTACTACCGGCCCGAGCGCGAAGCTCAGGTGCTGCGCCGCGTGGTCGACCGCAACGACGGTCCGCTGTCGGATACCGAACTGGTGCGCCTGTTCCGCGAGATCATGTCGGCCTGCCTGGCCCAGCAGGAGCCGCTGAAGATCGGCTACCTGGGCCCGGAAGGTACGTTCTCTCAGCAGGCGGTGCACAAACAGTTCGGTCACTCGGCGATGGGTCTGCCGCTGGCGAGCATCGAGGAGGTGTTCGACGAAGTCGCCGCCGGCCATGCCGATTTCGGCGTGGTGCCGGTCGAAAACTCCGGGCAGGGCACGATCCAGTCCACGCTCGACCTGTTTCTGACCTCGCCCCTGCGCATCTGCGGCGAGGTCGAGCTGCGCGTGCATCAGTACCTGCTCTCGCGCACCGGCCGGCTCGACGAGATCGAGCGGGTGTATTCGCACGGCTTGTCGCTGGCGCAGTGCAAGGGCTGGCTGCGCCAGAACCTGCCCCAGGCCGAGAAGCACGCGGTGGTCAGCAACGCCGAGGGCGTGCGCCGGGCGCGGAAATCCGACGATGCCGCGGCCATTGCCGGTGAGAACGCCGCGCACGTCTACGGCATGAAAGTCATCGCGGGGCCCATCGAGGACCGCAGCGACAACACCACGCGCTTTCTGGTCATCGGCCGCGGCGCCTTCCCGCCGTCGGGCAACGACCGCACCTCGCTGATGGTGTTCATCCGCGACCAGCCCGGCGCGCTCTACCGCATCCTCGAGCCGCTGGCGCGGCGCGGCATCAGCATGAACCGGATCGAATCGCGGCCCGCGCATGGCGCGCTGTGGCAGTACGCCTTCTTCATCGACGTCGCCGGCCATGTCGACGAGTCCCCGCTCAAGGACGCGCTCGACGAGATCGACGCCTTCGCCGGCGATGTCCGTGTGCTGGGCTCCTACCCGGTGGCCGTGCCATGAGCGCCGCACGCTGGATCGCCACTGCCGGCGCGCCGCTGCGCGGCGAACTCGACGTGCCGGGCGACAAGTCGGTCTCGCACCGGGCGATCATGCTCGCCTCGCTGGCCGACGGTACCTCGCGCATCGCCGGCTTTCTCGAGGGCGAGGATGCCCGCGCCACCGAGGCGATCTTCCGCCGTATGGGCGTGTCCATCGAGACACCCGCAACCGGCGAGCGCGTCGTCCGCGGCGTCGGCATCGATGGTCTGCGCGCCGCCGACGGCCCGCTCGACTGTGGCAACGCCGGCACCGGCATGCGCCT
The DNA here is from genome assembly GCF_037198055.1 of Luteimonas sp. gir. Lineage (NCBI taxonomy): Bacteria > Pseudomonadati > Pseudomonadota > Gammaproteobacteria > Lysobacterales > Lysobacteraceae > Luteimonas > Luteimonas sp. gir. The sequence goes on from NZ_JBBAXQ010000013.1 coordinate 47,936, forward strand.
GCTGGCCGGCTTGCTCGCCGGCCAGGCGTTCGACAGCGAACTGGTCGGCGATGCGTCGCTGTCCAAGCGGCCGATGCGGCGCGTCACCGAGCCCTTGGCGCGCATGGGCGCCCGCATCGACACCGGCGAAGGTGGGCTGCCGCCGCTGCGCGTGCATGGCCGGCAGCGCCTGGCCGGCATCGAGTACGAGAACGCGCTGGCCAGCGCCCAGGTCAAATCGGCGCTGTTGCTCGCCGGCCTGTATGCCGACGGCGAGACCGTCATCCATGAGCCGCGGCCCACCCGCGACTACACCGAGCGCATGCTCGCCGCGTTCGGCTGGCCGATCGACTTCTCGCCGGGGCTCGCACGGCTGTCGGGCGGCCATCGCCTGCGCGCGACTGACGTGCACGTGCCGGCCGACTTCTCGTCGGCGGCGTTCTTCCTGGTCGCCGCGTCGATCGTGCCCGGCTCCGATCTGCTGCTGCGCCGGGTCGGCATGAACCCGCGCCGCACCGGCCTGCTGCACGTGCTGCGGCTGATGGGCGCGGACATTGAGGCCTCGAATGCCGGCGAGCAGGGCGGCGAGCCGGTGGCCGACCTGCGCGTGCGCCACGCACCGCTGCGCGGTATCGAGGTGCCGGAAATCCACGTGCCGGACATGATCGACGAGTTCCCGGCGCTGTTCGTCGCCGCCGCCTGCGCCGACGGGCCGACCCGCGTGACCGGCGCCGCCGAACTGCGGGTCAAGGAGTCGGACCGCATCGCAGTGATGGCCACAGGACTGCGCACGCTGGGTATCGCGATCGACGAAACGCCCGATGGCGCGACGATTCCCGGCAGCCCTGGGGTAGGGGCGGTCTTTGGCGATGGTGAGGTTGAGAGTCATGGCGACCATCGCATCGCGATGGCGTTCGCGGTGGCTGCCCAGCGCGCGGCCGGTGAAGTCGTGATCTGCGATACCGCCAACGTCGCGACCTCGTTCCCCGGGTTCGTGCCGCTGGCACGCGGGGCTGGGTTCGGCCTGCAGGGCGACTGAGGGGGCTCAGCGGCGTTCCGCCGTCGTGCAAGGCCACGCCCGCTGTTTCAGGCCCGCGGCAGCGCCACGATCCCCAGACGCGTTCGCAGTGCTGATGCTGAAGCCTGCTCCCCATGACGGGGAGCAGGCGATGACGTCGACGTATCGATGCGCTCAGTTGCGCGCGGTCGCGCCCGGCTGGTCTTCGAGGGTGAAGTCGACGGGGACACGGACCGAACTCGCCTCTGGCTTGCCGTTGCGGATCGCCGGTTCGAAGGTCCAGCTCCGCGCCGCCTCCATCGCGGCTCGATCGAGATCGCGCGAGCGGCTGCGCTGCTCGACGCTGATATCGGTCGGCTTGCCGGCAGCGTCCACTTGCACGAGCAGCGTGACCGAGCCCTCTTCACGATTGCGCAGTGCCGCGGCCGGATAGTCAGGACGTGGCTGGTCCACCACGCGAGCCGGGCGATCCGCAGGCGCGGTGGTCGCAGACGGGCGTGAGGCCCGTTCGGGCGTCCGCGCGGGCTCGCGCTCGGCCGGCGGCGTGACCCCGTCGCCGATCGTCGGTGGTGGCGGCAGCGGCTCGGTCTGCGGCATGTCGCGCTTGCTTAGGAAGTACCAGCCCAGCGCCACCAGCGCCACCAGCAGCAGGATCCAGATCAGCGGGCTGGAGCCCTTGCGCGGCGGCTCCGGAGGCGGGGCGGCCGGAGGGGGCACGTCGTCGGGACGCCGCATCGGATCGCTCATCGTTGTAGCTCCACGCCGGAAGATGCGCCGAGCCTCCCACCGCCGATGTGGAGACCTTGTCAGCGCCGGGCGGGGCTCAGGAATCGTCTGCCGGGGAGAATGCGATCGGCACGCGCACCTCGCCAGGGACCGGCTGACCGGCGCGCATCGCCGGCTCGAAGCGCCAGCGCCGGACCGCGCTGACGGCGGCGCGGTCCAGGCGCGCGTGTCCGCTGCTGGCGATCACATCGATGCCCTCGACCCGGCCATCGGCCCCGACCTGCACCCGCAACATGACATCGCCGGTCTCGCCCCGCCGCAGCGATGCGCGGGGGTAACGCGGCTGCGGCGTGGACAGCGGCCGCGGCGTGCTGTCGTCGGCCTGCGTGGTCGTCTCGGGCGGTGGCGCTGCCGGCGCCGGCGCCGGTCCACTGGCGACGGGCGGCGAGATCGTGGCAGGCGGCCCCTGGGGCGCGCTGTCAGAGGGGCCGAAGCGTCCGCTGGCCCCGTCCACACTGGCCGGCAGCGGGGCCGGCAACGGTGTGGCCGTTCGATCGGATGCATCCGGCGGACCACCGATCGCGATGTCGCCGGCCGACGTGCGCGTGTCGCGCTGCTGCCACCACAGCCCGGCGAACAGCAGGCCGCCCAGCGCGCAGGCTGCCGCGATCATCAGCCACGCGCGCCGGGTCGGCAGCCACTGCCGAAGCGCGTGGCGGGGGCGCGAGGCGGGCGAGGGTGCGGACACGGCGGGCTCCAGCGGGCAGGGCGCCCGATTCTGTCATACGTCCGCCGCGCGGCCGTCGCTTCGGCGTATCGCCGATCCGGGCGATAATGCCGCTCCCGCTTTCGATGACGACGCCCCGATGCTCGATCCCAGCCTGCTGCGCCAACACCTCGCCGACACCGCCGCGCGCCTGCGCGACAGCCGCGGGTACGACCTGCCGGTGTCGCGCATCGAGTCGCTGGAGGTCGAGCGCAAGCAGATCCAGGTCCGCACCCAGGAGCTGCAGAACCTGCGCAACACGCGCAGCAAGGCGATCGGCCAGGCCAAGGCGCGCGGCGAGGACGTCGCCCCGTTGCTGGCCGAGGTCGCCGGCTTCGGCGACGAACTCAAGGCCAGCGAGTCGCGCCTGGACGGCATCAAGGCCGAACTCGAGGCGCTGACCTTGAGCGTGCCGAACCTGCCCGACGCCAGCGTGCCGGTGGGACGCGACGAGGCCGATAACGTCGAGCAGGCGCGCTGGGGCACGCCGCGCAGCTTCGAGTTCCCGGTCCGCGACCACGTCGAGCTCGGCGCCCGCGATGGCTGGCTCGATGCCGAAGCCGCCGCCAAGCTCAGCGGCGCCCGCTTCACCGTGCTGCGCGGCCAACTCGCGCGCCTGCACCGCGCGCTCGCCCAGTTCATGCTCGACCTGCATACCGGCGAACACGGCTACGAGGAGACCAGCGTGCCGGTGATCGTTAACGCCGACAGCCTCTACGGCACCGGCCAACTGCCCAAGTTCGAGGAAGACATGTTCGCCACCGAGTTGGGCGAACAGAAGCGCTATCTGATCTCCACCTCCGAGATCTCGCTGACCAACCTGGTCCGCGACGAGATCGTCGAGGCCGAGCGGCTGCCATTGCGCATGAGCGCGCATTCGCTGTGCTTCCGCTCCGAGGCCGGCAGCCATGGCCGCGACACCCGCGGCATGATCCGCCAGCACCAGTTCGAAAAGGTGGAAATGGTCTCGGTGGTGCGCCCGGCCGACAGCGACGCCGAACTCGAACGCATGACCCGGTGCGCCGAGACCGTGCTCGAGCGCCTCGGGCTGCCGTACCGCCGCATGCTGCTGTGCAGTGGCGACATGGGCTTCGCCGCGCGTCGCACCTATGACCTCGAGGTCTGGCTGCCCTCGCAGCAGACCTACCGCGAGATCTCTTCCTGCTCGAACTGCGGCGACTTCCAGGCCCGCCGCATGCAGGCGCGCTGGCGCAATCCCGAGACCGGCAAGCCTGAACTCGTGCACACCCTCAACGGTTCGGGCCTGGCGGTCGGCCGCACGTTGATCGCGGTCATGGAGAACTTCCAGAACGCCGATGGCACGGTCGAGGTCCCCGAGGTGCTGCACCCGTACATGGGTGGCGTGACCCGCCTGGGCTGACGGGCATCAGGGCAGGGCGCCGTCGCGACAGGGCGCGATGAACCGCCGGGAAGCCGCCCGGCGGAATTCGTTGTGGAAATAGGATAGAAGTGGTCCAATATCGCCTATTGTCCTGATTGCAAGGCGGCTCCCCATGCAGGATCTCAACGATCTCTATTACTTCGCCATGGTGGTCGAGCATGGCGGCTTCGCTGCGGCCGAACGGGCGCTCGGGATCCCGAAGTCCCGGCTGAGCCGGCGCATCAGCCAGTTGGAAACCGAACTGGGCGTGCGTCTGCTGCAGCGCTCGACCCGCCGGTTCGCCGTCACCGACGTCGGCCAGAGCGTGTTCCGCCACGCGCAATCGATGCTGGCCGAGGCCACCGCCGCGCGCGAGGTCGTCGACCGGCTCAGCGCCGAGCCGCGCGGCCTGGTGCGCGTGAGCGTGCCGGTAAGCATTGCCCAGCAGTCGATCCCGCAGATGCTGCCCGAGTTCCTGGCCCGCTACCCGCAGGTGCGCGTGCAGTTGCACGTGAGCAACCGCCGCGTGGACGTCATCAACGAGGGCTTCGACGTTGCCGTGCGCGTGCGCGCCAAGCTCGACGATGACGGCAGCCTGGTCATGCGCAGCTTCGGCCAGATCCAGGAACTGCTGGTCGCCAGCCCCGGCTATCTCGATCGCATGGGCCGCCCGAAGGACCCGGACGAACTCAGCCAGCACACCACGATGAGCATGGGCGAGGACGAGGTGAAGCAGCGCTGGGACCTGCAGGCCGCCGACGGCACCACCCGTCGCGTCGAGCTCAAGCCCCGCGTCGCCGGCTTCGACTTCCCGATGCTGATGGCGCTGGCCAAGCAGGGCCTGGGCATCACGATGCTGCCTGAGACCCTGTGCGCCGAAGCCGTGCGCAATGGCGAACTGGAAGTCGTGCTGCCCGACTGGCACCTGCCCCAGGGCATCGCCCACGCCGTATTCGCCTCGCGCCGTGGCCTACTGCCGGCGGTCCGCGTGTTCATCGACTTCCTGGCCGAGAAGCTGCCCCCACTGATCGAAGCCTCAAGCCTGGATTGCCGCAATTGCGACCGCAAAGCCCGCGATTGCGCCCCGGCGCCCGCACCGCGCATCGCGCAAGGCGCGGCGCGTGCGACAATGTCCTGAGGCGGGGCTGGACCGCAGGTCAAGCACTGATCCACCCGCACCGCGCAACGTGCGGTATCGGGTGACATACGGTGTAATGTGCGCGCCGAAGTAGCAACGGAGAGATGACCGGTGGTTTAAGGCAGCGGTCTTGATCCGGGGGCCGCAGGCCGTAGGAAACATCGACCGCAAGTCGATGGTCAAACCGCCGGCACCGCGCGAAGCGCGGTGTAGTGTGGGAGCGCAGTAACAACGGAGAGATGGCCGAGTGGTTTAAGGCAGCGGTCTTGATCCGGAGGCCGCAGGCCGGAGGAAACATCGACCGCAGGTCGATGGTCAAACCGCCGGCACCGCGCGAAGCGCGGTGTAGTGTGGGAGCGCAGTAACAACGGAGAGATGGCCGAGTGGTTTAAGGCAGCGGTCTTGATCCGGAGGCCGGGGGCCGGAGGAAACATCGACCGCAGGTCGATGGTCAAACCGCCGGCACCGCGCGAAGCGCGGTGTAGTGTAGGAGCGCAGCAACATCGGAGAGATGGCCGAGTGGTTTAAGGCAGCGGTCTTGAAAACCGCCGAAGGGTCAAACCTTCCGTGGGTTCGAATCCCACTCTCTCCGCCAATCTCCTGCTTCAACTCAACGCCGACGCATCCTCATACGGCAGATGCCGCGCACCTGCGGCCTGAAGCGCAGCCTCGGCACCCGCCAACGCATCGTCTTCGCCGTCGATGACGATCAGGATGCGGCCCGCTTCGATTTCATCTTCGAACGTGCGCCGCACCGGGTCGGGCAGGGAAGCGCCAACCAACGACGACGCCCAGGTGCCGACGGCTGCACCGCCCAGTGTCGTCAAGGCGACGCCGGCGAGAGTCAGTCCAAGTGGCGGCACCGCCACCGCCACCAGACCTGCGATCAGGCCTGTCGCCCCACCCAAGCCGGCGCCACGCATCGCGGCGTGCTTGAAGTCGGTGGGGGCTTCTTTCTGATGCTCGGGCACGCTTTCGAGTTCGATGTCTGACCGGGCGATCACCGAAATGGCATCGTCTTCAATGCCTGCATCGCGCACCTCACGGATGGCGGTCTGTGCGGCGGGCAGGGAATCGGTGCTGTAGACGCGGCGGACTTTCATCGAGGACGCTCCGGCTGACGATCTGTCGAGCTTCGTGGAGCCCTCGTGTGTCTGCCGTGAACCGCGGGAATCGTGGCGGCTACCACCGCGCACGCATGGCGCACCGGTTACAGCGTAGGCAAACCGCCTCCGCCGCCGAGGTGCTCATAGAGGATGGCCGCGCCGATGCCGATCAGGATCAATCCGCCGATGATCTCGGCACGCTTGCCGGCGAGCGCGCCCAACACGCGTCCGAGCATGATGCCGGTGGTCACCATGACCAGGGTGCAGATACCAATGACGGTCGCCACCACGACAATGTTGACGTCGAGAAAAGCCAGCCCTACGCCCACCGCCATCGCGTCGATGCTGGTGGCAAAGCCGGTTGCAGCAAGATTCCAAAAGCCGTGCCGGGCAGGGGTCGCGTCGTCGTCTTCGGGTGTTTTGCGCAGGCCCGCGTGGATCATCCGCGCGCCGAGTAGGCCCAGCAGGACGAACGCGATCCAGTGATCCCAGGCGCTGACATAGGCGGCCGCCGCTAGACCCAGGGCCCATCCGATGACGGGCGTGAGCGCCTCGATCGTGCCGAAGATCACACCGGCACGCAGCGCCTGGAGAAAGTGGGGCCGTCGCATCGCCGCGCCCTTGCCGACAGCCGCGGCGAAGGCGTCGGTCGACATGGCGAAGCCGATCAGGAGGATGGAACCCAGGGACATCGTGCGCATCAATCGGGATCGGGCAAGCGCGACAACGGCATGCCGGCACGCCCAATCCGCGTGATGCCGGTACACCGCTGGTCTCGCCAACCTGGACTGGTCGCACGCGCCACGATCGCAATGGATCGAGTGTGTTGACGCGGGCGCTTCCGCGATGCGGAAGCCGGCTACTCCCCAAGGGGACGCGCATGCTAGCAGCACCGATCGAACGATGCGACGTTATAGCCGATGGCATTTCTCATAGTTGGAACGATTGCACTCCGGCACCAGGCGTGGGGCCGGCTCCGCCGATGAACCTGCGCTCGCATGCCGTCGTCGCCCGCTTGCATCGCATCAGGCCGCCCCTATACTGCGTGCATCAGCGTAAGTTCTGATTTCCCGGGGGTGCCATGGCTTCGACGGGGGTCGCGAAATTACCTGGTGCATGCCGAGGGGGCAGCTTTCCTCGTAAATCCAGCGGCAAACTTTTAGTTGCCAACGACGACAACTACGCTCTCGCCGCTTAAGGCGTAAGCCCCGAACCCACTTGTGCCTGTGCTCGTGGATGTAGGGTCATCATCACAGGAACCAGCCGCGGCGGCCGCCTGTCTGCCGTGGTTGAACTGACAGGCTGGTCCCGGGATGCGCTTTGCGCACCGTGCTGTTCCGGGGCGAGATCCAACGGTGTGCTAAGCATGTAGTGCCGGGGATGGAGTGCCTTCGGACGCGGGTTCGACTCCCGCCACCTCCACCAAACATTGGTCCCACACGAAAGGCCGGAGAATCTCTCCGGCCTTTTCGTTTCGTGTGCCGCGTGTGTGTCCGCGGCGAGGCGGGGCGGGGCGGTCGAGACCAGATCTATGGCTCGCGCCGCCCACGTGCATCGAGCACACCGCGCGCGGCGCTGTCGGAGGAGACCCGCAGGTTCAGCGATTTGCAGCGCTCGATGCCGGCGAGGGTCAGCGCCAGTTCACCATCGGGCGTTCGATCGACCAGGCCGCCGTCGACGAGTCGGTCGACCAGTGGCAAGGCCTCGGGATCCAGAGGTTGCTGCAAGTCGATGCGGGTCAGGCATTCGAGCAGATCCGACTCCTGGGTGCCGATGGCATCGATTTCGATGGAGAAGCGGCGCATGGGTGCTCTTGCGGCCAGGGCTACATCCAGCGCCCCTTGGGGCCGCCAGGCTAGCAGCCTGTGGCCAGTCGGTCGGTGCGGTTCCGCGCTCAGCGCGTCTGTGACCAAGTGGCCGTGCAGCTAGCTATTTCAGCGGATCCGACAGCTGGGGCGCTGCGCGGAGCCGTCCAGTTCCTGTCCATTCCGGGTTGGCGGCGCTGGGGGCGGTGTCTTCGTGTCGCCAGGCCGTTATCCTGTCGCGATGGCTGGACCCTCGCCTTTTCAACGCCTTACGCCCGCGTCCTTGCGGGCGCGCCTGCGCCGAGGGTATGGGCTCGCAGTGCTGGTACTGGTCGGTGCGCTGTCGATGGTCGCGCTGTACGCGCACAACGCGAGCGAGCGTGAGCAGCGGTTGGCCGAGGGCAGCTTCGTGGCCGAGGCCGAGCGCCTGGCCGATGCGGTCCGTCAGCGTCTGCTGCAGTACGAGCTGAGCATCCGCGGCGGGGTGGCGTTGCATAGCGCGGCGGCGGACATGCCGACCACCCGGCAATGGCGCGGGTATGTCGAGGGTCTGGACATCGCCCGGCAGTTGCCGGGCATGGTTGGGCTGGGCTATGTCGCTTACGTGGATCCGCGTGGCCTGGCCGAGTTGCAGTTGCGGCGCCGGGCGCAGGGCGAGGGTCTGTTTTCGGTCACGCCGCGCGGCGCGCGCGAGCACTACGGCGCGATCGTGTACTTCGAGCCGGAGACACTGGGATCGCGCGCGACGATCGGCTACGACCAGCTCAGTGATCCGGTGCGCCGCGCGGCAATGGAGGCCGCGCGCGATACCGGGCAGGTGCGCCTGAGTGCGCCGGTGACCTTGCGTCCCATGGTCGCCGATGGCGAGCCGGGGGTGCTGATGTTCGGGCCGGTCTACCGCACGGCGCGGTTTCCCGAGACGCCGGTCGCGCGCGAGAACGCGTTGATGGGCTGGGTGTTCGCGCCGTTCCGCTCCGAGGAGTTCATCGACCGTTCGGGCGTCGGTGCCGGCGCGCAGACGGCCTTCCGCGTCGTGGATGTGACCGATGGCGGGGATGCGCCGGTGTTGCAGACGCGCAACTTCGACGCCGATCCCTCGGGGCGGGTGCTCCATTCGTTGACCCAGACGGTCTACGGCCGCACCTGGCGTTACGACTTCCAGCACATCGGGCCGCTGACCTCAGGCGGCATGCGCGAGCTGCAGACCACGCTGGTGACCGGGGTGCTGGCGTCGTTGCTGCTGTTCGCGGTGGTGCTCACCCTGGCCAGGACGCAGTCACGCGCGGAGTTCCTGGCGCGCCGGCTCAGTGATTCCTACCGCCGCAGCGAGCAGCGATTCCGCAATGCGATGCGTTACTCGGCCATCGGCATGGTGCTGCTGGACCGCAACGGCGCCATCGTCGAGACCAATCCGGCGATGGCGCAGATCGCGGGTCTGGAGCAGGCGGCGATGACCGGCACGCGGCTGAGCGACTACTTCGTCGACGCGCAGGATCAGGTCACACGGACACAGGAAATGCAGGCCCTGCGCGAGGGGGTGCACCGCAGCACCCGGCGCTTGCGCCGCTGCGATGGCGACATCCGCCAAGTGCATCTGGCCTCGACCTTGGTGCTGGGCGAGGCCGACAGCGAGGTCACGCGCCTGGTGCAGGTCGACGATGTGACCGAGCGCCTACGCGCCGAGGCGCAGGTGCATGCGCTCAATCGCACGCTCGAATCGCGCGTGGAGCAGCGGACCCGCGAACTCACCCAGGCCAATCACGAACTGGAGTCGTTCGCCTACATCGTCTCGCACGACCTGCGCGCGCCGCTGCGCAGCATCGACGGCTTCGGACGGATACTGGCTGAGCGCTACGGCGATGCGATCGACGCACAGGGACAGGACTATCTGGCACGGGTGCGCAATGCGGCCGCGCGGATGGATGCGTTAATCGACGCCTTGCTGAAGATGTCGCGCATCAGCCGCGGCGAGTTCAAGCGCAGCCCGCTGGATCTGAGTCGGCTGGCGGAGGAGGTGGTGGCCGAGTTGCGCCATGCCGAGCCGGCGCGGCAGGTCGAGATCGTCGTCGCACCGGGGCTGACCGCCGAGGGCGACACGGCGCTGGTGCGCAATCTGCTGCAGAACCTGCTCGGCAACGCCTGGAAGTTCACCGCCGATACCGCCGAGGCCAGGATCGAGTTCGGCCGCGGCGCCGATGGGGCGTTCTTTGTGCGCGACAACGGCGCGGGGTTCAATGCCGATTACGCGGGCAAGCTATTCCGTCCGTTTCAGCGGCTGCACCGTGAGGACGAGTACAAGGGCCACGGGGTGGGGCTGGCGTCGGTCAAGCGCATCGTCGAACGCCACGGCGGCACGATCTTGGCCGAAGGCGCGCCGGGGCAGGGCGCGACGTTCCGCTTCACGCTGGCGCGCAAACCGGAACCGTCGCGGCCCTGAGGTATCCGGCGGTCAGGCGTCCTTGTTGTGCCGGCGCAGCAGCCGCTGCTTGTCGCGGGCCCAGTCGCGTTCGCGCTCGGTCTCGCGCTTGTCGTGCTTCTGCTTGCCCTTGGCGAGCGCGATCTCGGCCTTGATCTTGTTGCCCTTCCAGTACAGCGCGGTCGGCACGACGGTGTAGCCGTCGCGCTGCACGCGGCCGACGAGCACGTCGATCTCACGCCGATGCAGCAGCAGCTTGCGCGTGCGGTGGGCATCGGCCACGACGTGCGTGGAGGCCTGGATCAGCGGGGTGATCTGGGCGCCGAACAGGAACAGTTCACCGTGGCGGATGACGGCGTAACTCTCGCCGATGTTGGCGCGCCCGGCGCGGATGGCCTTGAGCTCCCAGCCCTGCAGCGCCAGGCCGGCCTCGTAGCGGTCCTCGAGGTGGTATTCGTGGCGCGCGCGCTTGTTCAGCGCGATGGTGCCGGTGCTGTTTGCTTTATCCTTGGCCTTGCCGCTTTTCTTGCTCATTTCCCCATTGTCCTCGAAGCACGTCCTCCAGGCGAGTCATGCCCAAGATCGAACGTAGCGCCCTTGTCGGGCAACCGGCCGAGCGCATGTTCGCGCTGGTCAATGATGTGCCTGCTTATCCGCGCCGGTTCGCCTGGTGCGATTCGGCGCAGGTCCTCGAATCGGGCGGCGACCGCATCGTCGCCCGGCTGGATCTGGGCCTGGGCGCTTTGCGGACGTGGTTCACGACCGAGAACACGCTCTCTCCACCCGATACCATCGACATGCAGTTGCGGGACGGCCCGTTCAAGTCGCTGCACGGGCGCTGGACGTTCCGTGCGCTGGATCCGAGCTCGTGCAAGGTGTCGCTGTCGCTGGAGTTCGAGCCCAGCAGCCGCCTGATGCTGCCGGCGCTCACCCTCGGGTTCCGCGGGCTTGCCGATCGCATGGTCAACGATTTCATCCGGGTCGCCGAGCGCGAGCCGGCCGGCTGAGCGCGACGATGCGGATCGAGGTCGTTGACGCGCAGCCCCGGGCGCACCGCAGCTGGACGCTCGCGCTGCCCGATGGCGCCGATGTCGCGATGGCGTTGGCGGCGTTGCCCGATCCGGCGGTGCTGGTCGGCATTGCCGGCTATGCGGTGTACGGCGTACGCGTGGAGGCCGCTGCGAAACTGCTTGACGGCGACCGCCTGGAGCTGTTGCGCCCGTTGCAGCTCGACCCCAAAGAAGCGCGCAGGCGCCGCGCGGCGAAGCGCGACGCGGACTGACGCGCCGTCAGCGGCGCTTGCCGCGCTCCTTGGGCAGGTTGCCGAACTTGCGCATCTGCTCGGCCAGTTCCTGATCGCGGTTGGGGAAGTAGTCGCCTTCCCAGCGCGCGAGCTGGTCGTTCTCGAAGTAGACCGTGAAGTTCTTCACCTCGGTCTGGCCGCTGCGGCCGACCCGCTGGGTGGCGGTGTAATCCCAGCGCTGGTGATGGAACGGGTCGGCAATCGCGGGCGAGCCCAGCAGCGCCTCGACCTGCGGCTTGCCCATGCCCACCTGCAGTTGTTCGACCGCGGACTGCTCGATCAGGTTGCCCTGATAGATCGGCTGCTTGTAGACCAGGGCGCAGCCGCTGGTGGCCAGGACGAGGGCCGAGACGAGAATGACTTTCTGCATGGCGGAGGGCAGGGGCCGGGGGCTGCGGAGACCGGGCCGATGATACACTGCGCGTCACGCCGCCACCGCGATTCAGGCAGCCGGCGTTCAACCGCCAGTGAATGCCGGCCTGTACTCGGAGACACTTCATGGAATCGCTCGACCTGCGCAAGGCAGGACTGAAAGTCACCCACCCGCGCATGCGGATCCTGGACCTGCTGGAGCAGCGCACGCCGCGGCAGCATCTCACCGCCGAGGACATCTACCGGCAGTTGCTCGAGCAGGGCGACGAGATCGGGCTGGCGACGGTGTACCGGGTGCTCACCCAGTTCGAGGCCGCGGGTCTGGTGCTCAAGCACAATTTCGAGGGTGGGCACGCGGTCTACGAGCTCGACCGTGGCGGCCACCACGACCACATGGTCGACGTGGACACCGGCAAGATCATCGAGTTCGAAAGCGCCGAGATCGAGAAGCTGCAGCACGAGATCGCCGAACGCTACGGCTACCACCTCGAGGATCACTCGCTGGTGCTGTACGTGCGCAAGCGCCGCTGAACGAAGCGGCCAGCGGCCGAGTGGGAGATCTGCAGGCGCGGCCCGAGGCCGCGCCTGCGTTCAGGGGCCGGCAGTCTCCAGCAGCTTCCGGGCCGCGGCGCGGGCCTCGCTGCTGACTTCGACCCCGCCGAGCATCCGCGCCAGCTCTTCGGTCCGGGCCTCGGCATCGAGCAGGCTGACCCGGCTTTCGGTCGCACCGCCGCTCGCGGCCTTGTGCACGCGATAGTGCGCATGCCCCTTGGAGGCGACCTGGGGCAGGTGGGTCACGCACAGCACCTGGCGGCTGGCGCCCAGCGCGCGCAGCTTGCGGCCGACGATGTCGGCGACCGCGCCACCGATGCCCGAGTCGACCTCGTCGAAGACCATCGTCGGCACCGCGTCGTGGCCCAGTGCTGCGACCTCGATCGCCAGCGAGATACGCGACAGTTCACCACCCGATGCCACCCGGCGCAGCGGTCGAGGTGGCTGACCGGCATTCGCCGACACCATGAACTCGATGCGCTCGGCGCCCTGCGGATCGGGCCGGTCGTGCTCGACCGGCTCGAACGCGATCTCGAAGGTCCCGCCACCCATGCCGAGCTCGTGGATCAGCGCGGTCGTTGCCTTCGACAGCGCCTTGCCGGCCTTGCGGCGGGCGGTGCCCAAACGGTCAGCGGCGCTGCGCCAGCGCGCGAATGCTGCGTCGATCTCGCCGTCCAGGCGCGCCAGGCGCTCGCCGGCGCCGTCGAGCTGTTCGAGCTCGGCGGCCAGCCGCTGCTGAACCTCGCTCAGTTCTTCGGGCGTGACACGGTGTTTGCGCGCCAGTTCGTGCAGCCGGCCCAGGCGTTGCTCGAGCAGTTCGAGTTCGGCCGGGTCGATGTCGAGGTCGTCGCGGACCTGGCCGAGCAGGCGGGTGGCCTCGTCGAGCTGGATCGTGGCGGCGTCGAGCATCGCGTCCACCTCGCCCAGCCGCGGTTCGTGCGCACGCATCCGACCCAGTTCGTGGCGCAGCGCGTGCAGCGCCTGCGGCAGGCCGACGGCGTCCTCGCCACTCATCCGGGCCAGCGCGGCGTCGCAGGTCTGGATCAGACCGGCAGCGTTGGCATGGCGCCGGTGCGCGACGTGCAGTTCGGCGATTGCTTCGGGCTCCAACCGCTCGCCTTCCAGCTCGTCGAGCTGGTGGCGCAGCCAGTCGCGGCGCTCGCCGACATCGCCGATGCCGATCAGCGCCTCGCGCTCGCCCTGTAATGTGCGCCAGTCCTGCGCTGCGCTGCGGACCGCGGCCAGCAACGCGCCATTGCCGGCTTGGGCATCGAGCAGCGCCAACTGGCTGCCACGTGCCAGCAGGGCTTGGTGTTCGTGCTGGCCGTGGATCTCAACCAGGCGTCCGGCGAGCTCGGACAGTTGGGCGATCGTCGCCGGCCGCCCATTGATCCAGGCCCGCGAGCCGCCGTCGGCGCGCAGCGTGCGCCGCAACTGGCAGGTCACACCTTCGTCGAGCTCGTTGTCGCGCAGCCAGCGCAGCGCCGGTGCGGCGTCGTCCAGCGTGAATTCGGCGTGCAGCTCGGCGCGCTCGGCGCCGTGGCGGACGATGCCGCTGTCGGCGCGCTGGCCGGACAGAAAACCCAGCGCATCGACCAGCAGCGACTTGCCGGCGCCGGTCTCGCCGGAAATGACGGTCAGCCCCGGACCGAACTCGAGGTCGGTGGCGGTGGCGACGGCGAAGTTGCGAATGGCGAGGTGGGTGAGCATCGGTGGAATTGTGCCTTGGCGGCCTGCGGTCGTGTAGCGGCGGCTTGATAGCCCGCGCACGTCTCACCGGTGGAGACCGCGCTTGCATCGGTGGCGGCGGCGCCGTATACCGCCCGCATGTCGTCCGACACCCGCCATCCGCTCGACCCGCGCGCCCGCCAACTGTTGCGCACGCTGATCGGGCGGCACATCCGCGACGGCGAGCCGGTCGGGTCGCAGACGCTCGCCCGGCATGCCGGTCTGGATGTGAGCCCGGCGACCATCCGCAACATCCTGGCCGACCTGGAAGAAGCCGGGCTGTTGAGCTCCCCGCACACCTCGGCCGGGCGCGTGCCCACCGCGCAGGGCTACCGGGTGTTCGTCGATTCGCTGCTGCAGGTCAAGCCGCTGCGCGAGCAGGAGCTGGTGCGGCTGCGCGGGGAGCTGACCGGGGCCGGCGGGCACCAGTCGCTGCTGGGCAGTGCGTCGGAGCTGGTCTCGGCGATGACGCGCTTCGTCGGCGTGGTCTCGGTGCCGCGACGCGAGCAACTGGCGTTCCGGCACATCGATTTCGTGCCGCTCGACGGCCAGCGGGTCATGGCGATCATCGTGTTCGCCGACCACGAGGTGCAGAACCGGATTTTCCAGACCCGGCGCAGCTTCGACGCCGCCGAGCTCGAGCGCGTGGCCAACTACCTGAACCAACATTGCGCGGGCCGGCCCATGGCGGTGGTGCGGGCGACGCTGGTCGAGGAACTTCGCCACGCCCGCGACGAGATGGAGGCGCTTCTGGCGCAGACGATGGAGTTGGCCGAACAGGCGCTGGTGCCGGCCGACGAAGACATGGTGCTGGCCGGGCAGAATCGGCTGATCGGGGTGCAGGACCTGTCGGATCTGGACCGGCTGCGCGAACTGTTCGAGGCGTTTTCCCGCAAGCGCGAAATCCTGCAGTTGCTCGAACGCACACTGCACGCGCCGGGCGTGCGCATCTTCATTGGCGAGGAAACCGGCCTGGCGCCGCTGGAGGGCGTGTCGCTGGTCACCGCGCCCTATGCCGCGGGCGGGCGGACGCTGGGCGTGTTGGGGGTGATCGGCCCGACCCGCATGGCCTATGACCGGGTGATCCCGGTGGTGCAGGCGACCGCCGATCTGTTGGGCGCGGCGCTCGGCGGCCATCCTGCGGCAGGCGAGGGCGCGCCGGGCCGCACACCAGACGCGGCCTAAAGTCACCAGGCGCGGCGGCGTCGAGTTCCCGGCCGCGGCTTGAAACCGCGGCGGCCAGCCCCATAGCTGGGCGGGTCGGCGGCCAGACGCCCGCCCCGGAACCAGACATGACCCAGGAACAGCACGAGACGCAGCACCCCGAAACCCACGAGTCCAACGACCAGGCCACGCCGGTCGAGGCCCAGCTGACCGAGCAGGTCGAGCTGCTGAAGGCCGAGCTCGAACAGGTGCGCGCCCAGAGCCTGCTCGAGCGCGCCGACCTAGAGAACCAGCGCAAGCGCCTGGCGCGCGAGATCGAGACCGCGCGCCGGTTCGCCAACGAGCGCCTGCTCTCGTCGCTGGTGCCGGTGTTCGACGCGCTCGAGGCGGGGCTGGCGAGCGCACCGGAGAACGATCCGCTGCGCGCCGGCGTCGAACTGACGCTGCGCGAACTGGTCAAGGCGACCGAGAGCAACGGTCTGCGCGTGGTCGCGCCGGCGGCTGGCGACCCCTTCGACCCTGAACACCATCAGGCGATGAGCATCGTCGAGGTGCCGGGCGTGCCGCCGGGCGCGGTCGCCCAGGTCTTCCAGAAGGGCTACCTGCTCAATGAGCGCCTGCTGCGCCCGGCGATGGTGGTCGTGGCCAAGGCCGACTGAGCGCGACCGGCGCCGACTGGCGCCCTTGCGCATCACACCGCTTGAACGCTGTGTTGCGCGTCCCCAGATACCCCGCATCGACGGCCTCGCCGCCGTCCCCGCACAACGACATTTCCTAGAGGAAGCACTGCAATGGCAAAGATCATCGGCATCGATCTCGGCACGACCAATTCGTGCGTGGCGATCATGGACGGCGGCAAGGCCAAGGTCATCGAGAACAGCGAGGGCGACCGCACCACGCCGTCGATCGTCGCCTACACCAAGGACGGCGAGGTGCTGGTCGGCGCCTCGGCCAAGCGCCAGGCCGTCACCAACCCCAACAACACGTTCTTCGCGGTCAAGCGCCTGATCGGCCGCAAGTTCAAGGACGCCGAGGTCCAGAAGGACATCGGCCTGGTCCCCTACAAGATCCTCGAGCACGACAACGGCGATGCCTGGGTCGCGACCAGCGACGGCAAGAAGCTGTCGGCGCAGGAAGTCTCGGCGCGCATCCTCGAGAAGATGAAGAAGACCGCCGAGGACTACCTGGGCGAGAAGGTCACCGAGGCGGTGATCACGGTGCCGGCGTACTTCAACGACAGCCAGCGCCAGGCGACCAAGGACGCCGGCCGCATCGCCGGCCTCGACGTCAAGCGCATCATCAACGAGCCGACCGCGGCCGCGCTGGCCTATGGCCTGGACAAGAGCGGCGGCGACCGCAAGGTTGCGGTCTACGACCTGGGCGGCGGCACCTTCGACGTGTCGATCATCGAGATCGCGGAAGTCGACGGCGAGAAGCAGTTCGAGGTGCTGGCCACCAATGGCGACACCTTCCTCGGCGGTGAGGACTTCGACGCACGCGTCATCGACTACCTCGTCGAGGAGTTCCAGAAGGATCAGGGCATCGACCTGCGCAAGGACCCGCTGGCGCTGCAGCGCCTGAAGGATGCGGCCGAGCGCGCCAAGATCGAGCTGTCGTCGTCGCAGCAGACCGAGGTCAATCTGCCGTACGTCACTGCCGACGCCTCGGGTCCGAAACACCTGAACATCAAGCTGACCCGTGCCAAGCTCGAAGCGCTGGTCGAGGATCTGATCAAGCGCTCGATCGAGCCCTGCCGCATCGCGCTCAACGATGCCGGCCTGCGCGCGTCCGACGTCAACGAGGTCATCCTCGTCGGCGGCCAGACCCGCATGCCCAAGGTCCAGCAGGCCGTTGCCGACTTCTTCGGCAAGGAGCCGCGCAAGGACGTGAACCCCGACGAAGCGGTCGCGATCGGTGCGGCGGTGCAGGGTGGCGTGCTGGCCGGTGACGTCAAGGACGTGCTGCTGCTCGACGTGACCCCGCTGAGCCTGGGCATCGAGACCCTGGGCGGTGTGTTCACCAAGATCATCGAGAAGAACACCACGATCCCGACCAAGGCCTCGCAGACCTTCTCCACTGCCGATGACAACCAGTCGGCCGTGACCGTGCATGTGCTGCAGGGCGAGCGCGAGCAGGCCCGCTTCAACAAGTCGCTGGCGCGCTTCGACCTGACCGGCATCGACCCGGCGCCGCGCGGCATGCCGCAGGTGGAGGTGTCGTTCGACATCGACGCCAACGGCATCCTGCACGTGTCGGCCAAGGACAAGAAGACCGGCAAGGAGCAGAAGGTCGAGATCAAGGCCGGTTCGGGTCTGTCGGATGACGAGATCCAGCGAATGGTCGCCGACGCCGAGGCGCACCGTGAGGACGACCGCAAGTTCCAGGAGCTCGTCGCCGCGCGCAACCAGGCCGATGCGCTGGTGCACGCGACCCGCAGCGCGATCAAGGACAACGGCGACAAGGTGCCCGGCGATGTGATCGGCAATGCCGAGGCGGCGATCGCCGAGGTCGAGACCGCGATGAAGGGTGACGACAAGGCGCAGATCGAGGCCAAGTCCAAGAAGCTCGAGGAAGTCTCGCAGCAGCTGTTCGCCGCCGCGGCCGCGGCCGGCCAGCAGGGCGGTGGCGACGTCGGCGGGCAGGGCGATGCGCCCAAGTCCGACGACGTGGTCGATGCCGAGTTCACCGAGGTCAAGGACGACGAGAAGAAGGCGTAATCGGCGCAGTCGTGATGCGCGACGGAAAGAAGCGGAGCTCAGCTCCGCTTCTTTCTCGCGTGGTCACACTCTAGCGCTTGGCCTCCCCCATCCCGCATTACGAATCACGGCCTCATGAGCAAACGCGATTACTACGAAGTCCTTGGCGTCTCCCGCACCGCCAGCGAAGACGAGCTGAAGAAGGCGTATCGCCGTTGCGCGATGAAGCACCACCCGGACCGCAACCCAGGCGATGCCGCCGCCGAGGCCGCGTTTAAGGAGTGCAAGGAGGCCTACGAGGTGCTGTCGGACGGCGGCAAGCGTCGGATGTACGACCAGCACGGGCATGCCGCGTTCGAGCACGGCATGGGCGGGGGCAATGCCGGACCGGGCTTCGGTCCGGACATGGGCGATATCTTTGGCGACATCTTCGGCAACATCTTCGGCGGCGGCGGACGCAGCGGCCCGCGTCGCGGCGCCGACGTGGGCTATGTGATGGAGCTCGATCTCGAGGAAGCGGTCGCTGGTGTCGAGAAGCGCATCGAGCTACCGACGCTGACCGGCTGCGACGACTGCAATGGCAGCGGCTCGGAGGATGGCAAGCGCGAGACCTGTTCGACCTGCGCCGGTCGCGGCCAGGTGCGCATGCAGCGCGGGCCCTTCACGATGCAGCAGGCCTGTCCGCATTGCGGCGGGCATGGCCAGGTGATCGCCAATCCCTGCAAGACGTGTCATGGCGCGGGCCGGGTCGAGGACGAAAAGGTGCTATCGGTGAAGATTCCCGCCGGCGTCGATTCGGGCGATCGCATCCGCTTGTCGGGCGAAGGCGAGGCCGGTCCGGCCGGTGCGCCGCCTGGCGATCTCTATGTCGAGGTACGGGTGCGCCCGCACGACATCTTCGTGCGCGACGGCGACGACCTGCATTGCGAGGTGCCGATCCGCATCTCGCAGGCCGCGCTCGGCGACACGGTGCGCGTGCCCACGCTGGGCGGCGAGGCGGAGATCCGCATTCCGGCCGAGACCCAGACCGGTAAGGTGTTCCGCTTGCGCGACAAGGGCGTCAAGTCGGTGCGCAGCCGCTCGGTCGGCGACCTGTATTGCAAGATCTTCGTCGAGACGCCGGTCAATCTGACGGCCGACCAGCGCGATCTGCTGCAGCGCTTCGAGGCGACGTTCACCACCGAGAACGCACGCCGGCATTCGCCCAAGTCGAGCACCTTCATGGATGGCGTCAAGGGCTTCTGGGAACGCATGACGTCCTGAGCCCGCGCGCGCCGCTCCGCAGGGCGCTTGTCGGCGCGCGCGATGCAGATGCGGTGAAGGCGTCGACCGCCTTCTGCCGACAGGCTCCAACCATATGCTTGTGCCGCAGTGCTGACCCCACGGCGTCGGGCAAGCCGTGCCCGAGCGGGCGCATCGTCACTTGCCGCTCCTGAAGCAAACAAGGCGAGCCGCAGACACGGCGCGGGCGTCCATGGACGGTCCATGCGTGGACGACAGGCCGCTTCCTGCACCTGCCCGCCCGGCGCATCGCACCGAAAGTACCGCCCACCCACGTCGTCGCTGAGACGATGGGATCGACGTTTTCGACCTGGGCGCCGGTCGCGCACCGACTGGGCGCTCCGCAGTCGCGCTGCGAACGGCTGACGCGGTACGTCTCGCGATGCCAGCGCCGCCAATGGGCCGCGCCCGGTGCGGCGATTGTGGCCTGCAGGTCGTTGGCCGCATCCGCATTACGGACGATCATCAGTGCGATTCGAAACGCGCGATGGGCACGGCGCGTCGATTCCGCGACCGGACTACTTGACGGACGGACACATCGCCCATCGCGCGATCGGTATCCACAGCCGGTGTGGATGTCATGACGACAAACATGTGGATAAGCCGCGCCGGCCCGCTTGCGATCAGGCGTGCTTTGGGCTGGTCATTTTTTCGCCAGCCGCTGATTCGCAGCCCAACGCAGGGCTTGCTTTGCGCACTCGGTTCTGCGTGCGCGCGGCGCGTGCAGGGTCTGCACGCCCAACGACGTGGGCGATGGCATTGCAGGCATGGTGTTGCGGTCGAACCCCAGGCGGGGAGAGCGCTCCGCGGCCGCTTGACGACGTCGCGATCGCGGCCTCCACGTCGGTCATCCACAAGCGATGTGGATGGTCTGGTCACAAAGGTGTGGATAAGCATCGCGCGGCCGCTTCGCAAGCGGGTGCATTTTGCGTGGTGAAATTTTCGCCATCCGGCTGGGCAACCGGAGAATCCGGACTTGACCTGCGCAACGGGGGATGCATCACATGCTGTCGCCTCCGGGGCCGGCGAGGACGGAGGTCAGGTTGCGACTTGACGGCTGCGCCGCGCCGCCTCCGGCCGCGGTCGTCCACAGCCGGTGTGGATGGCCTGGTCACAAAGATGTGGATAAGCGGGGGCGGCCCTTCATTGGCGCGGCACGCTCGTGGTGGCGAAAAAATCGCCATGCGTCGCCCGGATGCAACGAGGCTGTGCTTGACCCGCGCAGCGGATTGCGCCGCGCCCGCCGCGGGCGATATGAGATGCGTGGATCTGCGTTCGTTGTTGGAACGCTCAGTCCTGAAAGTGACGCGATGCAATCTGCACGTGAGGCGGCCGGCCACGCTTCCACCTCGAGGCTAGAATGCGCGACATGACGATCCGACCCGATGGCGTTGCCGTTTCGATCCCACTGCTGCGATTGGCGGTGGCCCAATGAGCGCGCCTGTCCGGGTACTGGTGCACGGAGCATCCGGCCGGATGGGGCAGGCTGTGCTGCGCTTGGCAGTGTCGTGCGACGGCTTGGCGGTCGTGGCGGCGGTGTCGGGCAGTGCGCCGCGCCAGCGGGTGATCGGCGGGGTGCCGTATTTCGGCGCCGCCGAGCTCGGCGGTGCACCGCCTTTCGACGTCGCCATCGACTTCAGCCTGCCGGCGGGCTTCGACGCCTTGCTTGCGCTGTGCGAGCGGCGTGGCGCGGCGCTGGTTTCGGGCACCACCGGCCTGTCCGAGGCGCAGAACGCGGCCCTCGACGCCGCAGCGGCGCGGATTCCGGTGTTGTGGGCCTCGAACTTCAGCCTCGGCGTCGCGGTCCTGCAGGACCTGGTGGCGCGCGCGGCGGCAATGTTGCCGGGATGGGACTGCGACATCGTCGAGTCGCATCACACGCGCAAGCTCGACGCGCCATCGGGGACCGCGTTGACGCTGGGCGCGGCCGCCGAGGGGCAGGGCGCTCGTCCGCGCTACGCCTCGCTCCGCGCCGGCGATATCGTCGGCGAGCATCTGGTGCAGTTCACGACCCGCGGCGAGCGCATCGAGCTCGTTCACCGGGCCGGCGATCGCGACATCTTCGCGGCCGGGGCGTTGCACGTCGCGGCGCGGCTGGCCGGGCGCGCGCCGCGCCGTTACGCGATCGCCGAGCTGCTCGGCGCAGGCGACGCGCCGGTTGCGTGACCGGTCGCGTGCGCCGCGCTGGCGCAGCGGGGCCGGCGTCGGTACAATTCTCGCTCGCCTGAACCTCTCGCCTCCGGACCGGCTGCCGCCGCTCTGGCGGTTTCCTGCAACCTGACGTAGGCGAAGACCACGTGACAGATTCCGCAATTCTCGTCCTTGAAGACGGCACCGTGTTCGAGGGCGTTTCCGTGGGCGCTCCTGGCTTGTCGGTCGGTGAAACGGTGTTCAACACCGCGATGACCGGCTACCAGGAAGTGCTCACCGATCCGTCGTATGCGCGCCAGCTGGTGACGCTGACCTATCTGCATATCGGCAACACCGGGTGTACCGACCAGGATGACGAGGCTGGACGGGTATGGGCCTCGGGGCTGATCGTGCGCGATGTGCCGCGCCGTCCGAGCAGTTGGCGCAGCCAGATCGCACTCCCCGAATGGCTGCGTGCGCGCGGGATCGTCGCGATCGCCGGCATCGACACCCGCAAGCTGACGCGCCTGCTGCGCGACCGTGGCGCGATGAACGGTGCGCTTATGGCCGGCGAGGTGAATGTGGACCAGGCGCTCGAGGCCGCGCGCAAGTTCCCGGGCCTGAAGGGCATGGATCTGGCGAAGGTGGTCAGCACGACCGAGCGCTACAGCTGGTCGGACGGCCAGCTGGATTTGGACGCGAACGCCTTCGTGTCGGCGCCGGCCAAGTTCAAGGTCGTGGCCTACGACTACGGCGTCAAGCGCAACATCCTGCGCATGCTCGCAGAGCGCGGCTGCGAACTGACGGTGGTGCCGGCGCAGACGCCGGCCAGTGACGTGCTCGCGCTGAAGCCCGACGGTGTATTCCTGTCCAATGGCCCCGGCGATCCGGCGCCGTGCGATTACGCGATCGAGGCGATCCGCACCTTCATCGAGAACAAGGTCCCGACCTTCGGCATCTGCCTGGGCCACCAGCTGCTGGCGCTGGCGGCCGGCGCGCAGACGATGAAGATGCCGCACGGCCACCACGGCGCGAACCATCCGGTGCAGGCCGTCGATGGCGGTCGGGTGATGATCACCTCGCAGAACCACGGCTTCGCGGTCGACGAAGCGACGCTGCCGGCCAATGTCCGCGTGACCCATCGCTCGCTGTTCGATGGCACCAACCAGGGCATCGCGCTGACCGATGCGCCGGCCTTTTCGTTCCAGGGCCATCCCGAGGCGTCACCGGGGCCGCATGATGTGGCGCCGCTGTTCGACCAGTTCGTGGCGCTGATGGCGACCGGCCGGGCATGACCGCCGCACGCCTGCTCTTGCTCGCCGCGCTCTGCGTCGCCATGCCTGTGGCGGCCGTGCCCGCGTCCGAGACCAGCGTCGCGGCGCTGCTTCAACGTCTTGGCATCGAGCGTTTCGGTGAGGAGATCGCCCGGGACATCGTGCAGGCCGTGCCGCCGTTCGTGGAGATGGAGGCGAGCGAACGCGACTGCGCGCAGGGCCCGATGCGGACGCTGGTGATCGGCCATATGCGGCAGATCTTCACCGAGGCATTGGGTGAGCAGGGCGCCGAGCATCTGGCGACGTGGAACGCGTTCATCGACACGCCGGCCGGGGCGGTCGCCGCCGACATGGTGCTCGCCAACATGCGGACCGGCAGGATGCAGCCACCGCCCGACACCCTCTCGCGCGAGCAACTGGCGCAGATCGAGGCCTTCACCCAGGGGCAAGCCTTCTGGGCGCTCGTGAGCGGATTCGATCAGGTCCACAGCTTTGCGCCCAAGCGCGTGAAGGCGGCAAGCGACGAGATGGCGCGCACCTGCGGCATCCAGGTTCCGGTCGAGGCGCTGTCGTGATCGCGGCCTGGCCCCGATGGCCCGCGTCCACCGTTCGCCCGGGCGCATGGCGCGCCACGTCACGCAGGCCGTTGCCCGGGCCCATCCCAGCATGCGCGCCGTCGTCCCCTTTCGAGCCCGCGTCCTGATCGACACTGGGCGATCGCTCCCCGATACGCGGTACCGACCTTAGAGAAAGCCATGCCAAAGCGCACCGACATTCAGACCATTCTCATCATCGGGGCCGGACCGATCGTCATCGGCCAGGCCTGCGAGTTCGACTACTCCGGCGCCCAGGCCTGCAAGGCGCTGCGCGAGGAGGGTTACCGCGTGGTGCTGGTGAACTCCAACCCGGCCACGATCATGACCGACCCGGAGACCGCGGATGCGGTCTACATCGAGCCGATCAACTGGCAGACGGTCGAGAAGATCATCGCCAAGGAGAAGCCCGACGCGCTGCTGCCGACGATGGGCGGGCAGACTGCGCTCAACTGCGCGCTCGACCTGGCCGACAACGGTGTGCTCGACAAGTACGGCGTGGAGCTGATCGGTGCCAAGCGCGAGGCCATCCGCATGGCCGAGGATCGCGAGCTGTTCCGCGTGGCGATGCAGGAGATCGGCCTGGAGTGCCCGAAGGCCGAGGTCGCGCGCACGTTTGAGCAGGCGATCGAGATCCAGGCCAAGGTCGGCTATCCAACGATCATCCGGCCCAGTTTCACCCTCGGCGGCTCGGGCGGCGGCATCGCCTACAACCGCGAGGAGTTCGAGGAGATCATCAAGCGCGGCCTCGAGCTGTCGCCGGTCGGCGAGGTGCTGGTCGAGGAATCGGTGCTGGGCTGGAAAGAGTTCGAGATGGAAGTGGTCCGCGACACCGCGGACAACTGCATCATCGTGTGCTCGATCGAGAATCTCGACCCGATGGGCGTGCACACCGGCGACAGCATCACCGTCGCGCCGGCGCAGACGCTCACCGACAAGGAGTACCAGCGCCTGCGCAATGCGTCGATCGCGGTGCTGCGCAAGATCGGCGTCGACACCGGCGGTTCGAACGTGCAGTTCGGCATCAGCCCGACCACCGGTCGCGTGGTGGTGATCGAGATGAACCCGCGCGTGTCGCGCTCCTCGGCGCTGGCCTCCAAGGCGACTGGCTTCCCGATCGCCAAGGTCGCGGCCAAGCTGGCGATCGGCTACACGCTCGACGAACTGAAGAATGAGATCACCGGCGGCAAGACTCCGGCCTCGTTCGAGCCGTCGATCGACTACGTGGTCACCAAGATCCCGCGCTTTGCGTTCGAGAAGTTCCCCACCGCCGACGCCCGCCTGACGACGCAGATGAAGTCGGTCGGCGAGGTCATGGCGATGGGCCGCACGTTCCAGGAATCGATGCACAAGGCGCTGCGCGGCCTGGAGACCGGCAAGGTCGGTTTCGACCCGACCGGCCTGGACCTGACCGACGACGGCGACCTGGCGACGCTGCGCCGCGAGGTCCGCGAGCCGGGTCCCGAGCGCCTGTTCTACCTGGCCGACGCGTTCCGCGCCGGCTTGTCGGTCGAGGACGTGCACGGCCTGTCGTATGTCGATCCGTGGTTCCTCGATCAGATCGAAGAGATCATCGCGACCGAACGCGAGGTCGCGGCGAACGGCATCGATGCGCTCGACCAGGCGCGGCTGCGTGCGCTCAAGCGCATGGGCTTCTCCGACGCGCGCCTGGCGCAGTTGCTGGGTACCGACGAGCAGGCCGTGCGCGCACTGCGCCGTGCCTTCGGCGTGCGCCCGGTCTACAAGCGCGTCGACTCGTGCGCGGCCGAGTTTGCGACCGACACCGCCTATCTGTACTCGACCTACGAGGACGAGTGCGAGGCCAATCCCAGCGGCCGCGAGAAGATCATCGTGCTCGGCGGTGGGCCGAACCGGATCGGGCAGGGCATCGAGTTCGACTACTGCTGCGTCCATGCCGCCCTCGCACTGCGCGAGGACGGCTTTGAGACCATCATGGTCAACTGCAATCCCGAGACGGTCTCGACCGACTACGACACCTCCGATCGTCTGTACTTCGAGCCGCTGACGCTCGAGGACGTGCTGGAGATCGTCGAGATCGAGAAGCCCAAGGGCGTGATCGTGCAGTACGGCGGCCAGACGCCGCTCAAGCTGGCGCGCGCGCTCGAGGCCAACGGGGTGCCGATCATCGGCACCTCGCCCGACTCGATCGACCTGGCCGAGGACCGCGAGCGCTTCCAGAAGCTGGTCGACGAGCTCGGCCTCAAGCAACCGCCCAACCGCACCGCACGCAACCCCGAGGAAGCGCTGGTGCTGGCGCGCGAGATCGGCTATCCGCTGGTCGTGCGGCCGAGCTACGTGCTCGGCGGCCGGGCGATGGAAGTGGTGCACGCCGATGCCGACCTGGCGCGCTACATGCGCGACGCGGTCAAGGTCTCCAACGACTCGCCGGTGCTGCTCGACCGCTTCCTCGACAACGCGGTCGAGGTCGACATCGACGTGATTGCCGACAAGGACGGCAACGTGCTGATCGGTGGCGTCATGGAGCACATCGAGGAAGCCGGCGTGCATTCGGGCGATTCCTCGTGCTCGCTGCCGCCGTATTCGCTGTCGAGCGATGTGCAGGCGCGCCTGCGCGAGCAGGTCGCGGCGCTGGCCCGCAAGCTGAAGGTCGTCGGCCTGATGAACACCCAGTTCGCGGTGCAGACCGACGACGCGGGCGTGGAGACGATCTTCCTGCTCGAGGTCAATCCGCGCGCGTCGCGCACGGTGCCGTTCGTGTCCAAGGCGATCGGGCTGCCGCTGGCCAAGATCTCGGCGCGCTGCATGGCCGGCAAGACGCTGGCCGAGCAGGGTGCGACGACCGAGATCGTGCCGTCGTACTACTCGGTCAAGGAAGCGATCTTCCCGTTCGCCAAGTTCCAGAACGTCGACCCGATCCTCGGGCCGGAGATGCGTTCGACCGGCGAGGTCATGGGCGTGGGCGAGAGCTTCGGCGCGGCGTTCGCGCGCGCGCAGGAGGCGGCGAGCATCCGCACCCCGCCCACCAGCGGCAAGGTCTTCGTCTCGGTGCGCGACCCGGACAAGAAGCGCGTGCTGCCGGTTGCGCGTGATCTGGCGGCCAAGGGCTATGCGATCGTCGCCACCTCCGGCACCGCCAAGTGGCTGCGCGAGCACGACATCGCTTGCGAGCAGGTCAACAAGGTGGTCGAGGGCCGACCGCACATCGTCGACCTGATCAAGAACGGCGAGATCGCGTACATCGTCAACACCACCGAGGGCAAGCAGGCGATCTCCGACTCGTTCTCGATCCGTCGCGAAGCGCTGCAGCACCGGGTCACGTACTCGACCACGGTGGCTGGCGCCCGCGCATTGCTGCATTCGCTGGACTATCGCGGCAGCGGCCCGGTCTGGGCCCTGCAGGAACTGCACGCGCAGCTCGACGGCGGCGCGTCGCCATCCAACTCACACACAGGAGGGACGCCATGAGGGCACCCATGACCACGCGCGGCGCGCAGCGCCTGCGCGAGGAGCTCGAGGAACTGAAGTCGGTCAAGCGGCCGGCGGTCATCGATGCGATCGCCGAGGCGCGTGCGCACGGCGATCTGAAGGAGAACGCCGAGTACCACGCTGCGCGTGAGCAGCAGAGCTTCATCGAGGGCCGGATCAAGCAGCTCGAGAGCGAGCTGTCGCATGCCGATGTCATCGATGTCGCCAAGCTCAATGCCGGCGACAAGGTGGTATTCGGCGCGACAGTGGTGATCGCCGATGCGCAGACCGACGAAGAGAAGCGCTACCAGATCGTCGGCGACCTGGAGGCCGACATCAAGCAGGGTCTGATTGCGATCTCCTCGCCGGTGGCGCGTGCGCTGATCGGCAAGCATGAGGGCGACAGCATCAGCATCGATGCGCCGGGCGGCACCCGCGACTACGACATCGTCAGCGTCGAGTATCTCGGCTGAGCCGATGACCTCGGCGACGTTCCTGCTGCCCGCCGCCGCGCGTTTCGGTGCGCAGCGCTGGCAGCCGGACATCGTGCGGGCACTGGGCCGTGCCGATCGCACGATGGCCGCGCCTGGGCGTCGACCCCAGCTTGCGCGGCACGTCGTGATGCCCGAAGGCGGCTGGCCGCTGGCGGCGTTGTCGCGCCAGGTCGATGTTGGCGATGCCGATGCACCGGACAGTGCCTGGCTGCGCGCCGACCCGGCCTGGCTGCGGCCGGACATCAATGGCGTGCGTCTGATGGGCCACGGCGAGACGCTGGGCCTGGCGCAGGCCGATGTCGACGCGCTGCTGCCGGTCTTGCAGCCGGTGTTCGCCGAGGCCGGCTTCGCGCTCGACGCGCCGTCGCCATCGCGCTGGTATCTGCGGCTGCCGCGGGAGACTCCGCTGCCGGCGTTCGTCGACCCGTCCGATGCGCTCGGCACCGATCTGGCCGATCACGATGATGGCGGCGCCGAGGCCCGGCGCTGGCGGGCGCTGGCGAACGAGGCGCAGATCCTCCTGCACACGCATCCCTGGAACACCGCGAGGACGGCGGCCGGACAGCCGCCGGTCAATGCGCTGTGGTTCTGGGGCGGCGGGGCGCTGCCCGCGGACTCTGGGGTGGCCCGCGGCGCACAGGCGCGCGTGCTCACCGACGATGCGACGCTGCGCGCGCTCGCGGCGATCGCGACCGAAGTTGAATCGCTGCCGTCGGGCTGGCCCGCGCTGCGCGACGCGCTGCTGATCGACCTGGGGGGGCTGCGCGACCTGCGCCAACTGCAGGCCGACTGGCTGCGGCCCGCCCTCGCAGCGCTGGCCGATGGCCGGCTCGACACCCTGGTTCTCGACGACGAGGATGGCCGGGTGCTGACCTTGCGCCGTTGGCACCGCCTGCGCATCTGGCGCCGGGCTCTTGTGCCGGCGACGGCGGCGCGGCCATGACGCGTCCGTCGCCGACGATCCGACGTCGCGACAGCGCGCCCGGCGGCGATTGGCCGGCGACGGTGCCGGCGCTGCTGCGGCGCATCTATGCGGCGCGCGGTGCGCACGACCTGCAGGCCGCCCAGCCACGCCTGGCCGGGCTGCTGCCGCCCGACGGGTTGTCGAACATCGATGCGGCGGCCACCCTGCTCGCCGATGCCATCGCCCAGCGCAGGCGGATCCTGGTCGTCGGCGACTTCGATTGCGACGGCGCCACCGCCTGCGCGGTCGCGGTGCGCGGGCTGCGCATGCTGGGTGCGCGGGATGTCGTGCACGCCGTGCCCAATCGCATCGTCCACGGCTACGGGCTGTCGCCCGGCCTGGTCGATGCGCTGGCGCCGCTGGATCCCGCGCTGCTGGTGACCGTCGACCACGGCATCGCCTGCCACGCCGGCGTCGCCGCGGCGAAAGCGCGGGGCTGGCAGGTGCTGGTGACCGATCACCATCTGCCGGGCGAGGCGCTGCCGCCGGCCGATGCGATCGTCAACCCGAACCTGCCCGGCGACCGCTTCCAGAGCAAGGCGCTGGCCGGCGTCGGGGTGATCTTCTACGTGCTGCTGGCGCTACGCCGGCGGCTGCGCGAGACCGGCGCCTTCGCAGGTCCAGCGCCGGACCTGTCGACGCTGCTCGATCTGGTCGCGGTCGGCACCGTCGCTGATCTCGTGCCGCTGGACGTCAACAACCGGGCGCTGGTCGCGGCCGGGCTGCGCCGGCTGCGCAGCGGGCAGGGCTGCGCCGGCCTGCAGGCCTTGATCGACGTGTCGGGGCGACAGGCGGCGCGCTTGACCACCGGCGACATCGGCTTTGGCATCGCGCCGCGCATCAACGCCGCCGGTCGCCTGGAGGACATGGCGATCGGGATCGAATGCCTGCTCACCGACGACGCGACCCAGGCGCAGACGCTCGCGGCGACGCTGCACGCGATCAATGCCGAGCGCCGCGCAGTGCAGCAGTCGATGCTCGATGACGCCGAGGCCGCGGTCGCCGGCCGACCGCCGGTCGATCCCGCGGCCATCGGGGTCTGCCTGCACGATCCGCAATGGCATCCGGGGGTCGTCGGTCTTGTGGCTTCGAAGATGAAGGATGCGCTGCATCGGCCGGTGATCGCCTTCGCACCGGCCGAGCCCGGCAGCGACCAGCTGCGCGGCTCGGCGCGCTCGATTCCCGGCCTGCATATCCGCGACGTGCTGGCCGCGGTCGACGTGGCGCATCCTGGCCTGATCGAGCGCTTCGGCGGCCATGCGATGGCGGCCGGCCTGAGCCTGCGGCGCGAGGCCTTGCCGGCGTTCGAGCGCGCCTTCGGGCAGGCGGTCGCGACCCTGCTCGATCCAGCGCTGCTGCGGGCGGAGATCGTTACCGATGGTCCGCTCGGGCCCGGCGAATTCGACATCGTGCACGCCGCGCACCTGCGCGACGCCGGCCCCTGGGGGCAGGGCTTCCCCGAGCCGTTGTTCGACGGCGAGTTCACGATCGTCGACTGGCGGGTGGTCGGTGGGCGGCACCTCAAGCTCAGCTTGCGGCTCGATGGCCGTCCGGCGACCGTCGATGCGATCCATTTCGGCGCCTGGCGCGAGGTCGCGCCGGCCCCTCGCGAGCGTATCGTCTACCGGCTCGCGCCCGACGACTATCGCGGCGGGGATGCAGTGCAGTTGCTGGTCGAGCACCGGGAGCCGATGGCGGGCTGAGGGGACGGCGTCGGCGGTGCGGGCGTCCGAGCCGGCCTGTCGCCTCCCCCCCCCAAAAAAAACCGGGGTCAGAGTGCAATTTCGCGGGACGAAATTGCACTCTGACCCCGGTTTTGACGCCGGTTCTGGTTCGGCGAGTGGCCGGATGGGCCCATCTTCGAAGCGGAGGGTTCATCGGCAGCCGGGGAGGTGGCTTCCTTTCGCTCCGCGCGAGACCGTGATCCCTTTTTCCCTGAACGGGTGCGAGAATGCGCGCGCCGCGTCCGCGACTGCGCAGGACGCCTCTACTGTCGAAGGGAGATTCGCTTGAAAACCGTCCATACGCTTTCGCTGGCGATCGCGCTCGCCATCGCGCCTGCTTTGGTGCAGGCCCAGGCCACCGATCCCGCACCGCTGTCGATCGGCGGCGAGGTGCGCGGCGAGATCACCAGCCGCTCCAGCCTCAACCACCAGGACGGCTCGCGCAGCCAGCTCTACCGCGTCGACCTGCGCGAGGGCGAGGTCGCGACCTTCAAGGTCACCGGCGCGCTGCGCGCGCGGCTGGCGGCCTTCCTGGACAACGAACTGATCGGTTCGTCGACCGATCGGGGCGAGGCGTCGTCGCTGACGATCCGGGCTCGGCGCGCGGGCCGCTACACGATTGCCGTCAGCGGCACCGACGCCTCGTCGTATGGCCCCTACACCCTGATCTCCTCGCGTGTGGACACCTACAACGGCCAGGCACTGCGCGTCGGTTCGACCATCGGCGACTGGACCGATGGCGAGCGGGAGCTGCCGTTGCAGATCGACCGCGACGGGATCTACACGATCGACATGATGTCCGATGACTTCGATGCGGTCCTGGCATTGGATGGACCGGGCGTCTCGGTCAGCAACGACGACGGCGGCGAGGGCAGCAACGCGCGTCTGACGCTGCGCCTGGCCCCGGGCCGCTATCGCCTGACTGCCAAGCGCTACGGCAGCGAAGGCGCCAGTGGTGCGTACCGGATCAGTGTCACCGCGTCGAGCTTCGAGACCGGCGACCTGCGCGAAGGCGGTGAGCTGGCGATCGGGTCGACGGTCACCGGCCTGTACGCTGGGCGCGCGCACACCTACCGCTTCACGCTGCCCGAGCGCCGGGTGGTCCGCCTGGACATGCGCAGCGACGAGATCGATCCGCTGATGCGACTGTCCGGCCAGGGCGTGCAGAAGGAGGACGACGATGGCGGCGAACGCCTCAACGCGCGCATCGGCATGCTGCTCGAAGCCGGCACCTACACGCTCGAGGCCGACAGCGCGACGCCCGGTGCAGGCCCCTACACGCTGTCGCTGACTGCGACCGAAGTGCCTGAAGGCGCCGGCGGCGGTGCGCTGACGATCGGCCGGCCGGTCGAGACCGCGCTGCTGCCCGGCATGACCGACCGCTGGTCGTTCGAGGTCCGCAGCGCAGGCGACTACGCGATCGAGATGCGCTCCAGCCAGATCGACAGCTACCTGTCGCTGACCAAGGACGGCAACGAGGTGGCCAGCGACGACGACGGCGCCGGCGGGCTCGATGCCCGGATCGTCCAGCGGCTCCAGCCCGGTCGCTACGTGGTCGAGGCTTCCGCCCTCGATGGCGACGCCGGCGGCCCGTACCGCATCCTGCTCGAACGCCGTTGAGGCGACCTCCCGGCCGGCGCCGTGCGCCGGCCGGGACTGCCGGGTGCGCGGCTTGTTAGAATCACCGGCTCTTTACGCGAGTCCCACCGCACCATGATCGAACTCAATCCTGTTCGCCAGCGCATCGCCGACCTTCGCGGTCGGCTGGATGCGCTGAGGGGGTATCTTTGACTACGACGCCCGTCGCGAGCGTCTAGAAGAAGTCGAGCGCGAGCTCGAAGACCCGAATATCTGGAACGATCCCGAGCGCGCGCAGGCGCTGGGTCGCGAGCGTGCCACGCTCGACAAGACCGTCAATGGCATCCGCACGCTGACCGAGGGCCTGGACGGCGCGGCCGAACTGCTGGAACTGGCCGAATCGGAGAACGACGAGGACACCGCGCAGGCGGTCGTCGCCGATGTCGAGGGCTACGCCAGCCAGGTCGACAAGCTGGAGTTCCAGCGCATGTTCTCCGGCGAGATGGACTCGGCCGCCGCCTTCGTCGATATCCAGGCCGGTGCCGGCGGCACCGAAGCCCAGGACTGGGCCGAGATGCTGCTGCGCATGTATCTGCGCTGGGCCGAGAGCCGCGGCTGGAAGGCCGAGCTGATGGAAGTCTCGGGCGGTGAAGTGGCTGGCATCAAGTCGGCGACGTTCCGCGTCGAGGGCGACTTCGCCTATGGCTGGCTCAAGACCGAGATCGGCGTGCATCGGCTGGTGCGCAAGTCGCCGTTCGATTCCGACAATCGCCGGCACACCTCGTTCACCTCGGTGTTCGTGTCCCCGGAGGTCGACGACAAGATCGACATCGAGATCAACCCGGCCGACCTGCGGACCGATGTCTACCGCTCGTCCGGTGCCGGCGGTCAGCACGTCAACAAGACCGAGTCGGCGGTGCGCATCACCCACGTGCCGACCAACACCGTCGTCGCCTGCCAGACCGAACGCAGCCAGCACGCCAACCGCGACCGCGCGATGAAGATGCTCGCCGCCAAGCTCTACGAACTGGAACTGCAGAAGCGCAATGCCGAGAAGGACGCGCTGGAAGCGACCAAGTCCGATATCGGCTGGGGCAGCCAGATCCGCAACTACGTGCTCGACCAGAGCCGCATCAAGGATCTGCGCACGGGCGTGGAGCGTAGCGACACCCAGAAGGTGCTCGACGGCGATCTGGACGAGTTCGTCGAGGCCGCGCTCAAATCCGGCCTGGAGGCCGGCGCCAAGCGCTTGGATGCCAACTGAGTGCTGCGCTGCGAATCGGTGCGATGACCGCCGATCCGTCGGTACGCCGCACGGCCCTGCCGGGCGCATGCCCAGCGCAGGGACGGCGCGATGGCCGCGTCCGACCGGTCCATGCCCTTGGGGCCCGCGCCTGCGGGCATGATCGAACGCAGCCGCACGTCGTTTCATTCTGATCCGTTCTCTCCGCGTCGATCCGCGGCCAATACCTGATCTTTCCGAGACCCTCATGAGCCACCAGCCCGACAGCCCCCAGCCCGCCGACGACAACGCCCTGATCGCCGAGCGTCGCGGCAAACTGGCCGCGCTGCGTGGGCAGGGCGTGGCGTTCCCCAATGATTTCCGTCGCCGTGACGAGGCCGGCGCGCTGCAGGCGACGTACGCCGATGCCGAGCGCTGGACAGGCGAGGCGTTGGAGGCCGAAGACCGGCGGGTCGCGGTGGCCGGCCGGCTGATGGCCAAGCGGGTCATGGGCAAGGCCGCGTTCGCGCAGATCCAGGACGTGAGCGGCCGGATCCAGTTGTTCCTGCAATCGACCACGCTGGGCGAGCGCTACGACGCGTTCAAGGGCTGGGATGTGGGCGACATCGTCGCGGCCGAAGGCACGCTGATGCGCACCAAGACCGGCGAACTGTCGATCAAGGCCGAGACCTTGCGCTTGCTGACCAAGTCGCTGCGGCCGTTGCCCGACAAGTGGCACGGACTGTCGGATGTCGAGCAGCGCTATCGCCAGCGTTATGTCGATCTGATCGTCTCGCCCGAAGCGCGCGCGGTGTTCGTCAAGCGCTCGCGCATCGTCGCGGCGATCCGCCAGTGGCTCGACGCGCGCGATTTCCTCGAAGTCGAGACGCCGATGATGCACTACCTGGCCGGCGGCGCGGCGGCCAAGCCGTTCACGACGCACCACAATGCGCTGGACCTGGATCTCTACCTGCGCGTCGCACCCGAGCTCTACCTCAAGCGTCTGGTCGTGGGTGGCTTCGAGCGCGTTTACGAGATCAACCGCAACTTCCGCAACGAGGGCGTGTCGACGCGGCACAACCCCGAGTTCACGATGCTCGAGCTCTACGAGGCCTATGTCGCCTACGAAGAGGTCATGGACCTGACCGAGGCGCTGATCCGCGACGTGGCGGTGCAGGCGGTCGGCACCACCGCGCTGGAGTGGGACGGCCATGCGATCGACGTCGGCCCGGCGTTCCGGCGCTGGAAGCTCGAGGAGGCGGTGCGCGAGCTCAACCCGCAGATCAGCGTTGCCGACTGTCGCGACCGCGACGCGCTGGCCGCCCACTGCGCGCGCCTGGGCGTGCACGTCAAGCCGGGCTACGGCTGGGGCAAGCTGCTGCTGGAGATCTTCGAAAAGACCGTCGAGACCGGCCTGATCCAGCCGACGTTCATCACCCATTATCCGGTCGAGGTCTCGCCCCTGGCCCGCGAATCGGACACCGAGGCGGGCATCACCGACCGCTTCGAACTGTTCATCGGTGGCAAGGAGATCGCCAACGGCTTCTCCGAGCTGAACGATCCCGAGGACCAGGCCGCGCGTTTCCGCGCCCAGGTCGACGCTCGCGAAGGGGGCGACGACGAGGCGATGCACTTCGATGCCGACTACATCCGCGCGCTCGAGGTCGGCCTGCCGCCGACCGGCGGCCTGGGCATCGGCATCGATCGGCTGGTCATGTTGCTGACCGGGTCATCGTCCATCCGCGACGTGCTGCTTTTCCCGTACATGCGCCCGCAGACCGAGGCCTGAGACCGGCGTCGACCCGGCCGCCGCCGGCACTTGGATGCATTGCTGAATAGGATTCCCCTGTGACTGGCGGGTCGCGCTAAGATCGGCCAAGCGCGATGCCACCGGTATTTCGCGCATCGTCAGAAGGGGCCTGCGTTGAACATCGTGATCGTCGACGACCAGACGTCCGCGCGAACCATGTTGCGGCATATCCTCGAGGACATCAGCCCGGAGCTCGATGTCTTCGACTTCGAGGATCCGGAGCAGGCGCTGGGCTGGTGCGACAGCCACCGCGCCGACCTGTTGCTGCTCGACTACCGGATGCCGGGCATGGACGGGCTGGAGTTCGCCCGCCGCTTCCGCAAGCTGCCGCCGCATCGGGATGTGCCGGTCGTGCTGGTCACTGTGGTCGGCGACGAGCCGATTCGCCAGGCTGCGCTCGATGCCGGCGTCATCGACTTCCTGGTCAAGCCGGTGCGCCCACGCGAGCTGCGTGCCCGCTGCCGCAATCTGCTGCAGCTACGTCAGCAGGCCGAATCGGTCAAGCAGCGGGCACTGTCGCTCGAGCAGCGGCTGCTGCGCAGCATGCACGAGGTCGAGGAGCGCGAGCGCGAGACTCTGACCCGGCTGGCCCGCGCGATCGCCTATCGCGATGCCAGCACCAGCGCCAACCTCGAGCGCGTGGCCGCGGTCGCCGGCATGGTCGCCGAGGCGATGGGGTTGTTCGAGGACGAGGTGCGGATGATCGAACTGGCCGCGCCGCTGCACGACATCGGCAAGATCGCGATGCCCGATGCGATCTTGATGAAGCCCGGACCGTTGGACGAGGCCGAACTGGACGTGATGCGGCAACATCCGCGGATCGGTTACGAACTGTTGAGCGACAGCCACAACCGGTTCGTCCAGCTCAGCGCCACCATCGCGTTGCGCCATCAAGAACGCTTCGATGGCAGCGGCTACCCCGATGGGCTGTCGGGCGAGCAGATCCCGCTCGAGGCGCGCATCGTCGCGGTGGCCGACGTGTTCGATGCGCTGGTCTCGCGTCGCCCCTACAAACGCGCCTGGTCGATGGACGAGGCACTCGAGTACATCGGGCACAACAGTGGACGCGCGTTCGATCCGCGCTGCGTGGAGGCGCTGCTGTCGAACCGGGCGCGGCTGGAGGAGATCTGCGCACGCCTGGACCGGACCGCGACCCGGCTGCAATGACGTGAAAGGCGTCGTGCGCTGGATCGGCAGCCGCCTGGCAGGGCGGCCCGACAGCGAGCATGGCCAGGCTGCCGTGCGCCTGGTCATGCTGTGCGTGATCTATGCCTACCTGCAGCTCGTGGTGGGCCGCCACCCCGCGGTCGCCCGCGAGCTGCGCCTGTCGGAGGCTTATCTCGCGGTCGAGGTCGCGGTCGCATTGGGCATCGCCGGTTGGCTGCTGTGGCGCCCTGGCGTCTCGCATCCGCGCCGGGTGCTGGGCATGTTGGCCGACTACAGCCTCATGGGCGTGGGCCTGTACTTGCTCGGCGACCTGCTGGCCTGGCTGTACGTGGTGATCATGTGGGTCACGGTCGGCAACGGCCTGCGGTTCGGGCCGCGCTACCTGTACGCGGCGATCGGGTTTGCGGTGATCACGTTCGGGATCGCGATCGCGACCACCCCGTACTGGCACCAGCACAACCTGCCGCTGGCGCTGGGCCTACTCGCCGGGTTGGTCGCGGTCCCGCTCTACCTGAGCTCGCTGCTGCGTGCGCTCACCGACGCCACCGCCGCCGCGCGGGCCGCCAGCGAGGCCAAGAGCCGGTTCCTGGCCAACATGAGCCATGAGTTCCGGACCCCGCTCAACGGCATCGTGGGCATGTCCGAACTGCTGGTGACCACGCCGCTGAGTGCGGAGCAGCGCGAAAGCGCGCTGGTCATCCAGACCTCGGCCAAGGCCCTGCAGGCGCTGGTCGACGATGTGCTGGACCTGTTCAAGATCGAGGCCGGCAAGTTCCAGCGCAACGACAGCGCCTTCGCGCTCCACGACCTGGTGCGCGGCATCGAGGTCATGCTGGGACCAAGCGCGCAGGCCAAGGGCCTGGCGCTGGCCTCGTCGATCGCCGACGACGTGCCCGCTACGCTGTATGGCGACAGCAACCGCCTGCGGCAGATCCTGGTCAATCTGTTGTCGAATGCGATCAAGTTCACCGAGCGCGGCGAGGTCACGCTCGCGATTTCCACCGTCGATGCGGGTGCTGAGCGGGTGCGGGTGCGGTTCTCGGTCCGCGACACCGGCATCGGCATCGCCCCCGATGCCCTGGTCCGCATCTTCGACGCCTTCGAGCAGGTCGATTCCGGGCTCGGGCGGCGCTATGGCGGCACGGGTCTGGGGACCACGATCGCCAAGGGCCTGGCCGAACAGATGGAAGGCAGCATCCAGGCCGAAAGCCAGCCGGGGCAGGGGTCGCACTTCTGGGTAGAGTTGCCGTTCGGCCGCGTGACCGGCGATGCGCCGGCGCGTCGGGCGGGGGAGGGCAACGTGATCGCGTTCGCCGATCCTTTCGTGCGCCATCGGGCCCGGGTCGCGCCGCTGCGCGTGCTGGTTGCCGACGACCAGTCGGCCAATCTGATGGTGCTGCGCCGCCTGCTCGAGCGTGCCGGGCATCGCCCGCTGCTCGTCGACGATGGCGAAGCGGTGCTCGATGCGCTCGAGCGCGAGCACTTCGATGCGGTGATCACCGATCTGCACATGCCCGGCGCCGACGGACTGGATGTCCTCCGGCAGACCCGCGTCATCGAGGCGGGCAGCGGCCGGCGCACACCGTTCATCGTGCTGACCGCCGACGCCACCGCCGAGGCGCAGGAAAGCTGTCGACGCGCGGGCGCGTTCGCCTACCTCACCAAGCCAGTGGTCATCGAGCGCTTGCTCGAAACGCTGGCCGAGATCGCGCCGGGTGTGGAGGCCGGGCGACGCGCGTCCGACCTGCGGCCGCGAGTGGACCGGCTGTCGACGCCGGTGATCGACGAGATGCGCGACATGGGCTTCGACGAGGCGTTCATCCGGCGCTTCCTGTCGGAATGCGCACGCGACGCGCACAAGTGCCTGGTCGATCTGGCGGGCGCATCGGACGCGGGACGATGGGACGAAGTCCGCGACCTGTGTCACGCGCTCAAGGGCACGGCCGCCAACCTCGGCGCCTCGGAGCTCGAGGCGCAGGCCTTGCGGGGCATGCGAATGCCGTCCGACCGTCTGGCCATCGAATGGCGGCTGCTGTTGCAAGGGCTGGGCCGGGCGCTCGACGAGGCGCTGGAGGCGCTGCGGGTGCGCGGTGATCTGCCACGGATCGGCCTGCCCGGGTCAGACGCCGTCTGACCCGGGGGCCGTGGTGCGCTCAGCCGCCTACGGCGGTGCGCCCGACCTCAGCCGGTGCGGGCTGCAG
The DNA here is from genome assembly GCF_037198055.1 of Luteimonas sp. gir. NCBI lineage: Bacteria > Pseudomonadati > Pseudomonadota > Gammaproteobacteria > Lysobacterales > Lysobacteraceae > Luteimonas > Luteimonas sp. gir. The sequence continues at coordinate 85,971 of NZ_JBBAXQ010000013.1, forward strand.
CCGCTGCTGCGCGCGGACCAGGCGTTCCATCGTCCGCAGATGCCGCGCCTCGAGCTGCAGGGCGGTATCGACCCAGATGTCGGTGATGCGCACCAGCTCGGCGAGCGGGATCGGATGGGCGCCGTCGCGGACGCGATGGAGCGCCAGGCGCGCGGTGGCGATCCGCCGATGCTTGCGAATCTGCTCGTGGACCGCAGGCACGCCTTCGCCGGGCTCGACCAGTACATCGACCAGGCCGAGCCGGTGCAGGTCTTCGCTGCTGTACATGGTCCCGCCCAGCATCATTTCCTCGGCGACGTGCGGGCTTACCCGCTGGGCCAGCAACGAGTAGGCGCCCATCCCCGGGAACAGTCCAAACAACACCTCGGGGAAGCCCATCTGGACCCCGCGTTCGGCGACGATGGTGCGGCAGGCCAGGGCGAGTTCCAGACCACCGCCCAGCGCATCGCCCTGGACAAGCGCGATGGTGTGGGCATTGGGGTGCAACCGGGTCTGCAGCAGGTGGATGTTGTCGACGCATTGCCGCGCGTAACGGGTCAGGGCTTCGCGGTCGCGCAGTCGGATCAGGTCCACGAACAGCTGCAGGTCGCCGCCGAGGTTGTACACCGGGGCATCGGAGGCCAAGACGATGTGCGACAGATGCGCAGGCGCGACCCGGGCGCGCTCGGAGATCTGCTCGATGCTCGCCTGGGCGAACAGCCGCAGTTCGCGAAGCAGCCCGGGCGAGAAACAAGGGCGGTAGTCAGGCTGCGCACTGGCCGGCTGCGCATGCATAAAGCACCAGTGCGCGTCGCTGGAGGCGTCGTGGTGCAGGCGGAGGAGTGACGGCGCGGCCGCGCCTTCGCGACGAATGGGTTCGATGGTGTGCATTGAAAATCCCCTGAAACGGGGGCCGCACCGTCGGGCGCCGGTGCAAACCCGCGTGGATGCTGAATCGCCCGATGCGCGCTCTATGCGCGCATCGGGGCGTCAGGGCAATGGCTTCAATGGCTTGCAGGCACTTTGGGACGAGTATCGTCTCCAAAATGTGATCGATATCACGATTCCGGGGCGGCTTCGCGGAGTTCGCGGCGCAGGATCTTGCCGACGTTGGTCTTGGGCAACTCGCTGCGGAACTCCACGATGCGCGGGTGCTTGTAACCGGTCAGGTGCTCGCGGGCATGGGCCTTGACCTGGTCGGCGGTCAGGCTGGGGTCCTTGCGCACGATGACGACCTTGACCACCTCGCCCGAGCGCTCGTCGGGCACGCCGATCGCCGCGACCTCGAGCACGCCGGGCATCATCGCGATCACATCCTCGATCTCGTTGGGATAGACGTTGAACCCCGAGACCAGAATCATGTCCTTCTTGCGGTCGACGATGTAGAAGTAGCCGCCGGCATCCATCCGCGCCATGTCGCCGGTGTGCAGCCAGCCCTCGGCATCGATCGCTTCTGCGGTGTCGCCCGGGCGCTGCCAGTAGCCCTTCATGACCTGCGGCCCGCGGATACACAGTTCGCCGACTTCGTCGACCGCCAACTGCGCGCCGTTCTCGTCCTTGATGCAGGCCTCGGTGGAGGGCACCGGCAGGCCGATCGAGCCGTTGTAGTCGGCCAGCGTCATCGGATTGATACAGGCCGCAGGCGAGGTCTCGGTCAGGCCGTAGGCCTCCACCAACGTGGTCCCGGTCACTGTCTTCCAGCGGTCGGCCACCGCGCGCTGGACGGCCATGCCGCCGCCCAGGCTCAGGTGCAAGCGGGAGAAGTCCACCTGGTCGAATCCGGGTGTATTGAGCAGGCCGTTGAACAGCGTATTGACGCCGGTGATGGCGGTCATGCGGATGCCCTTGAGCTCCTTGACGAAGCCAGGCATGTCGCGAGGATTGGTGATCAGGTGGTTGTGGCCGCCGAACTCCATGAACACCAGGCAGTTCGCGGTCAGGGCGAAGATGTGATAGAGCGGCAGCGCGGTGACGATCAGTTCCTCACCGCGCTTGGCATTGGTGCCGAGCCACGCTGCCGCCTGCTGCATGTTGGCGACCATGTTGCGATGGGTGAGCATCGCGCCCTTGGCCACGCCAGTCGTGCCGCCGGTGTACTGCAGGAAGGCGATGTCCTCGTGCGCGATCGCAACCTCGGGCAGCGTGTGCTTGCGGCCGCGCGCGAGCGCTTCGCGGAAGCGGATCGCGCCATGGATCGTGTAGTCGGGCACCATCTTCTTGACGTGCTTGACCACCAGATTGACGATCGCGCCCTTCGGAAAGCCCAGCAGGTCGCCAAGGCCCGTGGTCACGACCTGCTTGATCTGGGTGTCGGCGATGACGTCCTGCACCGTCTTGCCGAAGTTGTCCATCACCAGGATTGCCGCCGCGCCGGAGTCGACCAGTTGGTGGCGCAGTTCGCGGGCGGTGTACATCGGATTGGTGTTCACCACCGTCAGCCCGGCGCGCAGGACGCCGAAGATGGCGATCGGGTACTGCAGACAGTTGGGCATCATGATCGCGACGCGATCACCTTTCTTGAGCTTGAGCTCGCCCAGCAGGTAGGCTGCGAACTGCTGGCTGTAGGTGTCGAGCTCGCCGTAGGTGAGCGTCTTGCCCATGTTGGAGAACGCGGGCTTGTCGCGGTACTTCGCGATTGCCTCGTCGAGGACCGCGGGGACCGAGGGGTACTCGTTGGGATCGATCTCGGCGGGGATGCCCGCAGGGTAGTTCGCCAGCCACGGGCGTTGGTCGGTCATTCGGTCTTCTCCCTGATGAAGGCCGTCACTCGAAGCGGTGAGCGTACCTGCGCAATCGCGTTCGATTGGAGCACAGGCTTTCCGGGCGAGGCAAGGCGCGGCGCGGCAGTCGCGCCGCGTACACGGCGCGCGTGCCATTGACTGCCCGCCGCGCTGCGGCGGCGGGCAGGGTGCCTGTCCGATCCGGGATCAGGCTGCCTGCTTGCTGGCCAGCTGACGCAGCACGTAGTGCAGCAGCCCGCCGTGGCGAAAGTACTCCACTTCCTTCGGGGTCAGCAGCAGCACGTGGACCTCGAAGCGGATCTGGCGGCCGTCGGCCTTGGTCGCCACCACCTGCGCGCGCTTGGCGCGGCCGTCGTCGAGGCCGGTGATGTCGATCGTCTCGGTGCCATCCAAGCCCAGCGTCTGCGCGTTCTCGCCATCCTGGAACCGGCACGGCAACACGCCCATACCGACCAGGTTGGAGCGGTGGATGCGCTCGAAGCTTTCGGCGATCACCGCTTTGACGCCGAGCAGGTTGGTGCCCTTTGCCGCCCAGTCGCGTGAGGAGCCCGTGCCGTACTCCTTGCCGGCAAACACCACCAGCGGCACGCCGTCGGCGCGGTACTTCATCGCCGCGTCGTAGATCGCCAGCTTTTCCGGCTCGCCCTTGCCGAAGTACAGCGTGTTGCCGCCTTCCTCACCGCCGAAGAACAGATTCTTGATGCGGATGTTGGCGAAGGTGCCGCGGACCATCACATCGTCGTTGCCGCGGCGCGAGCCGTAGCTGTTGAAGTCCGCCGGCTGCACGCCGCGCGACTGCAGGAAACGCCCGGCAGGCGAGTCCTTCTTGATGTTGCCGGCCGGGGAGATGTGGTCGGTGGTGATCGAGTCGCCGAACAGGCCCATCACACGGGCGCCGTGGATGTCGTCGATGCTGCCCACGTCCATCGTCATGCCCTCGAAGTAGGGCGGGTTCTTGATGTACGTCGAGCCCTCGTCCCAGGCATAGAGCTCGCCGTCTGGCGACTCGATGGTGTTCCAGCGCGTGTCGCCCTTGAACACGTCGGCGTAGTTCTTGGCGAACATCTCCGGGCCGATCGTGCGTGCGATGAAATCACCGATCTCCTTGTTCGACGGCCAGATGTCGCGCAGATAGACCGGGTTGCCGTCTTGGTCCTTGCCCAGCGGATCGCGGGACAGGTCGATGTCGACCGTGCCGGCGATCGCGTAAGCGACCACCAGCGGCGGCGAAGCGAGGTAGTTCATCTTGACCTCGCCGTGGATGCGGCCCTCGAAGTTCCGGTTGCCCGACAGCACCGACGCGACCGCGAGGTCGTTCTCGGCGATGCCCTTGGACACCGCATCGGGCAGCGGGCCCGAGTTGCCGATGCAGGTCGTGCAGCCGTAACCCACGACATAGAAACCGAGCTTCTGCAGGTCGTCCATGACGCCCGCCTTCTCGAGGTAGTCGGTGACCACCAACGAGCCGGGGCCCAGCGAGGTCTTGACCCATGGGGCCGCCTTCAGTCCCCTGGCCGCCGCATTGCGTGCGAGCAGACCGGCGCCGAGCATCACTGCCGGGTTGGAGGTGTTGGTACACGAGGTGATCGCGGCAATGACTACCGAGCCGTCGGTCAGCTCATGCTCGCCGTCTTCGAGCGTGATCTTCGACACCGGCCGGGCGGCCAGGCGCTCGGCTTGCGGCTGGTCGCCGCCTTCCTTTTCGAAGCGGTCGATCTGCGGGTCGTTGGTCGCATCGCGGCGGGCGGTGAGCGCACCGACGTTGTCGCGGAAATTCTGCTGCACGTCCTCCAGCAACACACGGTCCTGCGGGCGCTTGGGGCCGGCCAGCGACGGCCGCACGTCGCCCATGTCGAGCGTGAGCACGCTGCTGTACTCGGCTTCGGGGGCGCCCGGCTCGTGCCACAGCTGCTGCGCCTTGGCGTAGGCCTCGACCAGGGCGATCTGCGCTTCGCTGCGACCCGACAGGCGCAGATAGCTCAGCGATTCGGCGTCGATCGGGAAGATGCCGCAGGTCGCGCCGTACTCGGGCGCCATGTTGCCGATCGTCGCGCGGTCGGCGAGCGGCAGGTGCTGCAGCCCGTCACCGAAGAATTCGACGAACTTGCCCACCACGCCGTGCTTGCGCAGCATCTCGGTCACGGTCAGCACCAGGTCGGTGGCGGTCGCGCCCTCGGGCAGACGGCCGGTCAGCTTGAAGCCGACAACCTGGGGGATCAGCATCGACGACGGCTGGCCGAGCATCGCGGCCTCGGCCTCGATGCCGCCCACCCCCCAGCCCAGCACGCCGATGCCGTTGATCATCGTGGTGTGCGAGTCGGTCCCGAACACAGTGTCGGGGTAGGCCCAGCGCGTGCCGTCCTCGCGCTCTGCGGTCATGACCACGCGCGCCAGGTGCTCGAGATTGACCTGGTGGACGATGCCGGTATTGGGCGGGACCACCTTGAAGTTGTCGAACGCCTTCTGGCCCCACCGCAGGAAGCCATAGCGCTCCTTGTTGCGCTCGAACTCGATCTTGCCGTTGAGGTCGAGCGCGTCGGGGCGGCCGAACACATCGACCTGCACCGAGTGGTCGATGACCAGTTCGGAGGGAATCAGCGGATTGATCTGCTCGGGCCGCCCGCCCAGGCGCACGACCGCGTCGCGCATCGCCGCCAGGTCGACCACGCAGGGCACGCCGGTGAAGTCCTGCAGCACCACGCGGGCCGGCATGAACGCGATCTCGGTATCGGGCTCGGCCGTCGGCTGCCAGCGTGCGACCGCCTCGATGTGCCGTGCGGTCACCGTTTCGCCGTCCTCGTGGCGCAGCAGGTTCTCCAGCAGGATCTTCATCGAGTAGGGCAGGCGGGCGATGTCGAACTTCGCCGCCAGCGCCGGAAGGCTGGCATAGGTGTAGCGCTGGCCGGCGACGTCGAGATCGGCGCGCGTGGAAAAGGAATCGGTCATGGAGGAGCTCCTGTCGCGGTTGCTGGCGGTGACACAGCCTGGCTGGTCGTGGCGTGCTGGCATGCGCCGTGGTCCGGCATCTTGAGGGTTGCGGGTGTCACCGGTCGATCCATTCAGTCTAGAGCGCGTGGCGTGGCGGAGGTGTCATCGCCGGTGGCGTGACCGGATCTGCGGGCGCGCTCACGCATCGCATGCCGCCGCCATCGACCGCGGTATCGCCGCGCAGCTGCACGGTGCCGATCGTACGTGACATCACGTTGGGGCGATCTCGGGGATGGCCGGGACGGAGTGTTCCTGCCCCAAGGCGGTCGCCTGTGGCAGAGCCTGGGCGGTGGGGTCAGTCCGGCCCCCCCTTGCCTTGGCAGCAGCGGCAATGCACCGCACGCGAGCTGGAGTATGCGCAGTCAGGTATGTATAATGCGCGCATACTTTCCGGGAGTCCGCCATGGAAGCCACCGTCGCCGAGCGCGGCCAGATCACCCTGCCCAAGCCGGTGCGCGATGCGCTCGGGCTGAGCAAGGGCACGATCCTGAAGGTTGAGCTGGAAGGCAGCCGGATCGTGTTGCGCAAGAGCGTCGACGACGCGGTGTCGCGTGCGCGCGGTCGTTTCAAGCTCGAAGGCTTCGGTGACACCGACGCGGCGATGCGCGCAGTCCGCGGCCAGGCGGCCGACACCCCTGATGGCGACGCCACGCCGTGATTGCAGTCGACGCGCCGGTGCTGGTGGACCTGCTGGCCGATGGCCCGCAGGCCGACGCCGCCGAGGCCTGCCTGCGCCAGTACCTGAGCGCCGGCCCGGTGGTGGTCTGCGATGTGGCGCTGGCCGAGATCTGCGGCGCACTGCGTGACGGCGCCGAGACCATGGCGGTGCTCGAGGACATGGGCGTGCGCTTTTCCGCAATCGAGGCCAAGTCGGCGCTGCGTGCCGGCGAGATGCAGCGCCGCTCCTGGCAGCGTGGTGACACTTGCGGCCGGGCGGCGCGCGACTTTTTGGTGGGGGCGCACGCACTGCTTCAGTGCAATGGCCTGATCACGCGCGATGACGCGTTTTTCCGCACTTATTTCAAGGGTCTCAAGCTGATCGTACCGTCGGCCTGAGACCGGTTCTCCCGGTACCGCAAGACTTTTGGAGTTGCCCGCATGTTGGAAGCCTACCGCCACCACGTTGCCGAGCGTCAAGCGCTGGGCATTCCGCCGCTGCCGCTCAACGCGCAGCAGACCGCCGAGGTAGTCGAACTGCTCAAGAACCCGCCGGCCGGCGAGGCTGAGTTCCTGTTGGATCTGCTCACCCACCGCGTGCCGGCCGGCGTCGACGACGCCGCCAAGGTCAAGGCCTCGTATCTGGCCGCGATTGCGCTGGGCACCGAGCACAACCCGCTGATCGACCGCGCGCGCGCGACCGAACTGCTGGGCACCATGCTCGGCGGCTACAACGTCCATCCGCTGGTCGAATTGCTTGACGACGACGCGGTCGGCGCGATCGCCGCCGATGGCCTCAAGCACACGCTGCTGGTGTTCGATGCCTTCCACGATGTCGAGGACAAGGCCAAGGCCGGCAATGCCAACGCCCAGGCCGTGCTGCGCAGCTGGGCCGAGGCGGAGTGGTTCACCAGCAAGCCCGAAGTGCCGGCGTCGATGACGCTGACCGTGTTCAAGGTGCCGGGCGAGACCAACACCGACGATCTGTCGCCGGCACCCGATGCGACCACGCGGCCCGACATTCCGATGCACGCGCTGGCGATGCTCAAGAACAAGCGCGACGACGCACCGTTCGTGCCGGAAGAAGACGGCAAGCGCGGGCCGATTCAGCTCATCGCCGACCTCAAGCAGAAGGGCCATCTGGTCGCTTACGTCGGCGACGTGGTCGGCACCGGCTCCTCGCGCAAGTCGGCGACCAACAGCGTGCTGTGGTGGACCGGCGACGACATCCCCTACATCCCCAACAAGCGTGCCGGCGGCGTGTGCCTGGGCGCGAAGATCGCGCCGATCTTCTACAACACGATGGAAGACGCCGGTGCGCTGCCGATCGAGCTCGACGTCTCGAAGATGGAGATGGGCGATGTGATCGAGCTGCGCCCCTACGAGGGCCGCGCGCTGAAGAACGGCGAGACGATCGCCGAGTTCGAGGTCAAGTCCCAGGTGCTGTTCGACGAGGTGCGCGCCGGTGGCCGCATCCCGCTGATCGTCGGCCGCGGCCTGACCGCCAAGGCGCGCGAGTCGCTGGGCTTGGCCCCGACCGACCTGTTCCGCCTGCCGCAGCAGCCGGCCGACAGCGGCAAGGGCTTCTCGCTGGCGCAGAAGATGGTCGGCCGTGCGATCGGTCTGCCCGAAGGGCAGGGCGTGCGTCCGGGGACGTACTGCGAACCGAAGATGACCTCGGTCGGCTCGCAGGACACCACCGGCCCGATGACCCGCGACGAGCTCAAGGACCTGGCATGCCTGGGCTTCTCGGCCGACCTGGTGATGCAGTCGTTCTGCCACACCGCGGCGTACCCCAAGCCGGTCGACGTCAAGACCCATCACACGCTGCCGGAGTTCATCTCCACCCGCGGCGGCATCTCGCTGCGTCCCGGCGACGGCGTGATCCACAGCTGGCTCAACCGCATGCTGCTGCCCGACACCGTCGGCACCGGCGGCGATTCGCACACCCGCTTCCCGGTCGGCATCTCGTTCCCGGCCGGCAGCGGCCTGGTCGCGTTCGCCGCGGCCACCGGCGTGATGCCGCTGGACATGCCCGAGTCGGTGCTGGTGCGCTTCAAGGGCGAGATGCAGCCGGGCGTGACCCTGCGTGATCTGGTCAACGCGATCCCGCTCTACGCGATCAAGGCCGGTCTGCTGACCGTCGCCAAGCAGGGCAAGAAGAACGTGTTCTCCGGCCGCATCCTCGAGATCGAGGGCCTGCCGGACCTGAAGGTCGAGCAGGCGTTCGAGCTGTCGGACGCCTCGGCCGAACGGTCGGCCGCGGGCTGCACGGTGCACCTGAACAAGGAGCCGATCATCGAGTACATCACCAGCAACATCACGTTGCTCAAGTGGATGATCGCCCAGGGCTACCAGGACGCGCGCTCGATCCAGCGCCGGATCGAGAAGATGGAGCAGTGGCTGGCCGATCCGCAGCTGTTGCAGGGCGATGCCGACGCCGAGTACGCAGCGGTGATCGAGATCGATCTGGCCGAGATCGATGAGCCGATCCTCGCCTGCCCGAACGACCCGGACGACGTGAAGACGCTGTCGGAGGTCGCCGGTGTGGCGATCGATGAGGTGTTCATCGGCTCGTGCATGACCAACATCGGTCACTTCCGTGCAGCGTCCAAGCTGCTGGAAGGCAAGCGCGACATCCCGACCAAGCTGTGGGTCGCGCCGCCGACCAAGATGGACGCCGCCGAGCTGACCAAGGAAGGCCACTACGGCACGTTCGGCGCCGCAGGTGCGCGGATGGAAATGCCGGGCTGCTCGCTGTGCATGGGCAACCAGGCGCAGGTGCGCGAGGGCGCGACGGTGTTCTCGACCTCGACCCGCAATTTCCCCAACCGCCTGGGCCGCAACTCCAACGTGTATCTGGGCTCGGCGGAACTGGCCGCGATCTGCTCGCGCCTGGGTCGGATCCCGACCCGCGAGGAGTACATGGCGGGCGTCGGCGTGATCAACACGCAGAGCGCGGAGATCTACCGTTACATGAACTTCGACCAGATCGAGGAGTACCGCGACACAGCGTCGTCGGTCGCTGCCTGATCGCGCCGATCGCCAGACCAGAACGCCCGGCATTGCCGGGCGTTCTTTTGTTTAAAGAACCGGGGTCAGAGTGCAATTTGCTTTGCGAAATTGCACTCTGACCCCGGTTTTGGCGTTGGCGGCAAGCGTCGCAGGTGGCGTCAGTCCACCGACTCGCGCCGGGCCAATGTCAGCAGGCGCTGGGCGATGCGGTCCAGCGGCAGGCATTCTTGCGCGGCGCCCAGCTTCCAGGCGGCGCCGGGCATGCCCCAGACGACGCTGCTGGCCTCGTCCTGCACCAGCGTCGCAGCCCCGGCCTCGCGCAGTTCGAGCAGTCCGCGGGCGCCATCGTCGCCCATGCCGGTGAGGATCGCCGCAACCGCGTTGGCGCCCGCCGCCTGCGCGACCGAGCGGAACAGGACGTCGACCGCGGGCCGGTGCCGGTTGACCGGTGGGCCGGGGTCGAGCCGGCAACGCCAGCGAGCGCCGTCGCGCAGCACGCGCAGGTGGTGGTCGCCCGGCGGCAGGTAGACATGCCCGGGCAGGATGGTCTCGCCGTCGCGCGCCTCGCGCACCAGCATCGCGCAATGCCGGTCCAGGCGTTCGGCGAACGGTGCGCTGAAACTGGCGGGAATGTGCTGGGTCAGCACGATGGCCGGTGCATCGGGCGGCATCGCTTCGAGCACGACGCGGATCGCTTCGGTACCGCCCGCGGACGCGCCGATCGCGATCAGCCGGTCGGTCGTGCGGTAGCGCAACGCGACCGGTGTGGCGGTCGTCTCGGTCGCAGCAGCGGGCCCGGCCGCCGGACGCGATGTCGGGCGCGGTGCGGCGCGGACCTGCGCGCGCGCCGCGGCCTTGACCTTCGCAGTGATCTCCTGCGCGTAGCTTTCCAGGCCGTGGGCGACATTGATGCGTGGCTTGGCGACAAAGTCCACCGCGCCCAGCGCCAAGGCCTGCAGGGTGATGTCGGCGCCGCGCTCGGTCAGCGAGGACACCATCACCACCGGCATCGGTCGCAGTCGCATCAGATTGTCGAGAAACACCAGGCCGTCCATGCGCGGCATCTCGACATCGAGGGTCAGCACATCGGGATGCAGGCGCTTGATCTTCTCGCGGGCGAGCAAGGGGTCGGCGGCGCTGCCCACGACCTCGATCTGGGGATCGGCGGACAGCACTTCGGTCAGCAACTGACGCACGACCGCCGAGTCGTCGACGATGAGCACGCGCACCGGCGTCATTCGAACAGCTCCACATCGCCGGCGACCGGCGCGCGCGCCAAGCGGGCACGGACGGCCGATTCGGCGGCCGCCACCTCGGCGCCGTGTGCGTGCGGCAGCCGGTAGACCATCACCTTGCCGGTCTGCGGGAAGAACCACACCTTGCGCGGATGGATGCCCTGCAGATCCTCGGCCACGACCGGGATGTTCTCCGCGTCCAGATAGCCGCGCACGAACTCGGCGTTACGCGTGCCCACCGGGTTGCTGGTGAAGCCCTTGAGCACGTTGGCGCCACCGAACACCTTGGCCTCGAGGCGACGGCGGCTGGCGCCGCGCTTGAGCAGCTCGTTGATCAGCACTTCCATCGCATAGCTGCCGTAGCGGGCCGGCGCGCCGTCGCCATTGCCACCGTCGGGCAACAGGAAGTGGTTCATGCCGCCCAGGTGCAGCAGCGGGTCGCGAATGCACGCGGCCACGCATGAGCCCAGCACGGTGACCAGCGCGGTGCCGTCGTTGACCACCAGGTACTGGGTCGGCAGCAGCTTGGCGGCCGGCACCTGGAACTGCGGGTCGCGGTAGCGCATCACCGTGTCGCTGGGCGGCGCGCTCACGGGGCAGTCGCTGCGAAGTGGCGGCGGTACAGCGTGCGGCCGCAGGGCTGGATCAGGTCGGCGGCGTGCAGGTAGTTTTCCGAGTGCCCGGTATAGAGCAGGCTGGCCGCGTCCATGTGCGTGATCAGCCGCGACAGGATGCCGCGCTGGGTCGGCTTGTCAAAGTAGATCATCACATTGCGGCAGAAGATCGCATCGAACGGACCGCCGACATCGTAACGGCCGGCCAGCAGATTCAAGGGACGGAACTCGATCAGCGCCTGCAGCGCCGGATGCACGCGGCACTTGCCGGCATTGGGGCCGGTGCCGCGCTGGAAGAAGCGGCGCCGCAGGTCCGCGTCGAGCGCGGCGACGCGTTCGATCGGATAGACGCCCTGACGCGCGGTCGCCAGGACCTGGGTGTCGATGTCGGTCGCGACGATGCGCACCGGCGGCTGCAGCGTGTCGAAGGCCTCGCAGGCGGTGATGGCCATCGAGTACGGTTCCTCGCCGGTCGAGGCTGCGCACGACCACAGCGTCAACGGCTTGCGGCCCGACCCGGCGCGCTGCAACTGGGTGCGCAGCGTCTCGAAGTGGTGCGGCTCGCGGAAGAACGAGGTCAGATTGGTGGTCAGCGCATTGGTGAACGCCTGCCATTCATCGCCGTCAGGATCGCCTTCCAGCAACGCCAGATAGTCACTGAAGTCGTCGAGGCCGAGCGCGCGCAGCCGCCGCGACAGCCGGCCGTAGACCATGTCGCGCTTGCTGGCGACCAGCGCGATGCCCGCCCGGTCGTGGATCAGTTGGCACACGCGACGGAAATCGCGGTCGGCGAACACGAACTGGCGGGCGTCGCCGGGCGGGTGGGGCAGGGAAGCGGCACTCATGGCGACCGGCGCGTCAGGGAGACTCGATGGTTATCGGCGCGATGCCGGCGAAGTTGACCGCGATCGTCGCGTCACGCGCAAGGCCCGGCACTGGGCCGGGCCTTGTCGGTGCCCCGTATCGGCGGCAACGATCAGAACTCCGCCCAGTCCGCCTCGGCCAGGGCGGGCGCGGCGGGAGCGCGTGTCGCCGGACGTGGCGCGGCGGGTGCCGGCTTGCGAGACGGTGGCGGCGCTGCCCGGGTCGGCTGCGCGGCGGGTGCGGCCACGGCCTGTCCTTCGATCCGCAGCATCGAGATCGCGTCGGCCAGGCCCGTGGCCTGCTCCTCCATCGCCCGCGCGGCGGCCGAGGCTTCTTCGACCAGTGCGGCGTTCTGCTGAGTGGTCTCGTCCATCTGCACGATGGTCTGGTTGACCTGCTCGATACCCGCCGCCTGTTCCTGCGAGGCGGCGGAGATCTCGGCCATGATGTCGGTCACCCGCTGCACCGAGGCGACCATCTCGGCCATGGTCTTGCCAGCCTGTCCAGCGAGCGCGGCACCGCTGGCGACCTTGCTGGTGGAGTCGTCGATCAGGCCCTTGATCTCCTTGGCGGCATTGGCACTGCGCTGGGCAAGCGTACGGACCTCGGAGGCCACGACCGCAAAGCCGCGGCCCTGTTCGCCGGCCCGCGCGGCCTCGACCGCGGCGTTGAGCGCGAGGATGTTGGTCTGGAACGCGATGCCGTCGATGACCGAGATGATGTCGGCGATCTTGCGCGAGGAGGCCTCGATGTCGGCCATCGTGGAAACGACCTGACCGACGACCTCGCCGCCCTGGGAGGCGACGGTGGCCGCGCCCTGGGCGAGCTGGTTGGCCTGGCGGGCGTGGTCGGCGTTCTGGCGGACGGTGGAGGTCAGTTCCTCCATCGAGGCGGCGGTTTCTTCCAGATTGGCCGCCTGCTGCTCGGTGCGGCGCGAGAGGTCGTCGTTGCCCGAGGCGATCTCGGTCGACGCGGTGCCAATCGCAGCCGACGCGCCCTGGATGCGGGCGACGATGGCGGTGAGCTGGGCGACGGTGGCGTTGGCGTCGTCGCGCATGCGGGCGAACACGCCTTGGAAATCGCCTTCCATGCGCGCGGTCAGATCGCCCGAGGCGAGCGCATTGAGCACGTGCGAGACCTGCGCCAGGCTGACCGCGTTGGCGTCGAGCAGGCTGTTGAGCTGCTGCGCCAGCTGCAGGATGAAGCCGTGCTTGCCGTCCAGCGAGACGCGATGGTCGAGATCACCGGCCGCGGCCGCGGACACGATGCGGGCGACTTCGGCTTCGACCCGGACTTCACCGGTGCGGTCGCGCCATTCGGCGATCAGGCCGATATCGCGGCCCTGCGCGTCGCGGATCGGCGAGATGATCTGCGCGATGCAGGCGTCTTGGTAATGTATCTCGCGGTGCGCGATGCCGCGCTCCTTGAGACTGGTCAGCACGCGCTGGTCCGGCTTGCCGTCCAGCTCGAACGTCGCCAGCGAGGCCCCCAGCAGCGGCTGGGCCGGATCGTAGTGCGGCAGCTCGGCTGCGATCGCCTCGGCGTTGTCGCGCATCACGGTCTCCAGCGCCGGATTGACGTAGAGGATGTCGAACTTCTCGTCGGTGACGATCATGCCGGTCGAGGCACTGTCGAGCGCGGTGCGGATGCGCAGATTCTCGCTGGCGATCTTTTGATCGCGCTCGATCCGCTCGCGCAGGTCGTGCTGCATCCGCTGCATGGCCTTGAGCAGGTCGCCGATCTCGTCGCGGCGGCTGGCATCGATGCGGGTGTCGAGCTTGCCGCTGGCCACGTCATTGGCGACCGCGACTGCCGAGCGGGTGGCGCCGGTGAGGTTGCGTGCCATCAGCCAGGCGATGACCATGCCGCCGGTGATGCCGGCCAGCAGCATGACCACCATCAGAATGCTCGACCCGGTCTGCACCGAGCGCGCCTCCTCACGGGCCGCGGTGGCCTGACGGTCGGCCTCGGCCTGCAGCGCCTGCAACGCGTTGCCGGCGGCCATGTGCAGGTCGCGGGTGCGGCCGATGAAGGTGTCGGTGGCGTCGTCGGGCAGGTCGAGCTCGATCAGTTCGTTGACCTCGTGGTAGGAGGCCTTGGCATCGGTCCAAGCGGTCACGAAGCCGTCGTAGAGCTTGCGCTCTTCCGGCGAGACGATCAGCGGCGCGTACGCTGCCATGGCTGCGTCGATCTGCTGTTCCATCGCAGCGGTGCGCTCGCGCGCATCGCGCTTGACCTGATCGCTGGCGCGCACCAAACCCAGGTATGACGCGGCGCGATACTCGCCGAGCAGGGCGCGCGTTTCGCCGACCGTGGTCAGCGTCGGCAGGGTGTTGTCAGCGAGGTGGTCGGTCACGCTGTCGAGCGAGCGCAGGCCGATGAAGCCACCCACGCCCTGGGCGATCATCAGGATCAGGACGACGCCGAATGCCAGCATCAGTTTCGGTGCGAGCTTGAGATTCGAGAACCAGTGCATGCGGCAATCCCCCGTAGGCGGCCGGATGGAAAAACGGCCCGGATGCGGTCTGCAATCCGGGCGCGGGGCTTACTTGATGGTGGCGAGCTTGATGTCGCTGGGCGAGCTGACTGCGATCTCGGCGCGGCTGGCGTCGCGCTGGATGGTGCCCACGACGCACACATCGCGGCCTTCCAGCTCCTCGGGCGAGGGACGGAACCGGTCACGCTGCTCGTTGGGGATGCGCGCCGAGAAGGTGTGGCGCGGGAACGCGCCGCCCATGTACAGGAAGGTCGGCTGGCCTTCGGTGTTCTCCGCATAGCGGGTCTTTTCGACCTTGCCGCAGACCATGCCGCTCTTGCCGACGAAGCGCACGGCCTGTTCGGGACGGATGGCCTCCTGGGCGAAGGCGGTCGAGGCGCCCCCGACCAGCAGCAGCGCGGCCAGCAGGGAAGACGTCTTGCAGTGGATGGTCATGGTCTGCTCCTTGATCGATGGACGGCAGGCGCGAAAGCGCCTGTGTCCGCCTCTATCGGCCGTGTGCGGCCGGGCCTTGAGTGAAAGCTGTGTGACGGCGGTCCCAGATCGGGGATCACGCTGCCTGGGGAACCGCCAGTTCGGCGCTGTCGAGCAGGGTCTCGATGTCGAGCAGGATCAGCATGCGGTCGTCGAACGTGCCGATGCCGGAGATGCAGCGGGTGTCGATCGCCGCACCGAACTCGGGCGTCGGGCGGATCTGCTCGGCAGAAAGCGGCACCACGTCCGACACACCGTCGACGACGATCCCCACGACACGGTCCTCGACATTGAGCACGATCATCACCGTGAAACTGTCATAGCGCGCCTGCGCCAGGCGCAGCTTCAGGCGCAGGTCGATCACCGGCACGATCGTGCCGCGCAGGTTGATCACGCCTTTGATGTAGTCCGGCGCGTCGGGCAGGCGGGTGACTGCGTCGTAGCCTCGGATCTCCTGCACCTTGAGGATGTCGACGCCGTAGTGCTCGTCGCCCAGGGTGAAGGTGAGGTACTCGCCGGCGTTCTGGGGATCTGGACTGCTCATCGGTGCGCTCCTGCAGGCATGCCGCGCTCGCGCGCGTGTCGGGTGTCCCGTGCGACATCGGCCGCGCGGCGGGCAACTTTAGGCGCCGGCGCTACACGGCGCGGCGGAGCCGGGCGTTGCGCTGGCGCTCGATCTGGAAGATGGACTGCAGGATGCGCCGCTGCGCGGCCGGTGCCAGCGCGACGAAGCGGCAGCCCGCACGCCAGCGCACCCGCGGGCCGGTCTGCTCGCAGAAGCGGTGCGCGACAGTGACGGCCACCGGAATCGGAGTGGCGTCCGGCAGCTGCAACAGGCAGCGATCGAGCGTGCGCCCGGGTGCGAAACGCGGATCCTCGCCGTCATCCATCGCCACCGCGAGCCCGCCGCCGCTCAGGTCCAGCACCCGCAGGCCGTCGTCCGATGACGCCGCCGGGGTGTCGCCATGCCCCGGGTGCAGCGTCACGCCGGCATCGAGCGGTGGCACGACACGATAAAGATCGCGTCGCTGCAGGCGCAGCAGCGCCTCGGGCCAGGATGCGACGAACGCCTGGCGCCCCTCGTGCAGCATCGGCAATGGCGTCGAGAGTCGGAAACGGATCTGCACCGCGTCGAGCCGGGTATCGCAGACGAGTTGGGTGCAGGTCGCAATCCTGCGATTGAGGGCGTCCTGCCGGCTGGCGTCGAGTACCAGCGTGCCGTCGTCGCCGACCGCGAGCAGTGCGGTCGGGCAAGACAGGTCGCCTGGCATCAGGCTGCCGCTGATCAATGCCTTGGTCTCGACCAGGCTGCGCAGCACCCGGCCCATGTCGGCACTGTCGCGCAGCATGTAGCGCGACAGCGCTTCGTCGTCCAGCGGATGGAGCGGGTCTGCAGGCGCCATCGTCCTTGCCGTCATGCGTGGGGTGGGCCTGGACGATCAGGGCAGCGCGTGGCCTGGGGCCGGCGGGCGGGCCGCGTCCACCACTGCCTGCAGCAACGCGGTGGCGGTATCGACACGGAACACCGCGATCGCATTGGCAAGCCCGGCGGCCTGTTCCTCCATCGCCCGCGCAGCAGCCGAGGCTTCTTCGACCAAGGCCGCGTTCTGCTGGGTGGTCTCGTCCATCTGCACGATGGTCTGGTTGACCTGTTCGATACCCGCCGCCTGCTCCTGCGAGGCGGCGGAGATCTCGGCCATGATGTCGGTCACGCGCTGCACCGAGGCGACCATCTCGGCCATCGTGGTGCCGGCCTGTCCTGCGAGCGCTGCGCCGCTGGCAACCTTGCTGGTGGAGTCCTCGATCAGGCCCTTGATCTCCTTGGCAGCGTTGGCGCTGCGCTGGGCAAGCGTGCGGACCTCGGAGGCGACGACCGCAAAGCCACGACCCTGTTCGCCGGCCCGTGCGGCCTCGACCGCGGCATTGAGCGCCAGGATGTTGGTCTGGAACGCGATGCCGTCGATGACCGAGATGATGTCGGCGATCTTGCGTGACGAGGCCTCGATGTCGGCCATCGTGCACACGACCTGACCGACGACCTCGCCGCCCTGGGAGGCGACGGTGGCCGCGCCCTGGGCGAGCTGATTGGCCTGGCGGGCGTGGTCGGCGTTCTGGCGCACGGTGGAGGTCAGTTCCTCCATCGAGGCGGCGGTTTCTTCCAGATTGGCCGCCTGCTGCTCGGTGCGGCGCGAGAGGTCGTCGTTGCCCGAGGCGATCTCGGTGGAGGCGGTGCCGATCGCAGCCGACGCGTCCTGGATACGGGCGACGATGGCGGTGAGCTGGGCGACGGTGGCATTGGCGTCGTCGCGCATGCGGGCGAACACGCCGTGGAAGTCGCCGTCCATACGCGCGGTCAGGTCGCCGGCGGCGATCGATTGCAGCAGCCGCGAGAGCTCGCTCAGGCTGCGATCGCTGGCCGCCATCATCGCGTTGAGGCTCTGGATCATGCGCCCGAAATCGTCGCGGAACCGGCTCTCGTCGCCGCGGACCGAGAAGTCGCCGGCGGCGGCCGCGGCGGCCAGCCGGTTGATCTCGCCGTTGATCGCCATGAGGCTGGCCTTGGCGGCGTCCATCGCCTCGTGCAGCACCGCGCGGCTGGCAGGCAGGCGGCGCGCGTCGCGCGACAGGTCGCCGTTGGCGTACTCGTTGAGGATCTCGATTGCCTCGACGAATGCGTCCAAGTGCTCGAACATCATGGTGTTGATGCCCGACGCCAGTTCGCCGTAGACGCCCGGGAAGTCGACCGGCATCCGGTGACGCATGTCGTCGCCCGCATGCTGGCGGATCATCTCGCGCGTCTGTTCGGAGAACCGCTCGAGCATGTGCACCATCTCGTCGGTCGAGCGCAGCATCTGGCCGATCTCGTCGCGGCCCTGGTGGCCGGTGCGGATGCTCAGGTCGCCGTGGGCCACGCCGCGGATCGCGTTCACCGCCCGCCCCAGCGGCTCGAGCACCGAGCGGCCGATCAGCCAGCCGATCCCGGCGTTGAGCAGCACCAGCAGGCCGCCGACGACGGTCATGATCGCGGTGAATGTCAGCGCCTGGGACTGGGTATCGTCGAGATAGACGCCGGTGGTCACGACCCAGCCCCACGGCGCATACAACGCCGAGTAGGAGGTCTTGTGCACCGGTTCGTCCTCGCCCGGCTTGGCCCAGACGTAGTCGACGTTGCCGCCGCCGGCGCGCGCGACTTCGACAAAGCGGCTGTAGATGGCCGTGCCATCGGTATCGGTGATCCCGGACACGTCCTTGCCGATCAGGTCCGCGCGCATCGGGTGCATCAGCACGGTGGGGCGTTCGTCGGTGACGAAGAAGTAGTCGACGTCGTTGTCCGAGCGCATCGCCGCCAGCGTGCGCAGGGCGCGGTCCTTGGCCTGCTCAAGGGTCAGCTCGCCATGTTCGGCGCGGCTGGCGTACTCCTCTACGACACCCAGCGCCAGTTTGACCTGCGATGCGACACCGTCCTTGCGGGACTGGTTGAGGTCCACGAATTGGACCCGGGCCGCGACGACGGCCAGCAGGATGATGCCGGTCGCGACGAGCGCGGTCTGGAGCAGGAACTTGCGCTGCATCGAAAGATCGGACAGCGCACGGAGCACGGCGGCGACGGAATTCATGAGGGTGGCAGGAGTGGGCCTGCCACCGGTATCGGCCGCGCTGCGTCGAGATTGAGGCGTGTGTGCCGACAGGCGCGTGCCCGGCCGCCCCGACCCCAGTGCGACGGGGTGGGCCGGCCGGGCCTGGCGATCAGAACTCTGCCCAGTCGGTCTCCAGCACCGCCGCTGGCGCCTTGCGGGTGGGCACAGGGGCAGGGCGCTTGGCGGGCGCGGCAGGCGGCGCTGGGCGGGGGGCGGCCAGAGCGCTCGGCGCCGCCGCGGCGGCAGGTCGGCGGGTGGCTGCGCTGACGTGAGCGGACTCGATATGGAACACCGCGATCGCATCGGCCAGGCCCGCGGCCTGCTCCTCCATCGCCCGCGCGGCGGCCGAGGCTTCTTCGACGAGGGCCGCGTTCTGCTGGGTGGTCTCGTCCATCTGCACGATGGTCTGGTTGACCTGTTCGATACCCGCCGCTTGCTCCTGCGAGGCGGCAGAGATCTCGGCCATGATGTCGGTCACGCGCTGCACCGAGGCGACCATCTCGGCCATCGTGGTGCCGGCCTGTCCTGCGAGCGCGGCGCCGCTGGCGACCTTGCCGGTGGAGTCCTCGATCAGGCCCTTGATCTCCTTGGCGGCATTGGCACTGCGCTGGGCAAGCGTGCGGACCTCGGAGGCCACGACCGCAAAGCCGCGGCCCTGTTCGCCGGCCCGTGCGGCCTCGACCGCGGCGTTGAGCGCGAGGATATTGGTCTGGAACGCGATGCCGTCGATGACCGAGATGATGTCGGCGATCTTGCGCGACGAGGCTTCGATCTCAGCCATGGTGGAGACGACCTGGCCGACGACCTCGCCGCCCTGGGAGGCGACGGTGGCGGCGCCCTGGGCGAGCTGGTTGGCCTGGCGGGCATGGTCGGCGTTCTGGCGGACGGTGGAGGTGAGCTCCTCCATGGAGGCGGCGGTCTCCTCCAGGTTGGCGGCCTGCTGCTCGGTGCGGCGCGAGAGGTCGTCGTTGCCCGAGGCGATCTCGGTGGACGCGGTGCCGATCGCAGCCGACGCGCCCTGGATGCGGGCGACGATGCTGGTGAGTTGGGCGACGGTGGCATTGGCGTCGTCGCGCATGCGGGCGAACACGCCGTGGAAGTCGCCGTCCATGCGCGCGGTGAGGTCACCGGCCGCGATCGACTGCAGCAGCCGCGATAGCTGGTCGAGGTTGCCGTCGGCGGCATCCATCAGCCGGTTGAGGTCCTCGATCATGCCGCGGAAATCGTGCTGGAACCGGGCCGCATCGCCGCGGACGCTGAAGTCGCCGCGTGCGGCCGCGCCGGCCAGCGCCTTGACCTCGGCATTGATCGCGCCGAGGTTGGCCTTCACGGTGGCCATGGTTTCGGTCAGCACCGCCTTCTCGCCCGGGTACTGCTCCAGGTCCGGCGTCAGGTCGCCGATCGCATACTGGCGCATGACCTCGATCAGGTGCATCTTTACTGCGACGTGGGAGCCGACCAGCGCATTGGTCTCACGTACCATCATGCCGTAGTCGCCGGGAAAGGCACTTTCGTCCATGCGATAGCTGATCGCGCCGTCCTCATGCGCACGTGCCATGCCGCGCTGGGCATCGATCACGGCGCGCAGCTGACCCTGCATGCGCTGCATGGCGCCGAGCAATTGCCCGACCTCATCGTTGCGGTCGACGACGATCTGGGTATCCAGGCGACCGTCCGACACGTCGTTGGCGACCTTGACCGCACTGCCGACCGAGCGCGACAGCGTCCGCGAGATCGCGATCGCCATCGCCGCGGCCAGCAGCACGATGATCACGATGCCAGCGATCATCGCCAGCAGGCTGCTGCGGTAGACGGCGTTGGCCTGGGCGATGTCGCTGCTCAAGCGCTGGTCGTTGAACTGGGCCAGGGCGGCCATCGACTCGAACAGGTCGCGGCGCAGCGGACGCGACTTCGCGTCGGATACTGTCTGCGCGGTCTCGCCGTCGCCAACGGCCAGCGCCTGCTCGATCTCACGCCGCGCGGCGAAGTACGCCGCCAGGCGCGCCGTCATCGCGTCGTACAGGCCGCGCTCGTCGTCGACCAGCGGCAGCGCTTCGTACAGGGCGCGCTGCTCGGCAATGATCTTCTCGATCTCAGCCAGGCGCTGATCGTAATCGCGCACCGCATCGGGCTCGTCCAGGCGGCTGAGCTGCGCCAGCTCGTACATCCGGTACTCGCCCAGCTGCGAACGGATCTCGCCCAGGTGCTGCACCGCCGGCATGTCATCGAGGCTGACCTTCTGCAGTTCGGCATTGATGCTGCCCAGCCGGTTCAGAGCGAACCCGCCCAGCCCCGCGGCCAACAGCACGATCAGAGTGAAGGCGACCGCCAGCTTCCGGGCGATCGACAGGTTGTTCAACCATCTCATGGGAGGTCTCCGGATACGACAAAGGACGCGGGCAGGTGTTGGTCAACACCTGGAGCGCGTCCTTCGCCTGACGACTAGCGGCCGGAAACGGAACGACTTGAACGTTGAAACCGATATTTTTTCAAGTGCTGCCGGCGTGATTCACGTCGCGGAAATGAATGTGCAAATGAGGTGAAATCCGGTGATCGCAGGCGATGTGGCGCTGCGGCCGCGAATAGCGGCGCGATCGCACATCGTCGGTGTCACGCCGCCTGCGGCAGACGCAGTGACCGGGCCAGACCGCCGACGTCGACGATCAGCGCCACCCGGCCATCACCCAGGATCGTCGCGCCGGAGATGCCGTCGACGCGGCGATAGTTGTTCTCCAGGTTCTTGACCACGACCTGCTGTTGACCAATCAGTTCGTCGACCTCGAGCGCCAGCTTCTGGCCGTCGCCCTCGACCACGACGACAAGCGGATCGACGCCTTGCGGCTGGCCGTAGCGGTAGTGATCGTTGAGCGAGACCAGCGGCAGATACTCGCCGCGCACGCGCAACACGCGGCCCTCGCCGGCGAGGCTGCGGATGTCCTCGGCTTGGGGCTGCAGGGCTTCGATCACATAGGTCAACGGCAGGATCAGGGTCTCCTCGCCGACCGCCACGCTCATGCCGTCGAGGATGGCGAGGGTCAGCGGCAGGCGGATCACCACGCGGGTGCCGTGACCGGTGCGGCTTTCGAGCTGCACCTCGCCACCAAGTGCCTGGATGTTGCGTCGGACCACGTCCATGCCGACGCCGCGTCCTGACAGGTCGGTGACTGCGTCGGCGGTCGAGAAGCCGGCCTGGAAGATCAGGTCCCAGATCTGCGCGTCGGTCGGCGACTCCGGCACGGCCAGGCCGCGCTCGGCGGCCTTGGCCAGAATGCGTTCGCGGTCCAGGCCGCGGCCGTCGTCGGCGACCTCGATGACGATATGGCCCCCCTGGTGCGAGGCGGCAAGCGTGATCGTGCCGGCTTCGTCCTTGCCCGCGGCGCGGCGCGCGTCGGGCAGCTCCAGGCCGTGGTCGATCGCATTGCGGACCAGGTGCACCAGCGGATCGGCGATCTTCTCGATCAGCCCCTTGTCCAGCTCGGTGCCTTCGCCGAGCGTGCGCAGGCGCACCTGCTTGCCCAGCCGCGTGGACAGGTCGCGCACCAGACGCGGGAAGCGCCGGAACACCGCGTCGACCGGCAGCATGCGCACGCCGATGACCGCTTCCTGCAGATCGCGGGTGTTGCGTTCGAGCAGGTCCAGTCCGGCGAACAGGCGTTCGCTCAGCGCAGGGTCGAGGGCGGCGGACACCTGCTTGAGCATCGCCTGGGTGATCACCAGTTCGCCGACCAGGTTGATCAGGCCATCGATCTTGTCGGTACTGACCCGGATCGAGCTTTCGGCCTCGTGGCCATTCGCCGCCGGGGCGGCGGTGCCGGTCGCAGCTGCGCCCGTGGCGGGGGCGGGTGTCGGATCCGCGCTGGGCGCGGATGCCGGCGCAGGCGCTGCCGCGGCGGCTGCCGTCGGGCGGATGTCGAGCGTGCAATCGTCCTCGACCCACGCGAACACGTCGTCGATCGCGCTGCGCGGCACCGCGCCGATCAGGCCCAGGTCCCAGGCCAGATACGCTTCGAGCGGATCGAGCTGGCCGAAGCCGGGCAGGCGGTCCATCCGGCAGGCGACAGCGAGCGGCGCCAACTGGTCGAGCTCGCGGATGATGCGCAGCGGATCGTTGCCGCTCATGAACATCGACGGCGCCGGCGTGAATCCGATCTGCCAGCCGGTCGGCTCGGCGGTGGGGTCGGCCGCAGGCGTGGCCGGCGCGGCGGCCGCGACCGGTGCGGGTGCGGCAGTACCGGCGAGCACGGCCTCGAGCCTGGCCTGCACGGCGATCGCGGCGGCCGGGTCGGCGGGCTGGCCGGTTTCGGCTTCGGCCAGCAGTGCGCGCAGGACGTCGACCGAGGCCAGCATCGCGTCCGTCGCGGCGGCATCGACGCTGCGCTTGCCGGCGCGCAGTTCGTCGAGCAGCGTCTCGAGCACGTGGGTCAGTGCGGCAACCGCATCGAATCCGAATGTCGCGGCGCCGCCCTTGATCGAGTGCGCGGCGCGGAAGATCGAGTTCACCAGCTCCGGGTCCTGGTCGCCCTGCTCGAGTTGCAGCAGGCCGGCTTCCATCGCTTCCAGGCCTTCCCGGCTTTCCTCGAAGAAAGTGGCGTGGAAGCGCTGCATGTCCATGTTCATGGGGTGACCTGGATTCGGAGGCGGAAGGCGGGCGTCAGCCCAGGACTTTCTGGACGGTGGCGACGAGCTGGTCGGGGTTGAACGGCTTGACCAGCCAGCCGGTCGCGCCCGCGGCCTTGCCTTCGGCCTTCTTGTCGGACGCCGACTCGGTGGTGAGCATCAGCATCGGGACGAATTTGTAATCGGGCAGGCCGCGCAGGGCGCGGATCAGGGCGATGCCGTCCATGTTGGGCATGTTGACGTCGGTCACCACGGCGTTGAACCGCTGGCCCTGGGCGCGCCCCAGCGCGACCTGGCCATCTTCGGCTTCTTCGACCGAGAAGCCGGCCGAGGTCAGGGCGAAGGAGACCATCTGGCGCATCGAGGCCGAGTCGTCCACTACCAGAATGCGTGCGCTCATGCGGCGTTCTCCACTGTGCTTGCGTTCGAATGGGTGCGAGGGGGGCTGGGCAGTCCCAGCGTGTGGCCGATCCCCAGCAGGCGGATGGCGTCGAGCAGGGCGGCGCTGCTGTCGTGCAGTGCGGTGGTCCGGCCCGAGGCGCTGCGGCTGGCGAAGAACGCGCACAGCACCTGGAGGCCGGCGGTGTGCACGCGTCGCACTTGGGCGCCGTCCAGCAGCACGTCCTGGTCGTGGGCCAGGTGGGGCTCGAGCCGTGCCTTGAGTGCGGCGCTGGTCTCGATGCCGAGATCCTCGCCCAGGTCCACGGTGGTCATCGCGTCTCCGCAAAGTCGGGGGTACGACGGGTTAGCGGCAGGGATGCGGCGAGCTTTAGGGTGGGCTTTTTGCGTGCGGCGATGAGGGGTGACTTCGAATGGGCATCGGCCTGCCGGCCGGAAGCCGCTTCCCCCTCGGCAGGACATCCTGTCCTGACTCGGGCGCGCGCCATCCATGGCGCGCTTGGCGCGGCCACCGGCCGTCAGTCCGCTGCCTCGTGCGTTTGCATTCCGCCTTCGGGTCGGTGCAACGCCGCATGCTGGGGGCACGCTGCTAGAAGCGCGGTGATTTCGTTGGAGACCTGTCTCGCTGAGCGTATCCGTCGCCGAACGCGAGGCTCAACGAGCGGTATAGAGCGGCATTGGCAGCAGTCGCGAGGGGTCGAGCAGCAGCGTGACCGTGCCGACGAGGCGCACGATGCCGAACCGGGGTCAGGGTGCAATTTCGCAACGCGAGAACTGAACTCTGACCTTGGTCTTGCAAACAGGCGACTTCTCCTCGAACCGAAGTCGGGCTGCCAATGTTCGCGGCAGCGGACTGACGGTCGGTGGCCGCGTCGAGCGCGCCACGGATGGCGCGCGCCCGAGTCAAGGCAGGATGCCTTGCCGAGGGAAGAGCGGCTTCCGGCCGGCAGGCCGCTTTCCATCCGAAGTGAGCAAGCGCGTCTGGATGGACGCGTGAGGTTCAGCGGGCGGTGTAGAGCGGCATCGACAGCAGTCGGGAGGCGTCGAGCAGCAGCATGACCGCGCCGCCGAGGCGCGCGATGCCTCGGATGCGGTGGTCGCCGACCGGGGCGAGGCGAGAGGTGTGGGCGCCTTCGATCTGGGCGTCGGAGACCACGGCCACGTCCTCGACCGTGGACACGCGCAGGCCGAGGGTGTCGCCATGTTCTTCAAGCACGACGATCCGCGTCGCCGGCGTGTCCTCGACCGCGGTGTCGCCCAACTGCAGCCCCAGATCGATCACCGGCACGACTTGGCCGCGCAGATTCATCAGGCCGGCCAGGCACGGTGAGGCGCCGCGTACCGGCAGCAGCGGGGCGGGCAGCACGACCTCGCGGATCTTCAGCAGTTCCAGGCCGTAAATCTGACTGCCGCAGCGTAGCCGCAGCCAGCGGGCCTGACGCTCGCCGCTGCGGCGCGGTGGTGGAATGTCGGCGCGGGCCGCGGCGCTGGCGACCCGCGGTGCGGCTGGCGCAGGGGCTGGCGTCGCGGGGGGCGCCGGCTGCGCGCGCACCGCAGGCGCGGGTGCAGGCGGGCGTGGCCGCGTCGCGGGGGGAGCTGGCGGGGGCGGCGCGGTCTGTGCTGGTGCCGGCGTCGGGCCCGGTGGGGCGGTCACGGGCGTGGCGGCGACCGCGGGAGGCGGCGCGGGTGCGGCGGCTGCCGGCGCCGACGTCGGCGCCGCCGACAGCAGCACGCCGAGGTAGTCGTCGACGACCTCGGCGGCGTTCATGCGGCGTGCTCCAGCGCCTGATCTTCGGCCAGCAGCCAATCGAGCGCGCGGCCGTAGGCCGAGAAGGCGCGGCCCGGCGGATGGCCGTTGACCACCTGCTGGGCGAGCGCGTCGGCGTTGCTGAGCTGGGTGTCGACCGGGACCGCCTCGTCCCAGATCTTGCCCGCGTACTCGTCCTGCAACTGCGCCAGGGTCTCGCGCCCGATGCGGGTGCGGCGGTCGTACATGGTCGGCACGACCGAGACCGGCAACGGGCGCTGCCGGGAGCGTTCGACCATTTCGGCGGTGCGCACCATGCCGGCCAGGCCGTAGAGCGCCAGCGGTTCGCATTGCGTGGGCACGATCACCCGGTCGGCGGCCGCCAGGGCGTTGACCATCAACAGGCCGAGCGTGGGCGGGCAGTCGAGCAGGATTGCATCGTGGCCGCCGGTGTGTCGGGTGATCGCCTGCGACAGCGCCAGGCCGAGGCCGGGCTGGGTCGCGCTGCGGCGCTCGAGTGTCGCCAACGCAGTCTGCGCGCAGACGTAGTCCAGGCCTTCGGTCGGCGAGGCGCGCATCAGCGCGGCCAGGCTCGAGGGCGGGGTGGCGAACAGGTCGGCCACGCCGGCAGGCGGTGGGTCGGTCGGGATGCCGAACGCACGGGTGAGCGAGGCATGCGGGTCGAGATCGACCAGCAGCACGCGCAGTCCGCGCGCGACCATCGCACGGCCGAGGGCCAGCGTGGTCGTGGTCTTGCCGACGCCGCCTTTCTGGTTGGCGATCGCCCAGACGCGCATCAGGTCTCTCCTCGGGGATGGGGGGGCAGGGAATCGGGGGCGTGGTCAGTGGCGACCGCGGGAATGGCATCGATCGCCACCGGCTGCGAAGGCGCCGGCCCGCCGATCGGCTGGCCCTGGGTCGACTCGGGCTCGGCCAGCACCATCAGCACCACGCGCCGGTTGGCGTTGCGGCCGGCCTCGCTGGCGTTGTCGGCCTTGGGCCGCTGTTCGCCGTAGCCGACCATCACCAGCCGCTCGGGCGCCAGGCCCTCGCGCACGAACAGGTGCACCACGCTGGCCGCGCGCGCGGCCGACAATTCCCAGTTCGACGGGAACTGCGCGGTGCGGATCGGGCGGTCGTCGGTGTAGCCCTCGATCCGGATCGGATTGGGCAGCCCGCGCAGCACTGCGGCCAGTCGACCGAGCAGCGATTGCGCGCCGAAGTCGAGCGTCGCCGAGCCGCTGGGAAACAGGATGTCGCTGTTGATCTCGACCTCCAGCCAGAGGTCGGCGCGGCGCACGGTGATCAGCCGCGCATGCACCATTTCCGACAGCGCGTCCTCAAGCTGCAGCGCGATGCGCGCCAGTTGCTGGCGCGAGGCGGCACGCGCCGCGCCGTCGGCGCCGTCGTCGATGCGGTCGCTGCGCATCTTCGATTCGAGCATCGGCTGCAGCGGCGAGTCGAGCACCGGCGACGAACTTCCCGGACCGCGCCGCGCGCCGCCGGGAATCGGCACCGGCGCCTTGAGGCTGGCATCGCGGTAGACATTGTCGCCGACTTGGATCGGGTCGATCGTCCGCGGCGTGCCGCTGAAGGCATTCGCCAGCGAACTGGCCATCACCCGGTACTTGCCCTCGTTGAGCGAGGACACCGCGTACATGACGACGAAGAACGCCAACAGCAGCGTCATCAGGTCGGCGTAGGGAATCGCCCAGGCCTCGTGGTTGGCGTGTTCTTCGTGGTGGACGCGTCGTGCCATCGTCGCCGGCTCAGTGCAGGAAGCCGGCCAGACGGGCCTCGATGTTGCGCGGATTCTCGCCTTGGGCGATCGCGATCAGGCCCTCGATCGCCAGTTCGCGCTCGCCGCTGCGGCGGCCGATCACGCTCTTGAGCTTGGAGGCGACGGGCAGGAAGAACAGATTGGCCGAGGCGATGCCGTAGATGGTGGCCGTGAACGCCGCGGCGATGCCGTGGCCGAGCTTGGACGGATCGGCCAGGTTCTTCATCACTGCGATCAGTCCGAGCACCGCGCCGACGATGCCGAGCGTGGGCGCGTAGATGCCCATGCTCTCGAACACTTTCGCCGCGGCCAGGTCCTGCTGTTCCTCGCCGTGCAGTTCGATCTCGAGCATGTGCCGGATGGCCTCCGGTTCGACACCATCAACCAGCATCTGCAGGCCTTTGCGCAGGAACGGGTCGCTCTGCGACTCGACATAGGCTTCCAGGCCCAGCAGGCCCTGCTTGCGCGAGACGTTGCTCCACTCCAGCAGTTGCGCAATCAGTGCGCCGCGGTCGGCGGTCGGCGGTCGGATCGTCCAGCGCAGGATGCGCATCGCGCGCTTGAACACGCTCGGCGGGGTGTGCAGCAGGATCGAGGCGAGCGTGCCGACGATCACGATCACGAAGGCAGCCGGCGACCACAGCGCGCCGAGCCCGGCACCCTTGAGGATGCTGCCACCCACCAGGGCGGCGAGGGCGAGCACGAGTCCGACGACGCTGAAAAGGTCCATGATCGCGATATCGGCGTCGGGCGCGGCGACTTGAGCCGTGCCCCGAGGGCTCAGGGGCCGCGCAGCGCGTCCACGTCGAGGATCAGTGCAAGCCGTCCATCGCCGATCAGGGTCGCGCCGGCATAGCCGGGCAGGCCGCGCAACGCGCGCGGCAGTGGCTTGATGACCACCTCTTCGCGCCCGCGCACTTCGTCGACCACCAGGCCGAAGCGACTGTCGCCCCGCTGCAGCACCACGATGGTCAGCAACGCGGTATCGAGCGCCGGCCGGTCGAGCCAGTGCCGCAGGTCGAGCAGCGAGAGCGTATGCGAGCGGCGGTCGAGCGCGGCGCGGCCATCGAACCAGTTGACCGTGCGTGCCGGTGCATGCAGCACTTCCTGCACCCGCGCCAGCGGCAAGGCGTAGGCATCGCCTGCGGCATGGACCAGCAGGGTCGGCAGGATCGCCAGCGTCAGCGGCACGCGCAGCGTGAAGCGGCTGCCGCGACCGAGTTCGGATTGCACCTGGATCTGCCCGCCGAGCTCGCGGATCCGTGACTGCACCACGTCCATGCCGACGCCGCGGCCGGAGATGTCGCTGACCTCGGTGCGCGTCGACAGGCCGGCCAGGAAGATCAGATGCAGACATTCCTCGGCGTTCAGACGTGCGGCCGATTCGGCGTCGATCAGGCCCTTCTCGCGCGCCTTGGCGCGCAGCCGCTCGGGGTCGATGCCGGCGCCGTCGTCCTGGACCTCGATGCCGACGTAATCGCCTTGCTGCTGGGCGATCAGCCGGACCTTGCCGGCGCGCGGCTTGCCGGTCGCCTCGCGCAGGTCCGGCGTCTCCACGCCATGGTCGATCGCGTTGCGGACCAGGTGGATCAGCGGATCGGCCAGCGCTTCGACCAGGTTGCGGTCGAGCTCGGTGTCGGCGCCGACCAGTTCCAGGTCCACTTCCTTGTCGAGCGCGCGGGCGACATCGCGAGCGACCTTCGGAAACCGCGAGAACACCTTGCCGACCGGCTGCATGCGCGTGCGCATCACCGCGCCCTGCAGGCGCGCAGTGGCGTTGTCCAGGGTGGCGACGGCGCGGTCGAGGTCCTCGTCGCGCAATCGAGCGCGCAGTGTCTTGAGGCGGTTGCGGGCCAGCACCAGTTCGCCGACCAGGTCGACGATCGCATCGAGCCGCCGAGTGTCGACGCGGACGGTCTGCTCGCGCTCGGCCGGTGCCT
>NZ_JBBAXQ010000014.1:0-99380 GCF_037198055.1 Luteimonas sp. gir
GCCCAAGACCTTCGTCAATGCACGCACGCTGGTCGTGGTTTTCGTGTCCAACGATCCGCTGACCCGGCGCTACGATCTCGACCTGCTCGACGAGTTGCGCGGCGATGGCGTGGCCGCGCGCGTGATCGAGGTCACCGCCGCCGCGCCGCATGGCCCGGCGCGCGATGCGGTGCGCGTGGCCGGGCTCGAACGCGCCCACGATCTCGACCTGCTGTGGCCCTACGTCGCCGTGGCACAGCTGTTCGCCTTCCACGCCTCGCGGGCGCTGGGCGTGCGGCCCGACAGCCCGAATGCACAGGGCACGGTGAACCGGGTCGTGCAGGGCGTGCGCCTGCATTCGCTGCCGTAAATCCTCGCTCCCGCGGGCACGATGCCGCAACGCGACGCCGCCACCGGCGTCGCGCGATCAAGGGCGCCAGTTGGCGTTGCGTTCCCAGAACGCGACGCTGCGCCGATAGGCCTCCGGGTCCAGCGGTACCCCCGAACCGCCCTCTTCGACCCCAAGCGCATTGCGCATCATCGTGATCGGCGCCATCGGGATCTCCGCAGGCTCGGCCGTATACAGACAGCCGACCACGCCCCAGTCGGCATCGATCGGCGCACGCTCCTTCGCCAGTTGCTCGGCGCTGTAGAGGATCACGACCAGATACTCCGCACGCGGCGGCGTCACGCCTTCGAACCAGCGCACCAGCACCGGGAGCTCGGCGGAGCTGCGTGCCTCGTAGGCCGAGCGCAGCAGATGCCGGTTCGCTTCGGTGATCGGCGCGGTCAGGCAGCGTGTCGACGTCCAATTGCGGTGCACATGCAGCTTGCAGAACGGCGCATAGCCGTCGAGCACGGCGACCGGTGCTTGCGCGTTGAGATGCGCCTCGAATGCCTCGGGCGTCGTGTCCTGGATCGTGTTGCCGCGCGGGACGCGGGGAAACAGACGAGGGCGGGCGAAGGGCGTGAGAACGATGGACATCTGCGGGCGATCGGCATGGCGCGCCAGGGTAACCGCACGGGGCACGGAGCACGAGGCGGCCCCCAAGAGCGCCGCCTCCATGGCGCCTACAGGGCCTGCATGCGCCGGTCGAGCGCAGCCTCGTCCGGCCCTTCGTCGGGACCATGCAGTTCGTCGTTCGCGGCCGGCGGCTGGCCGTCGCCGACCGCGGCCGGCGGCACCTCGAGATACGGCAGGCGCAACACGCGGCTGGTCATGCCGCGGATGCGGTTGGTCAGCGCCACGTCCGTGTTCAGCGCCTGCCCATAGGAGGGCACGATCGTCTGGATGCGTTCGCGCCAGGGCCCGTCCATGCGCTCGGGATACGCACGCCGCAGCACGTCGAGCATGATCTTGGGCGAGGTCGATGCGCCGGGCGAGGCCCCCAGCAACGCCGCGATGCTGCCGTCGGCATCGGTGACGATCTCGGTCCCGAACTGCAGGATCGCGCCCTTCTGCGGATCGCGCTTGATCACCTGCACGCGCTGCCCCGCGGTGACCAGACGCCAATCGGCCTGCTTGGCGTCAGGGTAGTAATTCTGCAACTCGGCAAACCGATCGGCATCCGACAGCCGAGCCTGTTGAATCAGATAGCCCACCAGGTCGCGGTTCTCGGCGCCGACGCGCAGCATGCCGGTGACATTGTGGTTGTTGACCGACGAGAAGAGGTCGAACCACGAGCCATGCTTGAGGAACCGCGTGCTCTGCAATGCGAACGG
Source organism: Luteimonas sp. gir (assembly GCF_037198055.1). Taxonomy (NCBI): domain Bacteria; kingdom Pseudomonadati; phylum Pseudomonadota; class Gammaproteobacteria; order Lysobacterales; family Lysobacteraceae; genus Luteimonas; species Luteimonas sp. gir. Next base: position 1,702 of record NZ_JBBAXQ010000014.1, read on the forward strand.
GCCGAACAACAGCACCGGCTTGCCGTCGAGCTTGCGTGCGTCCAGATGCGGCACCGACATCGGCGGCGAGCCCGCTTCGGCCTTGCCGTAGGCCTTCACCTCGTGGCGGCCGGTGACCGCCGGATTGTCGGTCGCCAGGAACTGGCCACCGACCGGGAAGCCGCCATAGTCGGCGGCTTCGGGGATGCCCGAGTGCTGCAGCAGCGTCAGCGCCGCGCCACCGGCGCCGACGAACACGAACCGGGCACGGATCGACCGCGTTTGATCGTTTGCCAGGTCGTGCACGGCGACCGTCCAGTTGCCATCGTCCCCGCGCTGCAGCTTGCGCACCTCGTGGCGAAGGTGCAGCCCGAACCGCGGACTGCGCTCCAGCGCCTGCGTCAGCTGCCGGGTGATCACCCCGAAGTTGACGTCGGTGCCCAGCGGCATCCAGGTCGCGGCGATCCGCTGGGCGGGGTCCCGGCCTTCCATCATCAGCGGCGCCCAACGCGCGATCTGCGCCGGATTCTGCGAAAACTCCATGCCGTGGAACAGCGGCTCCTTGGACAGCGCCGCGTGGCGGCGGCGCAGATAGTCGATGTTGTCGTCGCCCCAGACGAAGCTCATGTGCGGGGTCGGATTGATGAAATCGGTGGGCGTCCCCAGCCGTCCGGCCTCGACCTGGTGGGACCAGAACTGGCGCGAGATCTCGAACTGTTCGGCGATGTCGACCGCACGCGCGGTCTCGATCGAGCCGTCTTCGCGCTCGGGCGTGTAGTTGAGCTCGGCGAAGCCCGAATGGCCGGTGCCGGCATTGTTCCAACCGTCCGAACTCTCCAACGCCACCCCGTCCAACCGTTCGTAGATTTCGATCCGCCAGTCCGGTTCGAGTTCCTGCAGATAGGTGGCCAGGGTGACGCTCATGATCCCGGCGCCGATCAGCACCACATCCACCGGCTCGGCATTCTCCGGTTCCGGCGGCGCGCGCTCGAACAGCGGCCAGTACAGGAATACACCGACAGCGATCGCGAGCACGACGACTATGCCGACGGCCACCTTGAAGAACTTTTTCATTTCCGACTCCTCGACCGACCAGGCATCGATGCGCCCGGCCCCGGGTCGGCGCATGCGACGTCGTGGCTGGAGCCTAGTGAGCTCCGCGTCAAGCCAGTGGGAACGCGCCCAATCCGGAATCTCTTATATCCATCGCGATAAAGAGATATGCTTCTGCCTCACCTCCGTCCCAGGTCGCGCATGATCCCGGTCAGCTTCGAGTTCTACCCGCCCAAGACCGACGAGCAACGCCAGCAGTTGCACCGGACCGCCGGGAAGCTTGCCGCGTATGCGCCCGAGTACGTGTCCTGCACCTTCGGCGCCGGCGGTTCGACCCTGAGCCACACGCCAGAGACCGTGCGCCGGCTCAAGCAGGATCACGGGCTGGAGGCGGCCCCGCATCTGTCGTGCGTCGGCGGCAGCCGCGAGGAGATCCGCGAACTGCTCAAGCTCTATCGCGCGATCGGTTGCACCCGCATCGTCGCGCTGCGCGGCGATCTGCCCTCGGGCATGGGCCAGCCCGGCGATCTGCGCCATGCCTCGGACCTGGTCGCGTTCATCCGCAGCGAGTTCGGCGACCGCTTCCGCATCGAGGTCGGCTGTTACCCCGAAGTGCATCCGCAGGCCGAGGACGCACGCCGCGATCTGGCGCACTTCAAGGCCAAGATCGATGCCGGCGCCGACGCCGCGATCACCCAGTACTTCTACAACGCCGACGCCTACTTCCACTTCGTCGACAGCGCGCGCCGTGCCGGTGTCGAGGTCCCGATCGTGCCGGGCATCATGCCGATCTCCAACTTCAGCCAGTTGCGTCGGTTCTCGGAAGCCTGCGGCGCCGAGATCCCGCGCTGGATGCAACGCAGCATGGCGGCCCACGGCGACGATGTGGCGGCGATTCGCGCACTCGGCGCCGACATCGTCACCCGCCTGTGCGAACGGCTGATCGCCGGCGGCGCACCGGCGCTGCATTTCTACACACTCAACCTCGCCAAGCCGACCCAGACCATCCTGTCCCGCCTGGCCTGAGGCCACTGTCGCGGTCACCGGCCAGGCGCTAGGCTGCGCCGATGCCCCGTCGCGCTGTCACGCTGCTGCTCCCGCTGCTCGCCGTCGCCGCCGCGACGCTGGACAAGACAGCGCATGCCCAGATCCGGCGCTGCGTCGCGCCCGACGGCGGCACCGTTTATACCGACCGGACCTGCAGCGCGGTCGGCGCAACGACCGGCCCCAAGCGCGGTGCCGGCGCGGCTGCCGTCACCGCGTACCGCAGCGGATGCCAGCGCCATCTGCGTGGTCTGATCCAGGAGTTGAGCCATGCGATCGACAGCCGCGACACCAACCGCCTCGCATCGCTTTACCACTGGCGTGGGATGAACAGCACCGGCAGCGACCGGATTCTCGACCGCCTGGACGCGATCGCGCAGCGGCCGCTGGTGGATATCGTCGCCCAGCGCCCGGCCGCCACGGCGACAAGCGCGCCTGGCGGGTTCGCCGGGTGGGCGAGCGCACGCGAGCTGCCGGCCGCCGCGCGTGTGCAACCGCCATCGTCGCTGCGCGTCACCCAGACCGGCCCCGGCGGGACCGGCGCCTCGCAGACGGTGTTCTCGCTCCACCGCCATTTCGACTGCTGGTGGATCCGGCTCTAGCGCCGCAGGCCGCAGCGCGGGCGTCGACGGCGACCGGGCACCGCGAGGAAGGCAACCTGCGCGCGGCGCGGCGCGCGCAGCTCAGTCAGGGCGGAACGACAGGGTCGCCACGACTCCGCGCACCGCGCCGGGGACCACCCGCACCTGCCAGCCATACAGATCGCACAGCCGACGTACGATCGACAGGCCGATGCCACCGCCCTGCGAGTGCTCGGCGTGCGTGCCGCGATAGCCGCGTTCGAACAGCCGGGCTGCATCCTCCGCGCTCAGACCCGGGCCACTGTCAGCGACCTCCACGGTGTGCGCACGCACGCGCACGACCACCTCGCCTTCCTGGGTGTACTTGATCGCATTGCCGACCAGGTTGCCCAGCGCAACGGTGACCGCAGCCTCGGGGGCGTCGACGACGAGCGGCTGCTCGGCCTCCAGGCGCAGTTCCAGTGGCTTGCCGACCAGTTGCGGGCGGTGCGCGTCGAACAACTGCTCGACGACGCGGCCGATGTCGGTCGCGCCATGTCCGCGCTCCTCGCGCGAGAGCAGCAGCAGCGCGCTGATCAGGTCGGTGCACTGTTGCTCGGCGCGCTGGATGCGCAGCAGCCGGGTCCGAGTCTTCTCGTCCAGGTCCGGCCGCGACAGCAGCAACTCCACCGCGCCCTTGATGACCGCCAGCGGCGTGCGCAGTTCGTGGCTGACGTCGGCATTGAACTCGCGGTCGCGCTGCACCACTTCGGTGAGCCGGAAGGCATAGTCGTCGAGCGCGCTGGCGAGCTGCCCCACCTCGTCGTCGGGAAAATGCGGCGCCAGCGCCTGCGGCCGCGAACTGTCGCCCGAGCGGCTGAGCCGCTTGGCCAGCTCCGAGACCGGGCTCATGACCCGCGCGGCCGACCACCAACCGATCAGTCCCGACAGCAACGACACCATGACCACCGAACCGAAGATGGCGCGCTGGAACTGGGTCGCGCCGCGCACAGTCTCGGTCATGTCGTAGGCCAGGAAGAACCATTCCTCCGGCGTCTTGCGCACCGCCAGCTTGTACATGAACGGCGTGCCGTCCTCGTCGACGCCGCTGAGGTTGTGGATGCCGTCGCCCAGTTCATACCAGTCGGGCTGCTCATAGCGCAGCTCCTCGAACCGGTCGCGCTTGACCACGCGCGCGCGGATCTGTTCGACCGGGGCGGCGGGATTACGCGAGGGGTCGACGTAGTAGCGCCGCGCATACTCGTCGATGTTGCGATTCATCAGGTCCTCGACCAGCGTGTTCTCCACGCGGTCGCGGGCTTCCTGGGTCAGGAACGCGAACAGCGTCGTGAGCCCGAGCCCGAGCAGCACGAACGACAGAATGATGCGGCTGCGCAGGCGCCGCCGGTAGCGGCGCTCGCGGACCCGGGCCGGACGGCCCGTCGCGACCTCAGTTGGCGGCATCGGGCACGGCGATCCGGTAGCCGATCCCGTGCCGTGTCTGGATGTAGGGCGGATCGAACGGCTTGTCGACGACCGCGCGCAGGCCATGGATATGCACGCGCAGCGAGTCGGAGTCCGGCAGTTCCTCGCCCCAGACGCGGGTCTCGAGCTCCTGGCGCGTGACCACGGCCGGCGAGGCCTCCATCAACGACTGCAGGATCTTGAGTGCGGTCGGGTTGAGTTGCAGCAGCTTGCCCTGGCGACGCACCTCGAGGGTGTCGAGGTTGTACTCGAGCTCGCCGACTTCCAGCACGCGCGTGTGCGCGCCCTTGCCGCGGCGCGACAGCGCATTGAGGCGGACCTCAACCTCCTGCAGCGCGAACGGCTTGACCAGATAGTCGTCGGCACCCGAGTCGAAGCCGGCGAGCTTGTTGTCGAGGCTGTCGCGGGCGGTGAGCATCAGCACCGGCGTCTGCTTGCGCGCGTCGTTGCGCAGCTTGCGGCAGACCTCCAGGCCGTCCATGCCCGGCAGATTGAGATCGAGCACGATCGCATCGAAATCATGGACCACCGCCAGATGCAGGCCGGTGACGCCGTCGGCGGCGAAGTCGACGGTGTGGCCGCGGTCCTCGAGGTAATCCCCGAGATTGGCGGCGATGTCCTGGTTGTCTTCGATGACAAGGATATGCATGGATGCGCCTTTTTCTTACCTTGGGTCGGTCGGTTTCATTACACCACGGGAGCGCAGTCGTTCCTGTGATGTCTCGGTCGCACGTCGGCGCTCGGCGACCGTCATGCAGTTGGTTTGCGGGAGCCGCGATCCGATCGGCGTCTCGCGACGGCAGACCAGCCGGCTGTCGGCTTTCGCACGCGTCAGGATCGTGTTCACTTGCTCTTGGTCGTTGAACAACCGCACGCGTTCGGTTTCATGCAACGCATCCACGCTCGATGTCTTCTCGATCACGCCCTGCATCCGGTCCAGCAGCGAGACCACTGTCTGCTTGTCCGAGGGCGAAATCTCTGCGTACGCCTCGCCCCCGGACAGGTCTGCCAGCACCGCGGCGCGCTGCCGTTCGAAAGCACCACTTTCGATATCGACCACGCCATCACCGGCCCAGACCGCTTGCGAGAAGACACACAACACTGCAAGACCGATACCGATCGACCGCTTCATACGCGCCACTCCCTGGTGATCCGATTGCAAGGCGCCCGTCAGGCCGCCCGCGGATCATGCCATCGAACCGGGCCACCGCCCATGCCAAGGCGCGACACACAAAAAGACCCGGACGTTGGCCGCCCGGGTCAAAGGAGTGTTGCCCCGATTGCCGTTATCCGCTGCGCCCCGGCCGAAGCCGGGGGAGAGAGCGCAAGCGCATTCCGGACGCTCAGATTAGGGGTGAGATCCGTCGAAATACGGAAAAAAAACGTTCAGGTTCCGTTGGATCCATGACGCCGCGCACGTCGCGGACGTCCAGCCCCGACCCGCGCGGCCAGATGCTCGACGATGCCCCCGGCGATATCCTGCCCCGTCACCGCCTCGATGCCCTCCAGACCGGGCGAGGCGTTGACCTCGAGCACCAGTGGTCCCCGGTCCGAACGGATCAGATCGACCCCGGCGATCCCCAGGCCCACCACTTGGGCCGCGCGCACCGCGACCGCTTGCTCTTCCTCAGTTGCGACCGCCGCACTCGCGCTGCCGCCGCGATGGAGATTGGAGCGAAAGTCCCCCGCCGGCGCCTGGCGCTGCATGGCGCCGATGACCTGGTCGCCGACCACGAAGCAGCGCAGGTCCGCGCCCTGGGCCTCGGCGATGAACTCCTGCACCAGGAAGTTGGCATACAGGCCGCGCAGGGCCTCGACCGCGCCACGCGAGGCCGATGGCTTCTCGGTCAGCATCACGCCAGCGCCCTGCATGCCCTCGTTGAGCTTGATCACATGCGGCGGCGGACCAAGCATCGCCAGCAGGTCGTCGGTGTCGTCGGGGTTGTCGCCGAACACCGTGACCGGCAGGCCGATGCCCTCGGCGGCCAGCAGTTGCTGGCAGCGCAGCTTGTCGCGCGCCCGTGCGAATGCTGCCGAAGGATTGGGCGCGAAGCTGCCCATCAACTCGAGCTGGTGGAGCACTGCGTTGCCATAGCGCGCCACCGAGGTGCCGAAACGCGGGATCACCGCATCGAAGGCCTCGATCGGACGCCCCTTGTAGCGCAATGAGAAGCCCTCGCTGCTGATGCGCATGTAGCAGCGCAGCGGGTCGAGCACGCGCACGGTGTGACCGCGCGTCCGTGCGGCCTCGACCAGCCGGCGGGTGGAGTAAAGCTTGGTGTTGCGGGACAGGATCGCGAGCTTCATCGCAGGACCGGGCAAGCACGCGGCGCCGACGGGCCGCATCGAGGATCGACGGGAACAGCTGCAACGAAAACGGCGACACCATCGTCGATGGTGCCGCCGCTGGAACTGGAGCGGGTGATGGGAACGAGAAGATGCGTCCAAGCCGCTGATTTAAAAAGCGTTCTTTGAACTCGGTTCGCGAGTTGCGACCACATTTTGGACCAGAGTGCGGCGTCTGACAAGCCACATCGTCCAGAGCCATCCAATCAACACCATCAACAGCCAAGAAGATCAGTCCGCAAATCGACCCGGCCTTCATACCTCAAGGCCAGCATTTCTCGGCTCGCTGGAGTCGCACCCCTCACACCGGAAGTGCTGATACAAGTGTTGTCGCCTCATGCGGTCGAGGTGCCTCCCTCCAAAGACAGCTGCACCGACTCGCCCTTGAGCTCCTCCGGCGATTCAAGGCCGGCAGCGCAACGTTGATGGGCTCGATTGCGATGATTGCGCTGATTAGCAACGGTTTGCGGCGGGCGGTGGCTGCAAGCTTAGCTTAGCAGCGCGCGGACTTCCTGGATCTCGGTCGCCGCGAAGCGCGATTACGCAGCTATCGCAGTTGATGCGGCGTCTTGCGTTTGGCCTGCACCCTGGCGACCACGATGTGATACTCCACTTGGGAGCCGTCAGGCACCTTGCGCTCCACGCTGATCTGCTCGCACAGGTGGGGCTGATGGCCGTTTCGGTCCGTCAGGTCGAGCACGAGCAGGAACCCGAAGCGCACGCCCGTCGTCAGATATCCTGTGGCTTGTCCGGCATATCGCGCTGCCAGGGTCGCATTACAAGGCACGTCGTCATCCTTCTTCACTTCTACGATCGTTCTCACACCACGGTATTCGATCGCGATATCGGCGCGCCCTCCGCCAATATCGCTGGCCTCGGCACGGAACGATGTTGCGTCGACCATCGCGAGGAACTTCAGAAAATCCAGTTGCAGATCATGTTCGACCGGCAAGTTGGCACCGCGCCGGAACACATACTCGCTCGACGGATCAGTGCTCCTTCCGGAGTTGGCACGGAACTCCAGGAACCGCAGGAGGAACGTGCACATGTTCTCAAGCAGCACCCTGGGCTGGCCGTGCTCGTAGTCGGAACAGCCCGACAGTTGCTCCATAAGCGCGGACCAGAGTGGCGACACCGCCTGGTTCCGGTCGACGCTCGCGTCGATCTGCGCAGCCGTCATGGCGGCCGTCGTTTCATCGAGGCCGGATTGTTTGAGGTAATCGACCAGCCGGCCTCCGGTCGATTCATCAAAAGGGCTTCGATGGAGGGCCTCTTCCAGCGATTGCTGTACGGAAGCGCGCAGCTGCACAACGCCTGCGGCGAGATCGCTCGCCGCATTCTCGACGAGCCACTGATCCAAGACTTGCAGGCAATATCGTCGTCGAGTCAGCGACTGGATGAGCGCCTGCCGTCCGAGCAACTCCATTCCGTGTGCGTCGGGCCGCGAGAACACCCTCTCGCCCGCGAAAAAAATGGCAAGCAGTTCTTCCTCGATCACCGTGGCTGCTTGCAGCCACACGCCTTTCGCAACCGTCTGACTGATCACCGCGAGCCTGGTCGCCATCGACAGCCAATGGAATCGCTCCCGTGAGGAGACGCCCAGCCACGATGTCGCGGAGTGGCGGTGCTGCGCATATGCAGCGTACGTAATGGCAGCCCGCCGGAGCTTCGTTAAATCGAATATCAGTTCGGCGTGCAGGCCCCTGACTTGAACATTGATCAGGACGGACGTGCAGATCGAGTGAAGCGCAGCATCAGAACGCTCTTCACTCTTCGCCACCGAAAGGCGAAACCAGTCCTGCGCAGCGGTGAGCGCCGAGGTTAGTTCAGCGTGCGTCCTGGCCTTCAGCCCTTCCTGCAGCCGATCCAGTCCGAGCGCGAATGCCGCTTCGTCTGCGGCAGCACCGGTACCCGTGAGCCGCATGAGAAGCGCCCGAAAGTCGTCGTCGGGATACCTTCGCAAGATGGCGCCGGAGACCTTTGCGACATGCCGCAGATACGCGCCGCTGTCGTCCGTGGCCACATCCAGAAGGTAGGCTTGTAGGCGCCTTAGCAGTACCGGATCGTCCTGTGCGACGACAAGAGCGCCGCGCAGCGCCTGCGCACGCATCCAGTCATGTTCGTATCGGGGCTCGAAACGCCCGCGGAAGGTTTCCCATGCTCGTCGTCGGAGCGCCTGCGGTATCGCGGACAGCTCGTCGAGACAATCGACCATTTCCGCGATAGACGTTGCATCGTCTTCCTGCGCCAGTAACCGCTGCATCGCCCGCTGGACGGCGTCAGCCGCGGCCCAGCCGGACAGCCAGGTGAATGCATCGACGCGTTCCAGCCCAGCATGTAGCCGATCAACCGCGTCTAACAGCGTGTCTTCGTGGGCCGATCCCGGATCCGCGATGGTCGTGCCGTCTTGGGCCAACAACCGATAAGTAGTTTCCATCGTCGCCGCCGGTCAGAAGAGGTAACCGTCGCCCCGGACCTGCAGTCTATGCGTGTCGGGCACGACATCTTCCACGGCCTTGCGCGCAATCGTGCCAATGATGATCTGGATGCCTCCGATCTCTTTCGCCGCCGCCGCTACGCTGTCGAGCATCTGCTCGAGATCCGCGCTCACAACCTCTTCCGCGCCCGGAGAGTCGATGATCAAAAGGCCCGGGTGCCGGCCATGTCCACGGCGCTTGGCTACCTGCACCGCGGCCAGCGAACTTGCGATCTTGATGCGCAGTTTTTCGCCCACCGTCAAACTAGAGAAATAAATGTCAGCACCGCCCTGACGGATCTTCAGCCTACCCCCCCCATCGAGTTGCATGCTGGTGACATTGGAGACGCCGAACTTCTTGGCGAGGGTCATCACGGACGCGGCGATTTCATCTAGAACGTCCGCTTGCATGCCGCTCATTAGTGTCTTGCTGGCATCTGTCGCGGCACGCAGGATACTGAGTTCGCCCTGCGTCTGCGCGTCGTCTCCGCCCGGAGATGTCAGCGATTCTGACACCTCGCGCAACTGCTGGAGCTTGGCCTCCAGCCGCACCACGACGAGCTCTGGATCGGCCGGCAATGCGGACAGGGACTTCTGAAGGGCCTGCGCCCTGCGAGTGGCGGCATTGAGCCGCTCGGTCGCCTCCACGGCGGCTTCGTCGGTCAGCTTGAGCTTGGTCTTGACCTCCTCCAGAGACTTCAACAGCTCTTGCACGTGGGTCTGTGCGTCCTGAATGCGCTCGCTGTCCAAGTCGTCGTCGTGGTCAGGCAGATCACTCTTGCACAAAGCGCAGGTGCCTCCATCCGTTTGTGGAGTTGCCGGCGCGGTCTTATCGAAGGCAGTCTCGCAGGATGGGCAGCAAGTCGGGCTAAGCTGACGAAACGAGTACCCTGCAGAGCGTTCTTCCTCAAGCTGCTTGAGCCTTCGCCGCGCGTTGTCATAACTGGCCCGCACGCTCGCCGCAGTCGCCGCGTCGGCCTCCAAAGCGATCTGAGCTGCTAGCGCAGCGGCCCTCACGGCATGGGTCTGCTCGTCGAGCCGCTTCAGTTCTTGTCGGATTGCGTCCCGTCCACCGTTCCCTGCCGCCCCCTTGGCTTCGGAAAGCCTGCGCTCGACGTCGGAGATCTTGGCGGCCAGCACCGCACCGAGGCCGGGATGCTTGGGCCGAACCGACAACGCCTGTTCGACCTGCTTCTGCGCGGTCAAAGCAGCACTGTACGTGGAGACCCATGGCAGTCCGACGAACAGTTGCAGCAGCCTGAGGGGAAGCCCATCGACAGCGATATCGCCGAAAAGAGCCTTCGGCTCGATGGAACTGGACAGAAACAGCGTCGAGGCGATCGACGGCCACCCATGAGGATGGCCCCCTGTGTTCTTGTTATGGGCATAGATGACCGGGAAGCCCAGCTCTTCCATCATCAGGTGCTCGGTCTGCGACTTCAGCCCGTCGCCTGCATCTCCTTCGTACAACGTGATCCACGAGCCGTCGTGGCTTCGCCTGAGCACCGCCGTGCCGTCTGCCGCATTCTCCTTTATCGCCGACTTGCGCACCTCCAGCTGATACAGGACGTCATCAATGCGATAGCTGATGTCGATTGTCTCCAGCCACCTCCACACATCGCCCTTCATCTGACCTGGGAAGTCGCCACGGATCGCAGCTTGCAGCAGATTCAGAATCGAGGATTTACCTCGCAGATTGCGCTCTGACATCACCACCCAAATGCCGGCCTCGAGGCCCGTCCACGAAAGCTCGAACGGTCCATCGCGTTCGGACTCGACTCGAACCCCCGTCAATTTGACGCTTTCGAAACGGAGACTCCGGGCACGCGGCGGTGTGGTCTGCGCGCGAATCCCATACTTCAACAGCACGCCACGAACATCCGCCTCAGGGCTGCCGCTGTCCTCGGCTATTGTCCTAATCCAACCGGACTCGGTCGGCTCAACAATCCTTTCCTTGTTCAAGCGGTCGCTCCGACGATCTTGGCAAGACGCTGTTCGACGTGCTTCTGGATCGTGGGAATCACGTCGCCCTGGATCGTGCTTCCGTACTCCGGATGCTCGTACTGCCACTCCTTGAGCGCAGAGCCGCTCTTGCCGGCAGCAACGCGCATGACCAACGTCAATCGATCCCGATACCACGCTAGGTCTGGGTGATCCTCGACGCACTTTTCAAGGAAAGAGATCGCGCGCGGGGAGACAAGGTACTCGTAGCGGCGCACCTTGCCATCGTCACCGGATAGCTGCATCGGCCTGGCAAGGCCGTAATAGCTCAGCATGGCGAGTGCGTCCTCCGCATTCTGGTAGGCGCCGTGCCGCCAGCGAACCATGCGCACCATTCGGACAGAGGGCTCATCGTTCTGGAAGATGCTCTGAACGGCCCCAAGCAACTCGTGCTCTCCGGTATCTTCATAGAGATCGAGCAGCGCATCCCCTAGGTAGTCGGGGTACCTAACGAGGAAGTCCATCGCCATCAAACGCTTCTCGGCGCGAAAGATTTTCGCGACATCCTGAGTAGGCTCGTCCGCGTCTTCGCCGCCTGCCACCAAGATGAAGAGCAATCGGAGCGCATCCCGATGGCGCGAGCTAGGCTCACGCGCCGCCGTCAACGGGAGCCCGCTCCCACACTTCAGTCCTTTTAATTGGACCACAGTATTCACGGCTCCAATCCCCCCGACAGGCGCGCCTGATAATACCGCAAACATCGATGTCTAGGGAGAGCGTCCGATGGACTCATGAAACATGCCGTACTAGGGCGCCCTGCCCGGCAAATCCTTGAAGCACCGCGCTGAAAGCGAGCCAAGCTGCTTACCTCGACCACTGACTCGCCGAATTATCTTGGATTATCTCGTGCACCCAGTCGCCGGAACTGCTCGTCAACCAAGGCGAGCGCGCTGCCTTCGTCAACGGCGAGATGGGGACGGGCAAGACCACCGTCGGCATCGCGCTGGCGGCCGTCCTCCACGCCGAAGGCTATCGCCGCACCCTCGTCCTCAGCCCGCCGCACCTGGTCTACAAGTGGCGCCGGGAGATTCTCGAAACCGTCGCCGGCGCTAAGGTCTGGGTGCTCAACGGCCCGGACACTCTGCTCAAACTGATCAAGCTGCGCGAGCAGTTGAACGTACCGAGCGACAGCCAGGAGTTCTTCATCATCGGCCGCGTCAGGATGAGGATGGGCTTCCACTGGAAGCCTGCCTTCATGCGCAAGCGCACCCGGCACGGCGTCGTGGGGGCCTGCCCGCATTGCGGGACGGTCGTCAACAACCTCGACGGCGAGCCGGTCAGCGCCCTGGAGCTGGAGGCCGAGGACGCTCGTCGCAAGTGCGCCGTCTGCAGCACCGCCCTATGGACGCTGATGCGGCCGCGCACCTTGTCCGGCAGTGACCAGTCATCGGCCGTGCTGAAGGCCTTGAAGCGGATCCCGACGATCGGCGAAGCCACCGCGGCCAAGCTGATGAAGACCTTCGGCGATTCCTTCCTGGCCTCGATGCTCGGCGACAACTTCCATGAGTTCATCAACCTGATGGATGCCAACGGCGAGCTGGTGTTCTCAGATCGCCAGGCACAGCGCATGGAACGCGCGATGTCCTCGATGGAGTTTGGTCTCGGCGAAGGCGGCTACCAGCCCTCGGAGTATGTGAAGCGGTATCTGCCGCAGAGCACGTTCGACTTGCTCATTGCCGATGAGGCACACGAGTACAAGACGGGCGGGTCGGCGCAGGGCCAGGCCATGGGCGTCATCGCATCCAAGGTCCGCAAGGCCTTGCTGCTGACCGGCACCTTGATGGGCGGCTACGCGGACGACTTGTTCCACCTTCTGTTCCGGGCCCTGCCTGGTCGGATGATCGAGGACGGCTACCGTCCGAGCGCCAGCGGCAGCATGAACGCCGCTGCGATGGCGTTCATGAGGGACCACGGTGTCCTGCGCGACATCTACTCCGAGAGCGACGGGCCGGCCCACAAGACCGCCAAAGGCTCGAAGGTCACGGTCAGAACCGTCAAGGCGCCGGGCTTCGGGCCGAAGGGCGTGCTGCGGTGCGTGTTGCCGTACACCATCTTCCTCAAGCTTTGGGACATCGGCGGCGTCCTGCCGCCGTACGACGAGGAGTTCAGGGAGGTCGCCATGGACGCGGGCCAGGCCCAGGCCTACCGCGAGCTGGCCACACGCCTGACCGCGGAGCTCAAGGAGGCCCTGCGCAAGCGGGACACCACCTTGCTGGGCGTCGTGCTCAACGTGCTGTTGGCCTGGTCCGACTGCTGCTTCCGCGCCGAGACCGTGCGCCATCCGCGTACGCGGCAGGTGCTCGGCTTCACACCGGCTCAGTTCAACGAGCTGGAGATCATGCCGAAAGAGCGTGAGCTGATCGACATCTGCCGCGAGGAAAAGGCCGCGGGTCGCAAGACCCTGGTCTATTCGGTCTACACCGGCACGCGGGACACCACCAGCCGGTTGAAGATGCTGTTGGAGCAGGAAGGTTTTCGGGTCGCGGTACTGCGCGCAAGCGTGGATGCCTCACGGCGCGAGGACTGGATCGCCGAACAGCTCGACCGCGGGATCGATGTGCTGATCACCAATCCCGAACTGGTGAAAACCGGCCTGGATCTGCTGGAGTTCCCCACGATTGTCTTCATGCAGTCGGGGTGGAACATCTACACGCTCCAACAGGCGGCGCGACGCTCCTGGCGTATCGGCCAGACCCTGGCCGTCAAGGTGATCTACTTGGGCTACGCGGCCACGTCGCAGATGACGTGCCTTGCCCTGATGGCCAAGAAGATCCTGGTCTCGCAATCGACCTCGGGCGACGTGCCCGAGTCCGGGCTCGACGTGCTCAACCAAGACGGTGATTCCGTCGAAGTGGCGCTGGCCCGGCAACTCGTTGCAGCGTAAGTCCTGCGACAAGGCCGGCATCCCGATCGGGATGCCGGCCTTTTTTTTGCTTTGAATGCCGCTCACCAGCCGGACTTGAAGCTTGGTCCGCCTCGGCAGCCGCTACAGGCCTGCAAGACGCATTCGTTCCTCCAACTCATCGAGAAACGGTGAACGCCCATTCCGCTTGACGCCATAGGGGGTGTCGACGAAGCCCGAGTAAAGCATGTGGACCTCATGGCGTGCGCGCGTCAGGCCCACGTAGAAGAGGCGCCGGCTCTCACGCAGCTTTTCGGCAGTCGCCCTGTTCCATGGCAGGTTTCCAAGATCGAGGCCGACCATGATGACCACGTCGTACTCACAGCCCTTGGCCGAGTGCAGGGTCAGCAGATTCAGATGTGCCGGCGACCCGTCTCGCCCCCCCAGGCTCACGATATCCAGCGAAGCCAGTGCGCCACCAGCGGCGAGTGCCGCCGTCATGCGGTCCAACTGCTCCTTCTGGTCCGCGAGCGCGGGCTCCGCGACCAGCAGTCCATCGAGGATGCCGGTCCGAAGCGCCGCAACGAACTCACGCGCGGGTTGAGCATCCTGGCGCAGCGACCACAACAGCGCGGTCAGGGCCTGGCCCTCACGTCTGGCCTCGCCCTCGTCCAGATGCGCGCGGCGGAAGGCAAGATAGCGGTCAATCAAACCCCGCAGTTGGGGCCGGCCGGTGCGCCAGCCGCCGGCGCACCAGGCCGCGCAGTCCTCGACCCAACTCGTCAAACCCACCTTGCGATACGGAGCCGCGGTGTCGACCCGGATGTAGTCGAGTCCACCAGCCGTCGCCGCCTCGGCGACGACATCCCCGGCGCGGTAGTCCGTGTAGAGAATGGCGATGTCGCCGAGCGTCCGACCGGGCTTGGCGGCCAGCGCCGCCGGAATGATCTGGGCAATGGCATGCGCTGCCTGGTCCGCCAAGCCGCCAGGACGCATCACGAAGGCGATGGATGCCTGGCGTCCCGGGTCGTTCGCCCGGTAACCGCGGGTCTCTCCCAGCGCCAACTCCGACGCGCCGACGATTCTGGCGCCAGATCGGTAGTTCAGCTGGAGCTGGACCCGTTCGATGTCGCCCCGCGCAGCCAACTCCGTGAGCAAGCCGCCGTCGGCTCCGGTGAACCCATAGATCGACTGATCCGCATCTCCGACTGCAAACAGGCGGACGCCGCCGTCGAACGCCAGACGCTTGACGATCCGATGCAGCGCGACGCCCAGATCCTGGTACTCATCGACCGCGAGCACTGGAAACTTCGCCTGCACCAGCGGCAAGACCCAGTCGTGCTCGGCGATCAGCCGCTGGCCGAAGACGACCATGTCGTCGTAGTCGATCAGTCCCTCGGTGCGCAACGCCGCTTCGTAGGCGATCGCCCAGGCGGCGAGCTCCTCCTCGCTACGCCAGACAACACTGCTGCGGTCGAGGACCGAGCGCCGATGCCGACCGAGATCGATGACCTTGTAGGGATGATTCGGACCGAAGAGTGCGTCCCCCGACTGCCGCAGCAGGCGGTCGCTCACGCGCTGCGTCGCGACCGCCAGTGGAAACGGTATCGGGAGTCCAGCCAGGCGCCCGTAGGGCATCAACAGATGCCGCAGGCAGAAGCCATGCACCGTGCCGATGAACAAGTTCGGAGCCTCTCGCAGCCCCAGGCCTTCGAGGCGGCGGGTCAGTTCGCGGGCGCATTCCTGGCTGTAGGTGATGCATGCCGCTCCACGGGGCGCACGCACGTCCTCGGCCAGGATGCGTGCGAGTTTCAGCACCAAGGTCTTCGTCTTGCCGCTGCCAGGCCCGGCGAGCACCACGCAGTGCCCCTGCGATTCGTATGCGGCCAACTGGCCGGGATTACCAGCCAGGTCTGCGGCCTGCGCCAGGTAGGCCGAGCTGACGCTAGACGACGGCATCACGGATGTGCTCAAGCGCAGCGCGGATGTAGTCCGGGCAGGTGTCCTCTGAGGCGAAGGTCGCGAGTGCCTGCGCGAACCGCCCTTTACCGATGCGCTCGATCAGGTTCAGCAGCGCTTCTTCATCAAGGTCGTCGGTATCGTCCACCCAAGCCTGCAATGCGTCCCGGCTCGCCTGATTCAAAGGCAGTTCCCGTCTGATCACTCGCTGCATCGCCTCGGCCAGACCTCCGTAGAACAGTTCAGGCTCCAGCGTGTTCTCATTGACGAAGTATCCGAGTTCTCCGGCACGCTCCAGAACATCGTCCACATCCCATCCGCTGTGGTCGTCGTCGGGCTCGACCACGTCGAGGACGTTGGCGAGTCGACGGCGCACGCGCGGCGGCTTTCCGTCGACCGGATCTCGGTCGGTCAAGATCACGTGCGGGATGTCCAGGCCATGAGGCCCCAGCAGCTTCACGTAAGGCGTGAAGTTGGTGCCACCCACCGAGCACACCGTGATTCCCAGCATGTCGAGCGGGATGCCCAGCGCTTCCGCGAATGCAGGGATGAGGAAGCGCTCCGCATCACCCTCGACCAGAATGACGCCCCGTGAGAAGAAGATCTCGCCGCGCGTGACATCGATATAGCGCTGCAGGTCTTCCTCGTCGCGCTCAGTGAAGGGAGCGTTCGCCGTAGAGACCGCCACGGTCTTGCCCTCTGACGCATCGTGACGCAGCAGGACGATCGACCGTATCGGCGCAACACTGGCGATGTGCGGCGAGTGCGTGGTCAGGATCGTCGTTAGCGGTGGCACATCCTCGTCGCCCTGTGCACCGGTGCCCAGGAAGTAGCGGTATACCAGCCGCTGCACATGAGGATGCAGATGCGCCTCCGGCTCTTCCACCACGAAGAAGGTGTGGTCGCGCTCGCCATCCGACACCAGCCGGTCTAGTTCAAGACTCTTGAGCGCCAGAAAGATCAGGTTTGCCGTCCCGAGACTCGCGTCACCGATGCCGCGCGCCCCGTTGTCGATCAGCAGCCGCAGGCTGCGCAAGAGGGCATCGACCCGGGCCGGTGCCAGGCCCAGGTCCAGTGGAACAGCGTGCTGCTCCCCCGCGAGGGCAACCAGCCTCTCGCTGATCCGCTCTGCCGCCTCGATCACCTCATCATGGCTGGCAAGTTCCTGCTGCGCTGCGTCGACCTGCTGCTGGATCTCCTCGCGGGCATCTTCGTCGAGCGATGCCGCCAGGTCTTCGATGAGCGGCCGCAGCGGCGAGTGTCGCCAGCTCGCGAGATCCTTCTCGGCATCCCGCAGGGCAACCTGGACGTCCAACGGCAGCATGCGGCGGAGCGAGCCGCCGATACGCATCTCGGGGTCGTTGCCGCCGAAGATCACGTACTCATAGTCCCTGAGCGATTCGGGTGCCCCGGTCAGTCCGGCCTTGGGCTGAAAGCGATAGGTCAGGCGCGCCACCATGGGCGGCCCAGGATCGATGACGCAGTCGTTGAGGTGGGCCATCAGCCGCGGGTCGTCCGTGAAGTCTGTCAGGTCGACCGACACCTCGATGGTCTCGCCGAGCTTGTCTGCGCCGAGGCCATCCCAGAAGTGCTCAAGCCCCAGCTGCCGGTCACGCTCGGACAATCCCGGGTCGAGGATCAGCTGCAGGGCACGAATGAAGTTGCTCTTGCCGACCTTGTTCTCGCCCACGATGACGATGCTGTCGCCGGTCTCGACATCCACGTCAGAGAAATTGGCGAAATTGACCAGCCTGACGCGTGAAATCCGCATTTCAAATCCCTCTTCCGTGTGGCCTTTGATAGTAGCAGTCGCCTAGAAGTCGCCCCATTCAGCCATTGAACAAACCGGTCCGCGCACGGTTCGCATTGTTTGCTGATCCAGCAGGCGTCTCCAACGAAGGTATCGGCTTATTGCACCAGAGAGCCGAGCCATGCAAGCCAATTGCCCGATCCGGCGTCTGGCCGGTGCCAGCCTGCTGGCGGCCACCGCCTTGACCACCGGCTGCGCGACGACCGCAGCACCGGTTGCGCCACCGCCCATCGAAGAGGCGGTTTACATCCCCGCTCCGGCCGAGCCGGAGCTCGTGCCAGTCGTTCGCTATGGCCGCTACACCCTGGTCGAGCTCGCGCCCACCGCCGCGCAGCGCGACCTGCTGCTGCAGGTCGTCGACGTGGTCTTGCCCGAGGACGCACGCGCGACAGTCGGCGATGGCCTACGCCACGTCCTCAAGCGCAGTGGCTACCAGCTCTGCGAGACGGCGCACGCCGTCATCGAGCTGTATTCCCTCCCGCTGCCGGCCGCGCACCTGCGCCTGGGGCCGCTGACGTTGCGCGACGCGCTGCTGACACTGGCCGGCCCGGCCTGGGATCTCCAGGCCGATGACCGTGCCCGGCAGGTCTGCTTCGTCGGCCCGGTCGGCTCGCCCGTCGTACCTGCCACCGACGCGCCAGCGCCCGGCGCCGCAGAGACCTTCCCAATCGTCGAAGGAGAGCAGCCATGAACGGCGCCCCGCATGCCTCGCGATCCACCGCGACCCTCGTGCTGCAGTTGTTGCTGTGGGCATGGCTGATCGGCCTGAGCGTGGCCATCGTCATCGGCTTCCGCGTGACAGGCGACCTCGCCGGGCGGCAGCAGCTCGATACCACGCAGGCCCAGGTGCAGCAGCTCGACGCGCGCGTGGCCGAGCTGGCCGACGTCGTCCAGGCCTTGCAGACCCGGCCGGAGCCGGCCACGGTGGCGGCACTGCAGGGAACGCGCCAGAGCCTCGACGCACGTCTCGCGCAGATCGAGAAGACGCTGTCCGGGCTGGCCACCATCGACGCACTGGCGGCAGTGCGTACTGAGCTGGATCAGCTCAAGGCACGGCAAGCGGCCGTGCGGCCCACCGCACCGGTGCAGCCCCGCGCGGCGCGCCCGGCAGCAGCCGTTGCGAAGGAAGACCCGATCCCGTTCCAGGTGCTCGGCGTCGAGCTGCGCGCGGGCCAGCGCAGTCTGTCGGTCGCGCCGACCGGCGCTGGCTGGTCGCCCACACAGATCCAGGTCGTACTCCCCGGCGAGACCGTCGGCCAGTGGCGGCTCGACGCCATCGACGGCAAGACCGCCGTGTTCCGCCTCGGCGAACAAACCCGCCGGCTGGCGATTCCCTAACGGAGGCCGGTGCCATGCAACGACCGTCGTTCCTTGCCGCAGCCCTGATGGTCGCCCTCCAGGTTCCGGCCTGGGCCCAGCCGGCTCCCGCTGCCCAGTCGCGGACCGTGCAGAGCCAGGTCGAGCGCAGCCAGGACGAACGCCTGGCGGGCGACTGGGGGCTGCGTGGCGAGGAATGGACGCGCTACCGCGAGCTGATGGAAGGGCCGCTGGGCATCTACACCCCGAACCTCGATCCACTCACGGCGCTGGGCATGGAGGCGCGCTCCGACGAGGAACGGCGCCGCTATGCAGAACTGCAGGTCCAGGCCGAAGCGCGCCGCGTGGAGAAGCTGCTGGCCTATCAGCGCGCCTACGACGAAGCATGGCAGCGGCTGCATCCCGGCGCACAGCGCGTCAATCTGCCCGACGCGGCATCGCCGGGCATCGCACGCACGGCGGTCGGCGGCAGTGGACGCACGGCCGTGTTCGTGCGCGATGGCTGCACGCCTTGCGACCAGGCCGTGCAGCGCCTGCAGGCGGCCGGCTCGCCGTTCGACGTCTATGTGGTGGGTAGCCGGGCCGACGACGCGCGGATCCGGGAGTGGGCGCGCCGCGTCCGCATCGACCCGGACAAGGTGCGCAACCGCCAGATCACCCTGAACCACGATGGCGGCCGCTGGCTGTCGCTGGGACTGCCCGGCGAGCTGCCCGCCACCGTCCGCCAGGTCGAAGGCCGATGGCAGCGGTTGCCATGAGCCTCGCCCGGCCGCTGGCGGCGAGTCTGCTGGCCGCCAGCCTGGCAACGGGCGTTGCCGGTGCGCAGGAACTCCCCCCGCCGGCATACCAGCTGGCGGCGCAGCGCGCCGGCGTGCCGTCGAGCGTGCTGTACGCCGTCGCCCTTCAGGAAAGCGGCGTGCGCCGCGAAGGCCGCATCGTGCCCTGGCCGTGGTCGCTCAACGTCGCCGGCGAATCCCGCCGTTATGCCACTCGCGCCGAAGCCTGCACGGGCCTGCACCGTGCGCTGCGCGAGCTGCCGGCCACGCGCATCGACGCCGGCCTCGGCCAGGTCAACCTCGGCTATCACCGCCAGCGCTACAGCCGCCCATGCGACCTGCTGGACCCGTACCGCAACCTCGACATCGCCGCCCAGATCCTGCGCGAGCAGCACACCCCGGACGAGGACTGGATCGTCGCCATCGGCCGTTACCACCGGCCGGCCGGCGGCGCGCCCGCCGCGCGCTACCGGCGCAGCGTGTCGAAACACCTCGACCGCGTGCTGGGCACCCCGCACGCCGCGGCCGCCATCCGCAAGGAGACCTCACGATGACCTCGACCGCATGGGCCGCCCGCGGCCTGGCCTGCCTGTTGACCGCCTGGACGCTGCACCTGCAGGCGTCCGAACCGCTGATCGTGGTCGACGACCGCGGCGGCGCTTCCGCGCTGCCGTACTACGAGGCGCTCGACCTGCAGCCGCGCCGCCAGGGAGTGGCGCAGCCGGCCATCGCCGTGCCGCAGGCGCCGGCATCCCCCGCTGGCCAAGCGAGCATGCTGCCCGACGCAGCCCCAGCCTGACGCCCGGTACGGTGGCGCGCCGCGTCATCGAGGCGCCTGGCCTGCGGCCGTTCTTCCTGGTCGGCGACGACGACGTGTCGCACGCCTGGCTGCGTCGCCAGGCGACCTTGTTGCGCGAGCGTGGCGCGGCCGGCCTGGTGGTCAACGTCAAGACGGCGGACGGTCTGGCCCGCCTGCGTGCGCTGCTGCCAGGTGTGCCGTTGTCACCGGTGGCGGCGGACGATCTGGCCGAGCGGCTGGGCGTGCGCCATTACCCCGTGCTGATCACCAGCACCGGCATCGAGCAATGACCCCATGGCGAGCAGCCAGCCGGTCGAAGTCCTGTTGCGCCCGCCGGTGGAGCTATACACCGTTGCGGTATGCGCCGGCGCCGCGACACTGTGCTTGGTGGCACCCTGGTCGCTCGCGCTGAGCCCGGTGATCGGCATCGGCGGCGCCGCGGCCTTCTCGGCCTTCGGCACGATCCGCCTGCGCGAAGCGCGCATCATCCTGCGCTACCGCCGCAACATCCGTCGCCTGCCGCGCTACGTGATGACCAGCCGCGAGGTGCCGGTCAGCCAGCAGCGGCTGTTCATCGGCCGCGGCTTTCTCTGGGAACAGAAGCACACCCATCGCCTGATGCAGACGTACCGGCCGGAGTTCCGCCGCTACGTCGAGCCGACGCTGGCCTACCAGTTCGCGCGCAGGCTGGAAGAGCGCCTGGAGTTCGCCCCTTTCCCGCTTTCGCGCATCGCTGACCTGACCCGCTGGGACGTGGCGTTCAACCCGGTGCGCCCCTTGCCGCCGGTGGGCGGCCTGCCGCGCCTGCACGGCATCGAGCCGGAGGAAGTCGACGTTTCGCTGCCGCTGGGCGAACGGGTCGGCCACTCGCTGGTGCTGGGCACCACTCGCGTCGGCAAGACCAGGCTGGCGGAGCTGTTCATCACGCAGGACATTCGGCGCCGCAATGCGCAGGGCGAGCACGAGGTGGTCACCGTGTTCGACCCCAAAGGCGATGCGGATCTGCTCAAGCGCATGTACGTGGAGGCCAAGCGCGCGGGCCGCGAGGGCGAGTTCTACATCTTCCACCTGGGCTGGCCGGAGATCAGCGCCCGCTACAACGCCGTGGGGCGGTTCGGACGGATCTCGGAGGTCGCCACGCGCATCGCCGGGCAGTTGTCCGGCGAGGGCAACAGCGCGGCCTTCCGCGAGTTCGCATGGCGCTTCGTCAACATCATCGCAAGGGCCCTGATCGAACTGGGGCAGCGGCCGGACTACCTGCTGATCCAACGGCACGTCATCAACATCGATGCGCTGTTCATCGAGTACGCCCAGCACTATTTCGCGAAGACCGAGCCGAAGGCGTGGGAAGTGATCGTCCAGCTTGAGGCGCGCCTGAACGACAAGAACATCCCGCGCAACATGATCGGCCGCGAGAAGCGTGTGATCGCGCTCGAACAGTACCTGTCCCAGGTACGCAACTACGACCCGGTGCTCGATGGGTTGCGTAGCGCGGTGCGCTACGACAAGACCTACTTCGACAAGATCGTCGCGAGTCTTCTGCCGTTGCTGGAGAAGCTGACCAGCGGCAAGATCTCGCAGCTGCTCGCGCCGAACTACACTGACCTCAACGACCCCCGCCCGATCTTCGATTGGATGCAGATCATCCGCAAGCGCGCGGTGGTCTATGTGGGGCTCGATGCGCTGTCCGATGCCGAGGTCGCTGCTGCGGTGGGCAACAGCATGTTCAGCGACCTGGTCTCGGTGGCCGGGCACATCTACAAGTTCGGCATCGACGACGGCCTGCCGGACGCGCGCACGGGCGCCAAGGTGCCGATCAACGTGCACGCGGACGAATTCAACGAGCTCATGGGGGATGAATTCATCCCGATGATCAACAAGGGGGGCGGTGCCGGCGTCCAGGTGACGGCCTACACCCAGACCTTGTCGGACATCGAGGCGCGCATCGGCAATCGGGCCAAAGCAGGCCAGGTGATCGGCAACTTCAACAACCTCTTCATGATGAGGGTGCGCGAAACCGCCACCGCCGAGCTGCTGACTCGGCAACTGCCTAAGGTCGAGGTGTATTCGACCACCATCGTCAGCGGCGCCACCGACAGCTCGGACGTGCGCGGCACCACCGATTTCACCTCCAACACGCAGGACCGCATCAGCATGTCGAGCGTGCCGATGATCGAGCCCTCGCACGTCGTCGGCCTGCCGAAGGGGCAGTGCTTCGCCCTGCTGCAGGGTGGTCAGCTGTGGAAGGTCCGCATGCCGCTGCCGGCACCCGACCCGGACGAGGCCATGCCCGAGGACCTGCAGCAACTGGCCGGCTATATGCGCCAGAGCTACACCGAGAGCGGCCAGTGGTGGGAGAACCTGGGCGCGCCCGGCCTGCAGGAGAAGGCCTTGCCGGACGACCTGCTCGACGACCTGGCCGGCGAACAGGCCGCCGACGGCGAGGTGCGGCCGTGAGCGATACCGCCTCCACCGCGAGGCAGCAGCAGAACCGTCGGCAAGGCCTCATCGTCGGTCTGATCACGCTGCCGTTCCGGGTGTTCGGCGTGCTGGTCGCCTCGCTGCTCATCTCGATCGTGGTCGAGTGCGTCGGCATGCACCTGTTCTGGAAGGACCAGGGCTGGCGTCATTCCCAGGCCATGTTGCAGGCCGAAGTGGGCCACCTGTCCGGCCATTTCACGCGCAGCGCGATCGTGCAGGAACCGGGCCGCACGGCGCACCAACTGGTTCAGGTCGGCTACGAATGGATCTTCGTCAAGACCGGGCTGCTCGCCAAGATGGACAGCACCGCCGAACTTGCACGGGCGCCGAGCCGCAGCGGCACGCGCGATTTCCGCTACTTCATCAGCCAGGTCTACGTGTGGGCGGAAAGCTATTTGGTCGCCGCCGCCTTCACCACGCTGACCTTCCTGGTGCGCCTGCTGGTGCTGGTGCTGACGTTGCCGCTGTTCGGCCTGGCCGCCTTCGTCGGCCTGGTCGATGGCCTGGTACGGCGAGATATCCGCCGTTTCGGCGCTGGCCGAGAATCCGGCTTCATCTACCATCGGGCCAAGGCCAGTCTTCTGCCGCTGGTCGTGCTGCCCTGGGTGATCTATCTCGCGCTGCCGGTGTCGCTGCATCCGCTGTGGATTCTGCTGCCGAGCGCGGCACTACTCAGCCTAGCGACGAATCTCACTGCGGGCAGCTTCAAGAAGTACCTTTAACGGCGCCATCAATTCGGTGAAGGATCTGCTTGGCGGAGTGCGTCCCTGAGTCGTACGAACAGCGCGCGCCCAGACGGCAATATCGTGTATTTCTGATGCAGTGCGCCGGGATAAAGATGCTTCACGTGCCCGACTTCCTGCAACTTGTCCAAGGCAACCTGAACGTCAACCTTCGGCATCCCCAGCGCGCTCGCCAAGTTCTGCAACGTGGGGGCCTGCTGCATCTCCTCAAGTTGCACGATCTCGCTCAGCACTGCGAACTCGCTATCGGACAACTCGGGCGATGGCTTGGTGTGGTAGCTGCGGTAGTCCTCGATGGCTCGACGATTTGTCGCGTCGAAGTCGAACTCGGGGTACTTGGAGCGCACCATAGAACACAAAGCGCGCAGGCTGACTTCGGTGTCGTACACGGACTGAAGGAAGGTGTCGTGCGCCTCGCGTGCGCGAGGGTCAGCGTGTACATCGCGGCGGCTGTCGAACTTCTGGAGTTCCATGTTCGGCATCTCGACGAAATACTCGCCGAAGGACAGGGCCTTTGCCAGCGCAGCGTGGAACCTGTCCAATTCCATCTTCAGCGCCCGGTCGTGAAGATGGAAGTTCGAAGCATGGATCACCCCCTCCAATCCCGCGAAATGGTGCAGCACCGGAACATAGGTAATCGAGAGCTTGCCATAGTGGATAAAACTGTCGATTGTCGGAAGATGCAGTTCTGAGAACAGCGTCACCAGCGTTTTGCGATCCGCCTTGTCTTCGATGGATATCTCAACTTTTCTCGGCCACCGGTCGAGCACTTCGTTGGCGACAATTACGGTGAGGCCGCAGGCCAGGAGGATCCAGCCCGCGACCGCGTTGGGATTCGGCACGACCAAGTCACCGTACCGCCGCAGTACTGCATTCAAGTACGGCTCCCAGATCGGACCGGTGAGCATCGGGATCGCCGAAACAATCAGGATCCTGGCGACCCACTTGCGCTGCTCAGGGAAGAAGACTCGAATCACCTGGAGCATTTTCTGATGGTCGTACTTCAAATCTTGTTTCTCCTGCAGCACGTGCTTTTCGGTGATTGGAAAAAACCTTGGGCGAGGTTCAGCGATTAAGCAGTACCGGCAACGACGCATCCAGGGCGCTAACAGCTTCAACAATGGTATTCACCGTGGCGCGATCGAACTCATAGTCGCGCTGGGAGTCGTGCACGCCGCTGTTGAGGTAGCCCCATTCGATACTTCCAGCGCCGATGCCGAGCAGTCCGGTCAGGGCTGCGACGACCTGCGGCGCGCCGGCATGCTGCGCCGCGATCCGATCTATGGCCGAACGCAGCTTGCTGCATTTGTTGTTGAGTTCCCAAGGCGACCGCGGCCCCGCGAGCTTGAGCTCGATCCGCCCATCGGCACGTCGCCCCAGCCATGTCCAGAGCCTGTCGGTCAGACTCTCCAGCGCCGGCCGGGCCTGCCGCAGCGCCTCGCGCTTCTCGTCGGCTGCCAAGGCCTGCTGCGCGAGTACAACGTAGTTCTTCGTCGGCGGATCGCTGTCGACGCGTAGTTCGTGCTCGCCTTGGTGCGGGAGGAACTTGTAGCGCTTGATGGCGCGGGCGCGCCGCGCACCCAGCTCCTGCTGGATGCGATGCAGGAATTCCTCGGCGTGCGAGGTGAGGATCACCTGCTTGCCGTCGAGCAGGCCATCCTCGAAGAAGGTGCGCCAGATGCCGTCGCGGTGGTCATCGTCGATCGCGTTGACGACGTCGTCGAAGATGACCACCGGGCAGTCCTGCGCGATGTTCTTGGCGAGCAGGATCGCCAGGCCGAGGCACTTGATATGCCCCTCGCTGAAGACGATCAGCGCGTCGTATCGGACGCCAGGCTCATCGGCGAACTCCACCTCGATCTTGCCGTTCTCGGCCACGGGCAACCACAGCGCGTGCAGCAAATCGCCGGGCGGATCCGCCCGGTTGAATGCGTTGTAGAGCTGGCGTGCCTGCTCTCCCAGCCCTTGGAGCAGCACGCCCGGCAGCGCGGCCAGGTAGGACTGGATCTCGGGCAAAAAGTCATCGTATGCAGTCTTGACCCGCTGGTGGTGCGCCACCATTGGCACTTCCGCCGCGACAGCGTCGATCAGTTCGCGGTTGGCCTCGTCGAACTGGGCGACGGTCTGGCGGGCAGCTGCAAGATCCTGATCGGCCGTCGCCCGCATGGTGCGCAGCCGTTCGATCTCCAACTGGTGCTGCTGCAGGCGGTCCCGCTCCTGGGCGAGCGCGCCACGCTGGGCATGCACGTCACGCGCCTGCGCGTCGAAGCCTTCGATGATCGCGGCGATTCGCAGCAGGGCTTGCCAGGCGCGCTGTTCCCCTTCCACCCAGGCGCCGAGCCAGTTGCCCGCCGACGTTGGAGGCAGCAGCGGCAGGCCCGCAGCCTGCGATTCGGCAGGACAGGCGACTGCAGCAGCAGCCACCACGCGGCGCATCTCGTCCCACAGCGCTCGGACCGCCTCGCTCAGCTGCGTCCGAAGCCCGGCCTCTTGTTGCTGCAGGGCGGCCAGCTGCGCGAGCTGCTCCAGGCCCGTTCGCGCCCTAGCGAACGGATCCTCCGCCACCGCGGCCAGTCCGGTTCCACATGCGGGACACGCAGTCGCCCCGTCGGCCAGGGCGAGCACGGCCTCGTAGAGCTTCGCGTACGACACCTCGCCGGCGCGGGCCGCGAGTTGTGCGGAAGACGCCTGCCATAGTCCCTGGACGCGGTAGGCCTCTGCCAGCAACGCCTGCAGACGGGGCTGGGTCACCTCATGAATGGCAGGCGGGGTGGCGTCCAGTTGTGCCTGGACGTACGGCAGCCGCCCCTGTTGCTGCGGTGTACCGAGCAGCCAGTCGGCACAGGCTTGGTAGGTCGCGCCAGGCGACACGCGCTGTGCCAAGGCTTGTTCCAGGCCCTCGACCGCTGCGATCTTCTGCGGGTAGGCGGCGATCGTCTGCTCGGAGTTCGCCAGTTGCAGGCGACGCTGTGCCAGTTGCGCCGCCTGCACGCCGGCAAGCATCAGGTCCTGGTCGAGCGAGGGGTTGAAGCCGCGCACGAACTCGCTGAACTGGTCCACCCCGAACAGGGTGGCGATGAGCTGGCGCTGATCGCCCGGGGTCCGCGCGGCGATACGGGCGAAGTCGTCGAGGCGGTTCTTCTCGATGAAGCAGAAGCGGTACTCGGCTTCGTCAGGCTGGACGGCTTGCGCTTCGCCCGCCGCCCTGGACGACAGGACCGGCGCGACGTGGCGGCGCAGGCGAGCGTTGTTGCAATAGATTCGCTGGTCCACCCGCTTGGCCTGCGCTTCGCTGATCGAACCGAGCATCGCCACTTCCAAGGCCTCGCAGAAGCTGCTCTTGCCGGTGCCGTTGGCACCGTAGACCAGGGTGATGTCATGGCTGAGGTCGAACGTCTCCTGGCGCATGAATCCCCGGAACGGCCCGACTTCGAGCTGGTGCAGCCTGCCGAGCGCTGGTCCGGTCTCGGGCCCGCGGGCGTCCGCGTCGTAGGCGACAGGCATTTCCGCCAGATGCGCGATGGCCAGCGGCGCCAGGCGCGTCGATCGCCCGCGGCGCGCAGCACCGACCTCGGCCAGTGGCGACAGGTGATCGAGCACCAAGTGCGCAAGCCGCCGCACATCGTCGTTCACCTGCCGCTGCGCCAAGTGCGCCAGGAAGCGGTGGTACTCCGAAAGAATGCTTGCCATGCAGCCCCCTCTACACAGAAAGACGCTCTGGGTGGCGTCCTTGGCGGTATTGATCGGCCACCCGCGCTCGGGCGGCGGGTGGGTCGTGCTTCCCTCCACGGTTATGGCTTGTGGAAGTTCTCCGCGAAATAGTCGATGACCTGGGCCGCCTGCGTCCCTTGGCGGAAGCGCTTTTGCTCGTCGAAATCGATCGAGGGCAGCATGTGGATCAGTTGGTGATCGGCATACAACGCCATGACCTCCCGGGCGTCCAGCGCCCCGGTGCGTTGTCCCGTGAGCGTGTTCGCCGCTTCGATGGCCGCGCCGATCATCACGTCCGCCAGCTGCACCGCGGGACTGTTCCGGGAGTCGACCTGCGTTACCGACTGGAGCTTGAGCGGGAAGGTTATGCTGGCGATCTCCGATTGGCGGAACGTGACCACGTCCTCGTGGCGGATGTAGCGCTGCAGCAAGTCGTGATAGGTCAGCAGGTTCTTCGACCGGTCGTGCTCGACCCGATACGGACCGCCGGCCATCGCCTCCATCCGGCTGACCAGGGACTGCAGCACCACCAGGGCAGCATCCGTGCTGACACCGGGCGTGGCGATCGCCCGCAGGCACTCGGGAGCGGCGAACTGCGCCAAGGGGCCCAGCGCTTCCGGCAATTCCTGCCAGCGCGAGGCGCGCGCAGCCTGGACCAGGTCGGCGAGCGCCGCCGGGCTCTTTTCCTTCACCGCGCGCTGGAAACTCGCCAGCAGGCGGTCGAGAGCGCCTGGCCCGAGCAGCACCGGCCCCACCGTGTACAGCAGGGATGCCAGCGAGTAGTTCTGCCCGTCCTCGTAGAAGTCCATCTCGCGCTCGTAGTAGAACGGCTCGACGGCGTAGTCCAGGAACATCAGCAGCAACAGGTAACGCTTGTCACAGACATAGGTCACGCACTTGTGTTGGCTCAGCAAGTCGCGTTGCAGCGCCATCAGGCGGGGGCGGTTGGCCGGCCGTCGCGCCAGGGCCCGGTACTTGAGCTCGTCCGCCTGTAGCTTCGGAAAGTGCTCGCGGATCAGGCGCCTGGCCTCGTCGTCATCGATGGCGATGGCCGTCGCGCCCTGGAACCGCTGCTCGGGATTGAGCAGGTCGAAGCCGGTGTAGCCGCTCTCGTCGATCCGGAAGCATTCCATTCAACTCTTCCCCGGAACGACGGAGACCCCGATCCGGTCCGCAAGATCGAGCACGGCGTCGTAGGTGCCGGGGTCTTCGGTCAAGCTCTGCGATTCACCTCCAGCCTGGAGCGCGCCCGCAGCGATGCGGTCCCCGAAGAGCACCACCGCGCGCGCCGAGTCGTCCTGCCGCGACACCCAGGACAGTCCCTGCGCCTGAGGGCACTGGCGGTGGAACGCCATGGCCCATTCACGGGTCGCGGGGTACTGGTCCTTCTCCGTGTCGATGAGTTGCTTGCGCGTCACCCCGAGCTTACGCAGCGCGACGCTGGACAGGTCGACGAGCTGCAGGTCCGCTTCGACCCGGACAGTGGAATGGACCTGCCCAGCGAGCTTGGCCTTGTCAAAGCTCTTGAAACCAGCGGTATGCGGGACGTCGTGGAAGACGGTCTCCATCAGCGCACACGGCAGCGTGGTGCCCGCATACAGCGTCGAGATCGCCTGTCCCTGGTCGTCCTGGATCGGACTGAAGCGGGCGTTGCCGCGCACGCCCGGGTTGAACTGGTCCGCCTGGTACTGGCTTTGGTGCACACGATGGAGCACCGTCCCCTCGGCCAGTTCCGTGAAAGAGGCGTGCAGGTCGCCCGCCGGCTCAGGCGTAACCGAGGACGGCGCGCTGGCCGGCTCGTCATCCGCGGCGGGCTGCGGACGACGCTTAGGCATGGGCGACTTCCTGGATCTCGTCCTCGGCGGCCGCGATGACACGCTGCGGCGCCGAGGCCAGCAGATCCTGCGGGCGCTTGCCACCGAGAAAGCTGTTCTCGGAGCGGAACCAATAGGCCATGCCCCAGCCGTCCTTGTGGCCGGTGAAGGCCTCAATGACCTTGGCCAGCGACTTCAGCGGACGAAAGCCCGCATCGGCATCCAGGCCGTAGCCCGGAAAGTAGTCGATGCCGCCATGGCTAATGGCGAAGATCTGGCCCTGCTTCTTCCACTTGTTGGGCTGTGCGCTCGGATTGCGTGTGCTCAATCCCGCCAGCTGCGCGATCTGCGCGGCCGTCAGCCAATCGCCGCTCTCCAGCACCGCCTTGCGTGCCTGCACCAGCATGCTCGCTTCCTTCAGCAGCCTGGGCGACGGCGGACTGCGCGGCACCAGCACCTCGGCCAACCGTTCGAGCGATTCGCGGTCCTGGCGTTCGAGTAGCACCTCGAACATGGACGACGCGACATTGGTGAAGTTTTCCGCCAGCGCCGCGAAGACATTGGGCTTGATGTGGTCGAACGCCACCACCAGCACCCGGTCGGCCTGGGATCGGCCGAGCCGGGCCTGGATTTCCTTGGGCGTGCCCACCAAGGTCGACACGCCGGGGTGGTCTGTTACGACGCTCATGGCTGGGTCCTCAATGGGTTATTTAGACTATCTAATAGTATCATATCCCATATAACTTTCAACTACCCGAATTCCCGGGCAACCAGAACACCCAGCGGAGCACGCCATGCGTCCCATCACGCTCTACATCATCGGAAACGGGTTCGACCTCTGGCACGACATTCCCTCCGGCCTCGGGGCCTTCAAGCAGTACGTCCTGGGCGCCGACCGTGAGATCCACCGGGACGTCGAGGACTACTTGCCGGCCGGTGAGGACTGGTGCGACTTGGAGCTGGCCCTGGCCGAGCTGGATGCCGACATGCTGGTCGACAACCTGGGGCACTTCATGGGGTCCTACGGGGCCGAGGATTGGAGCGATTCGGGGCACCACGACTTCCAGTACGAGGTCGGCAACGTCGTCGAGCGACTATCCACCGGACTGCGGACGCGCTTCGCCGAATGGATCAGAGCGCTACCCATCCCCACACCGGAGACCGCTCCGCGGCGGCTGGCCGGGCTGGCCCCCCGGGCGCTGTTCCTCAGTTTCAACTACACGAGCACGCTGAGCAGGCTCTATGGCATCGATCCGGCGCAGGTCCTGCACATCCACGGCCGCGCCGATGAAGCAGACGAAGAGTTGGTGCTGGGCCATGCCTGGAATCCCCAGTCCCGCCGCTCGTTGAACGAGCGCGCGGACATCGAGGAGGTCGATACCCGCCTAGTGGAGGCCAACGACACCATCGACGACTACTTCTCGGACACCTTCAAGCGTTCCGAGGAACTGATCGCCCGGCACAGGCCATTCTTCGAGGCGCTCGATACCATCGAGCACGTGATTGTGCTGGGCCACTCCCTGTCTCCGGTCGACGCGACCTATTTTCGGACGCTCCTTCAACAGCCTGGCATCGCCGCAGCGCGGTGGACGGTCGCCTGCCGCAACGCGGAAGAGTGGCCCGAGAAGGAACAGCGCCTGATCGACATGGGACTGCAGCCGGGGGCGTGCCGGCCGATGCCGTGGGACATGCTGTAAGGACGCCGGGCGGTCGCCCTAGACCGCCGCCCACCGCTTCATCAACGCGCCCAGTGCCACCTCTGCCCCGGTCTGGGCTTCCTGCATCTCCCGGTCGATCTCCGCCACCGTCACCGTGTGGCCCTCTTCTGCCTCTTCCCAGATGAAGTAGCGGCGAACGCTGGTCGGTTCACCTTCGACGAAGACCATCGTCTCGAACAGCGCAGGATCGCGGCCTGGAAAGGCGTTGTGGTCCAGGCCGAGGAATACGGTCGAGACGCGGACGTCGTCGATCCAGGTCTCCGCCACGCGGCGATCAGCGATCTCGAACCACCCCACCCACTCCTCAACGCCGCACGCCACCGCACGCCGGCCCTCTAGCCGGTAGTGCAGAAGCCGCAGATGGCCGAGACCTGACATATCCAAAGGATAGCCCGGCCTCGCGGCTCGGCGCTCAGTCCCACGATGCGCGCCATCCCGCAAGTCCACACGGGCGCGTGCAATCAGGCCGGCACGGGCACAGGTCAGGCATCAATCCGGTCGCCTCGCGGTTCCTATTGTTTGCAGCCAAGAAAGCGCCCCGCCACCACGATCACCGCATTGCTGATCTGACGGAAGGAATGGCGCGATGCTGCTCCCATCTCGATCGCGCACCGCCTGGGGCGGGCTCGCGATCGCTCTCCTTGTCGCCGTGCTGGCGACACCCGCGATGGCCGACGAAAGTCCGGCCCAGCGCCAGGAGCTGGCCGCCGCGCTGCGCCAGGTCGATGCGCTGGAGCGCTTCGTCGCGCAGAGCGCGGCGAATGTGCCGTCGCTGCCCGGTGGCCGCTACTACTTCGATTACCCGCGTCTTCTGGCCGATCTGGCGCGCGTTCGCGCCGGCATCGAGGACCACCTGACGCCGTCGCGGGCACAGCCGCGCGACCCCGATGCGCTCGGCGGCCAGTACAGCAGCGAATCGAAGCCCGACACCGATCTGGAGCCGCGTCCATGAACGCCGCCCAGGTGTCCGCGTTCCAGGCCAACGGCGGCGTCGCGCCCGGCGTCATGGCGACCGTGCTGGTCGGCTTCGTCTTCGCGGTGCTGCTGCTGTGGGGCGCCTGGGCCATACGCACCGCCTACGTCGGCTGGGCGGAAAACCGAATCAACCAGCGTCAGTTCCTCGGCGTGGTCGTGAGGTTCCTCGCGATCTACCTGGTCCTGACTTTTTTCCTGCTCTCGTAACCGGAGGTCCTCGCCATGAAGTCCCGTTTCTCTCCCACGCACCTGCTGCAGCGTTCGGCGCTCGCGGCCGCCACCCTGGGGGCCGCAGCGCTGCCGGCGGTCTCGTTCGCCCAGGGCCTGCCCACCCTGGAAGACCCGTCGCGCGGCGCGGGCAGCGGCATCATGCAGACCATCCGCAACTACGGCTACGACATCGTGCTGCTGGTCGCGCTGCTGGTGGTCGCAAGCATGTTCATCGGCGTGTGCTACCACGCCTACGGCACGTACGCCGAGATCCATACCGGCAAGAAGACCTGGGGACAGTTCGGCCTTACCGTCGCGATCGGTGCCGTACTGCTCGTGATTGGCATCTGGCTGCTCACCGAAGCGACCGGCATCCTCTGAGGCAGCGGCCATGTCCGAGCACCAGCATGTCCGCGCCGACGGCACCGTGTCCTTCCTGCCACACCGCCTGAACCGCCATCCCGTGGTGGTGCGCGGCTTGACGGCCGATGAGCTGTGGGTCTGCTGCGGTCTGTCGGGCGCGGCCGGCTTGCTGATCGGCGCACCGCTGTCCTGGATGTTCTCGACCATCGCGATCGCCCCGACCTGCATCGTGCTGGGCATCGCCGCCGGTGTGTTCGCCGGCGGCGGCTTCCTGCGCCGCCAGAAACGCGGTCGACCCGACACCTGGCTGTACCGGCAGCTGCAGTGGCGCATCGCCTCCAGGCATCCGCTGCTCGCCGGCTGGGTCGGCGGGCATGCACTGGTCCGTCGCTCGGGCCTGTGGAGCGTGCGGAGGCTGGCGCGATGAGCCGTTTCAAGAACGAGATCGTCCAGCTCCAGGCCCACATCAAGACACTGCGCATCGGCGCCAGCGCGCTGCTGCTGATCGCGCTGGTCATGGGCGGCGGCTGGTGGAGCGCGCCGCGCGACCTGACGATCCACGTGCCGCCCGACCTGCGCTCCGGCAGCACGCGCAAGTGGTGGGAGGTCCCGCCCGAGAGCGTCTACGCGTTCACCTTCTACGTTTGGCAGCAGCTGCATCGCTGGCCGACCAACGGCGAGGACGACTATGCGCGCAACCTGCACGTGCTCTCGCCGCACCTGACGCCGTCGTGCCAGACCTTCCTCAAGGCCGACTACGACTACCGGCGCAGCACCGGCGAACTGCGCCAGCGCGTGCGCGGTATCTACGAGATCCCCGGGCGCGGCTACGGCGACAACCCCACCGCGCGCG
The DNA here is from genome assembly GCF_037198055.1 of Luteimonas sp. gir. Lineage (NCBI taxonomy): Bacteria > Pseudomonadati > Pseudomonadota > Gammaproteobacteria > Lysobacterales > Lysobacteraceae > Luteimonas > Luteimonas sp. gir. The sequence goes on from NZ_JBBAXQ010000014.1 coordinate 35,017, forward strand.
TCCGCACGGTGTCCGACCGCGACTGGATCGTGACTCTCGACATCAGCGCCGATGAGTACCACGGGTCGGAGCAAGTCAAGCGCGCGCTGGTGCGCTACCCGCTGAAAGTCGTGCGCGCCGACGTCGATCCGGCCCGCAATCCCTTCGGCCTGGCGATCAACTGTTACGAGGGCGCGCCGCAGCGCATCGCCGCACCGAACCCCGAGCCACCCGCCCGCGGCGGCCTCGGCACGCAAGGAGACACCCCATGATTCGAGCGACTGTCTGGCTCGGCCCGTTGCTGTTCGCACTGGTCGTCCCCGCCGCGAGCGCGGTCGAGATCCTGCGCTGGGAGCGGCTGCCGCTGGCCGTCCCGCTTACCGTCGGGCAAGAGCGCATCGTGTTCGTGGATCGCAACGTGCGCGTCGGCGTACCGGCGAGCGTCGGCGACCGGCTGCGCGTGCAGAGCGCCGGCGGTGCCGTGTACCTGCGTGCGAGCGAGCCGATCGAACCGACCCGCCTGCAGCTGCAGGATGCGGACAGCGGCGCGCTGATCCTGCTCGACATCGCTGCGCATCCGGCCAATGACGGCGAGCCGGCCCTGGAGCCGGTCCGCATCGTCGAGGGTAGCGCCGCCGCGACGCGGTATGGCGCTCCAGCTGATGCAGCCGTGACAGGCGCACCGTCGCGTGCCACGCCGGCCCCGCGCCGGGAGACGCCGGTGCCGGTGGTGCTCACCCGCCACGCCGCGCAGCAGCTCTACGCGCCGCTGCGCACGATCGAGCCGGTGGTCGGCGTCATGCGCGTCAACCTGCGCCGCGACCTCGATCTGCGCACGCTGTTGCCGACCGAGCCGGTCGGTGCCTCGGCGCTGGCCGCGTGGCGGCTCGAAGATCAGTGGGTGACCGCCGTGCGGCTGACCAATACCGGTGCCGGCTGGGTGCAGCTCGATCCGCGCGCGCTGCAGGGCGACTTCCTGACCGCCACCTTCCAGCACGCCAGCCTGGGGCCGCGTGGCACGCCGGAAGACACCACCGTGGTCTACCTCGTGACCCGCGGCCGGGGCCTGGCAACGTCGTTGTTGCCGTCCATCCCGCGCATCGATCCCACGGTTCATCTGCCGGCCGCCGCGCGCCCGCAAGGCGATTCTGAAGGGGATGACGATGCGCAGTAACGGCTTGCTCAAGTGGCTGATGATCCCCGTGCTGCTGTTGCTGGTGTTCGCCGGCGTGCGGCTGTTCTCGGGCGGCGGTGGCGAGACGCCCGCCGCAGTCGATGCCGGCGGCCAGCTCAGCCCGGAGGAGATGAAGGCGCTCGGCATCGAGGGGGACACGCCGCGCGACACCGTCGCCACGCTCGTCGCCCAGGTCAAGCAACTGCGTACCGAGTTGCAGACGGCGATGTCGGAGAACCAGAGTCAGCGCGCCGAGAACGAGCGCCTGCGGCAGCGCGAGGGTGCGATCGACCAGCGCATCAGTTCCGCGCTGGAAACCGAGCGCGCCAACCTGCAGCGCGACCAGGAGCGCCTGGCCGGCGAGCGGCAACAGACCGAGGGCCTGCTGGAGGACCTGCAGCGGCGGCTGGAGAGCATCGGCAACCGCGGCGGCCATGGCGAACTGCCGGTCGGCCTGGGCCTGCGCGACGGCGATGGTGAGGGCTTCGGCAGCGAAGCCGGAACGCGCTGGGTCGAGCCCGACGATGCGCGCCAGCCCGAGGGACGCAGCAACACCGGCCCGAGCTTCCCGACCAGCTTCGGCCCCGCCCAGCGCACGCTGGAAAACACCGTCGAGACCGTGACCGATGCGGGTGCCCGTGCAGCGGGCGTGACGTCCGCCAAGGCGGTCTACACGGTGCCGACGAACTCCACGTTGATGGGCTCGGTCGCGATGACCGCGTTGATTGGCCGGGTGCCGATCGACGGCACGGTGAACGATCCGTATCCGTTCAAGGTCCTGGTCGGCCCCGACAACCTGACCGCCAACGGCATCGACATCCCCGACGTGGCCGGCGCCGTCTTCAGCGGCACCGCCGCGGGCGACTGGACGCTCTCGTGCGTGCGCGGCCAGGTGCGCAGCATCACGTTCGTGTTCCACGACGGCACCATCCGCACCATCCCAGAGGACAGCGTGCGCACCCCAGTGAGCAGCAGCAGGCGGATGGCCAGTTGCGTCTTCAGCATACCGGGATACTTGCGCATCGTCTGCAGGAACTCGGGCAGTTCCTGCATCCGAAGGAACGGGTTGTGCTCGACCGGGGGCAGCGGCACGGCCACGACATGCAGGTCGTTGGCAGGATTTGTCTCCATGGAAGGGATGACCACCATGGCATAGTCGAACAACTGCTTGAACCAGGCACGCACCTTCTCGGCCACCGACAGAGACTCCCGCTTTTCGATGCGGCCGATGATCTCCAATAGGATCGGACGGGTGATCTCGTAAATGGTCAGGCGCTTCAGATGCGGGAAGACATCCTTCTTGAAGACACGCCGGATCTGGGAGAGCGAGCTCTGGCGGCCTTCCTCCAGGGTGAGCTGCCGGTGCTCCATCCACTTCTCGTAGACGGCCATGAAGGTGTTCTGGCCGGCGAGCTTGGTCGCCTGGCGCTTTTGCTTGCGATCGAGCCGGGGGTTGATGCCTTTGGCGATGAGCGAGCGCGCCTGGTCGCGCAGTTCGCGCGCCTCGCGCAGCGAGAGCTCGGGGTAGCTGCCCAGCGACAGCCGGGCACGTTGGTCGAGCCAGGTGTAGCGGAAGTACCAGGCCCTGGTCCCGATCGCTGAAATGTGCAGATAGAGACCATCGTAGTCCGCGATGGCGTACGGGGTGCCGGTGACCTTGGCCTGCCGCACCATGACGTCTGTAAGCATGAGTCCAACTCCTCATGAAGCGAGTTGGATGCATCGTCATTCCCGGGGGCCGGCTCCTCCAGCAACAATGCGGCACAGGGCGCTCCGCATTGATTTGTGACCACTTTTAGGACCACTTGGGGGTGGCTGTCGGTGGTTTTCGCTGGATGTCAGCGGCCTGGTAAGAGGGGAAAACCTCAAACCAGATCAGTGACTTACAACGCTCCATGGCTTTCCTTGGAAGTCCCTGGATTGTTTGAATGGAGCGGGTGATGGGAATCGAACCCACGCTAGCAGCTTGGGAAGCTGCAGTTCTACCATTGAACTACACCCGCGCAGGGCCTCAGTCTATGCCGCCGCGGCGCGGCTTGGCAACGCCGCCGCGCGGGCGGCGTCGCGCCGGCCGCGCGACGGTCAGAAGCCAGCGCCCAGGGTCGCGAACACCGTGGTGTGGCTGCCGGCCTTCTGGCCGACCGTCAGGGTGGCGCCGACATTGGCATCCAGGCCGAACAGACGCGCCTGGGTGCCGAGTGTCGCGGTGCCGTAGCTGCGGTCGTAGCCGCGGGCCGGCACCGCATAGTCCAGCGTCGAAGGCAGCGACTGCGCGCGGGCCCAGGCCTGGGTCGGTGCGTCCTCGAACTCGCGATCGACCGTCAGTCGCGCATACGGCCGCACGCCGCCATCGCCGGCATAGGCGAACTGCCAACCGGCGCTGCCGATCAGCGAGTCGATGTCCTGCGAGGGATAGGCCAGCGAGGTCGACATCGTCGGATCGCTCTCGGCGAAGCCGTCGACCTCGATGCGCTGCCCCACCACCGACAGCACCGGACCATGCTCCAGCGGGCCGTTGCCGAAGGTCCAGCCGGCATACAGCGCGGCGGTCGTGTTGCTGCCATCGGCCTGGCCGCTGTGCACGCGCGTCGCCGGCCCGATCTGCACGGCGCGGTCGGTGTCGAAATCCAGCCAGCTGTAGCTCAATTGCAGGTTCACCCAGCCACCGGCCGCACTGCGCCAGTGCGCGAAGCCGCCGATGGTCGCTTCGCTCTGGTCCCAACTGCCGCGGCGCAGGCCCCAGTCGTTGCCCTGCCGGCCGTAGCCGACGAAGCCGCCGAAGGTCGTGGCGCCCGACGTCCAGTCCAGGCCGGCGGTCAGCGCCGGGCCGACGCCGTCGTAGGCATCGCCGTGATCGTAACGCTGCATGTCGGCGCGCACGTCGGCCCACCAGCGCCGCCCCTCGACCGGCGCGGCGGCCAGGCTCATCCGGTTGGCGACGCGATCGGCGCGCGCGCGGCCGGTCATCGACGCCGACTGCGGCAGCACGGCGATCTGCTGCGGACCATCGATCATCGACACAGCCAGGTCCGCAATCATCGCCTGCGCACGGCTGGCCGGGTGCACACCGTCGGCGAACAGATAGGTATTGGCCGCGTCGGGCGCGACCAGCGAGCCTGGGTTGCAGAACAACGACGACGCACCGGCAGGCGCCGGCTGGGTCGCACAGGCGACCGAGGTGACATTGGTGAAGCCGTAACGCGAAGGATCGGCGGTCACTTCCTGCAGGAAGTGGAAGGTGTCGACCGGAATCACCCGCAGGCCCTGCGAGGCGAGACCGCCGTACAGCGCATCGTTGTAGGCCGTCGACAGCGCGGTGCCCTGCGCCATCGCCGCGGCACCGCCGGCACGGAACTGCGGGGTCAGGCCGACGTCCGGGATCGACGGCACCAGCACGTAACGCGCGCCTGCGTCCTGCAGCGCGCCGACCAGGCCGACCTGCGCGGTCACCGCCGCGCCGATGATCTGCTGCGCCTGGCCCGGATTGGTCGCCACCGCGAACAGGTCGTTGGCGCCGCCCCAGACCGAATACAGCGCATCGGCGTCGGCGCGGCCACCGTTGGCTGCCAGATAGGTGCGCACCTGGGTGGCGAGCGAAGGCGTCGCGCCGAGGGCGCCGCCGGTATCGATCGCGACGCGGGCGCCGCCGACCGCGTAGTTGTCACCGGTCTGGCCGTTGCCGTTGGCACTGGCATCGGTGCCGTAGCGATCGGCCACGTGCTCGGCCCAGGTCAGCCCAGGGTTGGTCGTGAACCGGCCGAGGATCGCGGTCTCTGGCCCAACATTGCGCACCAGCACCGGCCGGAAGTAGCCGGAATCGGTCAGGCTGTCGCCGAAGAACACGGTGCGGGAAAACGTGTCGGCGGCGAGCGTCGGAACGGCCGCTGCGGCAAGCGCGACGGCAAGGGCGGCACGGATCGGCCTGGATGACGACATGGGGGGCTCTCCTGAAAAGGGCGGCGATTATCTGCCGGTTGGCGACCGGGCCCCGTACGGGACCGCATTGCCGCGATGATCCCGCCGCGCGCCGGGCACGGCACGCCGCACTGCGTCATGCCCGCCGCCCGGCCCGGCGTGCGCCCTGCCCCGCGAACAGGGACAATCGCGGCATGAACATCCGACTCAACGGCGAAGACGCCGATATCGATCCGGGCAGCACGATCGCCGCCCTGCTGCAGGCCCAGGGACTGGGCGGGCGCCGCGTGGCGGTGGAGGTCAACGGCGAGATCGTCCCGCGCGGTCGCCACGCCACCCACGTCCTGGCCGACGACGACCACGTCGAAATTGTCCACGCACTGGGAGGGGGGTGAGCCCCCGCGCTGATCCGATGCCATCCGGCATCGGATGCGGGGGCGAACGCCCGCACAGGGACGTGCGGGCAGGACATCCCGACACCTGTACCGCCACGCCATGGATGGCAGCGGGGCTGTCACCAGCACCATGAGCGCTTGTCCGAGCCTTCCGGCTCGGACGCATTCGCGAACGCCCGCACACGGATGTGCGGGCAGGGCAACCCGGAGCCAGCACCGCCCCGCCAGGGGCGGCCACCACACCCCACCGCGCGTCCGGGCGCTGATCCGATGCCATCCGGCATCGGATGCGGGGCGAACGCCCGCACAGGGACGTGCGGGCAGGACAGCCCGACACCTGTACCGCCACGCCATGGATGGCAGCGGGGCTGTCACCAGCACCATGAGCACTTGTCCGAGCCCTCCGGCTCGGACGCATTCGCGGACCGCCCTTCCAAGAACCGCTCGCGAACGCGTCGCTGACGCGTCCGGCACACCCGCGCCGCTTGGGCGATAATCCCGGGATGAGCATTCCTTCCCCCTCGCGCGACGCCGGCCTCGTCATCGCCGGCAAGACCTACCGCTCCCGCCTGCTGACCGGCACCGGCAAGTTCGAGGATCTCGACCAGACCCGTGCGGCCACCGAAGCCGCTGGCGCGCAGATCGTCACCGTCGCGATCCGTCGCACCAATATTGGCCAAACCCCTGGCGAGCCCAACCTGCTCGACGTGCTGCCGCCCGACCGCTACACGATCCTGCCCAATACGGCCGGCTGCTACACCGCCGAAGAAGCCGTGCGCACCTGCCGGCTGGCCCGCGAACTGCTCGACGGCCACAACCTGACCAAGCTGGAGGTGCTGGGCGACCAGCGCACGCTGTTCCCCGACGTGGTGCAGACGCTCAAGGCCGCCGAGCAACTGGTCGCCGACGGCTTCGAGGTCATGGTCTACACCTCCGACGATCCGATCCTGGCCAAGCGCCTGGAAGAGATCGGCTGCGTGGCGGTGATGCCGCTGGCTGCGCCGATCGGCTCGGGTCTGGGGATTCAGAACCGCTACAACCTGCTGGAGATCGTCGAGAACGCGAAGGTGCCGATCATCGTCGACGCCGGCGTCGGCACCGCCTCCGATGCCGCGATCGCGATGGAACTGGGCTGCGACGGCGTGCTGATGAACACCGCGATCGCCGGCGCCCGCGACCCGGTGCTGATGGCCTCGGCGATGCGCAAGGCGGTCGAGGCCGGCCGCGAGGCCTTCCTGGCCGGGCGCATCCCGCGCAAGCGCTTCGCCAGCGCATCCTCGCCGGTCGACGGCCTGGTCGGCTGACGCCCGCGCGATGACCGACCCGTTCTCCAGCGAAGGCGCCAAGGCGCCGCCCAAGCCGTTCACGGTGACCGAGGGCCGGCGCGAAGTGCGCAGCTTCGTGTTGCGCCAGGGCCGGTTCACGCCGGCGCAGCAGCGCGCATTCGACGATGCCTGGCCGCGCTTCGGCCTGGACTACACCGGCACGCCGCGCGACCTCGACGCCGTGTTCGGGCGGCAGGCCTTGCGGATCCTGGAGATCGGCTTCGGTAACGGCGAGGCGCTGCGCCATTCGGCGCGCATGGACCTGGCCCGCGACCATATCGGCATCGAAGTGCATGCGCCGGGCGTGGGCCGCGTGCTCAATGGCCTGGCCGAGGACGGCAGCGATCACGTCCGCGTGTACCACCACGATGCGGTCGAGGTGCTGCGCAACGAGATCGCCGACGGCGCGCTCGACGAGATCCGGATCTACTTCCCCGATCCCTGGCACAAGAAGCGCCACAACAAACGCCGCCTGGTACAGCCCGCGTTCGCCGCGCTGCTGGTGACCAAGCTGCGGCTGGGCGGGCGCCTGCATCTGGCGACCGACTGGCAGGACTACGCCGAGCAGATGTGGGACGTGCTCGACGCCACGCCCGGCCTGCGCAACCGCGTCGGCCCACGCGGCCATGTGCCGCGACCGCCGTGGCGCCCGCAGACGCATTTCGAGAGCCGCGGCCTGAAACTGGGCCACGGGGTCTGGGATCTGCTCTACGACCGGGACCCATGATCCGTGATGCGTGATCGGGACCAGCAGGGCGCCTCTCCGGCGCGGAAGCACACTGGCTTGCGCCGGTCCCCGTCGCGTCGGAAAGCGTCATCGCCCTGATGGACACCGGCCTGGCACTCACCACCGATATGAAGATCGTCCTGGCCCTGGTGGGGCTGACGATGGTGCTGTTCCTGTTCCAGCGCGTGCGCGCGGACCTGGTGGCGCTGGTGGTGCTGGTGATGCTGGGCCTGACCGGCCTGGTGGCGCCCGAGGATGTCTTCAACGGCTTTTCCTCCAACGCGGTGATCAGCGTCATCGCGACGATGATCCTGGGCATGGGCCTGGACCGCACCGGCGCGCTCAACCGCCTCGCGGGCTGGCTGCTGCGACGCGCCAAGGGCATGGAGAACCGCCTGTTGCTGCTGACCGCGGCCACCGCCGGCCTCAATTCCTCGGTCATGCAGAACCCGTCGGTGATGGCGCTGTACATGCCGGTCGCCGCGCGACTGGCGTCGCGCTCGGGGCTGCGCCTGGCGCAGATTCTGCTGCCGGTCTGCGTGGCCATCGTCATGGGCGGCGCGCTGACGATGGTCGGCAACTCGCCGCTGATCCTGCTCAACGATCTATTGACCGCGGCCAACGCCAACATGCCCTCCGGCGCGGCGACGCTGGAATCGCTGAACATGTTCGCGCCGCTGCCGATCGGCCTGGCGCTGCTGATCGCCGGGCTCGCCTACTTCCACTTCTTCGGCAACCGGCAACTGGGCGAACTGAGCGACGGCGGCGACGGCCCGGTGACCCCGGCGCGCACCCAGAGCTACTTCGCCAGCGCCTACGGCATCGAAGGCGACGTCTTCGAACTGGTGGTCACCGCCGAAAGCCCGCTGGTGGGCATGACGTTCGCCGAGGCCGAGGCGATCCACCACGCGCCGCTGCTGCTGGCGCTCAAGTCCGAGAACGAGTCGCGCCTGGCCCCGCCGGCCGATTCGCGCATCTGGGTGGGCAGCGTGCTCGGTGCGATGGGCCCACGGCAGCAGGTGGCCGACTTCGCGCAGAACCAGTTCCTGCGCATGAGTTCGCGGCTGCGGCACTTCGGCGACCTGTTCAATCCCAGTCGTGCCGGCATCGCCGAGGCGGTGATTCCGCCGACCTCGAAATTCATCGGCAAGTCGGCCGCCGAGCTGAGCCTGGGCAAGAAGTACGGCGTCCGCTTGCTGGCGATCAATCGCGACAAGACCGTGCTGCGCGAGAACGTGCGCAAGATGACCCTGCGCGCCGGCGACATGCTGGTGCTGCACAGCATCTGGCAGGACCTGGCGCGTACCGCCAAGTCGCTCGATTTCCTGATCGTGACCGACTATCCCAAGGGCGAGCAGCGGCCGCACAAGTTCAAGATCGCGATGGCGATCTTTGCGGTGACGATGCTGATCGCCCTGTCCTCCCGCATCCCCACCTCGGTGGCGCTGATGACCGGCGTGGCGGGCATGCTGGTGTTCGGCGTGCTGAAGATGGACGAGGCCTACAGCGCGATCAACTGGAAGACCGTGTTCCTGATGGCCTGTCTGATTCCGCTGGGCTGGGCGATGGATTCGAGCGGCGCAGCGGCCTGGGTCGCCGGCCACAGCATCGAACGGCTGCCGACCGGGCTGCCGGTCTGGCTGCTGGAGATCGCGGTCGCGCTGCTGACCACCGCGTTCTCGCTGGTCATCAGCCACGTCGGCGCGACGATCGTCGTGGTCCCGCTGGCGATCAATCTGGCCCTGGCCGCCGGCGGCAACCCGACCGCATTCGCGCTGATCGTCGCGCTGTCGGCGTCCAACAACTTCGTCACCCAGTCCAATCCGGTGATGTCGATGATCATCGGCCCGGCCGGTTATACGGCCAAGCAGCTGTGGCGGATCGGGCTGCCGATCTCGCTGATGTACACCGCGATCGTGGTGCTGATGGTCAACCTGCTGTTCGACTGAGGGCTCGACCGGCGACGCCCGGCTGCCGGCGCGTACTGCCGTCCAGCCCGCGGCGCTCAGCCCAGCACCACCTGCCCCTCGCGCACCTGCACGGACACGGCGCGCAATGCCTCACCCTTGCACGGCCCGGCGACGCAGACGCCGTCGTCGGTGCGGAAACTCGCGCCGTGCGCGGCGCAGACCAGATGCCCGTCCTTGGAGGCCAGGAACTGACCGGGCGCCCAGTCGAGCCGACGGCCGGCGTGCGGACAGATATTGAGCCAGGCGCGGACCTCGCCGCCGTCACGGTGCAGCACCAGCGACTCGGCTTCGCCATCGACGACGCCTTCCGCCTCGGCGAAGCCGCCATCGGCGATGGCATCGAGTGCGAGCAGACGGGCACCGTCACATGAATTTAACGAAGGCATTACAACTCCGGGCGACGACCGACCGATACTGGACCCCTCGGCCCACCCGGCCATTGTGTCACGAGCATTGCAGCCGCCATGTCCAACGCCTTCTTCCGCGATCTTCACGCCCGTTTCGATGCCTCCGGTGTCCGCGCGGTGTTCGCGCCGCGCAAGCCGCGGCACCCGGTGTTGCGGGTGTTGCTGGGCCTGGTCGGCGTCGCCCTGCTCGCGGTGTTGCTGGTGGCCGGCCTGTTCGTCGGCGCGGCGATGCTGCTGTTCGGGCTTGCGCGCCGCTTGCTGGTGCGTGGCGACGCGTCGCCGGCCCGGGACGACCGCATCGTCGAGGCCGAGTACCGCGTCGTGCGCAATCGCGACCAGCCGCTGCTGCGCTGAGCGCTGCAGCGCCCGCATCCCGATCTGAGCCGATGACCGATCCGTCGTACGACGTGGTGCCCGCTGCGGCGCCGACCCGCCTGCCTGTGCGCGGTGGCGGCCAGTTTCCGATCCGGCGCGTGTACTGCGTCGGCCGCAATTTCGCCGACCACGCCCGCGAGATGGGCGCCCAGGCGCCCGCCTCGAAGGCCGAGCGCGGTACGCCGGTGTTCTTCGCCAAGCCCGCCGATGCGGTGGTGACCTCCGGCGAAGTGCCCTACCCGAGTGCCACGCGCGAACTGCATCACGAGGTCGAACTGGTCGTGGCGATCGGCCGCGACGCGCCGCCCGGCGACCTGCCGGTCGACCGCGCTGCCGAGCTCGTCTACGGCTACGCCGTCGGCCTGGACCTCACCCGTCGCGACCTGCAGGCCGCCGCCAAGGCCAAGGGCCTGCCCTGGGACGTGGCCAAGGGCTTCGACGCCTCGGCGCCGGTCGGCGAACTGGTGCCCGCGGCTGTCATCGGCGCGCTGGCACCGCGGACGTTGTCGCTGGAGGTCAACGGTGTGCTGCGGCAATCGTCGACGCTCGCGCAGCTGATCTGGGATGTGCCCGAGATCCTGCACGAATTGTCCAAGCTGTTCGCGCTGCGCGCTGGCGACGTGGTGTTCATGGGCACGCCGGCCGGCGTCGCCGCCCTGCATCCGGGCGATGTCTGCGTCGCCCGGCTCGACGATGTGCTCGAGCTCCACTGCAAGGTCACTGCGCCGCCGCTATAGTCCTGCGCGCATTCCACTTAAAGCGCAGGAGACATCATGGGCATACTCGCCGAATTCAGGGAATTCGCCGTCCGCGGCAACGTCATCGATCTCGCGGTCGGCGTGGTCATCGGCGCGGCGTTCGGCAAGATCGTCACCGCACTCGTCGAGAACCTCATCATGCCGTTCATCGGCCTGCTGACCGGTGGCATCGATTTCTCCCGATGGGCCATCACACTGCGTGCAGCCCAGGTGGACGCAGCCGGCGAGGAGATTCCAGCGCTGGTGCTGGGCATCGGCAACGTCGTCAACACCATCGTGCAGTTCGTCATCGTCGCGTTCGCGATCTTCATCGCGGTGCGCTTCATCAACCGTCTCAAGCGCAAGCAGGCCGAAGCGCCGGTCGAGCAGAAGCCGGCCGAGCCGAGCGAAGAAGTGAAGCTGCTGCGCGAGATCCGCGATTCGCTTCGCAAGCCCGACGCTCCGGTCACCTGACCTGCATCCCACGCCGGACCTTCGGCACATCGCCTCAGAACGGGCCGCGCGCGACAATGCGCACGGCCCGTTCCTATTCCAGCCGGAGACCGCGCATGCGTCCTGCCCCGCTTCTGAATGTCCTCGCCTTCGCCCTGTTGTCCGGCGCCTTGCTGGTGCCCGCCACCAGCCACGCACGCGAGGCCGCGGTCGCGCAGGCGTCGCTGGACGCCGCAGCGCAACTGCGCGAGCGCGCATTGCAGGACGGCACCGCCTACCGGCTGATCGAATCGCTGACCACGCAGATCGGCCCGCGCCTGCCGGGCAGCGAGGCCGATGCGCGTGCGGTCGAATGGGCCAAGGCGCGTTTCGCCGAGCTCGGCTACGACCGGGTATGGACCGAACCAGTCACCTTCCCGAAGTGGGAGCGGCGCAGCGAGCGCGCGGCGGTCGTCGGTGCCCACGCCCAGCCGCTGGTGCTCACCGCACTGGGCGGCAGTCCGGGCGGCGAGGTGTCGGCGCAGATCGTGCGCTTCGACAGCCTCGCCGCACTCGAGGCCGCCGACCCGGCGACGCTGCGCGGACGCATCGTGTTTGTCGACATCCCGATGGCACGCTCGCGCGACGGCAGCGGCTACGGTGCCGCCGGTGCAATCCGCAGCCGCGGACCGTCGATTGCCGCGCGCAAGGGCGCGGCCGCCTACCTGATGCGCTCGATCGGCACCAGCCCGCACCGTGTCGCCAATACCGGCATCACCCGCTTCGATGCCGACGTCACGCCGATCCCGGCAGCCGCATTGTCGCTGCCCGATGCCGACCAACTGACCCGCCTGCTGCGGCTGGGGCCGGTCGAAGTCGCCCTCGCGCTCGACTGCGGCTGGAACGGTACCTACACCTCGCAGAACGTCATCGCCGAACTCACCGGCCGCGAGCGCCCGGACGAGATCGTGCTGATCGCCGGCCATCTCGATTCCTGGGACTTGGGCACCGGCGCGGTCGACGACGCCTCGGGCGTGGGCATCACGATGGCCGCCGGGCACCTGATCGCGCAGCAGCCGCAGCGTCCGCGGCGCAGCGTGCGCGTGGTTGCGTTCGCGAACGAGGAACAGGGCCTGCTCGGCGCGCGCGCCTATGCCGACGCGCACGGCGGCGCCGATGTGATCGCCCGGCACGTGATCGGTGCGGAGAGCGACTTCGGCGCCGGTCGCATCTACGGCTTCAACACCAGCGCCCCGGCGGGACAACGCGCGACCAGCGACGCGATCGCCGAGGTACTGCGTCCGCTTGGCATCGACTATCTGCAGGACAAGGGCAGCCCGGGCCCCGACATCTCGCCGCTGGCGGCCAAGGGCGGCGCCTGGGGCTGGCTGGGCCAGGACGGCACCGACTACTTCGACCTGCACCACAACGCCAACGACACCTTCGACAAGGTCGACCCCGATGCGGTCGCGCAGAACACCGCGGCCTATGCAGTGTTCGCATGGCTGGCCGCGGAGTCCGACGAAAGCTTCGGCAGCGCGCCCAAAGCGGACGCCGCGTGGGCGCACTGAAACACAGCTTCAGCGTTCGGCGACGATCACCCAGATGCCGTGCGGCAGACCGCCGTCGGCATCTTGGACACGATGCGCCGCAGCGTCTCGGAAACCGGCATCACGCAGATCGCGCAACAGACTCCAACCGAAATGATGGAAGCAGGGCACGCCGCCACCGAGTGGATCACCGTGGTACTCAGGTTTACCCGAAAACATGACCTGCCCATCGGAAGACAGCTCCGCGATCCGGCAACTTTCGGGCGCATCCTCGTAAAACGGCACCGTGCCCACGAAAACACCCCCCGGCGCAATCACCCGCGCCAGTTCGGCCAACGCGAGTGACGCGTTGGGCACGTGTTCGAGCACATCGAGGCTGACCACCGCGTCCAACGTGCCGTCCTTGAAACCGAGCGCGGTGACATCTTCGTGCCGTACAAGTTCCGGCATGCCCTTGCGCAGCAGCCAGAACGACAGTCGCAAACGCTTGGTGGCACTGACGACGAACTCGGATCCACTTGTGCGCGGGAACAACCTGCGAAGTGCCAGGTAAAGGCGACTCGCCTGCTCGGTCAGGCGGATGCGCGGTCGCACACGTCCGCGCATCCGCTGTTTCAGCACGCTGCCTACGGCACGTTGGCGCGCATTGCAGCCGCATGCCAAGCACGCGAGACCTTCGCGCGCATCCGCGTGATCGAGCGCAGCGTTGAATCCTGCGGATGCACTGCAGAGGCCGCAGATACCCGCAAGAGGTCGACCGTCGAGCGACAGGATGGTATCGGCGGCCCGCGCCGCCGCGGCAGCGTCACGCCATGCAGCGTGATCCCGCCAGACCGTCATGCCCGATGCTGCTGCCGCCACTGCGCCAGCAGCACGGCGGTGGCCGAGGCGACATTGAGGCTCTCGACCGCGCCGCTGCCGGGGATACCCAGCTTGATATCACAGGCCTCGGCGAGTGCGGCATCCATGCCCTCGCCCTCGGCGCCGAGCACGTAGATCAGCCGCGGCGGCAGCGCGGCCTCGAACAGATCCTCGCCGCCGCGCACGACCGTGGCGGCCAGCTCGAAGCCCGCGCTGCGCAATTGCGCCAGCGCGTTCTCGTCTCGGCCCAGGCGGACGAAGCGCACGGCCTCCGCGCCGCCTTCGGCAACACGCGCGGCCGCGCCCGACAGCGCGAGCGATGCCTCCCGGGGCAGCAACACGGCACCGACGCCGAAGTGCGCGGCCGAGCGGAGGATCGCGCCAAGGTTGTGCGGGTTGCCGACCCCGTCGAGCCACAGTGCGCAGGCCGGCCCTTCGGGCAGGGCCTGCAGCCAGTCGCCCAGCGACAGCGGCGCTTCGCGCAACACCTCGGCGACGATGCCCTCGTGATGCGTGCTCGCGGCGAGCTTGCGCAGGTCGTCCTCGCCGACGACGCGGTAGCCCACGCGGTGGGCCGCGCACCACTTGAGCATCGGCTGCAGCTGCGGGATGCGCGCCTCGAGCAGATACAGCTTGCGGATCGCCTCGGGTCGCCGCGCGAACACCGCCTCGATCGCATTGCGCCCATACAGGCGCAGTTCGCGACGGTCCTCACCTGATTCGTCCGCAGACGCCGCGGCAGGAGTCGGCCGTGACGATGCTGCAGCCGGCGGCGTCGTGCGCGCGCGCGTGCCCCATGGGCTGTCACGACCCGGCGTGGACGCCGGCGTGCGGGGCGTGTCGCGGCCGCTGCCGGACCACGGGGACTTCGTCATGTCAGGGCACCTTGCGCCAGAAATCGGCATTGCGGATCCCAAGCTTGTCGGGATCGAACACGGGATCAAGCCCCTGCTTCTTCTGCTGCTCGTAGTCGCGCAGCGCCTGCAATGCCGGCTTCTGCAGGATCAGGATCGCGACGATATTGAGCCAGGCCATCAGGCCCACCCCGATGTCGCCGAGCATCCAGGCCATCTCGGCGCTGCGGACCGCACCGAAGATCACCATGCCCAGGATCGCCAGACGCAGCAGCAGCGTTCGGCCCGGACGCGCGACGTGATTGTTGAGGTAGGTCAGATTGGTCTCGGCCATGTAGTAATAGGCCATGATCGTGGTGAACGCGAAGAAGAACAGCGCCACCGCGACAAAGATCGCGCCCCAGCCGGGCAGGATCGACTCGATGCCCGCCTGCGCGAAGCCCGACCCTGCCTCCACACCCGGCAGCGCTTCGTGCAGCATCGCGCCCTCGGGGCCGACGACGTTGTACATGCCGGTCGCCAGAATCAGGAACGCGGTCGAGGTGCAGACCAGCATCGTGTCGAAGTAGATCGCCCAGGCCTGCACATAGCCCTGCTTGGCCGGATGCGAGACCTCGGCCGCCGCGGCGGCATGCGGCCCGGTGCCCTGACCGGCCTCATTGGCGTAGATGCCGCGCTTGACGCCCCACTCCACGGCCAACCCGAGCATGGCACCGAAGCCGGCGTGCACGCCGAACGCACTCTCGAAGATGATGCGGAACATCGTCGGCACGAAGTCGTAGTTGATGACCATCACCGTGACCGCGGTGAGGATGTAGGCGATCGCCATGAACGGGACCACCAGCTCGGCGAACGCGGCGATGCGCTTGACGCCGCCGAAGATGATCACCGCCAGCATCAACGCCACGACGATGCCGATGCCCGCCTTGAGCGCGGTGCGTGCTTCCATGCCCATCCACTGACCGGACAGGTCGCCGCACACCGTGCTGCCGGCGCAGACATTGGCGATGCTGTCGGCGATCGCATTGGCCTGCACGCCCGGCATCAGCAGGCCTGCCGCCAACAGGGTCGCGAATGCGAACGCCAGCGCATACCACTTCAGGCCCATCGCCTTCTCGATGTAGTACGCAGGACCGCCGCGATAGCGACCTTCGGCGTCCTTCTCCTTGTAGATCTGCGCCAGGGTGCACTCGACGTACGACGTCGAGGCGCCGAGGAAGCCCATCACCCACATCCAGAACACCGCGCCCGGACCACCGAACGCGATCGCGGTGGCGACGCCGGCGATATTGCCGATCCCGATGCGCCCGGCCATCGACATCGCCAGCGCCTGGAACGAGGACACACCGGCATCGGACTTCTGGCCGGTGAACGTGAGCCGGGTCATCTCGACAAAGCCGCGCACCTGCATGAAGCGGGTGCGAAGCGTGAACCACAGGCCGGCGCCCAGGCACAGCGCGATCAGCGCCTTGCTCCAGATCAGACCATTGAGGGCGGTAAGCAACTGATCCATCGATCTGGCTCCGGGCTGGACGGGGGCGGATGACGCGGACGACACACGAAGGATCGATTTTCCACGATCAGGGGCCCGAATGCGACGCACTGTCGCAGCGGCGGCCATTGCACCTTCCGGCGCCAGGAGTCAGCCCGACTCGGGCGGCTCGTCGCGCAGCAGTCCGAACAGGCGAAGATCGTGCACGCCATCGGCCTTGCGTATCGCGCCACGCAGCCGGCCCTCCTCCACGAAACCGCTGCAGACGAGCACCCGCGCCGAGGCCGGGTTGAGATCAAGCACGTTGGCCTGCAGGCGCGTCAGCCCGAGTGCGTCCATCACCCAGGGCACATAGGCCGCGACCACCCGGCGCATGATCCCGCGGTTCCAGTACACGCGCGCCAGCCAGTAGCCGAGCTCTGCCGAATGCGCACGCTCGCCTGTCCCCTGCCGGGCATCGATGCTGCCGCAGGCCTCGCCGTCGATCTCGATCGCCAGCACCGGCCCGGACAGATCGACCACCTTGCCGGCCAGGAACGCCTCGCCATCGGCACGCGTGTAGGGGTTGGGAAAGCGATCGCTGAGCCCGCGCACGACCAGCGGATCGTCGGCATGCCGCAGCAACGCCTCGAGATCGCCGTCACGCCAGCGCCGCAGCACGAAGCCGCCCCCCTCGATCCGCACGCCATCCCAACGCATCCCCATGCTCCACCTGAGAACCAGAGGTCAGAGTGCAGCACCGCGCGCGGAATTGCACAACGTTCTTACGGCCTGCGCGGCATGCCGCGCAAGCAGCCCACACTCACCATTTCTGACTCGCCGCTGCGGACCATCCATGGCCCGCTATCGCATTCCCCGACCAGCACAACGCACTGAGGCCCACAGCGCGCGACTTATTTCGGCGGGCGAGTCTGTGTCCACCCGAAGTCGGGGTTCAAACGGCTATAGCGGCGGACTGACAGTCGGTGGCCGCGTCAAGCGCGCCATGGGTGAGCCCGCTCTGTTTGCGCGGCATGCCGCGCGAGCGGGCGAACGCCCGGCGTGCTACGCCGGGCCGGACCGAGCCGCGAAGAGGAGCGGGCGCGCGCCCGAGTCAAGGCAGGATGCCTTGACCGAGGGGAGAGCGGCTTCCGGCTGGCAGGCCGCTGCCCCTCCGAAGTGAGCGCCCCACCCCCGCATTTGGGGAAAGAACTTTCTGCTTACCGGCCGCGGATCAGGCGCGACCGCCGACGGCGGGGGTTTCGGCTTCCAGGCGCTCGAGTTCCTGGGCCAGGGCTTCAGGCGAGCGCGTGAATGGCGCGAGCAGGGCGTAGAAGGCCGGGACCACGAACAGCGACAGCAGGGTCGAGAACGCGACACCGAAGATGATCACGATGCCGATCGTCGCCCGGCTCGCCGAACCGGGGCCGCCGGCCACGACCAGCGGGATCGCACCGACAATGGTCGCCGTCGAGGTCATCAGGATCGGACGCAGGCGCACCGCCGAGGCCTCGGCGATCGCCTCGCGGACGTTCCGGCCCTCGTCGCGCAACTGGTTGGCGAACTCGACGATCAAGATGCCGTTCTTGGCCGCCAGGCCGATCAGCATGACGATGCCGATCTGGCTAAACAGGTTGAGCGTACCGCCCGTCGCCCACAGACCCAGCAACGCGCCCAGCACCGCCAGCGGCACGGTCAGCATGATCACCAGCGGATGGATGAAGCTCTCGAACTGCGCGGCCAGCACCAGGTAGACGATCATCAGCGCCATCGCGAAGGTCAGCAGCACCGCGCCGCCGGCTTCCTGGAACTCGCGGCTCTCGCCCTTCCAATCGATCTGCGCGTAGTCGGGCAGTTCCTCGGCGGCGACCTGGCGGGTCCATTCGAGCGCTTCGCCCATCGAGTAGCCCGGCGCGAGCCCGGCGCTGATGGTGATCGCGCGCAGCCGATTGAAGCGGTTGAAGCTGCCGGGCTCGGCGATCTCGCTGAGCGTGACCAGGTTGGCCAGCGGCACCAGCGCGTCGTCGCGCCCACGCACATAGGTGTCGGCGAGGTCGGCGGGGTTCATGCGCCGCTCGCGACCGGCCTGCAGCAGCACGTCGTACTCCTCGCCGTTGTCGACGAAGGTGGTGACCTGGCGCGAGCCCATCATCGTCTCGAGCGTGCGTCCGATCTCCTGCACCGACACGCCCAGGTCGGCCGCGCGCTGGCGATCGATGTCCACGCGCATCTGCGGCCGCGTTTCCTTGTAGTCGGAGTCCGGATCCTGGATGCCGGGGTTCGCGCGCATGCGCGCGAGCATGCGGTCGCGCCATTGCGCGATCTCGGCGTAGTCCGGTCCGCCGAGCACCAACTGGTAGCGCTGGCCGCGGCTGCCGACCAGACCGCCCGGCACGTTGGCGCGCACCTGCACACCGGGCAGCTTGGCGAACTCGGCGCGCAGCGTCTCGACCACCTCGACGGTGCTCTGCTTGCGGTGCTTCCAGTCCTGCAGGAACACGATCACCTGGCCGGTGTGCATGTCTTCGCTGCCACCCCAACCGCGTGGCACGCGCGAGTTGGCGCGCGCGATCGGCTGGTCGTCGCCGACCAGCGGCGCGAAGATCGCCTCGACGTGCTGCATCTGGCCGACGGTGTAGTCGAAGCCCGCGCCTTCTGGGCCGTCGACGCCGACGAAGAACCGCCCGCGATCCTCGGCCGGCGACAGTTCGCTGGGCACGCGTGCGAACAGCAGCACCGCGGCCGCCACGCACACTGCGATCGCCGCGGCCAGCAGCAACAGCAGGCGACCGGCCGGCAACGCGACCAGTGAATCGACTCGCCGGCCGTAGCCGCTGCCCAGGCGCGCCAGTTGCCGGTTCATCCATGCATTGAAGCCGCGCTGCTTGGTATGCGGCCGCACCAGCTTGGAGCACATCATCGGTGTCAGCGTCAGCGCGATGAACGCCGACAGCGCGACCGCGCCGGCCAGCGCGACCGACAGTTCGCGGAACAGCCGCCCCGAGTTGCCCTCCATGAAGCCGACCGGCAGGAACACCGCGACCAGTACCGCGGTCGTGGAGATCACCGCGAAGGCGACCTGCGCGGTACCGCGGCGTGCGGCCACCAGCGGTGGCTCGCCGAGATCGGCGCGGCGCTGCACGTTCTCCAGCACGATGATCGCATCGTCCACAACCAAGCCGATGCACAGCACCAGCGCCAGCAGCGTAAGAAGGTTGATCGAGAACCCGAACACGTAGAGCGCGATGAACGCGGCGATCAGGCATACCGGCACGGTCAGCGCCGGGATCAGCGCCGCGCGCAGGCTGCCCAGGAACAGCCAGATCACCAGGAACACCAGCGCCATCGCCTCGCCCAGCGTCCAGTAGACCCGGGTGATCGCCGCATCGATGAACACGGTGTTGTCGGAGGCGACGAAGATCTCGGTGCCCTCGGGCAGCGTCTGCTGGATGCGCTCGGCCTCGGCGCGCGCGGCATGCGCGACATCGAGCGCGTTGGCGGTCGAGGTGCGCACGATGCCCAGCCCCACGTTGGGGACCGAGTTGCTGCGCATGTAGGAGCGCCGCTCGGCCGAGCCCAGCTCGATCTGCGCAACATCGCCCAGGCGTACGACGTAACCGTCGCTGCCCCGGCGCACGGGGATCTGCGCGAACTGCGAAGGTTCGCGGAAGCCGCGTTCCACGCGCAGCGTGAAGTCGCGCGTCTGCGATTCGATCCGGCCGGCCGGCAGCTCGACGTTCTCGGTGCGCAGCGCATTCTCGATGTCGGCCGCGGTGATGTTGCGCGCGGCCATCTCGTCGCGGTCGAGCCAGATTCTCATCGCGTAGCGATGGCCGCCGCTGAGTTGCACGCGCGCCACGCCGTCGAGCGAAGACAGCCGGTCGAGGATGTAGCGGTCGGTGTAGTCGGTCAGCTCGAGCGTATTCATCGTGCTCGAACGCAAGTTCAGCCACACGATCGCGTCGGCGTCGGCCTCGACCTTGGAGATCTGCGGCGGGTCGGCCTCGATCGGGATGCGGTCGGTGACCCGGCTGATCGCGTCGCGGACGTCGTTGGCGGCGGCCTCGATGTCGCGGGTCAGGTTGAACTCGATGGTGACGTCGGAGCGGCCGTTGCGGCTGCGCGACTCGATCGTGCGGATGCCTTCGATGCCCGACAACGCGTCTTCGAGGATCTGCGTGATGCGGGTCTCGACCACGGCCGCCGAGGCACCAGGATAGCTGACGTCCACCGAGACGATCGGCGGATCGATGTTCGGCAGCTCGCGCAGCGTCAGCCGGGTGAACGCCATGATCCCCAGCGCCACCAGGAGCAGGCTGATCACCGCGGCGAACACGGGCCGCCGGATCGAGACGTCCGACAGTTTCATCGCACGTCGTCCTTGGGCGTGTCGGCATCCTCGGCCGGTTGCGCCTTGGCCTCCTGCACAGTGCCTTCGACGATCTTCATGCCCGGCCGCAGCTTGCCGGTGCCGTCGAGCACGATGCGCTCGCCCGGCGTCAGGCCTTCAACCAGTTCGGCCAGGCCGTCCTGGCGCACGCCGATCTCGACCGGCGCCTGCTCGACCGTCTCGTCCTCGCGCACGCGGTACACGAAGGTGTCGCGGCCGACCTGGATCACCGCGATCTCGGGCACCATCAGCGCCTGGCGGGTACGCTGCTGCAGGCGGACCTGGATCAGCATGCCCGGGCGCAGCCGGCGGTCGGGATTGCCGAACGCGCCGCGCACGGTCACCGCACGGGTGTTGGCATCGACGCGGGCATCGATCGTCTGCACCACGCCCTCGAACTCGTCGGCCGGGTACGCCGCGCTGCGCCCGAACACGCGCTGGCCAGGCGCGATGGCCGCCAGCCGGGTCTCGGGCACGGGGAAATCGACATAGACGGTCGAGATGTCGTCGAGCGTCGCGATCGGGGTGCCTGGGGTGACCAGGGCGCCCGGGCTGACCTGACGGATGCCCAGCACACCGGCGAACGGTGCGCGGATGGTGCGGTCGCCGACGTTGGCGCGCATCTCGGCCACGTTCGCACGCGCGGCGTCGCGGGTCGCGCGCAGGGTGTCGAGCGAGGCGCGTGCGATCAATTGCTGATCCACCAGCCCCGCGCCGCGCCGGTACTGCTGCTCGGCCTCGATCGCCGCGGCCTCGGCCGCTTCGAGCGCCGCCTGCTGCTGGCTGCCGGTCAGCGTGACCAGCACCATGCCGGCGTCGACATCGTCGCCGCTGTCGAAGTGCACCCGCTGCACCGTTTCGCTGACCTTCGCGGTGAGCATGATCGACTCGCGCGCCTTGACCGTGCCCAGCGCCGCGACCGTGTCGTTCCAGTCGCGCAGCGCGGCGACCGTCGTGGTCACCGGAACCGCCGCACCGCCCTCCGGGCGGGACGCGCTCTCGGGGCTGCCGCAGGCTGCAAGCATCGATGCGAGGAGGGCGACGAGCGCGCACGACACGGTGCCGCGGCGGCCTGGGGCTTGCTCGGACAAGGGAAGACCCTGAGACGGTGAAAGCGCGGGAGTGTACCCGCTGCCCCGTGACGCCGACCGTGCCATCGGATGGTGTCGAAAAAACAGCGTTCCATGTCAACGCATGGTCCACCGGCGCGTTTTGTCGCAGTCTGGGACGACCGCGCACCGCGCCTGCCCCGCGAGTTCTCTCCATGGCCCTGTACGACAGCATCCTCGACACCGTCGGCAATACGCCCATCGTCCGGCTGAACAGGCTGGCGCCGGCCAACGTCACACTCTACGCCAAGGTCGAATCCTTCAATCCCGGCGGCTCGGTCAAGGACCGTCTGGCGCTGGCCATCGTGCTCGACGCCGAGCGCCGCGGCCTGCTCAAGCCCGGCGACACCATCGTCGAGGCCACTTCGGGCAACACCGGCGTCGCCCTGGCGATGGTCGCGGCTGCGCGCGGCTACAAGTTCGTCGCCACGATGGTCGAGACGTTCTCGATCGAACGTCGCAAGCTGATGCGCGCCTACGGCGCCAAGGTGATCCTGACCCCGGCCGCCGAACGCGGCTCGGGCATGGTGCGCAAGGCACGGGAACTGGCCGAGCAGCACGGCTGGTTCCTCGCCAGCCAGTTCGCCAACCCCGCCAACCCTGCCTACCACCGCAACACCACCGCGGCCGAGATCCTGCGCGACTTCGCCGGCCGCAGGCTCGACCACTTCGTCACCGGCTGGGGCACCGGCGGCACACTGACCGGCGTGGGCGAAGTCCTCAAGGTCGCCCGCCCCGAGGTCAAGGTCACCGCCGTCGAGCCCGCGGGCGCCGCGATGCTGCAGGGCAAGGACTGGGCGCCGCACAAGATCCAGGGCTGGACCCCGGACTTTGTGCCCGAGGTGCTCAATCGCGACATCGCCGCCCAACTATTGTCGATCGACGACGCGCTGGCGATCGAGACCGCACGCCGGCTCGCGGCCGAGGAAGGCATCTTCGTCGGCATCTCCGCCGGGGCCACCGTCGCTGCCGCGCTCGAAGTCGCCAGGACCGCCAGCGACGGCGAGGTGATCCTGGCGATGCTGCCCGACACCGGCGAGCGCTACTTCTCCACGCCGCTGTTCGCCGACGTCAACGAAGGCTCGGACGACGACTGGCTGGCGGGCCTGCCTTGAACGCCACCCGGCGCTAGCTCCGCCTCATCCACAGCGCCAGACCGACACCGAGCACCAGCAGCAGCGCGACCCACAGCAGCCAGCCATAGCGGCCACTGTCGCCGACGACGACGGTCTCCTGGCGCGCCTCGCGCAGCAGCGGCGAGGCGTGCCGGGACACCGTCTGCCGCGCCGCCTCGTCGTCGAGCGCCGGGTCGAGCTCGCGCAGGCGCCGCGCCGCGTCCTCAGTATTGCCCGTCGCGATCCGCGCCGCGACCTCGGTGGGCAGGGTCGCCTCGCCCACGGGGCGCGCCTGGGATGAGGGGCGGTAGGGGTCGTCGCGCCCATCGAGCGCCTCGACCGTGTCCTTGGCGGCCCGCAGCGACAGCCCCGGATTGGCATCGCGCAGCGCCTTGATCGCCTCGATCGTGCGCCCGCGGTGCATCAGGTCGTGGACGGGGGATGGGACGTGCAGGGGCGCGCGATCGCTCATCGAATAGTCGCTCTTAAGGACAAGATCGGCGGCCAGCATCGCGCAGACGGTGTGATGCCACGATCCAGCCGCCATCGATATGCTGCGCCGATGGACCGTCTCCGCGCCCTGCAGGCCGACATCACCCGCTGCGACGTCGACGCGATCGTCAATGCCGCCAACCCCTCTTTGCTCGGCGGCGGCGGCGTCGACGGCGCGATCCACCGGGCAGCCGGGGCCGACCTGCTGCGCGCCTGCCGCGCCCTGCCCGAATCACGGCCTGGCGTGCGCTGCCCGACCGGCGAGGCCCGAATCACGCCCGGCTTCGGGTTGCCGGCACGCCATGTGATCCACACCGTCGGCCCCATCTGGCAGGACGGCCAGCACGGCGAGCCCGCGCTGCTCGCCGCCTGCTACCGCAACGCGCTTGCGCTGGCGCAGGCACACGGACTGGCGTCGATCGCGTTCCCGGCCATCAGTTGTGGCGTCTATGGCTATCCGCCCGAGGCCGCGGTCGCAATCGCCGTCGCCCAGGTGCGCGAGTGCCTGGCCGAGGGCCCATTGAACGTGCTGTTTTGCTGCCACGACCCCGCGATGCTGGCGCGCTACACCGCAGCACTGGCGGCCTGAACCGCACGACCCGCGGTCAGGCCGCCGACTCAGGTGCGACCCGAGCGGACAGACGGGGCGGGACCACAACGCGAAACGCCGGCGCAAGGCCGGCGTCTCAAAGCGCGAACGGAAGATGAGGCTCAGCCCTTCTTCCACTTGCCCTGTGCGGCCAGGCCGTTGTCGCGGGCGCGGGCGAACACCGTCTCCTGGGCCTTGGCGACGTTGTTGGCCAGGTCCTGCGACCACAGCTTGAGCGCGGCCTGCTGCATCGCGCGGCCGTAGGAGAACGACAGCGGCCACGGGTTCGGCCCAAGGCGGTTCATTGCGTCCAGGTGCGCGGTCGACTGCTCGTCGCTCTGCCCGCCCGACAGGAACACGATGCCCGGCAGGATCGCCGGCACCGCCGACTTCAGGCACATCAGCGTGGCCTCGGCGACCTCGTCGACCTCGGCGGTCTCGCCGCTGTCCTTGCCCGGCAGCACCATTGAGGCCTTGAGGATCGTGCCCTCGAGCATGACGTTCTGGTTGTACAGCGCGTCGAACAGCGCGCGCAGCGTGACCTCGGTGACCTCGTAGCAGGTCTCGATGTCGTGGCTGCCGTCCATCAGCACTTCCGGCTCGACCATCGGCACCAGGCCCTGCTCCTGGCACAGCGCGGCGTAGCGCGCGAGCGCATGGGCGTTGGCCTCGATGCAGGTGCCCGACGGGATGTCCTCGCCGATGTTGATCACCGCACGCCACTTGGCGAAGCGGGCGCCGAGCTTGTAGTACTCCTCCAGACGCGCGCGCAGGCCGTCCAGGCCTTCGGTGACGAGCTCACCCGGGAAGCCGGCGAGTGCGTGCGTGCCCTTGTCGACCTTGATGCCCGGGATCATGCCGTGATCGCTCATGTACTTGGCGAACGGCACGCCGTCCTTGGTCGACTGGCGGATCGTCTCGTCGAACAGGATCGCGCCGCTGATGTGGTCCGACAGCTTGGGCGTGGTCAGCAGCAGTTCGCGGTAGGCGCGACGGTTCTCCTCGTTGTTCGGGATGCCCACGCCCTCGAACCGCTTGGCGATGGTGGAGGTGGACTCGTCGATCGCGATGATGCCCTTGCCCGGGGCGACCATGGCCTGGGCGATGTCTGCAAGCTGTTCGATGCTCATGTGGCGGTGACGTCCATCGGCGGGGAAAGGCGCCCATTATAGCCCGCCCACCTCAAGCAAACGCCCAGCACGCAGCCCCGCCGCGCGCGGAAATCGCGCGCAACGTCGGGGAAAACGTTTACAGCGCGCTGCGATCCGCGCGGGACGGCCGGAACTGACCGGTCCCGCGCGCAGGCGGGCTACAGTTCGCCCAGCCCCTCGGCCCGGCCGTCGGCACCGACCTGCAGCAGGCGCAGCGTATTGGTCGCGCCATGCGTTTCCATGTGCTCACCGCTGGTGAACACCACGCGCTTGCCCGGCCCCAGCAGACCGGCGTCGACCAGCAGACGGATGCTGCCGCGCGCCGCTTCGCGCGGGGTCTGGCCGCGGCTGTCGTAGTTGAACGGGAACACATCGCGCATCAGCGACATGCGCCGGCGCGCGCCGTCGTGGCGGGAGAACGCGTAGATCGAAGCGCCCCCGCGGAAGCGCGACAGGTAGCGCGCAGTGCCGCCCGACTCGGTCATCGCGACGATCGCCCCGACGCCGACGTGCTCGGACAGGAACATCGCCGCCATCGCGATCGCGTGGTCGGCACGTTCCAGGTTGCGCTGCGCCTTCTCGAAATCGGTGTCGTGCGCGAACTGGCGCTCGGCACCGACGCACACGCGCGCCATCGCCTCGACCGCCCGCACTGGATACGCACCGGCGGCGGTCTCGGCCGAGAGCATCACCGCATCGGTGCCGTCGATGACCGAGTTGGCAACGTCGAGCACCTCGGCGCGCGTCGGCATCGGGCTTTCGACCATCGACTGCAGCATCTGGGTGGCAGTGATCACCACCTTGTTGCGCGCCAGCGACTCGCGAATGATCTTCTTCTGCAGCCCCGGCAGCTCGGCATCGCCGATTTCCACGCCCAGATCGCCACGCGCGACCATCACCACGTCGCTGGCGTCGATGATCTCGGTGAGGTTCTCGATCGCCTCGGTGCGCTCGATCTTCGACACCAGCGCGGCATCGCTGCCGTGCGCACGCGCGATCGACCGGGCCTCTTCCATGTCCGCCGCATTGCGGCAGAACGAGACCGCGATGAAGTCGACCCCGATCTCGGCGGCGACCTGGATCAGCGCGCGGTCGTGGTCGGTCAGCGCGCCCAGCGACAGGCCGCCGCCCTGCTTGTTGAGCCCCTTGCGGTTCGAGAGCACGCCATCGTTGAGTACGGTGGTGACGATGCGCACGCCCTCGACGACGGTCACCTGCAACTGCATCAGACCGTCGTCGAGCAGCAGCACGTCGCCTGCCGCCACATCGCCGGGCAGCCCCAGATAGCTGACGCCGACCTCGTCGACCGTGCCCAGGGGCGCGTCGGGATCGGCGACCAGGTCGAAGCGCGCGCCCGCGCGCAGTGTCACCTTGCCATCGACGAACTTCTCGATACGGATCTTCGGACCCGGCAGGTCGGCCAGGATGCCGATCTCGACGCCGGCGCGATCGGCCGCGGCGCGAACGGCCTCGGCGCGCACCTTCTGCGAAGCCGGGTCGCCATGCGAGAAGTTGAGGCGGACGGCGTTGACGCCGGCGGCGATCAGCGCGTCGAGCACACCGGGCGCGTCGGTGGCAGGGCCGAGCGTGGCGAGGATGCGTGTGCGGCGCCGATGCGCCGGGACGGGAGGCAATTCGTTGGCAGTCATTCCGCGATCTTAGTGTCCACCGATGGTCAGGCGCGCGCTGGCGGGCAACGCACCCGAGGCATCCCGGAACGGCATGCCGCCTGCGAGCTTACTTGGAAACGCTTGCAACGGCATGGCGACCGCTGATGATCAGCTCACCGCCGCGACCAGCGCGGCCGGCGAGTCGACCACACGGTCGGCACCGGCTTGGCGCAGTTCATCGGCCGAGCCGAAGCCCCACAGCACGCCGATCGCGCGCATGCCGTGCTGGCGCGCGCCCTCCATGTCCATGCGCCGGTCGCCGATCATCGTGCAGCGCGCGGCCGGCAGTGCCAGCCGCGACAGCGCTTCGGCGATCAGCTCGCGTTTGTAGCGGCGCACGCCGTCGTCGCTGGCGCCCACGATCGTCGTGAACGCATCGCCGAACGGCAGCGCCTCGACGATCCGGCGCGCGAAGCGCTCGTTCTTCGAGGTCACCACGGCCAGCGTGCGGCCGCCCGCCCGCAGGGTCTCGATCGCGGCTGCCACGCCGGGATAGACGGTGTGCTCGCGCCAGCCGATCGCGTCGTAGCGTTCGCGATAGATCGAGATCGCGCGGTCGACCCGGTCGACATCTCCTGCGAACAGCGCATCGAAGCTGTCGCGCAGCGGCGGGCCGATCCACGGCAGCAGCGTCTCGCGCGACAGCGGCGCATGGCCCAAGGTGTGCAGCGCATGGGCGATGCCGCCCAGGATGCCGGGTTCCGAATCGATCAAGGTGCCATCGAGATCGAAGAACAGCGCATCGCCGCTCACGCCCCGCGCGCCTCCAGCGCCGCGACCGCCGGCAGCGTCTTGCCTTCGAGGAACTCCAGAAACGCACCGCCACCGGTCGAGATATAGGACACGTCGTCGGCGATGCCGTACTTGTCGACCGCCGCCAGCGTGTCGCCGCCACCGGCGATCGAGAACGCCTTCGAGGAGGCGATCGCGCGCGCCAGCGCTTCGGTGCCGTGGCCGAACGCGTCAAACTCGAACACGCCGACCGGGCCGTTCCAGACCACGGTACCGGCGTCGGCGATCATCGCCGCATAGCGCTTCGCAGTGTCCGGCCCGATGTCGAGGATCATGTCGTCGGCCTCCACCGCGTCCACGGCCTTGACCGTCGCCGGCGCGTCGGCCGCGAAGGCGGGCGCGACCACGACATCGGTCGGCACCGGAATCTCGGCGCCGCGCGCCTTGGCGTCGACCATGATCTGCTTCGCGGTGTCGATCAGATCGGTCTCGACCAGCGACTTGCCCACCCCGTGCCCGAGCGCGGCGATGAAGGTGTTGGCGATGCCGCCGCCGACGATCAACTGATCGACCTTGCCCACCAGCGACGACAGCAGTTCGAGCTTGGTCGATACCTTGCTGCCGGCCACGATCGCCAGCAGCGGCCGCGCCGGCGCGTCGAGCGCCTTGGCCAGCGCGTCGAGCTCGGCCATCAGCAGCGGGCCACCGGCGGCCTGCGGTGCGAAGCGGATCACACCGTGGGTCGAGGCCTGGGCGCGATGCGCGGTGCCGAACGCGTCCATGACGAACACGTCGGCGAGCGCTGCATACTTGCGCGCCAGCGCCTCGTCGTCGGCCTTCTCGCCGACGTTCATGCGGCAGTTCTCCAGCAGCACCAATTGCCCGGGCGCGACCTCGACGCCGTCGACCCAGTCGCGCACCAGCGGCACCTCGATGCCGAGCAGCTCGGACAGGCGCGCGGCGACCGGCGCCAACGAATCGGCCTCGCTCCAGCTGCCCTCCTTCGGCCGGCCCAGATGCGAGGTCACCATCACCGCCGCGTTCTGTGCCAGCGCCTGACGCAGCGTGGGCAGCGAGGCGAGGATGCGCTGATCGGACGTGACCTTGCCGCCATCGACGGGGACATTGAGGTCCTGTCGGATCAGCACACGCTTGCCGGAAAGGTCGAGGTCGGTCATGCGAACGATGGTCATTGGGACTGGACTCATTTGAGAAGAAGAAGGAGGGTCGCGCCATGCCGTCCATGGCGCCGCATGACGGCTTCGGATGCACCTGCCTGGCCATCCGTGGCCGACAATGCCGTGCGCACCGGGCATTGTCGGCGCAGCCGTCGTGGCCAGGCAAACGTAGCCCAGGACTCAGGCGGCCTTGCGCCCACGCAACAGGCTCAGCGCGAAGCCGCCGACCACGAGCACGCCGAGCAGCAGCACGCCCCACAGCGTCCAGGTCTTCCAGTCGCGCGCCGGTGCCGCCGGCTGCAGCGCCGCCTCGCCGGCCAGGGGCACCATCGCACCGGGCACGGCGTCCGCCGGACGCCAGCCAAGACCATGTTGAGCCCGCAGCGCATCGAGCAGCGGCGCAACCGGCGCATCGGTGCGCGCCGCGCGAGCGCTGCCGGCCTGCAGCGCATAGGGCGCACGGCCCTCGGCGACGAACACCAGCGTCTCGGGTCGATAGCCCAGACGCAGCGCCGGCGGCACGTCAGGCACCGCGGTGGTCGGCGTCAGCCGCCACTGGCGATCGCGGACCGGCGCCGTCAGCGCCAGCGGCGGCGAACGCCGCAGGTCCGCGCCGCTGCCGGCCTGGAACACCACGTGATCGCGTGCGACGGTATGCCAGGGCGCATCGTCGGCATCGCGCCGCTCGAGCGTCCAGCGCCCGGTGCCGTTGCCGGCAAGCGCGATCTCGATCCGCTCGACCGGGAAGCGACCGTCGCTGAGGTAGACGCGCGCGCCGCGGTCGTCGGCCACCTGCGGCGCCGGCAGATCCCAGTGCCAGGCCAGCGGCGCCTGCACCGGCACCAGCTCGGCCTCGACCGCCTGCAACCGCAGCAGCGCCGCGGCTGCATGCAGCGGCGTCAATCGCAGATAGCGCGCATGCAACGGCGTGGGCAACGCGATGCGTCGTTCGACCAACCGCTGCGCGTCGCGGCGCAGGTCGAGCACACGGGCTTCGTCATGCACGCTGCGCCACTGGCGCAGATCGTCGGACGCCTCGATGCGGTAGGCCTGCTCGAACGGCGGCTGCGTGTCGTCCCAGCGCAGCGCGAGCGCGGCCACCGGCCCGTCGACCGCACTGGCATCGACCAGGAACGCGCCGGCAGCCTCGCCGCCCGAGGTGCGCAACTGCACGCGTCGCAGGCTGCCGTCGGCGGCGATCTCGCTGATCGCGGCGATGTCGCCATCGCGGCGTCCGGTGTCGGCGGGCAGCGGGAACCACGGCAGCTCGCGCTGTGTCGGCGTCGCCGGCGCCATCGCCGCGTCGACGAAGGCCGCCGGCACCGGCCGGCCGTCACCGTCGACCACGACCACGTCGCGCAATGACGGCGACCAGACCCGGGCGTAGACCTCGGGCGTGAGCGTGATGCGATAGGCACTCGCCGACGGGTCCTCGAGCGTCAGCGGCCACTGCACGGCGAAATCCGCTTGCGCGGCGGCGAGCGCGGATGCGCCAAACAGACAGACGGCGATGGCGGGACGGAATCGGATCATGCGGGCGCCTCCTCGCGCGGAACGACGGCGCGCGGCGGGGCCGGCGCGAAGAAGCCCACGACCGTGCACAGCAGGCCGTAGGCGATGAACGAGCCGATGCCCCACAGGTTGCCGAGGTGGCCGCGGTCGACCAGCACCAGCTTGGCCAGCACCACGGCCATCAGCACCGCACCGGCGAGCCACAGCGCGCGCTGGCCCCGGCGCGAGCCGATGATCCAGCCGAACACGCCCAGGATGCTCCAGACCACCGTAAGACTGGTCTGGGCCAGGCTGCTGCTCGCCAGGCGCGCATTCCACGGCGCACAGCCCCAGTGATGCGCGGCGCGCAGGGTGATCGCGGTGACGAGCACGAAGGCCAACAGCGACAGCACCGGGACGCGCGGCGCGCCCTGCGGCGCGGTGCCGTCGGGCGACCACAGCCAGCGCGCGATCAGCAGCACCACGCCCAGTTGCGCGAGATCGAGCGGGTTGAGCAGCGCGATCCACGGCAGCGGCGCACTGTCGCCGGGGTTGCCCAGCGCGACCAGCCACCACAGCGCGAGCACGCCCAGCAGCGCGCCGCGCAACGACGTGCGCACCGGATCGAAGCGCTCGCCCAACGGCTGCGCCAGCCACGGCCAGCGCCACAACGACAGCGCCGAGACGAGCAGCCACGGCAAGGCGATGGCGACCGCGAACCAGCCGCCAGCCAGCCCGGCCACGCGGGCGACATGCCCCAGCAGCAGCGACAGCACCAGCGGCCACAGCAGCCACCACAGCAATTGCGCGGCCCACGCCAGGCGATCCTCGCCCGCGCGCAGGCACACCAGGCCGCGGAAGCCAAGCGCGGCGAACACCGCCCAGGCCGGTGCGCCGTACCCGGCGAACGGCTGCACATGCGCCTGCATCTGCCAGAACGCCAACGGCGCGGCGACCAGCAACGCGGCGAACAGCGTCGCGCCCAGTGCCGGGTCGGGCCGGCGGTGATGGACCTCGGCGGCGAGCCAGCCGGTGACCACCGTCAGCACCAGCAAGGCATCGGGCAGTGAGGCCGACGGCACTGCGCGGGTCAGTTCCTGGATCCAGGCGCCCAGCCACCAGGCCAACGCCCAGACATAGGCGATGCGGGCGACCGGCACGCGCCCAGCCCGCCGATAGACGGCCGCGATCGCCAGGCCAGACAGCGCGATCAGCAGCGCGCCGACGAAGCCGCCATTGGCGAACACCGGATCGACCGGCCGCGGCCAGGCCGTGGCCCCGAGCGCGTAGGCCACCGCCGCGGCCAACTGCAGGCCCACGCCGGACAGTTGCGGCAGCATGCGGCGCTGGCGCAGGCCCAGCCAGACCAGCCCGGCGCCTTCGAGCGCGAACACGCAGGCGGTCGCACGGGCCGACAGCGCCAGCGGCACGGCCAGCGTGGCGAAACCGACCGCGAGCAGCGCATAGGCCTGGCCGAGGACCGCTTCGCGGCGGCGCCGCAGCAGCGCCCAGGCCAGTGCGGCATAGACCGCGCCCACGCCCAGCGCGCACAGCGCGAGCGCAAACGTGCGCCCCTGCAACAGGCCGGCCTGCAGCGAGAACGCGACCAGCGGAGTGCCGAACACCAGGCAGCCGTCGACGACATCGCGCCGCGACGGCGGCCGGCGCCGCGCGTAGAGCAGCGGGATCGCCAGGTAGAAGGCGAAGAACAGCGCCAGGAACGGTTGGGTCGTGGCGAAATCGCCGGGGGTGTAGCGCAGCACGCCCCAGAGCGTGCCGATGCCGAAGGTGAAGGCAAATCCCAGCAGGTTGAGCACCCGCCATGCCCGGAACCAGGCGATTCCCAGGATCGCGGCATTGAGCACCGCGTAATACGCGAACAGCGCGACATGGCTGCCACCGCCGCTCGACAGCCAGATCGGCGCGAGAAACCCGGCCAGCACCGCGAACACCGCCAGCGCGCGGGCGTTCTGCAATACCGCCAGCACGCCGGCACCAGCGACCAACGCCACGCTGGCGGCGAATGCAGCGCCACCGGGCAGCATGCCGAACAGCCGATAGGCGGCGAACACGACGAGCAGCAGGATGCCGATCATGCCGCCTTGCAGGCTCAGCGCGAACGTGCGATGGCTGTCGCGGCGGCGCCAGCCGAAGGCCAGACCGCCGATCGCCGCGGCCGCAACCGCGGCCAGCCGCAGTTCCACCGGCACCGACACCCAGCCCTGATCGCTGGCGTACTTGAGCAGCGCGGCGACGCCGGCAAACAACACCAGCATGCCGATCTTCACCGGCACGTTGCCGGTGGTGAACCAGCCGCGCACCCAGCGCGCCGCGCGCGTCAGCGGGTCGGGCCCGGCCGAGCGCGGCACGGGGTCGGGCGCCGTCTCGGACGCAGCAGGCGCCGGGTCGGCATCGCGCCAGGCCGCGCGCGGCGGCGCCGGCGGCAACGGCGGTGGCACCGAGGCAGGCCGCGGCGGCCAGGGGTCGGCCAACGACGACGCCTCGCCTCGATCGGCGATCGGGCCGTCATCGACCCAGGGGCCAGCGGCGGTGTCAAAGACATCGCCCTGCCAACCCGCTTCGGGCTCGGCAGCATCGACCGCCGCGTCCGGCGTTGCGCTCGCGCGCGCCTGCAGCACTTCGAGCTGGGACTCGAGCCCGGTCACCCGGCGACGCAGGTCGAAGACCGTCACCACCGCGACGATCGACATGATCGGCACAGCGACCAGCAGCGCGACCCCCAGAAAGAGCAATGCTTCCATGGCGCCTACCCGTCCGCGCCGACGGCGCGTCTGGGCGCACCTTACCCGGCCGGGCGCGAAAACGAGAAGCCCCGCACAAGGCGGGGCTTCGGGTCGAGCATGGGCGTGCGACGGCTTACTTGCCGGCAACCACCCGGGCCAGTTCCAGGCACTTGTTGGAGTAGCCCCACTCGTTGTCGTACCAGGCCACGAGCTTGACGAACGTTGCGTCGAGCGCGATGCCGGCCTCGGCATCGAAGATCGACGTGCGCGCATCGCCGCGGAAATCGGTCGCCACCACCTTGTCCTCGGTGTAGCCCAGCACGCCCTTGAGCGCGCCTTCGCTCTGCGCCTTGATCTCGGCCTTGATCTCGTCGTAGGTCGCCGGCTTTTCCAGTTCGGCGGTCAGGTCGACCACCGACACGTCCGAGGTCGGCACACGGAAGCTCATGCCGGTGAGCTTCTTGTTGAGCGATGGGATCACCACGCCAACCGCCTTGGCCGCGCCGGTCGAGGACGGGATGATGTTCTCCAGGATGCCGCGTCCGCCGCGCCAGTCCTTGTTGGACGGGCCGTCGACGGTCTTCTGGGTCGCGGTCGCCGCGTGCACCGTGGTCATCAGGCCGCGCTTGATGCCCCACTTGTCGTGGATGACCTTGGCCAGCGGCGCCAGACAGTTGGTCGTGCACGAGGCATTGGAGACGATCGCCTCGCCCGCGTAGCTTTCATGGTTGACGCCGAAGACGAACATCGGCGTGTCGTCCTTGGACGGCGCCGACAGGATGACCTTCTTCGCACCGGCATCGATGTGCTTCTGCGCGGTGTCCTTGGTGAGGAACAGGCCGGTCGACTCGATCACGACCTCGGCGCCCACCGCGTCCCACTTCAGGTTTGCCGGATCGCGCTCCTGGGTCAGACGGATCTTCCGGCCGTTGACGACCAGCGTGTCGCCGTCGACCGACACCTCGCCCTGGAACCGGCCATGCACCGAGTCGTACTGCAGCATGTAGGCCAGGTAGTCGGGCTCGAGCAGATCGTTGATCGCGACGATCTCGATCTCGCCGTCGAAATTCTGCACCGCAGAGCGCAGCACGTTGCGGCCGATGCGGCCGAAGCCGTTGATGCCTACCTTGATCGCCATGAATCCGGACTCCTGCAGCCGCGCGGGTGCGGCACGTGAAAGGGAAGGAACGCCATGCCGGCGATACCGGCATCGGAGACAGCACCGCCGATTCTACCGCGAGGCCGGATCGCGCGTTGCCCTGCGGCCCAAGCGCAGAACGATTGCGATGGCGTTGATCGGGATCAAGGCGCACGCCTGTTAAGCGGCGGACACTGGCGCCAGTTCCCACGAAGAGACCGCCACGATGCGTCCGCTGTCCATTGCCCTGCTTGCCCTCGCCTGCGCTGTTCCCGCCCTCCCCGCCGCCGCCCAGTCGGCTGGCGAGTGGACCGTCGCGATCGGTGCCCACAACGTCAATCCCAAGTCCGATAACGGCGCGCTCGCCAACGGCACCCTGCCGCTGTCGATCGGCAGCAGCACCCGTCCGACGATCGCCGTCGAGTACTTCGTGCGCGACAACCTCGGCGTCGAAGTGCTGGCCGCCACCCCGTTCCGCCACGACATCAACATCGAAGGCCTCGGCCAGGTCGGCAGCACCAAGCACCTGCCGCCGACGGTGAGCCTGCAGTACCACTTCAACGGTGCCGGCACCGTCTCGCCGCTGGTCGGCGTCGGCGTCAACTACACCACCTTCTTCGATGAAGAAACCCGCGGCGCACTGGCCGGTTCGCGCCTGGCGCTAAGCAACTCCTGGGGTCTGGCCGCGCACGTCGGCGTCGACTTCAAGGTCGGCAACGGTGCCATCCGCGTCGATGCACGCTGGATGGACATCGACAGCGACGTCCGCGTGGACGGCGCCAAGCTCGGCACCGCGAACATCGACCCGCTGGTCTACGGCGCGGCGTACGTGCTGAAGTTCTGATCCATCGAGGTCGACCGGCGGCGCATCCGATACAATGGATCGGATGCGCCGTTTCGTTCTGTCGACCTGTCTGCTCGCCCTCGCGGCGACCTCTCCGTCCGCACTCGCCTGGGGCCAACTCGGCCACCGGCTGGTCGCCCAGCTCGCCGAGCGCGACCTCACCCCGCAGGCGCGGGCACAAGTCGATGCGCTGCTTGCAGATGAACCCGACCCGACCCTGGGTGGCATTGCCTCCTGGGCCGATGCCCTGCGTGAGCACGACCAGGATCTGGGCCGCCGCTCGGCGAAATGGCACTACGTCAACATCGGCGAGTCGGGCTGCCGTTATCAGGCCATACGCGACTGCCCGAACGGCGATTGCGTGGTCGAGGCGATCGTCGCCCAGACCGCGATCCTGGCCGATACCACGCGCCCGCGCGCAGAGCGCGTCACCGCGCTGAAATTCGTCGTGCACTTCGTCGGCGATGCACACCAGCCGATGCACGCCGGCTACGCCCACGACAAGGGCGGCAACACCCACCAGATCAACCACCGCGGACGTGGCACCAACCTGCACGCGCTCTGGGACAGCGGCATGCTCAACAGCGCCGGGCGCCGCGATGCCGACTGGCTGACGCACCTGGCGACGCTGCCGCCGCCTGCACCCGCGGCACGCGTGTTGCCACCGCCCGCCCAGGACTGGGCCGAGGCGGCCTGCCGCATCGCGGTCGCGCCCGGTGTGTATCCCGCGCGTGGCCGGCTCGGCCAGGATTACGTGAGCACCCACCTGCCGACCGTCGAGCAGCAACTGCGCGACGCCGGCGCCCGGCTGGGCACGCTGCTCAATGCCGCCCTGGCGCCCGCGGCGCCCTGAATCGCCACACGCACCTTCCCGTCACGACGGGGTCCTACAGTGGTCTGGCCCGCCCGCAGGAGCCGTTGATGCCGCCCGAGGTCGCCCCGTTCTTCCACGCCGCCAGCAGCACGTGGAGCTACATCGTCCGCGATCGTGCATCGCGCGCGGCCGCGATCATCGATCCGGTGCTCGACTTCGACGCCGCCTCGGCGAGAACCGCCACGGTGTCGGCCGGCCACCTGCTCGACCATGTGCGCCGCCACGACCTCGACGTGCAGTGGATCCTGGAAACCCATGCCCATGCCGACCATCTCTCGGCAGGCGACTGGCTGCGCCGGCAACTGCCCGGCGCGTGCCTGGCGATCGGCGAGGGCATCCGTACGGTGCAGAAGACCTTTCGCCCGATCTTCAATCTCGGCGAGCACTTTCCGGTGGAAGGGTCGCAGTTCGACCGGTTGTTCGCGCCCGATACCGTGTTCGCCATCGGCGAGGTGGCAGCGCAGGTCATCCCCGTGCCCGGGCACACCAGCGACAGCAATGCGTATCTGATCGGCGATGCGCTGTTCACCGGCGACTCGCTGTTCATGCCCGACGGCGGCACCGCGCGCTGCGACTTCCCGGGCGGCGATGCGGCGACGCTGTACCGCTCGATCCAGCGGCTGTTCGCCCTCCCAGATGCCACCCGCGTGTTCGTCTGTCACGACTACGGACCGGGCGGTCGCCCGGTGGCCTGCGAGACGACGATCGGCTGCCAGCGGCGCGAGAACATCCACGTCCGCGACGGCATCGACGAGGCGACGTTCGTGGCGATGCGCACCGCGCGCGACGCGACTTTGGCGATGCCGGCGCTGTTGCTGCCGGCGGTGCAGACCAATCTGCGCGCGGGCGCCCTGCCCGAGCCCGAAGCCAACGGCGTGCGCTATCTCAAGCTGCCGATCGACACGCTGTAGCCGGGCGCCGGGCCGCGCTTTACCGGCCATCCCGCCCCCGTTATTCTCGGCCAGACATAACGATTGAACCGGACGATGCCCCTGCCCCGCTCCCTGCTGACGGCCCTGTTGCTGACCTTGCCGCTGTGGGTGGGCGCGCAGGACGCGCGTCCAGATGCAGCGCCTGGACGGGCGTCGCCGCCCGCGGCCATCGCCTCGCCCCAGGTGGTGCCGCTCGACGAGGCGGCGCGTGCGACGCTGGAACGCCATGACGTCGTGTTCGACGACCATGGCACCGCGCGCCATTGCGAAGGCGTATCGTTGGCTGCGCTGCTGCAGGCCAGCGGCGCGATGCCGGTCGCTCCGCTGCGTGGCGGAGACCTGACGCGCTATGTGCTGGTGAGCGCGCGCGACGGCTACCGCGCACTGTTCTCGCTGGCCGAGCTCGACCCCACGCTCGGTGGCCGCACCGTCCTGCTGGCCGACCGCTGTGATGACCGGCCACTGGAGGCGACCCGCGGTCCGCTGCGGCTGGTGATCGCCGGCGACACGCGCGCGGCGCGCAGCGTGCGCCAGGTCGAGCGGATCGTCGTGGTCGCCGCCCCCTGATCCCGAACCGGACGCCTTGCGATGCCTCCCTCCTTTTCCCGCCATCTCCGCGCCTGGCTGCTGCCGGTTCTGCTCCTGCTCACAGCCGGGCCTGCGCTCGGGCAAACGCCGCTGACGGTGTTCGCCGCCGCCAGCCTCAAGGAATCGCTCGATGCGGCGTCTGCGCGGTACACGCGTCAGACCGGCCAGCCGGTGCGGGTGTCGTACGCGGCCAGTTCGGCATTGGCGCGCCAGATCGCGCAGCGCGCGCCGGCCGATGTGTTCGTCTCTGCCGACCTGGACTGGATGGACTGGCTGGCCGAGCGCGGGCTGATCGACACCGGATCGCGGCGCGACCTGCTGGGTAACGAGCTGGTGTTAATCGCGCCGGCCGGTAGCG
The DNA here is from genome assembly GCF_037198055.1 of Luteimonas sp. gir. Lineage (NCBI taxonomy): Bacteria > Pseudomonadati > Pseudomonadota > Gammaproteobacteria > Lysobacterales > Lysobacteraceae > Luteimonas > Luteimonas sp. gir. The sequence continues at coordinate 72,584 of NZ_JBBAXQ010000014.1, forward strand.
CCGCGCAGCCGTTTGCGCTGGACGCGCGCAGTGACCTGCGGCCGCTGCTGGGCGCGCGCGGCCGCCTGTCGCTGGCGCTCACCGCCAGCGTGCCGGCCGGCAAGTACTCCAAGGCCGCGTTCGAATCCTTCGGCACCTGGGACGCACTGCGCCCGCGCGTCGCCGAGTCCGACAGCGTGCGCGCGGCGCTCGCCCTGGTCGCCCGCGGCGAAGCGCCGCTGGGCGTGGTCTACGCGAGCGATGCGCGCGCCGAGCCGCGGGTCAAGGTGCTGGCGACGTTCCCGGCCGACAGTCATCCGCAGATCGTCTATCCGGTCGCGCGCGTGGCGGGCAGTGCGCAGCCGCGTCAGGCCGACGCGTTCGTGCACTGGCTGGGCGGCGACGCCGCGGCGGAGATCTTCCGCCGCCACGGCTTCACGATCCGCTGAGCCGCACGATGGCGCCCACCGCCTGGTACGCCTTCTCGCCCGACGAACTGGTCGCGATCGGGCTCAGCCTCAAGGTCGCGACCGCGGCCGCGCTCGGCAGCCTGCCGCTCGGCATCGCGATCGCCTGGCTGCTGGCGCGTCGGCGCTTTCCGGGCAAGGCATTGCTCGACGCCCTGGTGCACCTGCCGCTGGTGTTGCCACCGGTCGTGGTCGGCTACACGCTGCTGGTGGTGCTCGGCGGCAACGGTCCGGTCGGGCTGTGGCTCGAACGCACGTTTGGCATCAGTGTCGCGTTCCGCTGGACCGGCGCTGCGCTGGCCAGCGCGCTGATGGGCTTTCCGCTGATGGTGCGCACGATCCGCTTGTCGATCGAGAACGTCGACCGCCGGCTCGAGCAGGCCGCGGCAACCCTCGGCGCCGGGCCGTGGCGCGTGTTCCTGACGATCACGCTGCCGCTGGCCTGGCCGGGCGTGGTGGCCGGTGCGGTGCTCGCCTTCGCCAAGGCGCTGGGCGAGTTCGGCGCAACGATCACCTTCGTCTCCAACATCCCCGGCGAGACGCAGACCATGTCCTCGGCGATCTACGGCCTGCTGCAGGTGCCCGGTGGCGAAGCCGGCATCTGGCGACTGGCCCTGGTCGCGGTCGCGATCTCGCTCGCAGCGCTGCTGGCCTCCGAATGGCTGGTCCGCCGCCAGCGCGGAGACCGCGACGCATGAGCCTGGCGATCGACATCCAGTTGCGCCTGGGCCACTTCGCGCGCGCAGTGCGCATCGACGCCGACCAGCGTGTGGTCGCACTGACCGGGCCTTCCGGCGCGGGCAAGACCAGCGTGCTCAATGCCATCGCCGGCCTGGTGCGCCCCCACGCCGGGCGCATCGAGATCGACGGCCGCGTGCTGTTCGACAGCGCACGCCGGATCGACCTGCCGGTGCATCGGCGACGCGTGGGCTACGTGTTCCAGGACGCCCGGTTGTTCCCGCATCTGGACGTCCAGCGCAACCTGGGCTACGGACGCCACACGGGCCCGCAGACCGTCGCGCTGGACGACGTGGTCGAGTTGCTCGGCATCGGCCACCTGCTCACGCGCCGGCCTGCACATCTGTCGGGCGGTGAAGCGCAGCGCGTCGCGATCGGACGCGCGCTGCTCTCGCAGCCGGCAGTGCTGCTGTTCGACGAACCGCTGTCGGCACTCGATCAGGCACGCCGGGAGGAGTTGATCCCGTGGCTGCAGCGCGTCCGTGACGAAGTCCGGCTGCCGATGCTCTACGTCAGTCATCATCCCGACGAAGTCAGGCGGCTGGCGGATACGGTGCATGTGCTCGACGCCCCGGTCGCATCGGCGACGCGCAGCGAGGGCCGACCGCTCTCACATCGATGACCTTCGGCACTGCGTGCCGTCGCTCGGGATCGCCATTCTCCCGCTCCCGCATCTCGTGTCGGCATCCATGGTCCAGTCGCGCACGCCGTCGCTGCTTCATCGCCCCATCGTCGTCCTCGTGCTCGCCGTGGCAGCCGGTCTGCTGCTGCGCTCGGCCATCGGGCCCGAGCCCAACGTCTGGCTGATCTGGTTCGCCCCCGTGCCCACGCTGTGGCTCGCGCTGTCGCTGCGGCGACGCGGGTTGGCGCACGCGGCGGTGCTGACCGCCACCCTGGTCGCGGCCACGACCTATGCCAGCTATCTGCGCATGCTGATGCCGACGCCGTTCGCGGCGCTGGCTGTGTGCGGGTTCGCGGCAGGCTGGTGGCTGGCGATCATGCTGGCACGGCGGATCGTGCTGCGCTTCGCCCGCTGGTGGACCGTACTGGCCTATCCGCTGGCCTGGGCCGCCATCGACCTGGCCATGGGCCGGCTGCTCCCCGACGGCCAGTGGGGCGGCGCCGCCTACAGCCAGAGCGAGTGGCTGCCGATGCTGCAGACAGCCGCACTGGGCGGCACGCCGGCCCTGTTGTTCGTCCTCTGTTTGCCCGCGTCCGGGCTGGCGCTGCTGCTCGCCACGTCCTGGCCTGTTCGCCAGCGCGCGTTCGCGCTGGCGGTGGCCGTCGTCGTGCCACTCGCCGCGTTCGGCTACGGCAGCGCCCGACTGCAGGCCGCGCCGGAAGCCAACGGCCACCTGCGCATCGGCCTGGCATCGATCGACGATCTCGTACTGCCGCGCATGCCCGAGGCCGTCGCGACCGAAGTCCGCGAGGGCTACGCCCGCCTGGTGGCTCAGTTGGCCGACGACGGCGCCGAGCTGATCGTGTTGCCGGAGAAGGCCGCGATCCTGACACCGGCGGCTGCAACCGCCTGGCAGCGCGACTTCGCCGCACTCGCCCGCCAGCACGGCGTATGGCTCGAAGTGGGCGTCGGGATCGACGACGGCCGCGCGCCACGCAACCAGGCTTGGCTGTTCGACCCCGAGGGGCGGCTGCGCCAGGACTACGAGAAGCTGCGGCTGGCGCCGCCCGAACGCCGCCAGGGCTACCGCCACGGCAGCGAGATCGCGGTGCAGGAGATCGACGGCCTGCGGACCGGCCTTGCGATCTGCAAGGACATGCACTTCGCCAGCGTCGGCCGCCGCTACGGTCGCGATGCTGTCGGACTGATGCTGGTGCCGGCCTGGGACTTCGACTACGTCGACGCCTGGATGGGCGCGCGCATGACCCTGGTGCGCGGGGTGGAGAATGGCTACGCCGTCGTGCGCCCCGCACGGGAAGGCCTGATGAGCGTCAGCGACGGCTGGGGCCGGCTCGTCGCAGAGGCACGAAGCGCACCGCTGCCCGGCGCCCGGCTGCGGGCCGAATTGCCACGTGCCTCGCCCGGCATGACGCCTTACGCGCGGGTCGGCGACCTGTTCGGACTGCTCTGCCTGCTCGTCACTCTGGCACTGGTGCTGGCGACATGGCGCCGCGGTCACGCCTCCCCGACGGCACGCCGCGCACACTGAGCGCCTCGTCACAAGGCATCGCCGATGCGTCGTCCACGCAAGCACTCGGTCCCGGTCGAACACACCCGGCGCTACCTGGAGCCGGGACCGGTCGTGCTGCTGTCGACCGCCCACCGCGGCGAGCGCGGGATCATGACGCTGGGCTGGTACATGATGCTGGGCTACGACCTGGTCGGCACCTACCTGTGGCAGGCCAATCGCAGCCACGCACTGGCCAAGCGCAGCCGCGAATGCGTCATCAATCTGCCCACCGACGCATTGCTCGACACCGTCGTGGGCATCGGCAACTGCAGCGGCCGCGAGGGCGACAAGTTCGAACGCTTCGGGCTGACCGCGCACGCGGCGACCGACGTCGGGGCGCCGTTGATCGCCGAGTGCCATGCCAACTTCGAGTGCCGGCTGCACGAGACGCGGATCAGCGCCGACTACCCGCTGTTCGTGTGGCGCGTGATCCGCGCCCACGTCGCGCCGCGGCCGGTGTGGCCGCGGACTGTGCACTATCGCGGCGATGGCCGCTTCATGATCGCCGGCCCGACGCGCTCACGGCGCGCGCTGTTCCGGCCGGACATGCTCGACAACTGATACCGCCGTGACACGCCGCGATCGCCGCGGCGTTCGGTGCGGGGCCCGCCCTGGGCGCGGGCGTGCGGGCCCTTAGAAGCTGTAGGTGAAGGTCAGCTGGCCGTTGCGCTTGTCGCCATACGCCCCATAGCCGCTGATCTGCGTGGAGTACAGCTTGTTCAACAGATTGTTGGCGTTGAGCTGCACGCTGAACTGCGGCGCCAGGCGATAGCGCACGAAGGCGTTGACCAGTGCATAGCTGGACTGCTCGAAGCGGCCATAGGCCGGCACCGGATAGTAGATGCCGTTCTGCCAGTTCACGCCGCCACCGAGGGTCAGTTCCGGCGCGCTGCGCGGGGTGTAGCTGGTGAACGCCTTGATCGTGGACTGCGGCAGGCGGGTGTTGATGTCCACGCCGTCGGCGTCCTGGGCCACGTAACGCGAGGCACCGAAGGTCGCATTCCAGCCCGGCGCCAGCTCGCCGTTGAGCTCGAACTCGAAGCCGCGGCTGACCGTGCCGCGTGCAGCGACCGATGCAGTCTCTCCTGCCGATCCACCGGGAATCGGCACATTGGTCGACTGCGCCACGTTGTCCTGCTCGATGCGGAATACCGCGAGCGAGGCGTTGAGGCGATTGTCGAACCAGGCACCCTTGACGCCGACCTCGTAGCTCTTGCCGTCGACCGGGTCGAGATAGCGGTTGTTGATGTCGCGCGCGACCTGCGGCTGGAAGATCTCGGTGTAGCTGGCGTATGTCGACCAGGTGTCGTCGATGTCGAACACCAGGCCGGCGTACGGCGTGACCGCGTCGTGCTTGCGATCGGCGCCCTCGCCTTCGCTCTCCCATTCGGTGTAGCGCGCACCGACGATGAGCTTGAGCGGATCGGCCAACCACAGACGCGTCGCCGCGTAACCGGCCTTCTGGGTGATCGTGCCCTGGCTCTGCAACGGCAGCACCGCGACCCAGTCAGGCTGGGAGATATCGCCGGTCCAGCCAAGATAGCTGTCGAACGGGTCCCACGGCAGGCTGTTGCCGAACGCGTCCTTGCCGCCGACCTGGTAATCGCCGTAGTTGGCGTACTCACGCTGGTTGTAGCTCACGCCGGCCATGAACTGGTGTTCGCGTCCGAACGCCTGGAACGGCCCGTCCACGTAGCCATCGACGCCGTCGACCTTGCGGTGGGTGTTGTAGAAGCCCGCCGATGGCGAGACGCCCGTACCGGTGACAGGGTCGAAGTTCGACGCACCCGTCGCCCAGTCGTTGTAGGCCGGGTAGAACAGCTTGTCGTCGGCGTCGGTCTTGTCGTGGGTCGCGCCGATCTTGAACTTCCAGCCATTGGCGAAAGCGTGCTGCAGCGTCGCGAATGCACGCTTGCTCGTGGTGTCCCAGTAGGTCCAGTCGGGCGAAGGATTGAACGTGACCGGGTAGTTGGTCGAGCTGCCGTCGGAGAACACCATCGGGAAGCCGCCCCAGGTCGCCCCGTTGGCGCGCTTGTGCTGGTAGTCGTAGCCCACGCTGAGCTGCGTGTCGGGCGTGAGGTCGGCATCGATCACCACATAGCCCAACTGCTTGCGCTGGCTGTAGCGCTCCATCTGGGAATCGGTCTCGAGATAGCTGCCGATCGCACGGGCGCGCACGGTGCCGCTGGCGTTGAGCGGCGTGGTCACGTCGACAGTCGTGCGGTTGCGGCCCCACTCGCCGATGTTGAGCGACACGGTGCCGGTCAGTTCGGCGCTGTCGGCATGCTTGCGGACCAGGTTGACCGAGGCCGACGGATTGCCCGCGCCGCTGAGCAGGCCGGTCGCCCCGCGCACGATCTCGACGCGGTCGTACAGCGCCAGGTCGAGCCCCGAGTCGCCGTAGCTCCAGTTCTGCACCATCTGCGTCGGCAGCCCGTCGAACTGGTAGCTGTCGATGTAGAACCCGCGCGCATAGAACTCGGTGCGCTCGCTGTCGGACTGCGTGCTGCTGACGCCGGTCGTGTTGGCCAGCACGTCGATGATGTCGTCGAGATTCTGGTCGGCAATGCGCTCGTGGCTGATGATGCTGACCGACTGCGGAATCTCGCGCGCGGTCAGATCGAAGCGGGTGCCGGCGGACGTCCGGCGGACCGAATAGCCCTCGGCGCGCTCGCCCTTGACCTGCAGGCCATCGAGCGTGGTGACCCGGTCCGCGGCGTCATCGGCGATTGCGCCTGGCGCGAACCCCAGGGAGGACAGCGCGACCAGGGTCGCACAGGCGAGCGGTGCCCGCCGGACAGAGGCAAGACGCAGGGAACGACGGCGCATGGGGGGATCTTCTGGTGGTGGCGGAGAGAGGGGCCGCGCGACACACCCGCATCGCGCCAATACGAGAATGCTAACGATTCTCACTCAATCCCGCCACCCAAAACCGGGGTCAGAGTGCAACTTCCGATGCCCTTCGCTCGAAATTGCACTCTGACCCCGGTTCTGGACGGCGTGTCCACGACGGTGCCTGCACATCGGCTGGCCGATAACGCCGCCCATGTTCATCCGTCTCTGGCTCGCCCTGCTGCTCTTGTCGCTGACCGCCTGCGATGGCTATCCGCGCGATACCGAGGGCAGCACCGAGCGTGCGCGCCAGACCATGCGCGTCGGCGTCAGTCACGACCCGCCATTCGTCGAAGTGCGGGCCGGCCAGGCGCCGAGCGGGACCGAAGTCGAACTTGTCCAGGCCTTCGCGCAGGAACACGGCTACACGATCGAGTGGGTCGAGGGCGGGCACGACCAACTGATGACCGCCCTGCTCGACAATCGTTTGCATCTGGTCGCCGGCGGACATGACGAGGACTCGCCTTGGACGAATGTCGGCTGGTCGCGCGCGTTCGTGCTGCGCGGCCCAGAGGGCGGCTTCGCCCGACGCCGACTCGCATTGCCGCCCGCCGAGAACGCCTGGCAGCTGTCGGTCGACCGCTATCTCCACGCCCGCGAACGGACACTGCGATGAGCGCCGGCGCCAACCGTCCCCACCCGCCGCCCGTCGAACGCGCGCCCGACCCGCTCGGACCGGCGCAGCAGCGCGAGCTCCAGCGCGCCGCCCGCCTGTGCTGGTGGTCCCTCGGTCTGCTTGGCGCGGTGTCAGTGATGATGTACGTCGCGATGGGCGGCTCGAAAGCGATGCAGACCGCGCTGGCCGAGGACCTGCTGAGCCTGTTGCCGCCAGCCGCGTTCCTGATCGCGCTGCGCTTTCGCGCCCGCGGCGTCGATCGCACCTACATCAATGGCCGCGAACGCGCGTTCGACATCACCTTCCTCGCGTCCTCGGTCGCGTTGACCGGCATGGGCGCCCTGCTGGTGCTCGACGGCCTGCATGTGCTGGTCACGCGGGCGCATCCGGTCGTCGGGACCGTGCTCGTCGGCGACACCGTGGTCTGGCAGGGCTGGCTGATGATCGCCGCGCTCGCGGTCTCGGCGATCCCGCCGGTGATCCTGGGCCGCATGAAGCTCAAGGTCGCGCTCGCGCTGTCGTCCAAGCCGCTCTACACCGACGCCGACATGAACAAGGCCGACTGGATGACCGCGCTCGCGGGCATCGCCGGCGTGCTCGGCATCGGCTTCGGCCTGTGGTGGGCGGACGCCGCAGCTGCCATCTTCATCGCCGTTGAAGTGCTGCGCGATGGCGTGCGCAACCTGCGTAACGCTGTGCGCGACATGCACGACGCCCGTCCGCAGCACGCCGACCGCAGCGACGACGATCCGCTGCCCGCGCGGATCGGCGAAGCGGTCTGCGCACTCGACGGCGTGCGCGCCTGCCGCGTGCGCTTCCACGAGGAAGGCCTGCGGCTGTCGGGTGTGGTGTTCGTGGAGACCGAGGATGGCACCCTCGATACGGCGATGGCGCAAGCAGTGCGCGACACCGCCCGCGCCGTCCACTGGCGGATCGACGACGTCACTGCGACTGCCGCGCAGCCGCCGCGCACGCCGTCCGTCTGATGGCCCCACCCCCAAAACCGGGGTCAGAGTGCCATTTCGAGCGCCATCCCTTAGCCCATCACGCTGGATGAAGGAACCAAGCACTCAGTCCCGGTTTTCGGACGCGTAATCGCGAGGCACCCCGCGCTGCGCGTCCACCCGCGCGTCCGGTAGGCTTGCCGGCATGACGTCCCATCTCCACGATCTCGACGCCGCCGTCGCCCGCATCCGCGCCCATGTCGATGGCCCGCTGCACATCGGCGCCCCGCTGGGCATCGGCAAGCCGCACCGCCTGCTCAACGCCCTGTACGCCGCTGCGGTGGCGGACCCGTCGCGCCCGCTGACCCTGTACACCGCCCTGTCACTCGATCCGCCGTCGGGCGGCGCCGACCTGCAGGGGCGCTTCCTCGGTCCCTTCGCGCAGCGTCACTTCGGCGAGGACTTCGTCCGGCTCGACTACGTGCAGGCGCTACGCCGCGACGCGCTGCCGCCGCACATCAGCGTCGAGGAGTTCTACATGCAGTCCGGCGCGATGCTGGGCTCCACCCAGGCCCAGCGCCGGTACGCCAGCCTCAACTACACCCATGTCGCCCGCGCGCTCGTCGACCGCGGCGTCAACGTGCTGGTGCAGAAGGTCGCGGCCAACGAGGACGGCAGCCGGCTGTCGCTGTCGTCGAACACCGATCTGACTTTCGACACCATCGACGCCCTGGTCCAAGCCGGGCACCCGCGGCCGCTGCTGGTGGCCGAGATCGATCCCGAACTGCCGTGGCTCGGCGGCACCGCCGCGGTCGACGCCGGATTCTTCGACCTCGTCGTGACGCCACCGCCCCCTTACCCGCGCCTGTTCGGCCTGCCGCGGCAGCCGGTCTCCGATGCCGACTACGCGATCGGGTTCTACGCCAGCGCGCTGGTCCGCGACGGCGGCACGCTGCAAATCGGCATCGGCGCGCTGGCCGACGCGCTGTGCCACGCGCTGGCGTTGCGCCACATCGACAACGCCGCCTACCGCCGAGTGCTGCACGCACTCGATCCCGACCTGATCACGCATCCGACCGTCGTGGCCTGCGGCGGACTCGATCCGTTCGAGACCGGCCTGTACGGCTGCAGCGAGATGATCAACGAGGGGTTCAAGCGCCTGGTCGAGGTCGGCGTGATCCGCCGCAAGGTGGTCGACAAGGCCGCATTGATGCGGCGGGCCAACGACGGCACCGCCAGCGCCCTGGACCGGGAACTGATCGAGCGCGACGGCGAGTTTCTGCACGGCGCCTTCTACCTCGGCTCGCCTGATTTCTACGCCTGGCTGCGCGGGCTCGACGAGGACACCCGGCGCGGCATCGGCATGAAGCGGGTGGGCGAGGTCAACGAGCTCTACGGGCTCGACGAAGGGCTCGAGCGCCTGCAACGCCGCGATGCGCGCTTCTTCAACAGCTGCATGATGGCGACCGCGCTCGGCGCCGCGGTGTCCGATGCGCTCGACGACGGCCGCGTCGTCTCGGGGGTGGGCGGACAGTACAACTTCGTCGCGATGGCGCACGCCCTGCCCGACGCACGCTCGGCGCTGTTGTTGCGCGCCACGCGCGAGGCCGGTGGCCGACACGAATCGAACATCCGCTGGCAGTACGGGCACACGACGATCCCGCGACACCTGCGCGACCTCTACATCACCGAGTACGGCATCGCCGACGTGCGTGGCGCGACCGACGAGGACTGCGTACGGGCCATGGCGCGCGTGGCCGATGCCGACCACCAGCCCGCTCTGCTCGAACGCGCCCGCGCGGCCGGCAAGCTCGATCCGCGTTTTGTCCAGCCTTCGGCATGGGGCCGCAACACTGCCGCACATCTGCGCGACGCCCTGGCACCGCTGCGCCGCGATGGCACCCTGCCGGCCTACCCGCTGGGCAGCGACTTCGACGCCGTCGAACAGCGCCTGTTGCCCGCCTTGGCTTGGCTCAAATCGGCCTCCGCGACCCGCGCGGGCAAGCTGCGCACCGTGCTCGCGGCGCTACGCGAGGGCCGCACCGGCGACACCGCCGCGCTGCAACGCATGGCACTCGACGCGCCCCGCGGGCTGCAGGAACGCCTGCTCGCGCGTCTGCTGGCCCTGGGGCTGCGCAGGGCGGCGGCGGCCGACAGCGCGGCCTCCTCACCGGGTGGCTGACCGGCTCCGACCAGCCTCCCTACATCGGAAGGAGGCCACGCTGGCGTGCAGCCGTCCGGCACCACGCACGCCGATTGCCCGCCGCTTTCGGCCACGCTCGGCAAAGGCATGATGCCCCGCGCGTACGCCCAAGGATTGCAATGCCGGGCATCGCCACCATCATGATGCTTGCCCCCCTGCCCTGCCGATGCCATGACCACGCGAGCCGACCACCTGCGCGATGCCCTCGCCGCCCTGCAGCCGAGCCACCTGGAAGTGCACGACGAGAGCCATATGCACAGCCGCGGGCTCGAAACGCACTACAAGGCGGTGATCGTCAGCGAGGCATTCACGGGCAAGCGCGCGATCCAGCGCCACCAGCTCGTCTACCGCACGCTGGGCGAGCAGATGCAACGTATCCACGCACTGGCGCTGCACACCTTCACCCCGGACGAATGGGCCGCCGAGGGACATGTGCCCGATTCGCCGACCTGCCGCGGCGGCAGCAAGCACGACCGGGCCGTGGTGTCCTGACCTTCGCCGCGCACGCATCGCCGATCGCCACCAGGCGCTCAGCTGAGCGACATGAATCCGGCCCGACTCCCGTCCACCGAGGCTTGCCAGCCATGACGGGATCCGTCATAGTCGCCGCATGATCAGAAGCTTCATCGACAAGGAAGCCGAAAAGCTCTGGAGCGGTACGAAATCCCGACGTCTGCCGCCCGACATCCAGTCGGTCGCGCGGCGCAAGCTCCGTATGCTCAACAACGCGGCGACACTGGAAGATCTCCGGGTCCCACCAGCGAATCGGCTGGAGCCGTTGCAGGGCGAGCGGAAAGGACAGTACAGCATCCGGATCAACGACCAATGGCGCATATGCTTCCGATGGAAGGACGGCGATGCGCACGAGGTGGAGATCGTCGACTACCACTGACGGACGAGAACATGAGCATCCTTCCCAACATCCATCCCGGCGAAGTGCTCCTGGAGGAATTCCTGCTTCCCATGGACATCAGCCAGAACGCACTCGCCCGCACGATGGGCGTCCCGCCGCGCCGCATCAACGAGATCGTGCTGGGCAAACGCGGTATTACCGCCGATACCGCCATCCGCTTGGCTGCCGCATTTGGCACCAGCGAACGTTTCTGGCTGGGCCTGCAGGCCGATTACGATCTGGAGCAGGCACGGCGCGCGCTTGGCGCCGGACTGCGCAAGATCGAGCGCATCGCCGCATAGACGCCGGTGCACCGGCGCCCGCCCTGGGGCCGACTGGCAGGTTCCCGACGCCCGCAGCAGAAGGCCCACTTGCGCGGGCCTTCGGGTGTCGGGGTGGCTGCGGCGATCAGAGCGCCTTGGCCGCCTCGACGATCTTCTCGACGGTGATGCCGAAGTAGGGATAGAGCTTGTCGGCCGGGGCCGAGGCGCCGAAGCGATCGATGCCGATGACCGCGCCGTCAAGGCCGACGTACGCCCGCCAGAAGCCGGTGACGCCGGCCTCGATCGCGACACGGCGGCGCACCGCATTGGGCAGCACCGATTCACGGTAGGCCGCGTCCTGGCGCTCGAACACATCGGTCGAGGGCATCGACACCACGCGCACGCCATCGCCGAGCTGCGTGGCGGCCTCCATCGCCAGCCCGACCTCCGAGCCCGTCGCGATCAGGATCAGCTCCGGCGTGCCAACGGCATCCTTGAGCACGTAGCCGCCCCGTGCGATGTCGGCGACCTGCGCCGCATCGCGCGCCTGGTGCGGCAGGTTCTGGCGCGAGAACACCAGGCAGCTGGGGCCGTCGCTGCGCAGCACCGCCGACTTCCAGGCCACCGCCGATTCGACCGCGTCGCAGGGACGCCAGACATCGTTATTGGGGATGTAGCGCAGGCTCGCCAGATGCTCGACCGGCTGGTGCGTCGGGCCGTCCTCGCCCAGGCCGATCGAATCGTGGGTGTAGACATGGATCGCGTGCGCCGGGATCAGCGCGCTCATGCGCACCGCGTTGCGGGCGTAGTCGCTGAACACCAGGAAGGTCGCGTCGAACGGCACGAAGCCGCCATGCAGCGCCAGACCGTTGGCGATCGCGCTCATGCCGAACTCGCGCACGCCGTAGTAGACGTAGTTCGCATCGGCATCGTGGCTGGCCGCGGTCTTGCAGCCCTTCCACAGGGTCAGGTTCGAGTGCGCAAGGTCGGCCGAACCGCCGACGAGCTCGGGCAGCAGCGGCGCGAACGCCTCGATCGTCATCTGCGAGGCCTTGCGCGAGGCGATCGTCGGGCCGTCGGCCTGCAGCTTGGCGACGAACGCGTCCGCAGCCTCGGCAAAGTCGGCCGGCAGCTCGCCGCGCGTCCGGCGCAGCAACTCGGCCGCCAGTTCGGGATGCGCGGCCTGGTAGGCCTCGAAGCGGCGGTTCCAGGCCTCTTCGCGGGCCTGACCGGCCGCATTCGCGCGCCAGGCGTCGCGGATCGCCTCGGGGATCTCGAACGGGCCATGGGTCCAGCCGAGCGCGGCGCGCGTGGCGTCGGACTCTTCCTTGCCCAGAGGCGCGCCGTGCGAGGACTCCTTGCCGCCGCGGTTCGGCGAGCCGAAGCCGATCGTCGTGCGGCAGCACACCAGCACCGGCCGGTCGTCCTGCGCGACGGCTTCGCCGATCGCGCGCGAGATCGACTCGGCGTCGTGGCCGTCGACGTCACGGATCACGCGCCAGCCGTAGGCCTCGAAGCGCGCCGGGGTGTCGTCGGTGAACCAGCCGGCGGTGTTGCCATCGATCGAGATACGGTTGTCGTCCCAGAAGGCGACCAGCTTGCCCAGGCCGAGGGTGCCGGCCAGCGATGCGGCCTCGTGCGAGATGCCTTCCATCAGGCAGCCGTCGCCCAGGAACACCCAGGTGCGGTGGTCGACGATGGCGAAGCCGTCGCGGTTGAACTGCTGGGCGAGCAGCCGTTCGGCCAGCGCGAAGCCGACCGCATTGGCGAAGCCCTGCCCCAGCGGCCCGGTGGTCGTCTCCACACCCGGCGTCTCGTAGCGCTCCGGATGCCCGGCGGTGCGGCTGTGTAGCTGACGGAAGTTCTTCAGCTCCTCGATCGGCAGGTCGTAGCCCGACAGGTGCAGCAACGCGTACTGCAGCATCGAGCCGTGGCCGTTGGACAGCACGAAGCGGTCACGGTCGATCCAGTCCGGATTGCCCGGGTTGTGGCTGAGGTGGTCGTTCCACAGCACCTCGGCGATGTCGGCCATGCCCATCGGCATGCCGGGGTGGCCCGACTTGGCGGCATCGACCGCGTCGATGGCAAGGAAGCGGATGGCGTTGGCGAGTTCGCGACGGGTCGGCGTGGTCATGGGCTCGGGAGCGGCGGACGGAAGCGCCCATTGTCCCACGCCCGCCGCTCCGCTGCCGGCCCGCGCGCAGACCGCGCCGCGGCCGGCTGTCGACCGGGGCTCAGCCCGGCCGCTGCGGCGCCTCGCCGTCGCCGTGCACGTGGTGCACATGCAGTTGGCCGTCGGTGCCGGCCTCGAGATCGTCGTGGTCGTGCGCGGCCTCGCTGCGCCCGATCACGACCGAGGCCACCATGTCGCCGCCGATGTTCACCGTGGTCCGACACATGTCCAGGAACCGGTCCACGCCCAGGATCAGTGCGATGCCTTCGGCCGGGATGCCGAACGTCACCAGGATGCTCGCGATCACCGGCAGCGAACCGCCCGGCACACTGGCCGCGCCGATGCCGCCCATGATGCACATCACCAGGATCATCAACTGCTGCACCAGGGTCAGCTCCACGCCGAACAACTGGGCCAAAAACAGCACAGTCACGCCCTCGTAGAGCGCGGTGCCATTCGCGTTGACCGTGGCGCCGAGCGTACACACGAAGCGTGCTACCCGTCGCGGCACGCCGAGGTTCTCTTCGGCGGTCTTGAGCGACGTGGGCAGCGTCGCCGCACTCGACGAGGTCGAGAATGCGGTCAGCAGCGCCGGCTGCGCGCCCCGGAGCACGCCAAGCGGGGAGCGTCGGGCCAGCAACGCGATCAGCAATCCGTACACGCCAAAGAAGTGCAGTCCGAGGGCCAGCGCAGCGGTCAGCACGAACCACCCCAACTGCACCATCAGGCCCAGCCCCATCCGTGCGGTCAGCGTGAACAGCAGGGCCGCGACGGCATAGGGCGCCAGGCGGATCACCCAATCGATCAGCTTCAGGCTGATGTCGTACACGCCCTGGACCGCCGATACGAAGCTGCGTGTGCCCGGGGAATCGACCACGGCGGCCGCGATGCCGAACAGCAACGAGAAGCACATCACCGCGATCAGGTCGGTGTTGGCCGCGGCCGCGACTGGATTTCGCGGCACCATATTGAGCAGCATCTCGATCACGCCGACCGGCTTATGGTCGCCTGACACGACCCCGGCAGCCGACGAATCGGAGAGCGCGGCCTCCAGCAGAGCCCGGTCGATCCCGGCTCCCGGCTGCAGCAGATGGGTCATCGCCAGGCCGATCAGCACCGCGATGCAGGTGGTGCCAAACACCCATATCAAGGTCTTCCCACCCAGGCGCCCCAACGCGCGCGGATCGCCGATCTCGACCACGCCCAGGATCAGTGCCGAGAACACCAGCGGCACGACCAGCATGAACAACAGCCGCAGGAACAGCTGGCCGACGGGCTCGGTGAGATTGACGATCAGCCCCTCGACCCACGGCTGGAATGCCGGGATGGCCTGGCCGTTGCCCCCCGTCACCAGCCACAACTCGTTGGCGACCGCGTAACTGCTCAACAGGTTGATCGACAGTCCGGCGATGGCACCGATTGCGAAGCCGATCAGCATCTTGGTGTGCAGCGCCATGCCGCGCCCGTTCGATGAGGTCATCCGCCCGTCCCGTGCAAAACAAGAGAGCTTAGCAAAGCGTCTCGATGGCCCCCGGCCTGCGAGCCGGTATCCTAGGCGCATGCTCCCGCTCCCCGACTCCGGCGCGCCCCCCGCGCGCACGCCGGCCCACGACGCGCTCGGCGTGCTCCAGCGCGTGTTCGGCCACGCCGCATTCCGCGGCGAGCAGGCGGCGATCGTCGAACACGTCGCCGCCGGTCATGATGCCCTGGTGCTGATGCCCACCGGCGGCGGCAAGTCGATGTGCTACCAGGTCCCCGCGCTGCTGCGCGACGGCGTGGGCATCGTCGTCTCGCCGCTGATCGCGTTGATGCAGGACCAGGTCGATGCGCTGCTGCAGTCGGGCGTGCGCGCGGCCTACCTCAACTCCACGCTCGACGCCGAGACCGCGCAGCGGGTGGAGCGCGAACTGCTGGCCGGCGAGCTCGACCTGCTCTACGTCGCACCCGAGCGCCTGCTCACCCCACGCTTCCTGTCGCTGCTCGACCGCGCCCCGCTGGCGCTGTTCGCGATCGACGAGGCGCATTGCGTCTCGCAGTGGGGGCATGATTTCAGGCGCGAGTACCGCGAGCTGACGATCCTGCACGAGCGCTGGCCGCAGGTGCCGCGGATCGCGCTGACCGCGACGGCCGATCCGCCGACCCAGCGCGAGATCGCCGAGCGCCTGCAACTCGAGGACGCGCGCCGGTTCGTCAGTTCGTTCGACCGCCCGAATATCCGTTACACCGTCGTCCAGAAGGACAACGCCAAGCGCCAGTTGCTCGACTTCCTGCAGGCCCATCGCGGCCAGGCCGGCATCGTCTACTGCCTGTCGCGGCGCAAGGTCGAGGAGACCGCCGAGTACCTGGCCGGCCACGGCATCGACGCGGTGCCCTACCACGCCGGCATGGATGCGTCGCTGCGCGCAGCCAATCAGCGCCGCTTCCTGCGCAGCGAGGGCGTGGTGGTCGTGGCGACGATCGCCTTCGGCATGGGCATCGACAAGCCCGACGTGCGCTTCGTCGCGCATATCGACCTGCCCAAGTCGATCGAGGGCTACTACCAGGAGACCGGTCGTGCCGGGCGCGACGGCGAGCCCGCCGAAGCCTGGATGTGCTACGGCCTGGGCGATCTGGTGCTGCTGCGGCAGATGATCGAGCAGTCCGATGCCGGCGAGGAGCGCAAGCGCCTGGAACATCGCAAGCTCGATGCGCTGGTCGGCTATTGCGAGACCATGCGCTGCCGGCGCCAGGTGCTGCTGGCGAACTTCGGCGAGGACTACGCCGGCAGCGGCGAAGGCCGGGCCTGCGGCAACTGCGACAACTGCCTCGATCCGCCGGCCGCCTGGGATGCAACCGTCGCCGCGCAGAAGGCGCTCAGCTGCGTGTACCGCAGCGGCCAGCGCTTCGGCGCCGCGCACATCGTCGACATCCTGCGCGGCAGCGATAACGAGCGCATCCGCCAGTTCGGCCACGCGCAACTCAGTACCTACGGCGTGGGCAGCGATCTCGACGCCCGCGCCTGGAAGGCGGTGCTGCGTCAACTCGTCGCCCACGGCCTGCTCGAGGTCGATGCCGAAGGCTACGGCGGCCTGCGCCTGACCGAGGCCAGCCGCGCCGTGCTCAAGGGCGAGGAGCGGGTGATGCTGCGCAAACCCACCGCCGCCCGCGAGCGCGGACGTACGGCGCGTGCAGTGGCGACGGCCGACATCGAACTGGCGCCCGTCGACCGCCCGCTGTACGAGGCGCTGCGCGCGCTGCGTTCAACCCTCGCGCGCGAGCAGAACGTGCCGGCCTACGTGATCTTCCACGACGTCACGCTGCGCGAGATCGCGCGCCAGCGGCCGCTGACGCTGGGCCAGCTCGGCGGCATCGGCGGGGTCGGCGCCGGCAAGCTCGAGCGCTACGGCGACGCCGTCCTTGAAACCGTGCACGAGGCCGGCTGAGGGAACCGAGCCTGGGGCCGCCACGCATCC
This sequence comes from Luteimonas sp. gir, assembly GCF_037198055.1. Classification (NCBI taxonomy): domain Bacteria; kingdom Pseudomonadati; phylum Pseudomonadota; class Gammaproteobacteria; order Lysobacterales; family Lysobacteraceae; genus Luteimonas; species Luteimonas sp. gir. The sequence goes on from NZ_JBBAXQ010000014.1 coordinate 89,395, forward strand.
GGCGGCCCCGATGCGGCGCGCCCATGGCGACGCCGCCCGATCTCACACGTCACGGGGCCGCGGTCGCGACGCAACTGAAGCCGAGCTCGAGCTGTCCGCCCACCGGCAGCGTCGGCACGACCAAGCCCGCGTTCTGTAACGCCCCGATCGTCGGCGATGCCGGACAAACGGCGCCACCGCTCGCACTGCACGACACGACGGCCGCGCTGCAGTCCAGGCCCGCCACGGCGGGATCGCGAATCACCGCACCGCTGCCGTCCACGCCCGCCAGGTGGGCCACCGTCAGTGTGAAGGCGACGTCCCCGCCCACCGGCACATTCGTCGCCGAGGCGGTCTTCTCGATCGACAGATCCAGGTCGTCGTCGATCAGCGTCCATGTGGCCTGGGCGATCGCGGCGGCACCACACGACTGGGTGGAACTGAGCAGATAGTCGTTCGGGCTCGGCTGCAGGGTCAGTTGCACGGTCCGGTTGCCGTCGATGATGGCATTGCCCAGCGCGGTGAGGCCGAGCGGCTGCGCGACGTTGCCCTCGTAAGTGCCGGCTGGGATGAAGACGCTGAACGTGTTGGTACCGCTGGGCGTGGTGAAGTCCGTCCCCAGCACGGCGGTGCCGCCCGTGACCGAGACCAGGATGTTGAGGTCTTCGTCGAGCGTGCCGACGACCCGCAGCTCCGGCAGGCCGGCGCTGGTGCCCTCCACGGTCTGGAACCCGGTGCCCGTCAGCTCGATGAAGGGCTTGAGGTAGACCTGGATGTCGTCGAGGAAGTTGCCGGTCGTCGCCGCGCCAGACAATGCTTCGAAGCCGATGTTGGTGACGCCTCCCGTGCCGTTGTAGGGAAACCTGCCGTTGTAGTCGCGCCACCCGTTGGGCCCGAGTACGGACGTCGCGGTGCCCTGGGATACGGAGTTGATGCCGCCGCTGCCGTTGTTGGTGGTGCCCACCTCCACGATCGGTGCGGTGCCGAGCAGGAACGCCATCCGGTCCGGTATGTCGGGGCTGCTGCGTCCACGATGACTGAACTGCCAGCGCACCACATCACCGGGGACCAGGCAGACGTTCTGCGAGATGCGCGACAGTTGCTCGGCGTTGAGCTCGGCCAGCTGCGAGCCACTGCGGGCGTACACCGTCTGCCCGCCGTTGGCTCGCGGGGCGCGCCACAGTTCGAGGATGCGCGCCTGCTGTCCTGGGACGAAACCGGCCGGCGGTACACAGTTGCCGACGTTCTCTTGCGCCCACAGACCATGGCTCGTCGTCCAGCCCGGCACGAACTGCTCACCGATGTACACACGGCAGCCCACAGTCTGCAGGTTCGGCTCTTCGAAGCTCAGATTGATGAAGCTGCGCTGCACCGAATTCACCCCCACCTGAGCGAAGGCTTGCGGCATGGCGAACGCGGCGATCGCCGCCGCCAGGGCGGCGCCCAGCAGCGAGCCGCGGCGCGGCGCGGAAACAATGGAGTGGCGATCTTTCATAGTCGAACCTTTGCTCATCGGTGCGGTCAGCCTGCGCTGCGTCTCTTTAGTAGCTGCCCACGAAGTTGACGAACCAGCCCCGATGGTCGTAATCGAAATCGGTGAGGTCGTCGGTGAAGTCGGTGAAGTTGTAGCCGGCGCCGATGCGGAAGTTCCGACCGATGTCGCGATCGAGACCGGCCATCCAGCCCTTGCGCCTGCCGCCGTCCTTGACGTCGAGCCAGCGGTACTCTGCCATCGCGTGCCAGCGCTGGATCAGTTCATAACGGACCTGCCCCGCGGCGAACGTGGTGGCCGAATCGAACCAGGCGCCGGTACTGCGACCGAAGCGCACGTCGCCCTCGCGCCGCGCCAGCTTGCCGGCGAACTCCCAGTGATGATCGAGCCGATACACGCCCTCCAGCGACAGCACCTGCGTCCGCTGATCGTACTGCGCGCCGCCGAGCTGGCCCAGCGTCGCCAGGTCGTAGAGATAGGTGTAGTGACCGAACAGGCCCCAGCGCGTGCTGTTCCACGGGCGGTAGGCAAAGCCGAGATTGCTCTCGATGAACTTGGCGCTGCCCAACGGGTTCAGATCGTCCTGGGTGTCGGCGTAGTTGAAGCGTGCGGCAATGCGCCAACTCTCGTTGAGCTTGTGGGTCAGGCGATGGGTGGTGACCCACTGCGTGACGCGCTCGGCACCGGTGTCCTCACGCCACTCCAGCTTGCTCTGCCAACTGGTGTCGCCGGAGGTCCGCCCGCCGCTCAGGCTCACCGCACGTCGGTCGACCTGGCCGCCGTCGCTGTTGGTCAGGTCGCCATCGCTCAAGGTGAATCCGAGGTTCCAGCCGTAGGCCGGGAAGAAATCCATGCCGTAGGTATGGGCCAAGCCGCTCTCGCGCCGGTTCTTGAGGAACTGGCTTTCGTTGAAGAGGTTGACCTGGTTGGATAGGCGCCAGCGCTGGCCGAGCGTCCAGCCGTTCTGCGCATTGGGGTTGAACAGCGGATCGTAGTCGCTGCGGTCGGTCGAATACGTATACGCACCGTAGAAGCTGTGCTGCGGCGACAGCCGATACTCAGCGTCCACACGCGCGGCATCGCCGCGATCGCCCGTGGTCAGTTCCGTCCCCACGGTGGAGAGATTGGCGAAGTTGTAGCGCCCGCCCAGCGTGAACGCATCGTTGTCCGCGTAGCGGCCGCTGTCGTCGTCCAGGGTCAGCTGCGCGGTGCCGTAGACATCCAGCGCAGTGCCGAAACGGCGGGTGTAGCGCAGCGCACCGAGCAGGCCGGCGGCGTCGAAGAACGCACGCGTCTCCTCGACCCGACGCAACTCGAACGCGAGCGCATCGGCCTCGCCGATCCGCCACTCGGCGTTGGCCTGGGCCTGGGTGAGGCTATCGGCGTTGCGCTCGGCTCGGCTGAAGCGGGCATAGACGCCCACATTGGCACCGAACTGGCCCAACACCTCGGCTCCGTACTCCTCGATCTGTGCGCCGGTATCGAAGCGCGAGATCGAATAGCCCGCGTCGACCTGGCGCCACCACGCGCCCGCACTCCACGGCTGCTCGCTCCAACCGAGCTCCTGGAAGTTCGCGCGGGCCTCCACCGCAGTCGCCTCGCCCTCCCGGGCCCCGCCGGGATTGAGCCGGCTGAAGCTCAGGCCGCCATTCTCGGAGAAGAACACCGGCGCGCTGGTCGATTCGGTCCGGCTGTGCTCGAGCTTGAGGTAGGTGCCCTTACCGGCCTGCAGCGTGACGTCGGCCGACATCAGCGAGTAGTCCTCGCCGGCACGATTCTCGTCGACGTAGGTCAGGCCGATACCGAGGTGATCGCCGAACCAGTGCTTGCCGCGCACGCCGGCGGCGATCTCGTCGGCGTTGAAATCGTTGGGCACCCACTCGTAATCCACGATCAGTCTCTGCTCGAGGCCATCGAGCGGCGTATCGCGCGTCAGCGTGGGCATGTTCTGCCGCGTGATCTGGGCCAGCGCACGGGTCAGCAGGATGCGGCCCTGAAGTTCGTCGATCTCGTAGTCAGCGCCGCGCAGCAGCACCACCCGCTGCTCGACGCGGCCGGTGGTCCGGTCGCGCACTTCCAGCACCACCTGGTCGGACCCGGGCAGCACGTCGGTGTGGCGCAGGTAGTACAGGCTGCCGCCGGTGCCGATGAACTCGCTGTGGCCGGGCGCGGTCTGCGCTTCGGACGCGAACGTCCGCAACTGGGTCACCGGATCGCCCCAGGCATTGGCACCGCGCGACCGCCAGTTCAGCGCCGCACCGTAGAGCGAGCGCACATACTGGCCGTACTCGGTGCCCGTCAGGCCGGTGCTGAAGTTGCCCCACAGCGCCTCGTTCTTGTCCCACTCGGCGCGCAGGTAGAAGCGGCCCATGGTGTCGACATCGCGCCAGACGCTCGAGTCGTCGCCATAGGTCGGGTAGTACAGATCCGGGTCGAGACGACGGAAGACGTCCTGCGGATCGGCGGATGTGAAGCCGTCGAACAGATCTTCCAGCGGGCGGTTCTGGGTGTCGGCCTGCGCGGTGATCAGGTACTTGCCCTGGGCCTTCGCCTTCATATAGAAGGCCAGGCGGCCGTCGCTGAGGATGTCGTCCTCGCGGCCGGCCATGGCCAGCGAGCGCACGGGACCGCTGGCCTTGTTCTGATACACCGTGACGTCGGCCAGGCCGACGCCGAAGAAGTAGCGACCGCTGACGTCGAGCTCCAGCGCCCGTTGCAGCAGCGCCTCGCCCTTCGACGATTCAAGGCTGATCTCGAAGCGATGGTGGCCGATCGGCATCAGGTACTCGGCGACGAACTTGCGCTCCAGATCGACGGGATAGTTCTCGCCGTTGATGCGCAGGCCGTAGCCGGCGGGCAGGTTGCGGCCCTGCACACGCACCCGCGACCCGTAGATCGGGATGTTCTGCTGGCGCAGTCCGTTGTCGGCGAACACGTCGTCGATCAAGGCCTGGTTGCGCGCCTGCTCGATCCCCAGCGCAGTGCCGAGCGAGCGCTCGACCCCATCGCGTAAGCGCTGGATGCCGCGCTCGGCCTCGTCGGGGCGCACCAGTTGCAACTTTCGAGGCGAGGTTTCGTCGAAGTTGCCCGCCGCGTCGTAGGCGCGCAGGACGTAGACCAGTTCGTCTCCGGTTCGGAGCGACAGACCTGCCGGCAACGCGCCATCCCACTCGCTTTGCGAGACCGCTTCGACCGGCAGCCCGAAGCGGGCGACCGGTTCCACCAGATCGGCATCGTTGCCGCGATAGAGCGTCAACTCGTATCGCTCGACGAACGAGACATAGTTACTGCGGACGAAGAACTTGACCGGCTCGACGATGCGCCCGGCATCGAAGGCCACCATCGCCGGTGCCGAGACCGTCAGCTCGGGCGCCCCCAGGCTGGGATCCTCGGTCGCCCACACCACGCCGCCACCAGGCAGCTGGGCGGAGAAGGCGCCACGCACAGTCGCGCGGCCAGGTTCGTCCAGAGCGACGGAGACCCGACGGTCAGGCTGCAGCGCCTCGGACGACGAGCGCGCGTCGGTGCCGACGCTCACCGGCTGGTCGAAGCTGCGTGTGCGCACTCGGAACACCAGGTCGCCGGCCTCGGTGGTGCAGGTCCCGTCGCCGCAGTCCATCGTCGGATCGGTTGCGGGCTCCGCCGGCCGGGGCTGCCCCAGCACGGCGGAACTCATACCCGCCAGGATGCCGATCAAGGCGGTATCGAGCAGTTTCATCTTCATGATCCGGCGATTCCTCACTTGCGCTCTTCATCGACAGGCGCCGTCGGATCGGCGCTGGATTCCACGCGGACCTTCTGCCTGGTCTGTGCACTCAACCGCGCCGCCAGCGCCTGTTGCACCGCAGTCGCACGGCGCAGCCCCAATGCGGTGTTGTAGGCGTGCGATCCGCGCACGTCGGTGTGACCGACGAGCACCACCACGCCGCCGCCGAGCGCGTCCAAACGCCGAGCGACCTCGTCGAGCAGCGCACCGAACTCGGGCCGGATCTCGGCGCGATCGGTATCGAACAGCACGGTCCCCAGCAACGCGCCCCGGGCATCGACACCGGCGACCAGCGCGTGCTGGTCGTCCACCACGGTGCGCAGCGCAACCGACAGACCCGCCTGCGCTTCCGGCCCGATCCGCGCCTGCAGGGCATCGCGCACCGCCGCCGCACGGGCGAACGCCAAGGCTTCGTCGCCGCCCTCGGCGACGATGGAGACATCGCCACCGCGGTAGTGTTCGACCTGCTCGGCCATGCGCTTGATCGCCGGCAACCACATCGCGCCGACCTCCGCGCTGCCCGGCGCGAAGATGACTTCGCCCAGCTCCAGATCGATCCGCTGCTCGCCGCCCGGCAGTTGCTCGACCGGCAGACGCACGCCGAAATCGAACCGGACCGGCAAGCCGGGCGTGACACGCCGCACCAGCGGGTTGGCGGTGGTGAACACCGTGCCCGGCGGCAATGTGGCCGGATCGACCTTCAGGATGAAGTTGCGACCATGGCGCCAGTCGCCGCCCTGCACATCGGCGAGGTGATAGCGGCCGTACTGATCCGTCTCGATCAGCAGCCCCTCCACCGACGCGATCCGCACGCCAGGAATACCGCGCTCGTCGATGCCGTGGTTCTCGACGATGTAGGCCACTTCGTATCCGTCCTCGACCGCCGACACGCGGCGCGTCACCACGGGCTCGGCAGCATTGAGCCCCTTCGCCGCCTCACCGTCGCGCTCTGTCCGGGTCGACCCGTCGGCCGCCATCCGCACCGTGACGCCCTGCCCACTGACCAGAACGAAGTCGTCGGTGAAATCGGGCGCGGTCAGACGCTGGCGGATGATCACGCGATGGGCCTCGGCCGGATCCCCCACCGACTGCCGCGCGGAGATCGCACCGATCTCGATGCCATGGAGCAGCGGCGCGCTGGCATCGGCAAGCGGCTGCGGGCCATTGCCGCGGTCGATCGTCGTCGACCCGGCAACGTACAGATCGGACGCGAAGCCGCCCTGCACCCGCACCTCGGACAGATCCGCGCGGTCCTGCCAACCGTCACCGTCGCGATCGTCGAACACGGTGCCGAAGACCAGGCTGTCGTCGAGCAAGGGGTCTGTCTCCAACGACACCTGGGCGGTCGCCACGTTGGACACCGGCGTTCCGGTCGCATCGACCGCAACCGCTTCATTGACGTGCACGCCCTGTCGCACACCTGCGCCCACACGCAGCAGATACACCACGGTGGCGCGCTCGCCGACGGCGATATCGATGCCGCCGATACGCAGCGGGTGCTGGCCGGTCAGGGTGAAAGCGCCATCGCGATCGGCGACCGCCATCGAGCCTTCGACGTAGCTGAAGCCCGCAGGCGGCGTGTCCACGACGATGCCGTCGGTCACATTCACCGTGCCCACGTTCTCCACCGTCAGGGTGTAGCGCACCAGGTCGCCGATCTTCACAGTCCGGCTGCCGACGGCCTTGCTGATCCGCAACTGCGCCTTGTCGGACACCTCATGGCGGGTCTGGCAGGTGGTGCACTCGGGCTCCGGACCACCGCCTTCGCCCACATAGCCACCCAGCACCAGGTTCTCCACCGCGCCGATCGCGTCGGCGGTCACCGTGGCCGGATAGACGAAGGTGTAGGTGCCCGGCACGCTGCCGGCGGGCAGCATGCAGACCACGTTGCCACCTTCGGCAAGGCAGCCCGCAGGCAACGCGCCCACCGCCAGGCCCTGCCCGGGGGTGTCGGACAACCGCACATCCGCAAGCGTGGCCGAATTCGCAACGTCCACGGTCAGCGTGTACTCGATGACGTCGCCAACCTGCACTTCCTGCGCCTCGCCGGGCGTGGCGTGCTTGGCGATGCGCACGCGCGGCGCTGCCAGCGGATGTTCGGTGCTGCATGCGCCGCACACCGGGGGAGGACCGTTCTCGCCGGTGCCGCCGTTGGCGGTCACGACGTTGCCGACCGTTCCGGTCGCAGTGCTGTCCACGGTGGCCGTGTACGTCAGCGCATAGCGGCCCGGCAGCGTGCCGGCCGGCAAGGTGCAGGTCAGCGCGCCCGTGCACGTGAACGCACCGGCATCGGTCACTTCGCCGAAGCTCAGGCCTGCGCCGAGCGTATCGGTCAGCGTGAGCGTGTCGAGCGTGGCCGAATTGGCGACGACCGCGGTCAGCGTGTAGACGAGCACATCGCCTGCGCGCACTTCCGCACCGTTCCCTGGCTCGGAAGTCTTGGTGACCTCGATCGTTGGCTGCTCAACCTCATGCTCGGTCTGGCAGGTGGTGCACACCGGTTCCGGATCGTTGCCGCCCGGCGGGGTGCTCGCCACGACGACGTTGCTCAGGGTGCCGGTCGCATCCGCATTGACGGTTGCGGTGTAGGTCAGCGTGTAGCTGCCCGGCAAGGTGCCAGCCGGCAGCGTGCAGGTCAGTGCGCCGGTGCAGGCGAACGCGCCCGCGTCAGTGACCGCACCGAAGGTCAGGCCAGCGCCGAGCGTGTCGGCCAGCGTCAGCACTTCGGTCGTCGCCGAGTTCGCGATCGTCGCGGTCAACGTGTAGGTCAGTGTGTCGCCAGGCGACACCTCGCTGCCCGATGCCGGGTTCGAGCTCTTGACCACGGTGATCGCCGTCGCAACGACCGGATGCTCGGTCTCGCAGCTCGTGCAGACCGGCTCGGGGTCATTGCCGCCAGGCGGCGTGCTCGCGGTCACGACGTTGCCCACGCTGTCCGTCGCATCCGCATTGACGGTCGCGGTGTAGGTCAGCGTGTAGCTGCCCGGCAAGGTGCCAGCAGGCAAGGTGCAGCTCAGCGCACCGGTGCAGGCAAATGCACCTGCATCGGTCACTGCACCAAAGGTCAGACCTGCGCCCAGCGTATCGGCGAGCGTCAGCACTTCAGTCGTGGCCGAGTTCGCAATGGTCGCCGTCAGCGTGTAGGTCAGCGTGTCGCCAGGCAACACCTCGCTGCCCGAGGCCGGGTTCGAGCTCTTGCTCACCGTGATCGACGTCGCGACGACCGGATGCTCGGTCTCGCAGGTCGTGCACACCGGCGGCGGATCGTTCCTGCCAGGCGGGTTGGTCGCAATCACGACATTGCCCACGCTACCGGTCGCATCCGCATTGACGGTCGCGGTGTAGGTCAGCGTGTAGCTGCCCGGCAAGGTGCCCGCCGGCAGCGTGCAGGTCAGCGCACCGGTGCAGGCAAATGCACCCGCATCGGTCACTGCACCAAAGGTCAGACCTGCGCCGAGCGTATCGGCGAGCGTCAGCATCTCGGTCGTCGCCGAGTTCGCGACCGTCACGTTCAGCGTGTAGGTCAGCGTGTCGCCAGGCGACACTTCGCTACCCGAGGCCGGGTTCGAGCTCTTGCTTACCGTGATCGAGGTCGCAACGACCGGATGCTCGGTTTCGCAGGTGGTGCACACCGGCTCGGGATCATTGCCACCCGGCGGCGTGCTCGCCGTCACGACATTGCCCACACTGCCGGTCGCGTCCGCATTGACGGTCGCGGTGTAAGTCAGCGTGTAGCTGCCCGGCAAGGTGCCGGCCGGCAGTGCGCAGGTCAGCGCACCAGTGCACGCGAACGCGCCCGCGTCGGTGACAGTTCCGAACGTCAGGCCTGCGCCCAGCGTGTCAGAGAGCGTCAGCACTTCGGTCGTCGCCGAATTCGCAACAGTCGCGGTCAGCGTGTAGGTCAGCGTGTCGCCAGGCGACACCTCGCTGCCCGACGCCGGGTTCGAGCTCTTCGTCACCGTGATCGCCGTCGCAACGATCGGATGCTCGGTCTCGCACGTCGTGCAGACGAGCTCCGGATCACCGCCCTCCGAAGGCATACTGGCCAGAACGACGTTGCCAACGCTGCCCGTTGCCGCAGCATCAACCGTGGCCGTGTACGTCAGCGTGTAGCTGCCAGGCAAAGTGCCGGCAGGCAGCGTGCAGGTCAGTGCGCCGGTGCAGGCGAACGCACCCGCGTCGGTGACGGCACCAAAGGTCAGGCCCGCGCCGAGCGTATCGCTCAGCGTCAGGACTTCGGTTGTGGCCGAGTTGGCGATCGTCGCCGTCAACGTGTAGGTCAACGTGTCGCCAGGCGACACCTCGCTGCCGGAGGCCGGGTTCGAGCTCTTCGTCACCGTGATCGACGTGGCGACAATCGGATGCTCGGTCTCACACGTCGTGCAGATCGGTTCCCGGTCATTACCGCCCGGCGGGGTGCTGGCCACGACCACGTTGCCAACGCGCCCCGTTGCCGCGGCGTCCACGGTGGCCGTATAGGTCAGCGTGTAGTTGCCCGGCAAGGTGCCGGCCGGCAGCGTGCAGGTCAGTGCGCCCGTGCAGGCGAACGCACCCGCGTCAGTGACCGCACCGAAGGTCAGGCCAGCGCCGAGCGTGTCGGCCAGCGTCAGCACTTCGGTCGTCGCCGAGTTCGCGACCGTCGCGGTCAGCGTGTAGGTCAGCGTGTCGCCGGGCGACACCTCGCTGCCCGAGGCCGGGTTCGAACTCTTGCGCACCGTGATCGACGTGGCGACGACCGGATGTTCGGTC
>NZ_JBBAXQ010000015.1:0-98840 GCF_037198055.1 Luteimonas sp. gir
GCATCCGGCGGGGGTTTTTTTTTGTGGCTTCGCCAGGGCGATCAGGGCGACTTCAAGTAGGCTATGGTCTGCGTTACTTCGACGGAAGGCTTCAGAAGGGACGGCCGTCTGCTTACTTCGGTAGGCCAGCGGCCCGCCGCCCGGTAGCTGCTCTTCCCTCGGCAAGGCATCCTGCCTTGACTCGGGCGCGCGCCATCCATGGCGCGCTTGACGCAGCCACCGGCCGCCAGTCCGCTGCTGCGGACGTTGGCCGCGTGACTTCGGCGAAGATGCGTGGCCCGTCGATCAAAGTTGAATCGAAAACCGGGGTCAGAGTGCAATTTCGAGCCGCGAAATTGCACTCTGACCCCGGTTTTGCCATGGGCTGGATCGGTCCGCGACGCGCAGCAGGCGCGCGCCTGAGGTAGAGCACCGTGCGTGCTTTGCAGCCTCGCGCCGCTGCCGGGCATTGCTGAAGTCGTGAGGCAGTGCAGCACAAACGACCTTCGCTCGCCTATTCCGCCCTCGCAGTCGCCGAACATGAGATTGAAGGTCCGCAGCTTTGTTTGAAGGAACGGCGCTGGCCTTCCAGAAGACGAGTTGCAAACGCCCAGAGCAGCAGACTGGCGGCCGGTGGCCGCGTCAAGCGCGCCATGGATGGTGCGCGCCCGAGTCAGGACAGGATGTCCTGACCGAGGGGAGAGCGGCTTCCGGCCGCCAGGCTGTTGCCCGTCCGAAGCCAAACCCCATCGCAACGAATTGCAGCCACCACTCGCTCCCCCGAATTCACGCTCGAGATTCGAGCTGCGACTTCATTCGCGTCCTACAGTGCTACAAAGTAGGTTGCAGAAGAGGCTTGCGCAGGACTCGCTGGGCGGTCGTGAAGATGGGGCTTTCCGGGCGCTACCTGGATACGGCTGCAAGGCGCCCAGCTCGCTGGGCACGAAAGACGAGAGCAGAGGAGGTCTTGGGTCAGCGGCGGAGGCGGCGCAGTTGTGCCAGATCGTCGGCGATTGCGTTGCGGCAGCTCGCTTCCATGCTGCGATAGAGCGCCAGGACTTGGTCACCCAATGGCGTCAACGCCGCCCCGCCGCCGCCCTTGCCGCCGGTCAGCGTCGCCACCACCGGCGCGCCGAAGTAGAGGTTCATCTCCTCGACCAGCTGCCAGGCGCGCCGATAGCTCATCGCCATGCGGCGACCGGCCGCCGAGATCGATCCCGTCTCGCGAATGCTTACCAACAGATCCGCCTTGCCCGGCCCGAGCATGATGCTGTCGAGGCGGATCCGCAGCTGGAAATCGGAAGGCGTGCACATGCGTCCAGCTTAGTGGACGCCGTCACGCCCGAGAAGCGCGATACAGGCCGGCACGCCCTCGCCCTCACCGCCTGCAGACACCTCGATTGCGAGCGTGTCGCCATGGCCGTCAAGCCGACAGCACCCGCCAGCTCCACGTGGATGGCCAAGCCCGTCGATGCGATTCCGAACGGTGCGCTGTCCCGGCTTCGCGCCGAGGCGGCACAGTGCCGCGCGTGCCCGCTGTGGCGACCGGCCACCCAGACCGTGTTCGGCCGCGGGCCAGTGTCCGCCCGGCTGGTGCTGGTCGGCGAGCAACCCGGCGACCGCGAGGATCTCGCCGGGCAGCCCTTCGTCGGTCCCGCGGGGCAATTGCTGCGCGAGACCCTGGCGCAGGTCGGCATCGATACCGCGTCGGTCTACCTCACCAACGCCGTCAAGCATTTCAAGTTCGTACCGCGCGGCAAGCGTCGACTGCACCAGCGCGCCAATGCCAGCGAGCAGGCCGCCTGCCGTCCCTGGCTTGCAGGCGAGTTGGTGCGCATCGCGCCCGAGGTGGTGGTCGCGCTGGGGGCAATGGCCGCGCAGACCTTGTTCGGCAATGCCTTCCGCGTCTCGACCCAACGCGGCGCCTGGCAGACGCTGCCCAACGGCCGGCCCGCGCTCGCGACCTGGCATCCGTCCGCGCTGCTGCGCATCCGCGCGCCCGACCGGGTGCAGGCCGAACGCCAGTTCGCGCAGGACCTGGCCCGCGTCGCCGATCACCTGACGCGTTGACGCGCGATCGCGCGCGGCGCGGCGCCTGCGTCGGTTCGCCTCAGGCAGTGTGCGCCCGGCCTCGTGTATCGTCGGGGCCTCGTCCAGCGGGAGGCCAGACGCGCGCCGATGAGCATCTATGCACTGGAATCGGTGTTCCGCCCGGCGTCGGTCGCCGTCGTCGGCGCCAGCCCGCGACCGCGTTCGCTCGGGCGGCTGGTGCTGCAGCAGTTGCGCGACGGCGGGTTTGCCGGACCGATCGGGCTGGTCAATCCGCGTCATGCGCAGATCGACGGCGTGGAGGCGGTGACCTCGCTCGAGGCGCTGCCGTTTGCGCCCGAACTGGTGATCATCGCCGTGCCGCCGGCCGACGTCGCCGGCGTGGCCCGCGCCGCCGCCGATCGGGGCGCCAAGGCCGCGATCGTGCTCACGCGCGACATGGGCAGCGGGCCGGGCTCGCACAACGCGGCGCTGGCCGAGATCGCGCGCAGCCGTGGCCTGCGCATTGTCGGGCCGAACTGTCTGGGCGTCATCGCGCCGCATGCGCGGCTGTTCGCCAGCTTCGCCGCGCATGCGCCGGCACCGGGCGAACTGGCGCTGATCTCGCAGTCGGGCGCCGTGGCCGCCGGCATGATCGAGTGGGGCCGCTCGCGCGGAATCGGATTCTCGGCCGTGGCCTCGCTCGGCGACGGCTTGGATGTCGACTTTGCCGACCTGCTCGACTACTTCGCCACCGACCGCCACACCCGCGCGATCCTGCTCTACGTCGAGCGCGTACGCGATGCCCGCAAGTTCCTGTCGGCCGCGCGTGCCGCCGCACGCGCAAAGCCCGTGGTGGTGGTCAAGCCTGGCCGGCATGCGCGCAGCGCCGAGCCGCCGCAGACGCACACTGCCGCGCTGGCCAGCCCGGACGCGGTCTACGACGCGGCGTTCCGGCGCGCCGGCTTGCTGCGCGTGCATGCGCTCGACGAGCTGTTCGCCGCCGCGGCGACGCTGTCGCGGCTGCGGATGCCGCCCGGCAACCGTCTGGCGGTGATGACCAACGGCATCGGTGTGGGCATGCTCGCACTCGACCGCTTGGTCGATCTGGGCGGCGAGCGCGCCGCACTGTCGGATACCACGCTCGAGACGCTCGATGCCGCGTTGCCGCGTGGCTGGTCGCGCCGCAATGCGGTCGACATGCTCGGCGACGCCGACGGCCCGCGCTACGCCGCGACCCTCGCCGCGCTGCTGCAGGACCGGGACAACGACGCGATCCTGGTCATGAACGTGCCCACCGTGCTGTCCTCACCGCCCGAGGTCGCGCGCGCCGTCGTCGAGACGCTGCGCGCGCATCCGCGTGAGGCCGCGCGCAAGCCGGTGTTCGGCGTACTGGTGGGCGAGCATCCCGAGGCGCGGCGGATCCTGGCCGACGCCGGCGTGCATGCCTTCACCAGCGAGGCCGGCGCCGTGCGCGGGTTCATGTACCTGGTGCGGCACCAGCAGGCGCAGCGCGCGTTGATGGAGACGCCGCCGAGCCTCCCCGACGACTTCAACGTCGACGCCGCCGGTGCGCGCGCGCTCGTCGAGGCGGCGATCGCCGATGGCCAGCGCTGGCTCGATCCGCCGGCGATCGCCCGGCTGTTCGCCGCCTATGACATCCCGCTCGCCGAGGCGATCCCGGCGTCCGATGCCGACGCGGCGGCCGAGGCGGCGGCGACCCTGCTCGAGCGCGGCGGCGCGGTGGCGGTGAAGATCTGGTCGCGCGACATCCCGCACAAGTCCGACATCGACGGCGTGCGACTGAACCTGGCGAGCGTGGAGGCGGTGCGCGAAGCCGCGGACGAGCTGCTGCGCTGCGCGCGCGCCGCCCGCCCGCAGGCGCGGATCGAAGGCGTGACCGTGCATCCGATGGTCGTGCGGCCCAAGGCGCGCGAACTGATCGCCGGCATCGCCGACGATCCGACCTTCGGCCCGGTCGTGGTCTTCGGCCGTGGCGGCACCGCGGTCGAGATCATCGACGACAAGGCGCTGGCGTTGCCGCCGCTGGACTTGCGTCTGGCGCACGAGTTGATCGGACGCACGCGCGTGGCGCGCATCCTCAAGGCCTACCGCGATGTGCCGGCGGCCGACGAACGGGCGGTCGCGCTGCTGCTGGTGAAACTGGCGCAGATGGCCGCCGACATTCCCGAGATCCAGGAGGTCGACGTCAATCCGCTGCTCGCCGATCGCGATGGCGTGATTGCGGTCGATGCGCGGGTCGCAGTGGGTCCGGTGCAGCGGCTGCATCCCGGCCGAGGACACCCGCGTTTTGCGGTGTTCCCGTATCCGAAGGAGTGGGAGCGCACGATCGCGCTTGGCAATGGCAGCGATGTGTTCGTGCGCCCGGTGCGCCCGGAGGATGAGGCGATGTTCCTGCGCTTCTTCGAACGGGTCAGCACCGACGACCTGCGGCTGCGCTTCTTCAGCGCGGTGCGTCACTTCAGCCACGAATTCATCGCCAGGCTCACCCAGCTCGACTATGCGCGCTCGATCGCGCTGGCGGCGATCGACCCGGCCAGCGGCGAGATGCTCGGCGCGGTGCGCCTGCTGGCCGATGCCAACTACGACACCGGTGAGTACGGGATCATGGTGCGCTCCGATCTCAAGGGCGCGGGCCTGGGCTGGCGGCTGATGCGGATCATGATCGAGTACGCCCGCTGGCAGGGGCTGCGGATGGTCGAGGGGCAGGTGCTGCGGGAGAACACCACGATGCTGGCGATGTGCCGCCAACTGGGGTTTGCGATCACCGCAGACCCCGACGATGCGACCGTGGCGATCGTGCGCCTGCCGATCGTGGCCGAGCCGCCGCCGGCGATCTGAACGCCGGCCGTCGGCCTCGCGCCGGCGCCCGCCGCGCCGGCGATAATGGCGCGTGCGCAAGATCCTCCACATCGACATGGATGCGTTCTACGCGTCGGTGGAGCAGCGCGACGATCCGTCGCTGCGCGGGCGGCCGGTCGTCGTGGCCTGGCGCGGGGCTCGCTCGGTGGTCTGCGCGGCCTCCTACGAGGCCCGACCCTACGGCGTGCGCTCGGCGATGCCGGCGGTGACCGCCGAGCGGCTATGCCCGGATGCGGTGTTCGTGCCGCCGGATTTCCCGCGCTACAAGGCCGTCTCGCGGCAGGTCCGCGAGATCTTCCTGCAGCACACCGACCTGGTGCAGCCGCTGTCGCTCGACGAAGCCTATCTCGACGTGACCGCCCCCAAGATTGCCTCACCCAGCGCGACCGCGACCGCGCAGGCGATCCGTGCACAGATCCGCGAGGCGACCCAGCTGACGGCGTCGGCGGGCGTGGCGCCCAACAAGTTCCTGGCCAAGATCGCCTCGGACTGGCGCAAGCCTGACGGCCTGTTCGTGGTCAAGCCGGGTCAGGTCGAAGCCTTCCTGACGCCATTGAAGGTCGGCCTGATCCCGGGCGTGGGCAAGGTGATGGAGAAGAAACTCGCCGAGCTCGGCGTGACCACGGTCGGCGAACTGCGCGGGCTGTCGCTCGACGCGCTCGAGCGGCGTTTCGGCACCTTTGGCGCGCGGCTCTACCAGCGCGCGCGCGGCATCGATGAGCGTCCGGTCGAGCCGGACCAGCCGGTGCAGTCGATCTCCTCGGAGGACACGTTCGAGACCGACCTGCCGCTCGAAGCGCTGGCGCCGATGATCGAACGGCTGGCGGAGAAGACCTGGGCGGCCACGCGCAAGACCGCACGCGTGGGCCGGACCGTCGTGCTCAAGCTCAAGACCGCGCAGTTCCGCATCCTCACGCGCAGCTTCACGCCCGATGCGCCCCCGGCTTCCCAGGCCGAGCTCACGCGGATCGCGTTGGCATTGCGCGAACGCGTGGATCTGCCGGCCTCGACCCGCTACCGGCTCGTCGGTGTCGGCCTGGGTGGCTTTCGCGAGCCCGAAGACCTGCCGCAGCAGGCCGGCCTGTTCGGCGAGGCGGAGATCTAGCTGGTTGTCAGGCCGGCTGCCAGTCGAAGCTCAGCGTCTCGTCGCGTGCAAAGCGCTGCAGGTGGTTCTCGATGACCTGCTGATAGCGCGTGATCGCGTCGGCATCGGGCTGGGTGAGCACGATCCGCAGCGCATCGCCCTCGACGACGAAGTCCGCGCCCGCGGCGTCGCCGGCGAACGGGATGAAGGCGTGCGCGTCGTGGTCGCGGCGGATCTCGAACTTGTGCCGCCAGTGGTTGCACAACGTGCGCAGCAGGCGCGGGGCATCGTTGGACCGGGAGGTGGCGGTTGTGGTGATCGACATCGCAGGACTCCGGAGCAGGCAACAACGCCGCCGGGCGAGCATAGGCCCGCGAGGCGGCGTGTGCACGCGTATCGAGGCGAACGCAGCGTTGCAGGCCGCTCGTGGGCCGCGCGATGGCCCACACTAGGCAGCTTCCCCGCACGACGAGACGAGGCACAGGCGTGAACGATGCATCCGCGAAGGCGACAGGCTTTCCCTGGCCGGTGGCGCTGTTCGATCTCGACGGCACCCTGGTCGACAGTGCATCGGACATCGCCGCATCGGTGAATCGCTTGTTGGCCGAGCTCGGCCATGCCCAGGTCGACGAGGCCACCGTACGCAGCTGGATCGGCGATGGCGCGCGCCAGCTCATCACCAAGGCGTTGCGGCACGCCGGCGACGGACGCGATGTCGAGACGGTGATGCCGCGCTTCATGCAGCACTATCGCGACTGCCTGTTGCTCGATCCGCAGATCTATCCCGAGGTGCCCGAGACCCTGCAGGCGCTGCGCGCGGCCGGCGTGCGGATGGCGGTGTGCACCAACAAGCCTGCGCCGTTCGTCGGCCCGCTGCTGGAGGCGCTGGATCTGGCGCAGTACTTCGACGCGGTGCTCGGCGCCGGCGAGTTGCCCGAGCGCAAGCCACATCCGTTGCCGCTGCTGCATCTGGCCGCGCATTTCGGCGTCGACATCGGGCAGTGCCTGATGGTCGGCGATTCGTCGGCCGATGCCGGTGCGGCGATCGCCGCGGGGGCGCCGCTGGTGCTGGTGACCTACGGCTACCGGCGCGACTTCGACCTGCATGGCTGCGGCGCGCGCGCCGTCATCGACCGGTTCGGCCAGTTGCTGGCGCTCTGAGCGGACGCGCTTCAATGGACGCGCGCTGTCGGCGTCGCTGGCGCTACTGCGCCTGCAGCCAGGCCTCGGTCTGGGCCGGAGTGTGCAGCCGCACGACTGTCAGCTGCGGATAGGCCGCCTCGATACTGGGCATGCGTTCGGCCCATTTGTGCAGGGTCACGGCCTGCCAGCGCAGGAGGCTGACGTTTGGATCGCGCGACAGCAGCCGCCACGGCGGACGCTCGACGTTGCCATTCCACAGCCGCGTGCGCATCACGCTGCGCATCAGCGTGCGGCGCAGCAGCCGGCGACGCACCAGCGCCGCCGGGTAATCGAGCCAAAGCAACAGCTGCGCACGCGGCCCCAGGATGCGGTCGGTGCCATGGCTGATGTACTGGAACTCGGTGACCCAGCGTGGCTCGGCGGCGAAGGCGCGGACATCGTCGAGAAACGTCGGCCGCGGCGTCCAGTCGGGACCGTGATACAGGCCGTCGATCTCGATGTGGCGCAGACCCCAGCGTGTGGCCAGACGTCGGGCCAGCGTGGTCTTGCCGCTGCCGGTGACACCAGCGACGAGCACGCGCTGGGGAACGAACGGCAGCGGCGCGTGGGGGTCGTGCATGCGGGGATGCTATCGCGGCCGGCGTGGGGGACGCGCCGACGCGTTGCGCCCACGCAGGGCGCTTACGTCATCGGTGGTGCGTCTGCGAGCGCCGCGAACCACGCCGCGTACGGCGAATTGCCGACCAGGTGCCGGTTGTAGTCGGGTGCGCCATCGGTCCACCACACCGGGCCGCGTTCGCCCAGACCGCGTTTGGCGGCATCCACCTGTTGGCGTGCGTGGGCGAGCGCCTTCGCATCGTCCGCCGCAAGCGCCGCCTTGACCGCGCGGCGCGCGTCCATCAGCGCTGACACCAGCCGCTGGCGCGCGGGCTCGTCCAGGTGCGGATTGGTGCTGCGCCACAGGCGCCCGCGCACCACCAGATAACGGCCGTCGGGGGTCTTCAGCGGCGGCGCTGCGCGGGTCATGCGGTCTGCGGCCGGCAGATCATCGCGGTGTTCGCGCCATGGCGGTCGCGCAATGCACACGATCGCATGACATCTGTTTCACGCAATGCCAAGACCAGGTTGGCGAGCATCCAGGGTCCCGGCTGCGTGCAGGCGCGGCCGCCCAACAGGAGGTCTCGATGTCCACATCCCCCTTCGCCCGGTCGCGCGTGCGTAGTGCGGCTCAGGCCACCGTCCTGGGCCTGATGTCCGGCATGCTGCTCGCGGCTTGCGCGCCCACTGATGATGCGCCAACGGCCGCGCAGCCCGAAGCGCCCACGCCGGCACCGGCGCAGGCGCCTGCCACCGACGCGGCCGCGCCCAGTGCAGCGGGCGGCACCGAGGGCGGCGACGGCTCGCAGATCGAGCTCGGCACCTTGAGCGAACGCGACATCGCCGACGCGGCGTTGGCCGGCGAGCTCGCATGCAGCTTCGCGCAAGACGGCCAGGCGCCATTGTTGTTTGCCAAGGGCGTGGTCGGCGCCGCCGAGCCCGCGCAGGGCGTGGTGAAGGTGGGCGACGTCGTGGAGATGGTGCGCGCGCCCGGTGGCTTCGACGGCATGCTCAAGAACCCCACATTCACAGGACGCGGCACGACGATCCATATCGTCGAAACCGGCACGGCGCCCAGTGGCGGCGAGTCGCCTCCGCGCCCGGCGACCTTGACCTACCAGCGCGGCGATGGCGCGAGCCGCAGCTTCGAGGGGATGTGGCAATGCGGGCCATGAGCGGCGACGCGGCCTGATCCAGTTTCCGGTCATTCCATTCAATCTGCTGCGCAGCATCTGCGCGGCCGCACTGGTGGCGGGACCCTCCCGCCACCAGTGCGCGATCACGGTGCGACGTGGCCTTCGATCGAATCGTCGAGCGTCTTGCCGATCGCGGCGCCGAGCGCCATCTTCGTCGCCGCGACGAAGTCGCCGTGCTTGTTGTCCCAGTAATAGCCCGCCTGCGGCTGCACCCGGATCACGGTGATCCTGGGGTCGTCCTTGCCCTCGGTGAACCAGGTTTTCATGATCGGGCTCCACAAGGCCTCGATCCGGTCGCGGTCCCGGCTCACCGTGGCCTGGCCGTCGAGCACCAGGAAACCGGAGTGCTTGGACGCCTGCAGATACAGCCGCACGTTCGGGTCGGCCTGGATCTCGGCGTTCTTGTGGCTGTCGGCAGCGCTGAGGAACCACAGCACGCCATCGTCGTCGGCCTGTTCGATCGACATCGGACGGGTGCCGCCGGTGTCGCTGTTCGACAGCGGCGTGGTGCAGAAGAAGCAGGCGCCGGCATCCTTGGACATGTCGCGGATGCGGGCGGTCGCCGCCGTAGCCGCCAGATCCTGGCGGTTGTCCTCGGGCTGGTTGCGGTTGATCGAATCCATGGGGCGTCTCCATCGGTTGGGGCACGCCGAGGCGCGAAGGGGGTGCGCCTCGGTCGATGCGACAGCGTGGAAGTGCGCCGGTGATCCGGGTGTGACTCCGGCGACCCCATCGCCTCCACGCCGGGCCCGGCGATGGGCGGCTTGCATCCTGGCACCCGGCCTGCGACCGTGCCCCGGATGACGAGATCGCACGCCCTGTCGCCCATCGGCCGCGTCTTTGCGGTGGTGGCCTTGATCGAAGCGTTCACCTGGGCCGGCCTGCTGATTGGCATGGCCCTCAAGTACGGCACCGGCACCACGACCCTGGGGGTGTGGTGGTTCGGGCGCCTGCACGGCGCGGCGTTCCTCGCCTATCTCGCCGTCGCACTCGTCGCGGCGCTGCGCCTGCGCTGGCCCTGGTGGGCCTGGCTGCTCGCGATCCTGGCTGCAGTGCCGCCGCTGGCGACCCTACCGCTGGAGCGGTGGTACCGGCGCCGGGGCCTGCTCGCCGCGCCCCCTGCGCGCGCATAGCCCCCGAAAAGGTGTCGCAATCAGCGCTCGCGTCCCAACTGCCGGGCCATCTCTCGCGTCAGTCGGCGCCGTGCCATGTAGCCCTGCAGTTGGCGGGCCTTGATCGTGGTGGGGCGCAGCTCGGTGCTGCCGTCGGGCCCGGTCTCGACGCGATAGCGCCGCGACGCCCCGCACAGTTCGGCGTGGCTGGCGGTGATCGTGACCACGGTGATCTCCAGGCACTGCACCGGCATGTCGGCCCGGATATGCGGGTTCGCCGCGCAGGCGCGCTCGAGCATCGTACCGAATCGCCCGATGTCCTTTTCTTCGCCGCTGCCCAGCGGGCCGACATTGGTCGCGCTGCGTGCGTCCTCGGCCTCGATCACGCTCGGGTCCTGCCAGCGTTCGGTGCGCTCGGGGATGACCGCACGCACGCTGTGGCCGTCGGGGCCGGTGAGCTCGAGCATGATGTCGAGCAGATAGACCGGCTCCAGGCCCAGATTGGTCACAAAGCAATGCGCGTGCATGCCGCGACCGGCACCCGAGGTGATCAGGATCGACGGGCGGTGCTGCCGCCGGTAGCTCGACAGGAACACATTGAGATAGACGATCCAGATCAGCGCGGTCAGACCGCTCATGCCCGCGGCGATCAGCGGGGCGTAGTCGAGCAGCGTTTGCAGCACGGCAAGCTCCTTCGGGCCATGGCGACAGGGGAGGGGCCGGCGACTGTGACTGCGCCGGTGTCGGCCCGGTGCCAAGGCCGCGCCCCGCACCGTGTCGTTCCTGCACGGCAGGCCGACGACCCGCGGTGTGGCGCGGGCGGTACACTCCCGATCCCCTGAACGCGAGGAGCGCGTCATGCATCGATTCCGTCTGTCCGCCGTCTGTTTCCTGGTGCTCGCCACGCTGGCGCTGGCGGCGTGTTCGTCCGCCAAGCCCGAAGCGACGGTCCAGGCGTTCTATGAGGCGGCGGCCAAGGGCGATGTCGAGAAGGCCACCGCGCAGGTGTCGTTCGCCGACGTGCCCGCCAACGGCATGGTGCAGGCCAAGGGCAAGGTGCAGATGATCGTCGGTGAGATGCAGTCGCGGATCGATGCCAACGACGGCCTCGACAAGGTCGAGGTGATCGAGTCGAGCATCGACGACGAGGGTGAAACCGCGCGCGTGCAGGTCCGGGTGGTCTTCGACAACGGCAAGGACCTGACCGAGACGCACCACATGGTCCGCGACGACGGCAAGTGGAAGATCCGTCTGCGCTGAGGACGAGACGATGCGGCGCTGGTGGTGCGCGCTGCTGGCGTTGTGCGCGGCCAGCGTCTGTCTGGCCGGCAGTCCGACGCTGCCGGCCGAGGCGCAGGCTGGCGATCTGATATTCCGGCGCGGGACCGAATCGGTCAGCGCGATGGTGCTGGCGATCGACGGCGGGCCATTCAGCCACGTCGGCATGCTGGTCGGGCGTCCTGGCGCCTGGCAGGTCGTGCATGCGACGCCCTCCGAAGTGCCTGGGCGCGCCGACGGCGTGGTCGTCGATGCCCTGAGCTTCTTCCTCGACCCGGTGCGCAGCCGCGGCTATGCGGTCTATCGCGTCGATGCCCCCGATGCCCTGCGCGCCGCTGCGGTCGGCGAGGCGCTGGGCCAGCGCGGCACCCGCTTCCGCATGGCCGATCCGGCCGGAACCTACTGCACCCGGCTGGTCTGGGAAGCCTGGCGCCGCGCCGGCGTCGATCTGGAGGTGCGTTTCACCCGGCTCGCCCTGCCGCTGATGCAGGGCGACTATCTGCTGCCGACGCCGCTGAGCCGTTCGCCCCGCTTGCGGCGTCTGGCGTTGCCGCAGGATGCCGAGGGCTGAACGCGGCCCCATCGCGGGCTGTGACCGGCGGCTCATTCGCCGGCCTCGCAGGCCACTAGGCTGGCGCCGGGGGATCCTTCCGACGGACTGGAGACAAGCACGATGAGCAGACGTGGACGCGTGATCGCGGCGATGGTGTCGCTGGTGCTGGGGATCGTGGTGGTGGGCAGCGCCGCCGCGCGCTGGCCGATCCTCGGCGTGGAGTGGGCGGAATGGACGCGTTACGACGCGGCCGGCAACGCGGTCGGTGGCGGCCGGATCGAATGCGACGGCTCGGTCCAGACCTGGGGCGATGCCGGCGGGGCGCACGGCTTCACGCTCTATCCTTGCCCCTGAGGGCTGCGGCGGGCGGACCCGGTCCGCCCGCCGTCATTCGCGTGCCGTGCCGTCGCGGTGACGGCGAGGCAAGCGCAATGCTCTAGTAGACCTGCCGCGCGTCCGGCGGGGGCGGGTTCCACTGATACAACCAAGTCTCGCTCAGCGCAGCGCCGGTGCTTGGATCGCGCAGGAACAGGCGCAGGTCCAACTGTTCGGTGCCCGGCCCCGGCGGGACGATGTCGAACATCACCCGATAGCCTTCGACCGCGTGCAGCGGACGGGCCGAGACCGTTTCCAACTGGCCGGCGGTGGTCTGCAGCACCGGCTCGACCGTGGCATTGCGCCCGGCCAGCGCCGCGAGCGCGCCGCCGGCGAAGTCGACCGCGAAGCGCTGCGACCAGGCCTTGCGCGCGAAGCCGATGCGGCCGCCCAGACCTGTGCGCGTAGCGATGCAGGTCGCCAACGGCGGACGCGCGGGCATCGCCTCGCCCCAGAACAGCCGGTAGCCGAACAGCAGCTCGCGACCGGGCTCGATCGGCTGCGCCGGATGCCAGAACGCGACCACGTTGTCGAAGGTCTCATCGACAGTCGGGATCTCGACCAGTTGCACCTCGCCGCGTCCCCAGCCCGCACGTGGCTCCACCCACAGCGAGGGCCGGCGCTCGTAGAAGACGCCGTCGTCCTGGTAGTGGTCGAAGTTGCGATCGCGCTGCAGCAGGCCAAAGCCGCGCGGGTTGTCGTCGGCGAAGGCGTTGAAGCGCAGCGCGCGCGGATTGCCCAGCGGGCGCCACAGCCATTCGCCGCTGCCGGTGTGCAGGGCGAGGCCGTCGCTGTCGTGGATCTCCGGGCGCCAGTCCCAGGCCATGCGGCGGTCGTTCTCGCCGGTCTGGTACATGCTGGTTGCCGGCGCGATGCCCAGGCGCTCGATCGCGGTGCGCGGGTACAGTGCGCAGTCGACCTCCATCACCAGCGGCTCGCCCGGGGTGATTGCGAACCGGTAGGCGCCGGCGACCGAAGGCGAATCGAGCAGGGCGTAGACGACCACGGTGTCGCTGTCGGGCGCCGGGCGCTCGAGCCAGAAGTCGGTGAAGTCGGGAAACTCTTCCGGCCGCGGCAGGCCCGTATCCACGGCCAGGCCACGCGCCGACAGGCCGTACTGACCGCTCGCGCCGACCGCGCGGAAGTAGCTTGCGCCCAGGAACGCGGCGAAGTCGCGCTTGGGATCGCTGCGCCGATTGAGCCGGAAGCCGGCGAAGCCCAGATCGGTCGGCAACGTGGCGCCATCCAAGCCCGAAGCGCCGTAGTCGAACATCGCCGGGTCGTAGGCGATCTCGCGCGCCCGGCCGTCGGTCAGCGCGTGCATGCGGACCGGCCGCTTGAAGAACAGGCCCAGGTGGAAGAACTGGGCCAAGTAGCGGGTGTCGTCCTCGTGCCACAGCGCATGGTCCTGGCGGAACTGCAGTGCCTGGTAGGCGTCCCAGTCGAGCGCCGCGACCGCCTGGGGCAGTGCGGCCGGCCGCGCGGTGTAGGCCTGGCCGGCCAACGCGCGGGCGCGCCCCTTGAGCGCGGCGAAGTCGAACGGGGCCGGTGCGCCCATGCGCAGGGCGGCCAAAACCGAGGTCGGCAGAGCGGCCGCGCACAGGGCCGCCAGGCCGCCGTGCAGGAACGAACGTCGTTGCATGCGGGCGAGGTCCGGGGGTGGAGCGCGCATCCTATCCAACCCATAGCAACGTGCCGTTAGCGAGCCGCGGGCCTGCACGGCCACTGCACATCCACGCCCCTAGGCTGGCGCACCGTCGAAACGAGTTCCCCCGCATGCACGTCCGAGCAGGCTGCGAACTCGCGATCGAGACCGATGTCGCCGCCCCCGTCATCGCGATGCTGCGGCCCAGGACCGGCCGCGCGCGCTGGCACGTCAACGACCGCGCAGGCTTCGATCCGGCCTTGGGCTTCGACGAGTATCTCGACGGCTTCGGCAATCGCTGCCAGCGTTTCACGCTGCCGCCTGGACTGACCCGCATCCGTTTGCAGACGCGCGCGGTCGCCGCGCCCGATCCCGATGCGATGCCCGAGGCGCCGGCGGTCGCGCCGGCCGACCTGCCGGCCTCGACACTGCAGTTCCTGCTGCCCAGCCGCTACTGTCCGTCCGATCGCGCGGCCATGTACGCGCGCGCGTTGGAGATCGTCGGCGACGCCGCGCCCGGCCATGCCCAGGTCGAGGCGATCCGGCGCTGGATCCACACGCATCTGGCCTATCGCTATGGCGTCAGCGACGCCAGCACCGATGCCCAGGACACGCTGGCGCAAGGCGCGGGTGTCTGCCGCGACTTTGCGCATGTCGGCATGACCTTGTGCCGGGCGCTCGACATTCCGGCGCGGATGGTCGTGGGCTGGCTGCACGACCTCAAGCCGATGGACATGCACGCCTGGTTCGAGGCCTACGTGGGCGACGCCTGGCATACCTTCGATGCCACCCAGGCGGCACCGCGCGGCGGCCGGGTGGTAATCGCGCACGGACGCGACGCCGCCGACGTCGCCTTTCTCACCAGCTACCGGCCGCTGCGCACGGTGTCGATCCAGGTCTGGACCGAACTCGACGCAGTGGCCTGAGCCCACTGGAACCCCGTCCATGCAGTTGTTCAAGTGCGACCGTTGCGAGCAGGTGCTGTACTTCGAGAACACCGCGTGCCTGCGCTGCGGCGCGCGGCTGGGGTTCGTACCCGAGCAGGTGACGCTGGGCGCGCTGATCCCCGACGGCGCGGCCTGGCGGCTGCAGGCCGCGCCGTCGGGACCGCGCTACCGATTCTGCGCCAACGCCTCGCATTCGGCCTGCAACTGGCTGCTGCCTGCCGACGATGCCGACAACTACTGCCGTGCCTGTCGCCACAATCGCACCATCCCGGACCTGTCCGATGACGACCGGCTGCAGGCTTGGCGGCGGATCGAGGTCGCCAAGCGCCGGCTGTTCTACAGCCTGCTGCGCTTGCGCCTGCCCACACCGACCGTCGGCAGCGGCGATCCCGAGCCGCTGTCGTTCGATTTCCTGGCCGACCCGCCAGACGGGCCGCGGGTGATGACCGGGCACGACAATGGCCACATCACCATCGCGCTGTCGGAGGCCGACGACGCCCGCCGGGAGGCGGCGCGGGTCTCGATGGGCGAGCTCTATCGCACGCTGCTGGGACATTTCCGTCACGAGATCGGCCACTACTACTGGGACCGGCTGGTGCGCGACGCCGGGCAGGCCGAGCTCGCCCGCTGCCGCGCGCTGTTCGGCGATGATCGGCAGGACTACGGCCAGGCGCTGCAGCGCTACTACGCGAACGGTGCACCCGCGAACTGGCAGGACAGCCATGTCAGCTGCTACGCGACGATGCACCCCTGGGAGGACTGGGCCGAGACCTGGGCGCACTACCTGCACATCGTCGACACGCTGGAGATGGCCGCCGCGTTCGGCATCCGCATCGCGCCCGACATTGCCGAGAGTGCGACGATGGAGACCGAGATCACCTTCGACCCGCATTACGTGGCCGACCTGCAGCGGCTGATCGACGCCTGGTTGCCGCTGACCTATGCAGTCAACAGCCTCAATCGCGCCATGGGCCAGCCCGACCTGTACCCGTTCGCGATCGCGCCGCCGGTGCTGGAGAAGATGGCATACATCCACGGCCTGATCCGGCGCGCGGGGGCGCGCGCCGGCGTCGCTCAGCCGTAGTAGGCCAGGAACATGTCGACCGCCGATTCGGCCACGCGCGTGCGTTGCGCCGCCGACAGCGGCGGCTGGCCCATCGACAACTGCGGCCACAGCGCGAAGCTCTTGACCAGGCCCTGCAGCTGCATCGACGCGAATGCCGGGTCGTCCGTCCGCAGCCGGCCGTCGGCGGCCGCGGCCCGGATCCAGACCGACACCCCTTCCTCGCGATCGCCCAGGCGGGAGAGCAGGTCGCGCGCCAGCGCAGGCGAGTGGATGCCCGCGGCAATGGCCACGCGTGCCAGGTCCACGAACTCTGGGTCGTGGAGCAGCCGCAGCTTCTGGCGCACCAGCTCGAGCAGCTGTGGGCGCAGCGGGCGATCGGCGCGGTAGGCGAGGTCCGGCCCGCAGACGCCGCGCTCGAGCATCGACTCGAGAATGCGCAGGAACAGCGCGTCCTTGCCGGGAAAATGGTTGTAGACGGTGCGTTTGGAGACGCCGGCGCGACTGGCGATGCGGTCCATGCTGGTCGCCTCGTAGCCGGCGGCGCGGAACTCGGCCACCGCCGCCTCCAGGATCGCCGCGTGCTTGCGATCGGTGAGCCGGGCGAGGGGCGGGTCGCGGTCCATCACGCAATTCTACACCGAAGGGTTTACATTCAGTCTGCGATAACTACACTGCACCGTGTAGTTCCTGGGGAATCCTGCAATGCCCGCCGCCCCGACGTCTTTGC
Source organism: Luteimonas sp. gir (assembly GCF_037198055.1). NCBI lineage: Bacteria > Pseudomonadati > Pseudomonadota > Gammaproteobacteria > Lysobacterales > Lysobacteraceae > Luteimonas > Luteimonas sp. gir. The sequence goes on from NZ_JBBAXQ010000015.1 coordinate 16,614, forward strand.
CTGCACGCCCCGCGCGTCGTCGACGGCGCACCGCTGGCATCGCCCTCTCCGTCCTTGGAGCCTGCATCGTGAGCGCCTGCCTGCTGTCGTACTTCCGGACCACGCGTCCCATCGCCGACTACGCGACATCGCCGCAGGCGGAGGCCGGCCGCTTCCGCAATCCGCTGCCGCGACCGCCGATCGGGGCGGCCAAGACCGTTCGGTTGATGTGGGAGATGCTGTTCGAGAAGCCGGCCACCACCGTGCCGGCCCATGCGCCTGCGGTCTCGTCGCTGACTCCGGCTGACCTCGAGGCCGCGCCCGACCGCAGCGCCTGGCGGCTGGGCCACTCGACCGTGCTGCTCAAGCTCCGCGGCGGCTTCTGGCTGACCGACCCGGTGTTCTCCGAGCGTGCCTCGCCGGTGCAATGGATGGGGCCCAAACGCTTCCACGCCCCACCGATCGCGCTCGATGCGCTGCCGCCGCTGCGCGGCGTGCTGCTGTCGCACGATCACTACGACCATCTAGACCGCGACACCGTGCGCGCATTGGCCGACCGTGCGGCGGTGTTCCTGACGCCCCTGGGCGTGGGCGACCGTCTGATCGCGTGGGGCGTGCCGGCAGCCAAGGTGCAGCAGTTCGACTGGTGGCAGGGCACCACGATCGGCGATCTGCGCTTCACCGCCACGCCGGCCCAGCACTTCTCCGGTCGCGGGCCGTTCGACAGCGACCGCACGTTGTGGGCCTCATGGGTGATCGAGGACCGCGCGGCCGACGGCGACCCCGGCCTGCGGCTGTTCTTCAGCGGCGACACCGGCTACTTCGACGGATTCGCGCAGATCGGCCAGCGTTTCGGACCGTTCGACGTGGCGATGGTCGAAACCGGCGCCTACGACCGGCGCTGGGCCTTCGTGCACATGCAGCCCGAGCAGACGGTGCAGGCGCATCTCGACCTGGGCGCGCGCGTGCTGCTGCCGGTGCACAACGGCACCTTCGACCTGGCAATGCACGACTGGGACGAGCCGTTCGAGCGTGTGGTGGCGATCGCCGCCGAGCGCGGGGTCACGCTGGCGACGCCGCGCATGGGCGAGCGCGTGGACCTGAGCGCGCCGCAGGCCACGACCGCCTGGTGGCGCGATTAGCGAAGCCGCCGCGCGCCCGCGCCGGTATACGACCATCGCACAGCGGCCACTTAGCGTCGCGTCGCGAGCACGCCGTCGAGCGCGGGGGCCGCGCGAAAGCCTGCCGCTTCGAGCCGGCGCGTGACCTCGCGCGGCACATCGCGTCCGCTGGTGAGGCGATTCGGGCTGCCGGTGTAGTGAAACAGCCGGCCACCACGGCGCAGCACGCGGGCCAGCTGATCGTAGAACGTCCGCGCGTACAGCTCGCCGGCGATCCCGAAGCGAGGTGGGTCGTGCAGGATGGCATCCACCGACGCATCGGCAAGGTCGGCGATGGCCGTCACGACATCGGCATGGACCAGCGACAGGCGCCCCTGCCATGGCGCGGCATCGGGATCGGGCGACCACGGATTGCAGGTGCGCAGCCATAGCACGTCGGCGTTCTTCTCGAACGAATGCACATGCGCCGCGCCCGCGTCCAGGCAGCACGCGGCGAAGTAACCCAGGCCACCGCAGGTGTCGAGCACGCGCGCCCCTTGCGGGGCGACCAGGGCGACCTTGCGGCGGGCATCGTCCAGTGGCGATGCCTGCGCGGTGGGCAGCATCTTGATGCCGTCGATCTCGAACGTCGGTGGCCCCCACGGCGTGGGCACGAGCTTGATCAAGGCACGGCCATAGCGCGAGATCGCGACCCAGGCATCGCCGTCGTAGCGGTACACGGTGCGCTCGCGCAGCGGTCCGGGCCAAGGGTAGTCCGCGCCCTGCCACGTCCAGTGCGTCGCGTGCAGCGTCGCGGTGCCGGTGCTGCGGTCCAGGTCCAGCGAACCGGTCCACGTTGCCATGCCGGCCTCGCGCGCCGCAGTGAGTGCATTGGCGGTGTCGCGAGTCAACAAGGGGCCGGCGAGGTGAGCCACGAGAAGAATCGAAAGAACGGGCAGGCATCGTAGCCGACACCACGCACGGATGGGGTTCACCGCAGCTTGCAATCGGTGTGCGTTCGTGCCCGCGCTCGCAGGTTCCTCATTCGCGTAAACCCGACTTGAATGCGAACTGCGCAATTGCGTCGAATCGGCGTGAACGTTTGCACGCGCTTCAGGCAAACAAGTCTCTACTGCGCCCCGCGGGGCCACCCCCAACCCCGTATGTCCACGGATACGCGCGCTGCGTGTCCAAGAAAAAAGGAAATGCCCCCCAATGAAAACTGTCCTGATCTCCGCCGCAATCGCTGCCGCCCTGTGTGCCCCGTCCGCATTCGCCCAGAGCATGGGGGGCGACACCTATCGCCCCGACCTGCAGGTCGGCCAGGGCAATGCCTTTATCGCCGGTAACGTCGGTCGTACGGACGGTGGCACGGCCGGTCGTTTCGGTACCGGCGATTTCAACGTGTTCGAGAGCCGCGACGGCCGCAAGACCGGTTACGGCCTGGTCGGTGGCTATCGCTGGAAGCTGGCGCAGAACTTCGGCCTGGGCGTGGAAGGCGGCTATACCGACCTGGGCAACCTGGTGGTCAAGAACGCGTTCCGCGACGACAGCGTCAACCAGCGCGAAGACACCAATGCACTGCGCGGCTGGATCGCCGGTGGTAACGCGCGTCTGAACATCACCCCGGAGTGGTATGTGGGTGCGCGTGGCGGCTTCTTCCGCGCCTCGGACAACAACTCGCGCTACTACAACGACGTCGGTCAGGATCTGGGTCTGGAAAGCGGCGGCCGCGATGGTCGCAACAGCTGGTATGCCGGTGTCGGCACGGGCTGGAACGCCACCGAGAACTTCAGCGTCGGTCTGCACTACGACTACTTCCGCGCCAAGTCCGGCGACTTGCGCGATCCGGTCACCGGTGTGAAGTTCGAAGGTCCCAAGCGCTCGACCGCGCTGCTGGGTCTGACGGCCGAATACGCGTTCTAAGGTCGGATAGCGGACCGGGCGTTGCCCGGTCCGCATCGATGGGTGTGACACATGGGCGCCCTTGGGCGCCCATGTGCGTTGCGGCGCTTGCGTGCGTCGTGCGCGCGACTCAGCGCGCCAGGTGCAGCGATGATGCGGTACGCGTGGTCGGCGATGTCGACAGCGCGGGGTCGAGCCTGTCAGCGAGACCGTCCTGATAGCTGCCGTCGGCGTTGCGGATCCGCAGACGCGCGTTCGGGCCGATGAGATCGCGCAACGTCGAGCCTTCGGTGGCGCTCTGGCGGCTGAGGAACGAGGCCACCAGGCGCCCCGAGCCATCCTGCCGCAGCACCCACAGGCGCAGGCTCATGTCGTACTCCAGAGTGAAACTGTTGTTCATCGATTGCGTCCTCGAACAGGCGTCCGTGCGCGCGAGCGCAGGGAGGTAGGGGGATGCAGGCGATTGTGCGAATGCACACATCGGCGATGCGTGAACCATGCAGCGATCCGTCTGCAAGGCCTGCAGCCTGGGGGCGCAGACCGCACGTGCAGACGTCAGGCTGTCCTGCGGCGTGACGCGCGTTCAGCGCGTCGACGTGCGACCACGGCGATGGTGGTCGGCGATCAAGCCGGCGAGTGCATCGTCGTCGGCATAGAAGTACGCCACCGGCAGGTCGAGCACCTCGGCCATGCGGCGAAAGGTCTGCAGATCGGGTTGGTGCACGCCGGTCTCGTAGCGGTTGACCCGGGTGCTGGCGACGAAATCGTCGAGCCCGGCCTCGATCCCCAGCGTGCGCTGCGAGAGGCCCACCGCGGTGCGCGCCTCGCGCAACCGACGGCTGAAGACAGGCAGGGGTTCCTTGGCAGCCACGCTTGTCGTGCATCCCGGACTTCGGCGTCGGGAAGCTTCCGAAACGTCGCTTGACTCCGATACTACGTTAAACGTAGTTTGGGCGTGACTGCTCGCATGTCGCTGCGCCCACGCGCGGCATGCGGGCACGGCGCGCCGCTTGCCGGCGGCGATCTCAAGGAGAGCGACCATGGACGAAGCCCGCCATCCCGCGCGTCGCGGAACGCGCCTCGACGACATCGCGCGCTGCGCATCCACCCAGGGGCCGTTGCGACAGCTTCTCGATCTCGTCGCAGGCACGCCCGACGCGGTCCTTGCCGACGCCCGCGTGGCCACGCTCGATGCAGGCCGCATGCAGATGCTGGGCCAACTCGCCTTGCGTGAGGCGGAGATCTGCGTGGCGCAGTCGCGCGCGCTGCTGCATCTGCTCGAACTGGCGATGGCGCGGACTGCGCCCGCACCGCGTCAGATCGCGGAGGTCACGCAACACGCGGCGCGGCTGATCACCGATGCCGAGATCTGGCGCGAACTTGCGGGCAATGCTGCCTTCTACAACGAGCATCCGCAGATCGCGCGTCGGCTGGCGAGCGACCTCGCCGAAACGCAGGGCGTTCCGGTCGGGGCCTGATCGCAGCCGCCGGTGCGGCCATGCGTCACAGCGTGCGGATGGTCTCGCCGCTGGCGCTCGACAGTGCCTCGCTGGCACGGTCGCGCTCGGCGGCATCGAATGCGTGGACCACGACCGCCGCACGGCCTTCGGCCAATGCCTCGCGCACCTTGAACAGGTAGGGATCATGGTCGGGGCGCAAGGTCACCAGGCCACCGACCATCAACCCGAACACGCCGCCGTAGCCGATGATCAGGCCGCCGGCGAACCATGGCGAATTGATCACCGCCGGCACACTGGCCGCATACAGCACGCCGAACAGGACTGCGCCGATCGCCAGGCCCGCCAGGCCCAGCTTGTAGTGCGCGATGATCAAGGTGCGCAGAATGCCGCGGTTCTCGGGCTCGAGCTTGCGGCCTGGCTGGCGGTCGTGGCGGGTGACCACCTTGACCTGTGAGGCCTTGAAACCGCGTTCGGCCTGCAGTTGCTGGGCGACGCGCCGGGCGGTGTGCTCGCTGTCGAAGATTGCGGCGACCTTGCTGTCGGATACCTCGCCGGTCACCGGAGACATCGTACTCATGGGACGGACTCCGAGAGGGAAGACATCCGCAGGCTAGGAGCGCGCCGATCAAAGCGCCGTGACTTGCATGCAGGGCGATGACGCGATCTGCACGCCCGCACGTGATGTGCAACTGGCGCCGCGGCTTCACGTCCGCGTCGGGTGCGCCTGCGCAGCATGGCGTCCTCTTCCTCGATGTCGAGTCTCGCCATGACCAGTGCGCCGTCTTCATCCCGTGTACGTCTCCATGTTGAGGACTCGGGCGGTCACGGTCGCCCGGTCGTGCTGATCCATGGCTGGCCGTTGTCGGCCGCCTCGTGGCAGGCGCAGGTCGGTCCGCTGCAGGCGGCGGGCTATCGCGTGATCGCCTACGATCGTCGCGGCTTTGGGCGCTCCGAAAAACCGGACGACGGCTACACCTACGACACCCTCGCCGACGACCTGGCCGGCGTGCTCGAGGATCTGGATCTGCGCGAGGTCACGCTCGTCGGCTTCTCGATGGGCGGCGGCGAAGTGGCCCGCTACCTCGCCCGCCATGGCGAGGCGCGCATCCACAGTGCCGTGTTCGCGGCCGCGGTGCCGCCGTATCTGCTCAAGACCGAGGACAACCCCGAGGGCCCGCTGCCCCAGGAGCAGGCCGACGATATGCGGGCCGGTCTGGAACGCGATCGCGACGCGTTCTTCGACGAGTTCACAACCCAGTTTTTCAGTGTCGACGGCACGCTCAAGGTCGATGAGGCGCAGCGCCAGGAAGCGATCGCGCTGGCGCGTCAATCCGACCAGACCGCGGCGCTGGGATGCATGGAGGCGTTTGCGACGACCGATTTCCGCAGCGACCTGAAGGCGATCACCGTGCCGGTGCTCGTGTTGCACGGCGATGGCGATGCGACCGTGCCGTTCGAAGGCTCCGGCCAGCGGACCCACGCGGCGATCCCGGACAGTGCGCTGGTCGTAGTGCCCGACGCGCCGCACGGTCTCAACGTCAGTCACGCCGACGCCTTCAACCGCGTGCTGCTGGATTTCCTTGCGCGCTGACAGTGTCCACGCGACGCGAGCCTCGTTTCGATCGCCAGGAGCCCAGATGTCCATCCCCCGTCCAGCGGCGTTCCAACGCTACGACCCAGCGCTCGCGCAGCCCGGGCCCGACGAAGCGGCGCTGGCCGCCGAACTCGACGAGGTCTTGCTGTCGATCTCGCGCAAGACCTGGGAAGACGAAGGCCAGGGCCTGCGCGCGGTGCATGCCAAGAGCCACGGCTTGCTGTCTGCCGTCGTCGAGGTGCCGGCGGGGTTGTCGCCCGAACTGGCACAGGGCCTGTTCGCGCGTCCGGGACGCCACCCTGCCGTGATGCGGCTGTCGACCACGCCCGGCGACCTGCTCGCCGACCGCGTCTCCACGCCACGCGGCATCGCGCTTCGGATCTGCGACGTGCCCGGCGCCCGTCTCGACGGCAGCGATGGCCCGGGCGCGCAGGACTTCATCCTGGTCAACGGCCCGCAGTTCAACGCCCCCAATGGACGCGCCTTCCTGCGCAGCCTCAAGCTGCTGGCCAAGACCACCGACCGCATGGACCGCACCAAGAAGCTCATCTCGGCGATCCTGCGCGGCACCGAGCGCGGCCTGGAGGCGATGGGTGGAGAGAGCGCCACGCTCAAGGCGATGGGCGGCGAGCCACCGCATCACATCCTCGGCGAGTCGTTCTTCACCCAACTGCCGCTGCGCCACGGCGATCACATCGCCAAGCTGCAGTTGGTTCCAGTCTCGACCTCGCTGCGCGCACTCACCGATACCCGTCTCGACCTGTCGGACGACGACGCCTTGCGCGAGGCTGTGATCGCGTTCTTCGCCGCACAGGGCGGCGAATGGGAACTGCGCGCGCAGCTGTGCACCTCGCTCAAGGAGATGCCGGTCGACGATGCCACTGCGCGCTGGGACGAGGCGCGCAGCCCGTTCCGCACCGTGGCCCGCGTCATCGCACCGCCGCAGCCGGCGTGGACGCCCGAGCGCAGCGCGGCCATCGACACCGGGGTGGGCTTCAGTCCGTGGCACGGGCTGGAAGCCCATCGCCCGCTGGGCGAGTTGATGCGCCTGCGGCGCTCGGCCTACGCCGCCTCGCAGGCTTTCCGCGCCCGCAAGAATGGCGTCACCCTGCATCCCGGTTGCCCGTTCGTGGCGGCACGCGCGGCTGACCGCTGACGCAAAGCGTCAATCGGTCTGGGCGGGGATGCGCTCGAGTTCCGGATACAGCGCCAGCAGTGCGAGCGTGACGCCGTTCGACCAGCCAAAGCCGTCCTGCAGCGGGTACTCGCCGCCGCCCCCGCCCTGCAGCGCGCCGTCGGCGTCGTACTTTTCCACCAGTTTGCGCTCGCGGTCGAACACCGTCTGCACATTGCCGATGAAGCCGCGCGCGATGTCGTGTGCGAGCGCGTGCTCGCCATACCGGCGCAAGCCGTCGACCGCGATCCATTGCAGCGGTGCCCAGACATTGGGCGCATCCCACTGCTGGCCGGTGTCGACTGCGGTGGTGACCAGGCCGCCCGGGCGCAGCAATTGCCGCCGCACCGCCTCGGCGGTCCGGCGTGCGCGCTCGGGCGAGGCGATGCCGGCATGCAGCGGAAACAGCGCCGCCGCGGTCAGTTGCGCACGCGGCTGCTTCGCGCGCAGATCGTAGTCGGCGTAGTAGCCGTCGGCATGCCACAGATGCCTCGCGATCGCCTCGGCGCGCGCGTCGGCCATCGTCGAATAGCGCTGCGCACAGTCCGCGTCCCGCACTTGTTCGCAGGCTTTGGCGATCGTCGACTCCAGGTGATGCAGCAGACTGTTGAGATCCACCGGCACGACCGTCGTGGTGCGGATCGTGTCCAGCCGCATCGGATCGTCGAGCCAGCGGCTGGAGTAGTCCCAGCCGCTCTCGGCGCCGGCGCGCAGGTCGCGCCAGACCTCGGCGGCAGGTCGTGACGTGGCCGCGGCCGCGGTTTGGCGGTCCTGCTCGAACGATTCGGGCCGCGGCACCTCGCGGTCGTCCCAGTAACGATTGAGCAGGCGCCCATCGGCCAGGCGCACGACACGCCGCGCCGTCTCGCCAGGCGCGAGCCGCTCGGCGCCGTCCATCCAGTACGCATGCTCGCGGCGCAGTTGCGGCAGGTAGCGCACCGCCAACGCAGGATCGTCGCGTGCCTCGAGCGCGACCATGTGCGAGAAGAACGGCGGCTGCGAACGACTGAGGTAATAGCTGCGGTTGCCATTGGGCACATGGCCCCAGTCGTCGATCAACTGGGCGAAGTTGTCGAGCATGGCCCGCGACGCCGTGCTCTGGCCGCTCTCGACCAGACCACGCATCGTGAAGTACGAGTCCCAATAGTAGATCTCGCGGAAGCGCCCGCCCGGCACCACATAGGCATGCGGCAGCGGCAGCAGACTGTCGTGTGGCACAGGCGCGGGGCGCGGCCGGGTGAGCAGCGGCCACAGCGCATCGATATGCGCGCGCAGCGTCGGCTGCCAGTCGACCGGCGTGCCGGGCGGCGGTGCGGGCAGCACGAAGTGGGTGTCCACGAACGTGCGCAGGTCGAAGCCCGGGCGGGCGCGGGCGGCGATGAGGGCCGCCTCGATCTGCGCCGGGTCGCGCCGCGGCACCGCGTCGGCGAAGGTCTTCTGGTCCTCGAACAGCCAGGCGGCCTGCACCGCGGCGAAGGTCTTCGGCCAGCCGACATCCGGCGTGACCGGTGCGGGATGGGCGCCCGGGGACTGCGCAGGCTCCGCAGCCGTCATGGGGCCGATGGACGTGCAGGCGGCCAGCAATGCGGACAGCAGACAGGCGGCGGTGCGAGTTGCAAGAGGAACGCGCGACATGGCGGTCTTCCGCGACAGGGACTGCGGGCAGTGTCGCATCGCCATCGCGCTCAGGTCTTCTCGCCGACCCAGACCTGCATCTCGACCGTCCGCAGCCAGCCGTAGTTGGTCAGGAAAGCGACATCGGCCGCGTCGCGGCCATACGCAACCACGATGCGGCCGCCACGCGGCGCGTCCTGGGTGGCGTCGAAGGTGTACCAGCGTCCGTCCAGGTAGGCCTCGAACCAGGCATGCAGATCCATCGGTTCAAGCCCATGCAGATAGCCCACGACCATGCGTGCCGGAATCCGCAGGCTGCGGCACAGCATGATCCCGACATGGGCGAAGTCCCGGCACACCCCCGCGCCGTGCGCCATGGTGTCGAGCGCATCGGTGCAGGCATCGCTGACGCCGTAGCGATAGACGATGTGGCGGCGGATCCACGCCACGATCGCGCCGACAGGTCCGGCGCCCGGCGGTGCGGCATCGACAATGGCCTGGGCCTGCTCGAACGCGCGGTCGGAGGGGCAATAGCGGCTGGGCAGCAGGTACTGCAGGGTCGCATCGGCCAGCAGCGAGGCCGGCGTGGGCAGCGCCCAGGGCGCGACGGCAAGCGTGCGCTCGGTCTCGACTTCGAGCTCGGTCCGCAGCCGCATCCGGCCCCGGGGAACGATCAGGCGCTGGCACAGGTTGCCGAACGGATCGACGTGCTCGGTCGGCCGGACATCCGGCTCGAAGGTGTAGCTTTCGCTGACCAGCCACTGGGCATCACCGCTGCGCGGCCGCAGCATCGCGACCACCGCGCAGTCGTCTTCGGCCTCGACCACGATCTCGCAACCGGCCAGCAGACGCATGCGCGGCATCCCGTCTTCAAAGCGCCACGCTAGCCCGGCAGGCGTGCAGCGCGCGTGGCGGCGTCCCGGCCATGCCAGCGCCGCCACGCAAAAGCCTCAGCGCGCCTTGCGCCAGCCTTTGAGGTAACGCACGTGCTCCACGCCGGTGAACCTCGCCAGTCGCGCCAGTTCCGCGTCGAGCTTGTCGAGGCGGCCAGCCGAGGCCCGGACGCCGGGCTCGAGCCACAGCCGACGCACATCCAGCGTGCCGCCCTTGCGTTCGGCCTTCATATCGATCCGGCCGATCAGGCGGTCGCCCTCCAGGAGCGGGAAGACGTAGTAGCCGTACTGCCGCTTGGGCTCCGGCACGAAGACCTCGATGCGGTAGTGGAAGCCGAACAGCCGTTCGGTGCGCTTGCGGTCGCGCAGCAGCGGATCGAACGGGCTCAATACCCGGACGCGGGCGGGCGGCTCGGGCACATCCTGCAACTCGGCGGCGAAGTCGGCGAAGGCATAGGACGGCCGCGCGCGTTCGCCATCGATGGACACGAGCGAGACCTCGCACAGTGCGTCGCGATGACGCGCGACCCAGTCCCGGGCCTCCTGCGGCGACACCAGGTCGAAGAACGCGGAGATCTCGCCGGGCGTCGCGAAGCCCAGCCGCGTCAAGGCCTCCCGGCACGCCCAGTCGACGAACTGGTCAGGGCCGACCTCGCGTTCGTGGAACTCGGCGGGAATCACCCGCACGGCCAGGTCGTAGATCTTCTGGAAGTTCACACGGCCGGCGATCGCGAGCTTGCCGGTATGCCAGAGATACTCGAGCGCGGTCTTGGACGGGTGCCAGTTCCACCAACCGCCGGACGCGTGCCCGGCCGCTTTCAAGTCCCGCGCCAGCACTGGGCCATGGGCCTCGATGTGCGCCAGCGTGTCTTCGAATGCCGCGTCGAAGCCGTCCCCATGCCACTTGCGCCAGCGCTCGCGGAGGATCGGCGCGCGGCGGCGGAAACGATGCTTCCAGTACGGATAGAACGCGGTCGGCAGGATCGAGGCGTCATGCGTCCAGTGCTCGAACAGCGCCCGGTCCTGCTCCAGCAGCGTGGTCAGATGCTCGCGCCGGTAGGTCTGGTTGCGCGAGAACAGGATCTGGTGGTGGGCACGCTCCACCGTGCCGATGCTGTCCACCTGCACGAAGCCCAGATCGGTGATGAGCTGCAGCAGGCCCGACTTGGACAACGCCCGACCCGGCGGCGCGGCAAGCCCTTGCCGCGCGAGAAACAGCCGCCTTGCCGCTACGTTGGAGATCTGGATCGTCATGGCCGGACAAGTGGCGCTTCGCCATTCTGGGTGGGTCGCGTCGCCTTCTGCGGGGATGAGATATCGACCTGTTGCCCAAATTCTGGGCCTGTCCGCGGCCTGGCGCTATGGCGGCGTTCTTCTGTTCCGAGTCTCGAGAGTGACTAATGAGTGCGGTACAACGCCCTGGCACCCACTCCATCCTGTCATAAATGATAGGATTGGCTTGTTTCCTATAATTTATGACAGATATGCGCCGGAGCACGACCGACTACGCCACGCTTGCGGCCCAGAAGACTGCCAAGCATCTGGGACAGATGGTCAAGAATGCCCGTCTGGCACGCGGATGGACCCAGGAAAGTCTGGCCGAACGCGCCAGAGTGAGCCCTGCCACCATGAACCGGCTCGAGCAGGGTGGCGTCAACATCGCCCTGGGCACGTGGCTTTCCGCCTTCGAACGTCTGGGGCTGCTGTCGAAGCTCGACCAACTGCGGGACCCCGTGTCCGAGGCCATCTTGGAGGGCACAAAGACCAAGCGGCCGATCCGTAGCAAGCCTTCTGACCTGGACTTCTGAGCCGAGGTCGACCATGCCCTATGTGTTTGCGTACCTCCCCGGTGAGGTGACTGCGGTGCCGGCCGGCCTGCTCGATCTGACCGAGCTGGGGCCGGAGTTGCAAGCGTCTCAGTTCCAGTACGGCACACGCTACGTGGCGCGTCGTCAGCCGCATGCGATTGCTGTGGATCCGGTTTCGTTACCACTGGAGCGCGCCGGCGAGCGCCTGCTGCCTGTGAATGGCTTGGCAATGTTCGGGGCATTGCGCGATGCCACCCCCGACGACTGGGGGCGGCGCGTGATTGAGAACCGTCTGGAAGTCCCCGCCAACAGCCTGCCCGAGTCGGTCTACATGCTGGAGGCCGGCAGCAACCGGGTGGGTGCGTTGGATGTGCGCGTGGCAGTGGACAGCCCGCCACATCACCCGCGCCTGCCGTCAACCATCGACCTGCAGTATCTGGTCGATGCATCGGAACGGGTTGAGGAAGGTCTGCCGGTACCGGCTCACCTTGCGAACTATTTTGCCGGTGCGCCGTCGCTGGGTGGCGCACGTCCCAAGGCCACTGTGCTCCACCAAGGCATCGAGTGGATTGCCAAGTTCCCGTCCATCCGGGACCGCTTCAACGTGCCCAGCGTCGAGCGCGCCACGCTGGAGCTGGCACGTCGGGCGGGACTGTCTGTGCCCAGGACCGAACTGCAGACTCTGGCCGATGGCCGGCAGGTGATGCTGATCGAGCGCTTCGACCGCATCCCGGTTGCTGATGGAATGAGCCGCAAACATATGGTCAGTGCGCTCACGATGCTGGGCCTGACGGAACAGGACTCCCCGGATGCCAGCTACGCCCAGATCGTCAGGGTGATCGAGCAATGGGGGGCCGAGGGCCAAGTGACCGCCCAGCGCGAAGAGCTGTTCTCGCGGATGGTCTTCAATATTCTGGTCACCAACGATGATGACCACCTGCGAAACCACGCATTTGTGCATGACGACGGGGCGTGGAATCTGAGCCCCCTGTACGACGTGGTGCCCAAACCGCAGGTCGGAACGGCGCGTACCTTGCACCTTGGGGTGGGCCCGAACGGCCGAAAGGCGACCCTGGACAATGCAATTGCCGGCTATGGGGACTTCGGGCTGACCCGGGTACGGGCAGCCCAGTTGATCGACACCGTGGTGGGGATCGTGAGGACGTGGCGAACCGTGTTCGAGGCGTTCGAAGTGTCCGCCAAGGACTGCGACGACGTGGCGACCGCATTCCGCCGTGCAAGTGACATCGGAATGGCCGAGGTGTCGAAATATCTCTAAGTGTGTGCAAGTGGGAGGCAGCGCTGCCCAGCATCAACCGCCGAGCCGTCGGCAATGAATCGTCGATCCTGAGAATCCCGGCAGGTCAAGGGCATGAGCAGTCAGAGCCAGCGGATCAAGCAGCGTTTCTGCCGGCGATCCCGCTTGGGGCGCCGCGTGATATCGATGTTCGGCATGCGAACGCTGCACCGCGCCATCCCGCGGATAGCGGGACGGCGCGGCGGACGCATCACAGCCGGAAGCGGATGCCGAGCATGTAGCTGCGTTCGGGCGAGGCACGGTCGCGCAGGAATTCGGGACTGCCGAAGTAGTTCTGGGTTTTGCTGCCCAGCAGGTTGGTCGCCTCCAGGAACACCGTGACGTTCTCGTCCATCGCATAGTTGAGCGCGAGATCCAGCCATTCTTCCGGGCCGTGGAAGACCTCGTTGGGCTGGTCGCCCGAGGCGCTGAAGCTCACCGCGTAATCGTCGCGCCAGTTGTAGGCCAGCCGCGCGGAGAACGCGTCGTACTCGTACATCAGCACTGCATTCCAGGCCCGCTTGGACACGTTCGCCAGCGGCTGCATCACGCCGTCGGGCGACTCGGCCTCCGCATCGATCCACGTCGCGTTCAACTGGGTGCCCAGGCCGGACCAGGCGCCGGGCAGGAAGTCGTAGAACTGCGTGTAGCCGATCTCCACACCGCGCAGCGTGCCGCTGCCGGTATTGCGCGGGCGGGTGATCTGGTAGGTCGTGCCGTCGATCGTCTCGTCCTCGGCGTAGATCTGCACATAACCGTCGACATCGCGGTGGAACGCAGCCAACGACAGCAGCGCGTTGTCTTGGAAATACCACTCTAAAGAGGCGTCGAGGTTCTTCGATTCCACCGGCGCCAAGTCCGGGTTGCCGCCGCTGCCGCGCGCAGGCAGCGTGTCGGTGGACTCGAACAGCGCCAACTGCGGGTTGAGGTCGGCGAAGTGGGGCAGGGTGATCGACTGACTGTGCGACAGACGCAGCATCAGATCCTCGCGCAACGACAGGTTCGCGCTGAAGCTCGGCAGCCATTCGTTGCGTGCGCGCGTGGTCTGTACCGGTGTCTCGACGCCGTCGACCAACGAGGTGCCGTTGAGCTGGCTCTCCAGCCGCACATGGCGCACGCCGATCCTGCCGTCGACCGGGATTGCGCCGATCGCGAACCCGTAGTTGGCCTGCAGGTATGCGGCGTGGTTGTCCTCGCGGTTGTCGAACTGCACCGCCGGGTTCGCAGGCGGCCGGTCGGGGCCGTGGCCCATCGCCTGGCGGATCTGCGCGGTGCGGCCGAGCAGGACGTCGCGGTTGGCACCCAGCCAGCGATCGACGCCGACATCGCGGTCGCCGTCGAGGATGTTGCCGGGCGTGACCTGCGCCAGGCCCGGGATGTCGGACATCCGGATCGGCGCGCCACTGAGGTTGTCGCGCGCGCCCGGATCGCCGCCGATGTTGGAGGCGTTGCGCCGTGCCAGGCGTACGCCCGCGTCGAGCGAACTGACGATGCCACCGTCGAAGGCGAAGTTGGCATCGGCGCGCCACGCCCACTCGTCGCCCTCCTGCCGGCTCCAGCTGTCGTAGTACTGGCTCAGCCGCCAGGCGTTGGGATCGGTGACGTCGTAGGCGGTCCCGTCGGCGTGCGTGGCCGAGGTGAACGGCACGCCGCGACTGCTGTCGATGGTCAGCCGCGGCACGGTGGTCATGATGTCGAGCACCATCGAGCGGTTGTCCGATTCGCTGTAGGTGTAGGCCAGCTCGCTCGACAACTTCAGCCGCTCGCCCTTCCAGCTACCGCCGATCGCCGCTTGCCAGGTATCGGAACTGTTCTGGTGCGCCTGCGTGCTCGACAGCACGTCGCTATCGCGCAGTTCCACGCGCTGCAGGATGTCGTTGCCGGGCTGGGTGGCCAGCGAGTCGGTGTTCTCCGGCGTCAGCGACCCGGGGAACGGCATCCAGTAGTTGACCCGCGGCGTGTTGCGATAGCCGACGTAGAAACCGTCGGCCCATAGCTCGGTGTTGTCATTGGGCGCCCACTGGAACGCCACGTTCGCGGCCTTGCGCCGACGGAAGCCCTGCGCCTGCAGGTTGCCGGCGTTGAACGGCACCAGCAACTGCCGCGACGGATCCCGCGGGTCGTCGACGCGGTCGTAGGTGCCGTGGAAGGTGTTGGACTCCAGATACGGCGTCTCCTGGTACGACACCGCACCGAGCACGCCCACGCGGCCGGCCCCGGTCTCCCACTGGCGGCTGCCGGTCAGGCTGCCGTTGGTCGCGGTCTCGCGCGCCTGGTCGGCATACAGCGTGGAGACGCTGCCGGCGAGCGTGCTGTCCTCGTCGAGGTCGAACGGGCGGCGCAGCCGGATGTCGACCGCACCGGCGATGCCCCCTTCGATCTGCTCGGCACCGCTGGTCTTGTAGACATCGACCTGTTGCAACTGGTCGGCCGGAATGTCGGCCAGCGCAACGCCGCGCCCGGTGGTGGTGAAGATGTTGCGGCCATTGAGCGTGGTGACCACATTCGGCAGCCCGCGCACCAGCACCGTGCCCACCTCCGCGCCGCCGCGCTGGACCTGCACGCCGGTGATGCGCTGCATCGCTGCCGCGACACTGTTGTCAGGCAGCTTGCCGATGTCTTCGGCGACGATCGAATCGGTGATCTGCGCCGCGCCGCGCTTGGCGTCGAGTGCGCCGGCGACACTGGCGCGCACGCCGCGCACCTGGACCGCGTCGAGGTTCTCCACCTCGTCTGCCGGCGGCTCGGCATCGGGCGCTGCGGTCTGGGCGAAGACAGGCGTGGCAAGGATGGCGGTGGCCAGCGTGGCCAAGGCCAGGCGGCGGCGGTGGAAGTGAACGGCAAACGTCATCGTGCTGCGGAGCCCTCTGTGATCGTGGATCGTCGAGGTGCGCATGTCCGCCTGACCGCAGGCGCAATGCCGCGCCGCCGGACAGTGCCGGCAGCCACGCCACCTCGCCCTTCGCGTCCCCATCACATCCGGGAACGGGCGCGGATTAGACCAATGCAAATCTTAGGATCGTGTCGAGAAGTCGTAAGCGCGATGTCGCGATTCGGCCTGCAATCCCTGCAAGCCCATGCGCCCAGATGCCGTTGCAATCACCGGCGCGCCACGTGCACGCGCCTAGCGTGGCGCCTTCCCCCGACATGGAGACCAGACGATGAACCAGCCCGCACAGCAGCAGTCCGTGCCCGGCGTCGAGCGCAAACTCGATCCGCCTGCAGACCACGGCGAGAACAGCTATCGCGGCAGTGGGCGGCTGCAGGACAAGATCGCGATCATCACCGGCGGCGACAGCGGCATCGGCCGTGCGGTCGCGCTGGCCTACGCACGCGAAGGAGCGGACGTGCTGGTGAGCTACCTGAGCGAGGACGAAGATGCGCAGGAGACCCAGCGTCTGGTCGAAGCCGCAGGCCGGCGCTGCGAACTGGTGCCTGGCGACATTGCCGATCCCGCGCACTGCCGAGCGATCGTACGCAAGGCGGTCGACGCCTTCGGCCGCATCGATGTCCTGGTCAACAATGCCGCCTACCAGATGACCTACGAATCGCTCGACGAGATCCCCGACGACAAGTGGGACTACACCTTCCAGGTCAACGTCAGCGCGATGTTCCACCTGTGCAAGGCCGCAGTGCCGCACATGAAGCCCGGCGCGTCGATCATCAACACCAGCTCGATCAACTCCGACAAGCCCAACCCGACGTTGCTGCCGTATGCGACGACCAAGGGCGCGATCGCCAACTTCACCGCAGGCCTGGCGCAACTGCTTGCTGACAAGGGCATCCGCGTCAACTCCGTCGCACCCGGCCCGATCTGGACCCCACTGATCCCCTCGACATTGCCACCCGATGCCGTCGCCGAGTTCGGCAGCCAGGCCCCGCTCAAGCGACCCGGGCAACCCGCCGAGTGTGCCCCGATCTATGTGCTTCTGGCGTCCGACGAAGCCAGCTACATGACCGGCGGCCGTTATGCAGTCACCGGCGGCATGCCGATTCTGTAGCGAGGCTGCGTTTCTTCACCTCCGCGTGGCGGCGACAGGCGCATATCCCCTCGCAGCCTGCAATCCAGCAGGCGCGAGGAGGCTGTCGTGGACAAGAACCGCAGCGAAGGCATGAAGAACCAAGTCAAAGGCACCGCGAAGGAACTGGCAGGCAAGGCCACCGGTAACACCGCCAAGGAAGTCGCCGGCAAGGCGCAGAAGACCGTAGGCAAGGTACAGAGCGCCGTCGGCAAGGCCAACGACAACGCCCGCAAGGGCCGCTGACCCGTCTCCCTCCCCGCATCGCGGGGATAACGGTCCGCACCGCACCTGCGATACGCATCGCTTGTCTCCCTCCCCCGCATCGCGGGGGAGGGCTGGGGTGGAGGTGCCGTTCGCGAAAAGCCCCAGCCCCCACCCGATGCCTGCGGCATCGACCTCCCCCGCGAAGCGGAGGAGGCGACCGACCGCGCCGCACGCGCGAGCCGCATCGCTCGCTCAGGTCGCACCACTCACTCCCTCCCCCGCATCGCGGGGGAGGGCCGGGGAGGGGGCGCCGTTCGCGAAAAGCCCCAGCCCCCACCCGATGCCTGCGGCCTCGACCTCCCCCGCGAAGCGGAGGAGGCGACCGACCGCGCCGCACGCGCGACTCGCATCGCTCACTCAGGTCGCACCACTCATCTCCCTCCCCCGCATTGCGGGGGAGGGCTGGGGTGGGGGTGCTGTTCGCGAAAAGCCCCAGCCCCCACCCGATGCCTACGGCATCGACCTCCCCCGCGAAGCGGAGGAGGTGACCGGTCGCGCTACGCGCACGGGTCGCATCGCTCGCGCAGGTCGCACCACTCATCTCCCTCCCCCGCATCGCGGGGGAGGGCTGGGGTGGGGGCGCCGTTCGCGAAAAGCCCCAGCCCCCACCCGATGCCTGCGGCCTCGACCTCCCCCGCGAAGCGGAGGAGGTGACCGACCGCGCCGCACGCGCGACTCGCATCGCTCGCGCAGGTCGCACCGCTTGTCTCCCTCCCCCGCATCGCGGGGGAGGGCCGGGGAGGGGGCGCCGTTCGCGAAAAGCCCCAGCCCCCACCCGATGCCTGCGGCATCGACCTCCCCCGCGAAGCGGAGGAGGTGACCGACCGCGCCGCACGCGCGAGCCGCATCGCTCGCGCAGGTCGCACCACTTGTCTCCCTCCCCCGCATCGCGGGGGAGGGCTGGGGTGGGGGCGCTGTTCGCGAAAAGCCCCAGCCCCCACCCGATGCCTACGGCATCGACCTCCCCCGCGAAGCGGAGGAGGTGACCGTCCGCGCTACGCGCGCGGGTCGCATCGCTCGCGCAGGTCGCACCACTTGTCTCCGTCCCCCGCATCGCGGGGGAGGGCTGGGGTGGGGGCGCCGTTCGCGAAAAGCCCCAGCCCCCACCCGATGCCTGCGGCATCGACCTCCCCCGCGAAGCGGAGGAGGTGACCGACCGCGCCGCACGCGCGACTCGCATCGCTCGCGCAGGTCGCACCGCTTGTCTCCCTCCCCCGCATTGCGGGGGAGGGCTGGGAGAGGGCGCCGTTCGCGAAAAGCCCCAGCCCCCACCCGATGCCTGCGGCCTCGACCTCCCCCGCGAAGCGGAGGAGGTGACCGACCGCGCCGCACGCGTGACTCGCATCGCTCGCGCAGGTCGCACCACTCATCTCCCTCCCCCGCATTGCGGGGGAGGGCTGGGGTGGGGGCGCTCGCGCATAATCAGCGTGTCCTGCGATCGATTCCCGGAGTCCCGAACATGCGCATCCATCCTCTCGCCCTGACGCTGTTGCTGCTGCCCGTCGCCGCCTGCACTGGCGCCGCGACACCCGCAGCGGCCGACACCGCCGCCGCGCCGGCTGTGGAGGCAGGCGCGACGCCGGTCGCGCAGGCCGCCGACACCCAGGTCCTGCCGCGCATGCGCGTGCACAAGACCGCGACCTGCGGCTGCTGCGGCAAGTGGGTCGAGCACATGCAGCGCGATGGTTTCGAGGTCGAGACCATCGATGTCGACGACCTCGCTGCAGTCAAGACACGCCTGGGCGTGCCCGACGCGATGGCGTCCTGCCACACTGCCGAGATCGACGGCTACTTCGTCGAAGGCCACGTGCCTGCGGCCGACGTCCGCCGCCTGCTGGCCGAGCGCCCCGACGCGCGCGGGATCGCGGCGCCGGGCATGCCGATGGGCTCGCCCGGCATGGAGATGCCCGATGGCCGCAGCCAGGCCTACACTGTCGAATTGGTCGCCAACGACGGCACCCATCGCCCGTTTGCCGAGCACCCGGCCCGCTAGGCCCCGTCGGCACGAAGCCGCATGGACCTGAATCGCCGGCCGGGCAGGCACCCCATTCACGCGACCGCGCCGCATAATCATTGGCCGCGCGCGGCCTGCGCGCAGCCTGTTTCGTTGCCCGGAGTTCTGCATGCGCGTTCGTTCCCTGACGCTGGCCCTGTCGTTGCTGCTGTCGCCCGCGGCGTTCGCGCAGGAGACCGCGCCGTCCCCCGCAGATGCGGCCCCGGCCCAGGACGCGCCCGCCGAGCAGCCCGCGCCACAGGACGAGGCCCAGGACGCGACGCCGGCCTCGGACGATGACGCCCCCGACGACGCTCAGGCGGCCCGCGAGGTCGCCGCCAGTGACGACCCGGACGCGATCGAACACGCCTCCAATCGCGTGCCGCTCGAAGAAATCCGCCGCTACGTCGGCGTCTTCAACGCCGTGCGCCAGGCCTATGTCGAGCCGGTCGAGGACCGCAAGCTGATGGCCTCGGCCATCCGCGGCCTGCTGCTCGACCTCGATCCGCACAGCGTCTACATGGAAAAGGACGCGGCGGAAGCCTTCGACGAAGGCACGACGGGCGCCTATGAAGGCATCGGCGTGGAAGTGATGTACCTGCCCGACGGCAGCATGCGCGTGATCGCCCCGATCGACGGCACGCCGGCCGAGAAGGCCGGCATCCGCGCCGGCGACGTCATCGTCAGCGTCGATGGCCGAACCCTGACGCCGGCCGACAACGAAGGCCATGGCCCGCTGCGCGGCGCATCGGGCACCGCCGTGGTGCTCGGCGTACTGCGCGATGGCGAGCGCACGCCGCTGGAGATCCGCGTCCAGCGCGAGACCATTCGCGTGGTCAGTGTCCGCGGCCGGATGCTCGAACCGGGCTATGGCTACGTGCGCGTGAGCCAGTTCCAGGTCGATACCGCAGCCGCCTTCAGCCGCACCGTCGGCGAACTCGCCAGCCAGAGCGGCGGGCGCCTGCGCGGCCTGGTCATCGACCTGCGCAGCAACCCGGGCGGCCTGCTGACCTCGGCGGTGCAGATTGCCGACGACCTGCTCGACAGCGGCGACATCGTCAGCACCCGCGGCCGCATCCCGATCAGCGACGCACAGTTCAGCGCCACCCCCGGCGACATCCTCAACGGGGCCCCGGTCGTCGTGCTCGTCGATGTCGGATCGGCCAGCGCCTCGGAAGTGCTGGCCGGCGCACTGCGCGACAACGGCCGCGCGCGTGTCGTCGGCAGCCGCACCTTCGGCAAGGGCTCCGTGCAGACCGTGCTGCCGCTCGACAACGGCGACTCGGTCAAGCTCACCACCGCGCGCTACTTCACGCCCAGCGGCCGCTCGATCCAGGCCCGTGGCATCGACCCTGATGTCGTGCTGCGTCCCGAGAACGCCAGCACCGACGCCGACGCCCCGCGCGCTGCCAGCGCGTACACCGAGGCCGCACTGCCCGGTCACCTGCGCGGCGACGAAGAGGACGGCAGCACCGGTGGCGAAGCCCTGCCGGGCGATGCCCCGATCGCCGCAGCGTTGGCCGAGCTCAAGAAGCCCTGGACCCCGACGGTCCCACCGCCCGAGACCCCGGCGGCAACCCCGGCGACCCGCTGAGTCCCTCCAGCGGCGCAGGCGGCAACGCCCGTGTCAGCCGCCGCTGCGTGCGCAGGCGTTCGCCGATCACCAGAGGGCGACGTCATGCAGCGCCACCTAGCGTTGTCGAAGCGTATGCCCGGACAGGATCAGCGCGCCGTCTCAGCGGCGACACAGCGAGCGCGCGTCGACCCTGTAACGCAGCGAGCCGTCCTTGTACTGGTCGGTGACCGCCGGAAGCTCCCAGCGGCTGCCCACGCGGACCGACGACCCGTAGCAGCGCTTGCCGGCATAGACAAGACGGTGGACTCGGCCGGTATCGAGGTTGCGCAGGTCCACGTACAAACGCGATTCGAAATTCGACGACAGTACCTCGAACATCTGCGGCGTCCGGGTGCTCGACACCGGCTTGGGCTGAAGCTCGTGCACGAGCAGGACGAACCCGAAGGCCGCCATGAACCCCAGCAGCAGCTTGTGCTTCAAGTCCATCGTCGATTCCCCGAAGGCGCCCCCGTGCGCGCGTCTACTCTACGCGCCCCGGCAGCATGACCGCGGATCGACGCGAGCCGTGGAGGCATGCGCATGCCAAGCGGCAGGAGATCAGATACTCGAAGCGGTGCCAGGAAGATCGCTGCGCAACGCGGCGAACGGGATCGTCCCGTTCGAAAGATGGCGCGCCTGGAGGGATTCGAACCCCCGACCAATGGCTTCGGAAGCCACTACTCTATCCGGCTGAGCTACAGGCGCGTTGTCCGGCCGACCACCGCGAAACGGAGGAGGGCGGCCGGGGATTGTAGCTCAAACAGGCACTCGCAATGCACCCGGCTACCGATACCGCCCGCGTCGACGTGGGCGAAGCGGTTGGTCCTCATGCCACGCCCGGCGTCGGCGCCTTGCTCCCTCACCCGCGAGCGGGGGAGGGTTGGGGAGGGGGCATGCCTTCTCCCCAGGCACCACCCCGCCTTCAGCCCCCCGCCATCCCGGCTCACTACAATCGACCCACGCTGCGCTACCAGCGCCCGGCCCCCCCACCCGGATCCCCATGCCCTGGAAAGCCCTGACCCTGCTCGGCGACGCCGTGCTCGTCGTGCCGCTGCTGGCCGGTCTGGCGGTGTGGTTGCGCGTACGACCGGCGGCCCCGCGGCTGTCGAACACCGAGCTGCTGCGATGGGCCGGCATCGCCGCCGCCAGCCTGGCCCTGGTGGCAGGCAGCAAGATCGCGTTCTACGGCTGGGGCACCGGCATCCGGCGCTGGGACCTCACCTGCTTCAGCGGCCACGCCGTCCTTGCCTGGTTGCTTTGGCCGGTGCTGTTCGCGCTGCTCGTGCCGCCCCAGCGTCGCGCCCTGCGTGTCACGGCAACGCTCGCCGGCGCTGCACTCGCCATCATGGTCGCCTGGTCGCGCGTGCCGATCGGCGCGCATCCGCCCAGCGAAGTAATCGCCGGCATGGCATTGGGTGTATGCGCGTGCGTCTTTACGTTGTATCTGCTGCGCCGATTGGCGCTCGATCTGCCAGGCGTTGCCGTCGCGGCAGGACTGGCGGGGACGCTCGTAGTCGGCAGCACGCAGGCGATGCCCCGGCCCGACACCGAGCGCTGGTTCGCGAAGGCCGGCGTTGCGCTGTCGGGAGCGGAGAAGCCGCAGTCGCGCCGACATTGGCGCGACTGAGCTGACGTCGCGCACCACACGCTTCACCGCCAACGGCGCGTGGTACCGACATCGCTATCCGTTCTGTCCTCTTCGCCGGCCTCCCCGTCCGCGGAGGGAGGCCGGCGCACACAGCACCGGACGGTCACAACGCTCTCTACGACCCCTCCGCCCCCTCCACCGACAACAGCACCACACCCGCCCCGGTCGTGATCCGCACCCGGCGACCGACCGTGAAGCCCAAGGCCTCCAGCCACAGACCTCGCAGGCGCAACATCGGGACTTCATCATCCCCCCGATAACGATCGCGCGTCGCGTAGTAGACCGACCCGATCGTGCAGCGCCGGGGGCGGCGCGCACGACGCGGCCTCACCGGATCGGCGTAATCGGGGACAGCACGCAACACCGGATACAGCGTGGGCTCCGAGCGCTCCCGACACCTCCAACCCGCCAACGCAGGGGCGGTATCAGGCAATGGGGCCTCATGGAGAGAGCCAGCGCGGCGCACGAACGGCCCATAGGGCAGCAGGTCTTCGCTCATGACAAGGGCTCCCACCAGGCAAGAAGGCAACACACAACAACCAACGCAAGACAGGACATGGCAATGCTCCGTGACAGGCGAGCACCGCGCGCCAAGCGCGTGGCGCCCAGGACGAAGAACCGGCAATGAGCTCCGTGGACGCGAGCAACGGCATGCGAACGATCCGCAAACACACCAGACCGATCGCGAGCCTGCGAAGGCCGGGCACGGCGTGATGCGCATGCCCGGCCGCGCCGCCGCTCAGTGCAGGGAAGTGCCCAAAGGCCGTGCCGAGACCGCCCCATACGCCGGCCGCGCTTCCCGCACCCCGCGTCGAGGATGACGTCCCTGCGCGAGCCGCTGGTCATCCAACTGCTCCAGGATCGCCCGCAATGCGTCCGTGCCATCGACGATCGCCATCCCCAACGCCGGCAGCGTGTCGTCGGCCAAGTCATCATTTCCGGAAGCAATCACGTCGCCATGCGCCGTGAGCGTCTGCACCAACCGGTCCAAGGCATCCATCTGGTCGAGCGTCACGCCATACACAAACCGCTCGCCGTGCCCGACGTCCTCATCGTCGCCGTCCCCATCATCCCCGTTAGGACCGTCTGCCTCCCACGCGTCATGATCCGCGTCCTCTCCGTCGCCATGATCCGCGCACCCACTCTCACTATGACCCGCGCACTCCCCGTCGCCATGCCCCGCGCCTTCCCCGGCGGCATGACCCACTCCCTCCCCGGTGGCATGACCTACTCCCTCCCCCGCATGCGGGGGAGGGCTGGGGAGGGGGTGCTCCTCAGCCTCATCCAACGCCGAAGCGCCCACCGCCGCCGACCGTCGCGCCACATCCGAAATCGCCTCCAGCACCCGCTCCGCCTGCTCGGCCAACAAGCCCAGGCAAGTCGCCAGCTCCGCCATGCGCACATCGGGCACGCCGTCCCGTTCCTCATCCTGCGTGCGCGGCTGCGCCAGCCGTGACAGGAACACCATATGGTCGTGCAGTTGCTTGAGCCGCACTTGCCCCGGCTCGGTCAGGAAATAGCCCGGCAGGGCGCGGTCATTCGCTGCTTGGTCCGACATCTCAACCTCCTCACTCCATCGAAGGGGCCCGCCCACCGCGAGACGGCGGACGGGAAGTCGGGAGGTTAGAAACCGCGAACAGTCGGCGGGCGTATTTCCCCGAAGGGTGTTGTATTAGCCGCCCTCCCGACGCAGGCATCGCGTCGGTCTGCGCCCGCACGTGCACGGACACAAAAAACCCACCGGTTTGACGGAGGTGGGGACCGCTGTTCGAGGAGTTTCTACGCTC
Organism: Luteimonas sp. gir; assembly: GCF_037198055.1. Taxonomy (NCBI): domain Bacteria; kingdom Pseudomonadati; phylum Pseudomonadota; class Gammaproteobacteria; order Lysobacterales; family Lysobacteraceae; genus Luteimonas; species Luteimonas sp. gir. The sequence goes on from NZ_JBBAXQ010000015.1 coordinate 40,767, forward strand.
CTTGCCGCGGAGTCTGCGATGAGGCGGCATCGTGAGTCAAGGTCGTCTGTGTCAGAAAAGCCCGTCGCTTTGCGTAGGGAAATTCCGATTTTGACTAGGGTGGTCTTCCGTCACTCGTCGCGGTTGTCTCGAAGAATCGGTGCAAGGCGCTTCGCAATCTCTCTGGCGGCATGCATGCTCGGGTGATGCGCATCGAATAGCAAGGCGGTGTCATCGATCACCAAGTCGCAGTGCCCGTTTCGGCAGAACGCCTCGGTAGGTAGTACCAGGTTGGCATTGGTCCTGACCAGTCCCCGGAATGAGGCGATTCCCGTGGTGTCGAACACGACGTCTCGACGACCACCCCTCGCGAGATAGGTAGGTACATCGACGTGCCCGTCGATGGAGGGATAGGGTCCTATAATGACCACTCGCTTACCTGCGGCATTAAGTTCGGCGGCTGTGTATGCAAGTTGCTCCTGCAGTTCACGAGATGCCGAGAACGGAATGCCGTAGTAGGAGGCCAGGACCACGGTCCGAATCGACGCGTCCGACACAAGAAAATCAAAGACTCGCTCGTTGTGCTTTGGGCACAAGGGGCGATCGCTTCTCGCAGTCCGTCCCAGCGCGGGCGGGCACGCCGAGTACGTGATCTCCCGCACAGGTATTCCCTGCTCGCTGATTGCCTGCGCGAGTTCAACCCCGTGGCTGTCGCCCCAGACCGCCACTTGAGGGGCACCATCGCCGAGAACGCAGGCGCGGCTCAGATCCGGCGCACCTCCGTCGAAATGGCACCGCGTCCGAGCAGGACTGACGTCGTTCCTGGACATGTCGAATGCGAGCACATTCGCGGGCAAGCGGGAAGGCCAGCCATCCAGCGTTGTGTAGAACAAAGACGATGCAACTACCAGAGCCGAACATGCGCCGACAAGCAGGCCGAGTCGGTGCGGCGTAAAGGCGGTGCGGTTACGAGTCGGTGTCTCGATCCAACGCCAGGTCGCCCACGCGGCGGCACACGACAGGACGACCACCGCGACCTTGCCCAGGCTGGACCCCAGCCAACCGAGGTTGCGGAACATGACGATCAGCGGCCAGTGCCAGAGATAGAGCGAGTACGAGATCAAGCCGATGAGCACCAGCGGGCGCAACGAGAGGAACCGGCCGGTCCAGCTGTGCTGGCCGCTGAAGATTAGCAGAGCGGCGCCTAGCACGGGGACGGTCGCCGCATACCCCGGAAACACGGTGTTCTTCGAATAGGTGAATACCGGAAACAGGATCAGGAACAGGCCGATCAGGCCCAGCGCATTATCGCGCCACGGCATCGCGTTGGGGGATGACGTACGTCCGATCATCAGCAAGGCGAGCCAGGCGCCTGCCAGGAGCTCCCATGCTCGTGTGGGCAGCAGGTAGAAGGAGCCACTCGGCTTGGATGGCGTCAGGTAGACACAAAGCGCCCATGAGGCCAGAAGTCCAGCGCCGACCAGCAGGAGTCCGTATCTCGGTGCGTATCGCAGGACCAGGAAAAGCAGCAGCGGCGCGATGAGATAGAACTGCTCCTCTACGCCGAGCGACCACATGTGAAGCAGCGGCTTGGCTTCCGCGTCCGCAGCGAAGTAGCCTGACTGTCGCCAGAAGTTGATGTTCGCGACGAAGAAGAGCGCCGAGACTGTGTCGCGCCCGAGGCTGAGGAACTCGCTGGGCAGCAGGAAGATCGGCGATGCGGCCAGCACGAAGGCGAGGACCGTCAGCAGAGCCGGGAAGATGCGCCGGATTCTGCGCTCGTAGAAGGAGAAGACGCTGTAGGTCTCTTCGGCGAACTCGCGGATGAGAATCGACGTGATCAGGTACCCGCTGATCACGAAGAAGACATCCACGCCGACGAATCCGCCGGAAAACCCGGGGAAGCCTGCGTGATACAGCAGGACCGGCAGGATTGCCAGCGAGCGCAGGCCGTCGATGTCGGGCCGATACTTCTGTGATGCCATCTGGAGTCGTCTCCGCACGAGGTAGGTCGTGCAAAAAGCAGAGGAGTAAGCTGTAACGGAGGCTGCCGGGTTGTCCGAACGATGGCCGGGTCATGCGACCCGGCGTCAGGGCAGGTCACCTACGCCGGGCTGCCGTCGATCGACCTGGGAGCGTTGCCCGCCAGCTCCGAACTGCGCTTGGCGCAGTAGGACAGCATGGCGAGGAAGCAGAAGAGGAACGTGGACAGCGGCGCATAGGCGTCGATGTCCTGCAGCAGGCAGAAAGCGATGAAGGAAGGGACGCCTGCGATTGCGATCACGGAGAACCAATGCAACCTGCTGCCCGCCTGCCTGGAAGAGAGCAGGCGACGCCCGATCTTCACGAACCAGGCCAGCGGCATGACGATGAACGCGATGACGGCCAGCGAGGACCCTATGAGTCCGCCGCGTACGAGCGTCGAGAGCACCGTGGAATGGGAGCCGATCGGGATGAAGTTGTCGTCGGAGCGGGGCTTGATGCCCAACCCGAACAGCGGGTTGCCCTGCATCGTGACGTCGATCGACGCCGTGTATGATGCAAAGCGGGTCGACGATGAAGATTCACGAGCGCTGTTCGCTCGCTCGATGGCGGCCGGCAGGAACATCACCGCCGCGACGAGCAGCAGTGGAATCGCAGGCAGCAGCAGGGTCTTCGACTTGTTCGACAGTGCCATTGACATGAAGATCCCCAGGCCAGCCAACAATCCGAAGAACGCCCCGCGCGTCAGTGTCGCCGCGACGGTGCACATCAGCAAGAACACGAACGCCAGACGGATGAAGCGCGAGCCGCGATGAAACCATCCCAGGCTGATGAATCCGCAGATCGCGATGAGCGCCGCGCTCGAGGTCGCGTTCGTCGACAGGATGGTTAGACGAGGCGTCGGATTCTGGTCGAACCAGTCCGTGGATATGATGTGGACCCGTTGATACAGGCCGATGAGATTGTCGGTCGGCGGCGTCACCGCCCCGATCAGCGTGGGGAAGCTGAGCTCGGCGATGCGCCCGGAGAGAACGAAGTAGAGAAGCGACGTTCCCAGCACGATGGACACGAGACTCACCTTGCCCACGTTTCTAGCGACCACATCGAGATAGCGCTCGTCCTGCCGGAACATCTCGAGAAAGAACCCGTAGACGATGTACCCGATACCCAGGATGGAGGCATTGTTTGTGGCGGCGAGCATTCTCGATATGTCCGTGTCGCCGGACAGGGAGTTCAGCAGGAGCGAGAGAATCAGCACGCTGATCAGGATCAGGATCGTGTACTGGAACGCATCCCGCGGGCGAAGACAGGCCGGCTTCACGAGCGCCATATAGAGCGCCGCGAAATGGAAGATGAAGAATCCGAAACCCAGCAGCCACCATAGCGGGGTCAGCAAGAGTGCGTAGACCGGGAGATTGAGCTTGGAGATACGCATTCAGGGTCTCTGTTGCTTCGCGATGACCCTGTCGGCCACGACGCGGTACACATTCTTGGGCAGGAAGATCTGAAGGAAAATCCGTGCCGCCACCTTCGGACGATAGCAGCCACGGACGACTGCCCCGAGGAAGAGGACGGCTGCCTTGGCATGCCGGTTCCTCGCCGCGTGCCCCTTGGCGACGAACCACCCTCGATCGCCGGCCAATGCACGGGGCGTGATCGCGTCCTGGACAGACGCGAGCCAACGCTCGCGTGCGATCGGATCGAGCTTGGACGATACCCGGCCTTCGTCGGCGACATCGAGCCACACGGCTTGCGGAGACTTGAGCATGTGGAACGTCGCACCCTCGTGCCCCAGGCGGATCGCGAAATCCGTGTCCTGCCCGAATGGCAGGCCGGGCGTGTACAGCACGCGTTGCGCAAGGTCGCGCCGCAGGACCACGGTCGAGGTCTGGACGAAACCCGTATCGCACAGCAGATACTCGGAGACGGGCTCGCCCGGCCGGATCGCCCGCGGCGGTTTTTCGAACGAAACGCCGTTTCCCCGATCGACGGTGATTCGCCCGTAGACCACCGTCTTCTCCGTCGAGCGCGACAGCAGTTCGACCGCAGACGCGAGATGCCCCGGCAGGAAGACGTCGTCCGAATCGAGAAGCGCGATGTAATGCCCTCTCGCGGCGAGCATGCCGGTGTTGCGCGCTACGCAGGCCCCCGCGTTCGGCTGGCGGATGTATCTGACCCGAGGATCCGCGAGTTCCTCGAGCTGACGCTCGGTATCGTCGTTCGAGCCATCGTCGACGACGATGACCTCCAGGTCCACGGGTGCCTGATCCAGCGCGGAACGCACTGCGGCGCAGACGATGTGCGCACGGTTGTAGGACGGGATCACCACCGAGACCAACGGCGATCCATGCGGCCCATCTGGAATGATTGAATCGGTCATTGGATGTCGTGCTCTAGATCGCATCTGCGGGCGTCAAGCCGGTCAAGACTTGCCTGCCCAGATCGAAGAATTGGGATGCCGTCCGAGCGCTCGGACGATGAGTCGTCTCATCGTCCCGTTCCTTGATGCCAACCATGCCAGCAGATAGGTCGCCGATGATACTGCAGTGCGCTTTTCATCGAGGGCGCGGGCGCCAAAATCCAGGGCCTGCGACGTCTCGCCCAGGTAGAGGGACTGCAGGGCGAGCTTGCTGATCGTCTTCGCGTAAGCGGCGCTGGGCCTGCGAAACAGGCCTGCATGGGTGCCGTACTTCTCGATGAAGTCGAAGCCATAGCGGATGCGGTCGTGGTGGCACTGCCGTGCGAAGTTGGACAGTGCCTGCTGGAGCAGGATCTTCTCCTTGCTCGCAGAAACGCCGTCCTGGGTGAAGGTTCTTCTTTCGTAAAGAACCTCCTGTACCACGTGCATCCGGCAATGCACCGCCATCCTGATCCAGAGGTCCCTGTCCTGGGCGAACTTGAAGTAGGCGCGATAGCCGCCGACGGTGTCGTAGACCGTGCGGCGGAACATCACCTCGCCATGACTGAAGGGATTCGAACGGTGCAGCAGATCATCCAGTGTCGGCGACGTCCTGCCACATCCCGCCTGGACCGTCTTGCCGTCAGCGACTCCCCCAATGACCTTCTCCTGGCGAAGGCATCCGACGATGCCGATCTGGCTGTCGGCATCGAGAACGTCGGCCTGCCTCGACAATCGGTTGGCCAGGGAAACGTCTCCTGCGCCCTGAATCGCGATGTAGCGACCCCTGGCGGCATCGATCGCAGTCCGTATGGCAGCGACGAATCCCTGGTTCGCCTGGTGGATGACCCGGAGCCGGGGGTGGCGGTACGCGTCGAGGATCTCGGCAACGCGGCCGTCGGAACTTCCGTCGTTGACGACGATGACCTCGTACTCGACGCCCTCCTGTCCGAGAAGGCCGGACAAGGTGTCGTGCAGATAGTCGGCACGGTTGTACCAGGCGCATACCACCGACACGAGAGGCGCTTGGGATTCGGGGGATGTCATGGAAGGGGTACCTCATGGACACGAAGTCGTGGTCAATCGGACGCGGGAATCTTGCGGACGGCGACGAGCACGCTCAGCGCGTAGTGGCAGGACATGGCGATGGCGTAGATCAGCAGCGTCTCCGTGGCAGCGAGCCCCATCGCATGGCCTGCCCAGAAGCAGAGCACAGTGACGATCGCGCGCTGGATGTTCAGGTACAGCAGGCTCCGCTGTTCCTTGAACACGAACATCAGATAGGACACCGGCTTCTGGATGAACTGGAACACCAGATAGATGGACAGGATGGAGATGAAGGTGCCGGCGGTTTCCCACTCCGGGCCGAGGATCCACGGGAACAGGTACGGGCCACTGAAAAAAAGCACGAGCGTGGGAGGTGCGGACAGCACCAGGAGTCGCTTGATGACCTGGAAGGTGAGCTTCCTGATCCGGCCGGGATTCTTGCTTCCGATCGCGGAGATCTCGGCGTAGTAGGCCTTCGCCATGCTCTCGCCGAGCAGGTTGGCAGGCAGAGTCACCGCCATCGTCGCCAGCCCCAGCTGTCCTGCGCTGCCCGCGTCGTAGAAAGCAGCCATGAGCATGACGGGCGCCTGGACCGCGAAGATCATCAGGACCTGGGATGCCAGGCGGAACGACGGGTAATCGGAATAGAGTGCCGCGACCTTGCGAAGCTGGCCCTTGCGCGGAGCGAGCAGCCTGCCCAGCGGTATGTCCTGCCTGAAGCTCCTCGCCAGCGAGGTGATTCCTCCCGCCTGCGCGAACATGTGCCCGAAAAGCAGTCCGAGCGGCTTCGCTCCCATCAGACCCAGTGTGATCTTGACCGTTTCCCCGATCGCGGACTGGACGAACTGGGTCCTTGCGATGATGCGGTAGCTCCGGCGTCTGGCGGCCCACATCGTGAGGAGTTCGTATGTGGCCGATCCTGCGGCGCCGAGCGCGATCATCCACCACCATGGAACCAAGCTCTCCATCGACAGAAGTCGGAGAAGCTCGGGTGCGAACAAACAGAGCACGCAGGTGAGCAGCGATGCGTTGACGAAGATGAGGGCGAGGGAGAGACGAAAGATGTTCAACGCCGTGCTGTCGTGGCGCGGGAGCGGGATGGCCAGCGCATAGCGCAGCGTCAACGTCGGTGCGAGTATGGCGATCAGTGCCGCATAGATGGACAGCACGCCGAAATCCTCGGGGCTGTAGATCCGGCTTAACAACGGGATCGACGCGAGCCCGATCAGCCGCGCGGCGCCCGCGCCCGCGACGAGGGTCAGCATTCCCTTGAATACCTGGCTGGCGTCGCCTTCGGCGAGCCTGCCAAGGACTCTTTTGACTTTTTCGAAGAGCATCTTATGGACTCCCCGCTACTCTTCCCGAGAGGCGGGCGGGCAGGCGATCACTGGTTCGCGAACAGGTGCAGCGCCGGCTCGTGGGCCGGACGCAGCGCACCGTCGGGGGCGAGATGGCGGACCTCGCAGTCCATTGCGTAGCCAGTGCGCTGCTCGACGAGATTGCGTGCATGCGCGATGAGCCAAAGCACATCCGAGGAACTGGCGTTTCCGTGATTCACGATGAAGTTCGCATGCATGGGCGAGATCTGGGCGTCCCCGCGGCGCAGGCCTTTGAGACCGGCCGACTCCAGTGCTTGGCCGGGCGGGCCGACGGAACTGTACATTTTCGGGTCGGACAGGAAGGTCGAGCCGCAGTTGGGGAGCTTCTGCGGGAACTTCAGGCGCCGCGAGCGCAGAATACCGAGCATCTCCCTGCGTATGGCCGCCGAGTCGCCACGCTCGAACTCGAGCCTGGCTTCGAGTATCGCCGTGCGCTGCCCCTGCAACGTGGAACTGCGATAGGCGAAGCCACATTCGGAATGCGTGAGTTCGAACAGTCGCCCTTCGCTGTCGGCGCACCGGACACTGACCACGTTCAGTCCGATCCCCTTCCGCTGGCTTCCTCCGTTCATGAGGATCAGGCCGCCCAGCGTTCCGGGGATTCCGATCGTGTGTTCGATGCCGGTCAGACCGCTGCAACCGATCCGGCGCGCGAATCGCGGAACCCAGATTCCCGCCTGGGCCCAGGCCTGGGCGCCTTCCAGGCGCATGTTCGCCATCCTGCGTCCGATACGCACGACCACGCCATCGAAGCCCGCGCTGTCGAACAACGTGTTGGACGAGTCGCCCATCAGGAACAGCGGCTCCGGACGGCCGTGCATGATGGCCATGACGGCAGCCGCTTCCTCGGCGCTGGACGGCTCGACGTAGATGCGTGCAAGACCGCCGATGCGCCACCGTGACAGTGGAGCGAGCGGCACGTCCGTGGCGACGTGGCCGCCCGTGGCGTCCGCCAATGCAGCGATGAGCGCGCGGTCGGGACCGGTCGTCATCAACCCTGGTCCTCATCGAATATCTCGATGCCGACGCCGAGCCGCTCGAGCTTGCCGCGAAGATTGTTGTAGCCGCGAAGAGCCATGTGCACGTTGAGGATCTTCGACTCCCCTTGCGCGCAAAGCGCTGCGATGACCGCGGCCATGCTGCCGCGGAGATCGGTCGAATTGGCGACGCCCGATTTGAACCTGGCCGGCCCGTTGATCGTGATCTTGCCGCGCTCGGCCGCCAGGTGATCCCCTTCCACGAGCTTCGCGAGTTCCGCGACGAATGCGATCCTCTCCGGGTAGCGGTAGTCGAACACACGCGAGGTGCCGGATGCGACGAGGCCCAGCATCACATAGAAGGCCTGCATGTCTGAGATGACGCCGGGGTGCGCACCGCACGCGAGTTCGAACGGCTGGACGCGACCCGACACCAGGCAGTCCGGCGTGACGTGGATGGAGCTCGAATTGCGCAGCAGGTCGACGCCCGCCTGCTGGATATGGATCAACGGCACCCGCATCGAGTCGAAGGGAACGCGATCGATCGTGATCTCGCCACCGGAGAGAATTCCGTACACGACCCAGGTCAGGGCTTCGATCCGGTCCGCCATGACCGGCATGCGTGCACCCGCCAGCTTCCCGCCCCTTCCATCAATCACGATGTGGCTCGTCCCGAACACCGAGATGTCCGCGCCCATCCTGCGGAGGAACGCGATGAGATCTTCCACTTCCGGCGTAATATAAGCATTGAAGATCTGCGTACGCCCGTGGGCCACGCTTCCGCAGAGCAGGGCATTCTCCGTACCGCCCACTGTGCTGATGGGAAAGTTGATCGTGCCGCCCTTGAATCCGTCCTGCGCTGTGATCTGGATGTGGTCGTCGCATTCGACGACTTCGCATCCCAGGTCCTTCCACACCATCATGTGCAGGTCGTAGCCGCGACCCCCGCCGCTGCCTCCGCCGATCGGGCAACCGCCGGGATACGGAATCCGCGCAACCCCCGACCGGATGATCTGCGACGCCGCGAGCAGGTAAGTCGTCCGGATCGGCACGTCGAACTCTTCCCGGGTCAGCTGCTTGACGCTGAGCCCGGACGCCGCGACCGTGATGTGCTCGTTCTCGTGATCCACCGTGATGACGGCCCCGAGACGTTGGCAGAACGCGATCTTGTGCCCGACATCCACGAGGTGGGTCGGGAAGTTGGAGATTTCGACAAGGTCGTCGCTCAGCAGTGCTGCGGAAAGCAGCCGCGTCGCCGAGTTCTTGGCGCCGCTGACGCGGACTCTCCCTTGGGGAACGGTGCCGCCTTGAATCAATGCGAACATGGGGGGTGTCCTGATGGAAGCTTCGCCGTTCGGTCGAACTGCAGCGTCGTGCGGGTGCGTTGCGGCGAAGGCTGGGATGGATGGGGATCGGGATGAAATCCCTTACTTGCGAGTGCGGGTGACCAAGCGATACAGCGAGTACGGGTTCGTTGTCAGGTAGCGCCAGCCCAGCCGCTGCGGCTCACGATACGTCCTGTAGAGCCACTCCAGGCCCAGCGACTGCATCCAGGCGGGTGCTCGCGGCGCGTCGCCGGTCAGAAACGCGTAAAGGCCGCCGCAGGTCTTGATCCAACCGACGCCCTTGAGCTTGTGCCTGTTCCGGATCGCCCAAAACTCCTGCCGGGGCTTTCCGAGCGCGACCCAGAGAACGTCGGCGCGGCTGTTCCGGATCTCTTCGCAGATCTCGTCGTCCCGGGCTGCGTCGAAGTAGCCGTCGTGTCGTCCTGCGATCTCGATACCCGGATACATCCCTCTGATGGACTCGACGGCAGCTTCGTTCTGCGCCTCACTGGCGCCGAGCATGTAGAAGCGCAGCTTGCTCCGGACGGCCGCGCGGGCTGCGTCGTGAAAGAAGTCGGTGGTGGCGATTCTTTCGGGAAGCGGATGGCGCGTCATCCGGCTGGCGAATACCACCGGCATGCCGTCGGCATGAATGATGTCGGCCTGCGACATGGCGGAAGCGAACGCCTCGTCACGGCCCGCCAGCGCGATGCCCTGACCATTGGAAGAAAGGACGACGCGCGGAACCCACGACTCGGGATTCGCCCGTGCCTGCATGCAGTCCGACACCATGCACTCGGCGAGCTGGTCGCGTGTGACCGAGGCGGTGGCGAAGCCGCCTACTGTCACGATAGGGAACGGATATGAGGTCATTTCAGCTTGCTTTGTAGAAGTCCCGGAACCAGGCGGAGAAATGCGCGAGGCCGGTCTTGAGGTCCGTCTTCGGCATGAAGCCATAGTCAACCGAGGTTTCGGTGATGTCGGCGTACGTCGCCAGCACGTCGCCGGCCTGCATCGGCAGAAAGCGCTTCTTCGCTGGCCGCTCCAGCAACCGCTCCAGGTTCTCGATCAGGTCGAGAAGACGTTCCGGCCGGTTGTTGCCGAGATTGTAGAGCCGGTGCGGCGCTTCCCCTTCGTTCGGCGGCAAGGGGCCCTTCTCCAGGATGGCTTCGATGCCATCGACGATGTCGTCGATGTACGTGAAGTCACGCAACATGTCGCCATGGTTGTAGACGTCGATGACCGCCCCTTCCACGATCGCCTTGGCGAACTTGAAGTACGCCATGTCGGGACGGCCCCACGGGCCATACACCGTGAAGAAGCGAAGGCCTGTGATCGGGATTCCGTAGAGATGCGCATACGACTGGCACATCATCTCGTTGGATCTCTTCGTCGCCGCATACAGGGAGACGGGGTGGTCGACGGGATCTTTGACCGAGAAGGGCTGCTTGCGATTCGCGCCGTAAACGGAGGACGAGGACGCATACACCAAGTGCTTGATGCGGTGTGTCCGACAACCTTCGAGCACAGTAAGAGTGCCGGCGAGGTTGCTGTCTGCGTATGCGAACGGATTATCGATCGAATAGCGCACGCCCGCTTGCGCGCCCAGATGAATAACCACGTCGAAATCGTGCTTGCTGAAGATCTCCGCGACGGCTGCTCTGTCGGAGAGATCGAGCCGCTCGAAGGCGAAGCCTTGACGGATGCCCAACATGTCGAGCCGCGCCGCCTTCAAGGCAGGGTCGTAGTAGCTGTTCAAATTGTCGATCCCCACGATCTCATGCCCCGCCTGGAGAAGGCGGGACGAGGTGTGGAATCCGACGAATCCGGCGGCGCCGGTGACAAGGATCTTCATCGATTCAAGTGTTCCCTGGCTCAATCCGATCCGAACAGGTCGCGGGTGTAGACCTTCGCCCTGACGTCTTCGAGGTCCTGAGTCAACCGGTTCGCGATGATGACGTCGGCCGTCGCCTTGAAGGCGGAGACGTCGTTGACCACGCGTGAATGGTAGAACTCCGGCGCGTCCAGCACAGGCTCGTGCACGACGACTTCGATGCCCTTGGCCTTGATGCGCTTCATGACGCCTTGGATCGCCGAAGCGCGGAAGTTGTCGGAGCCGGACTTCATGACGAGGCGGTAGATGCCGACCACCTTCGGGTTTCGCCGGATCACGTCGTCCGCGATGAAGTCCTTCCGCGTCCGATTCGCCTCCACGATGGCGTGAATCATGTTCTGCGGCACGTCGCTGTAGTTGGCGAGCAACTGCTTCGTGTCCTTGGGCAGGCAGTAGCCGCCGTAGCCGAACGAAGGATTGTTGTAGTGGCTGCCGATACGCGGATCGAGGCTCACGCCTTCGATGATCTGCCGGGTATCCAGGCCATGGGTGCAGGCGTAAGTATCCAACTCGTTGAAGTACGCCACGCGCATCGCGAGATAAGTGTTGGCGAACAGCTTGATTGCCTCAGCCTCGGTGGCGTCGGTAAACAGCACCGGCACGTCCTGCTTGATTGCGCCCTCCTGCAGAAGGCGGGCGAAGACACCAGCGCGTTCGGAGCGCTCGCCCACGATGATCCGGCTGGGGTGCAGGTTGTCGTACAGGGCGCGGCCCTCGCGCAGGAACTCAGGCGAAAACAGGATGTTGTCGGTCCCGAACTGGGCGCGGGCCTTGGCGGTGAAGCCGACGGGTACGGTGGATTTGACCACCATCACCGCAGTGGGGTTGATCTGCTTTACCTGGGCAATGACGCTCTCGACCGAACTGGTGTTGAAGTAATTGGAGGTCGTGTCGTAGTCGGTCGGGGTCGCGATGACCACGTAGTCGGCGCCCATATACGCCTGCTGGGGGTCGGTGGTCGCGGTGAAGTCCAGTTCCGACTTGGCCAGGTACTCGCGGATCTCGGTGTCGTCCAAGGGCGACTCGCGGCGGTTGAGCATTTCGACCTTGGCGGCGTCGATGTCCAGCGCGACCACGGTGTGGTGCTGGGCCAGGAGGAGAGCGTTGGAGAGGCCGACGTAGCCGGTGCCGGCGATGGCGATTTTCATGGGCGGGGGCTGGTTTGGGCGATGTGGGATTGGGAGAGCGGTGCGAAGAGCGAAGGAAGCAAAGAGCGCCCCATCCGGCCCTTTGGGCCGACTTCCCCCGCAGGCGGGGGAAGGGGGATCCGCAGGCGGGGAAGGAGCGGCCGCGGGCTGGGGGAGCGACGAGACCGCGAGGACGGGAGAGCTCAGTAGGCGTTGCGGCCGATGAAGCCTTTGAAGATGGTCATCACGATGATTCTCAAATCAAAAGCCAGCGACCAATTTTGCAAGTAGTACAGGTCGTGTTCGACGCGGCGGGCCATTTTATCGAGGGTGTCGGTTTCGCCGCGCAGGCCGTTGACCTGAGCCCAGCCTGTGATGCCGGGCTTGACCCGGTGGCGCTGCATATAATCGTCCACCTGGTCCATGAACTCATGGTTGTGGGCGATGGCGTGCGGCCGTGGGCCCACGATGGACATGTCGCCCATCAGCACATTGATGAACTGTGGCAATTCATCCAGGCTGGTGCGGCGCAAGAAGGCGCCGAAGGGCGTGACCCGTGGGTCGCCTTTGCGCGCCTGGGTCACCTTGCCAGAGGCTTCGGCGTGGACCCGCATGCTGCGGAACTTCAGCACCTTGATCGCGCGGCCATTGAGGCCGTGGCGCCGCTGGCGGAAGAACACCGGGCCGGGCGAGGAGAGCTTCACCCCGAGCGCGATGGCCAGCATCAGCGGCGAGATCAGCAGCAGAATCAGCAACGCCAGCACGTGGTCTTCAACGGCCTTCAGCACATAGGCATCGCCACGCAGCGGGCTGCTGCGCAAATTGATGATCGGCACGCCCGCCATCTGCTCCACCGAATGGTTGAGCATCTGCATGCCGAATAGGTCGGGGACGAGTTTGATGTCCGCCGTCGAGTGTCGCAGGCGATACAACACATCCTGGATCTCGGATTCAGCGCTCATCGGCAGTGCGATCCACACCTGGTCGATATGCAGGCGCCGCACGTACTGCTCCAGCGCATCCACGCTACCGAGCAGGGGCAGCCCATCGAGCCGTTGCCGGGATGTCGAAGGCGCGAACCAGCCCCGCACTTGCAGGCCCAGCCAGGGTTGTGCCGAGAGTTGATCGGCCAGGCGCCGCGCGTCCCGCCCGCCGCCCACGATGACCGCGGTTCGACGGTCGACACCACGTGCGCGCAGCCTGTCCGCCAGTGTGCGTACCCCGACACGCAACGCCGCGGTCGAAGCGATCGTCAGGGCGAACCAGGTTGCCCACCACAGGCGAGAGAAATCGTCGCTCAGTTTGAAGGCGACGGTATAAAGAATGCTGGCGGCGAACACCAGCGTCCAGAGTCCCAGGAGCTGGCTGCCTTCACGCACAACACCGCGCCCCCGCCAACTGCGGTAAAGCGTGGAGCCGTTGAGCACCAGAATGGCAAACAGGAGCACGCGCGCCAGGTTGCGCACGTAGTCCAGCGGCATCGCGAAGGTCTCGAATCGAAGCCAGTACGCCAAAAAACCAGCAGCCACGAGCGCCACCAGATCCAGGGCCCGCAATCCCCAGGACAAGAGGGCGGTGAGCTTGCTGGCGATACGCCAATCCCCTTCGGCTTGCGGTCGGCTGGGTGCGAAGAACATGCCCGACTCCTTCATCGAGCACAGAGCCGGACCGGGCCCCTCCCTGAAGGCACCCCCGGCTTCACCCTGTGTACGGTGATCATCAATCCAGTCGCGGCCGGACGCCGCTGTCCTGTTACGCAGTAGCAGGCGCACGCATGGAACTCACGCGGGCTCACCACCTGTGAGAAATTTCTCATAGATGGTGCCCCGCGGCAATGAAAATTTGCTGCCCTGCGTCAAAAAGTGACAATTCTTGGCAGGAGTGACCTTTTGGCAGCCGTCGAAAATACGCCATTGCGGGTTCGCGTCTTGTGAGGACGCCACTCTGCTCCCTGAAGACAATGCTGAATACGATAACTGTTTCGTCGGTAGAACGCGGGATCAGCGGTCGATCCACTCCAGATTGTCGAACAGCAGCTCGCCGCTCCGCTCACCCGTCATTGGGTGGAGGCCGTAGGCTCGGAACAGCTTGGCGCCGCCGTCGCGGAACAGCGGCTGCCACATGATCTCGGCACGTGCGCGGCTTGGGCGGGGCAGCACGAAGTCCATCGGGATCGAGAAGTAGATGCCCTTGTCGAAGCTGCCCTCGCCGAAGGTGCGCGAGGAGATGTTGGTCTTCGTGGCGTACGCGCCCATGGTCACGCCATTATTGAACCGACGGGTCAGGTTGACCGTCGTGCCGATATCGCCGGCCAGGTACTTGCCAACGCTGACATTGGCCTGCAGCCGACGTGTGCGCCCAAAGGTGTAGTAGCCCGTGATGTGGCCGGTGGTGATCTCGTAGTCGCGGAAACCTGCGTGTTGGTCGAAGTCGCGCTGGCGCACCTGGTTGACGTCCGCGCCTATCGCCCACTGCTCGCCGAACGGGCGGTACAGCACTTCGCCGCCGACGCCGCCGTACATCGACTCCAGGTAGCCGGCGTAGGCCATGCCGTACCAGTCGCGTCCCAGCTGGCGCACCGTTGTCAGCTGCAGGTTGGGCACGGTTACGTCAGACGTGGTCATGTACTGCCGCTGCCAGGTGCGTACGCGCGGTAGGCGCGTCGGGGCGTCGTAGCGAAACTTGTCGAAGTTGTTGGCGATGTCCACGCTGACCATGCCCGATAGCCACGTATTGCGCGAAAACCAGTAGCTGCCGCTGAAGTCGGCGGAGAGTTGATACAGGATGAAGCCGTCGGGGCCGCCCAGGATCTGCTTGTAGCCAGGGGCGACGCTGCCGCGCAGGCGTCGGAACGGCGCTTCATAGACCTCGTCGCGACGTTGCTGCGCGGGTGGTGCCAGCTCCACTTTGCGGGCGAATGCGGGCAGGTCGATCCGCCGGTCGACATAGTCGGAGAACGCCTGCCGTTCGACGCTGGTCTCGGCAATGGGCGTGCCGGCACGCTCGTGCGCGAAGGTGAACCAGGTGACGTCATCACCAAGTACGTTGTCGAGTACACGGGCGCCGCGGCCGATGCCTTGGGCCGGATAGAAATAGCGGTTGTGGCTGCCGTGGATGATGACCTCGTGGTCTCGGCGCGTGATGCGCGAGACGCGGATGCCGGCTTCCTGGTTGAGGTTTTCGGCGATCGCTGCCCAGTCGGGGGCGGCACTGGTCGCTTCATCCGGGCTGAGCGCTCGCGGCATGGTCGCCGTGGGTGCGCCGGCATCCGGATCGGCGTGCCGCCGCAGCGGCACGACAGGCCGGTCCAGGATCGGCGCGTTGCTGCGGCCCGTCGCGAGATTGGTGGTCAGCGTCAGGCCGATCACCGCCGTGTTGCCGCGTTCCAGGCCCGCGGTCAGCTGTAGGTTGGGGCTGGGACGATAGACCAAGCCGACATTAAACGGGGAGCTCTGACGTTGATTGTTCGATTGCGGCTCGCGCTCATAGTCGTTGCCGTCCAGTTCGACCTTGAGCAGCAACTGATCGAGCGGTGTTTGCCAAGTGATACCGCCGAACACGCCGATCGGGCCGCGGAAAAGGTCTCGGCCTGCCTGGCCGGCACGCGTGATATCTGGATCGGGGATCGGCCGTGTTTCGAAGCGATCGTTGATCAGTCGAAGGGGGTTGGCTATGTCCCCGCGATTGCCGATATAGCCGGTCGCAAAGCCCAGGCTGGCATCGATGCGGCCGAACCGCTTGTTCGCAACGAGATACTCACTCGAGAACAGGCCGGTGCCGCCGACGTCGCGCATGCCGAAGGCGATTTCGGGCCAGTAGCGGCTTTCCTCCCAGAGCCGCACCTTGATGTCGATCGACTTGTCTTTGAAGTTCTGGTCGCCGCTTAGGTCCTGCCGGCCATAACGACGGTTGTTGATGTTCATGTAGCGGAACGTCCCCTCGAACCAAGGGAACGGCTGCATCGACACGTTATAGCGCGCATACGGAGAGGTGTAGCTGCCCGTCAGGCTCAGCTGGCCCTCGGCTTCCATGCGGGCGGTGGGGGTCTGCAGCAGGCCGGCGCCGCCCCAGTCGCTCTGGGTCACCAAGTCGTGCGCGGATTCCTGCGCGTGCAGGCTGCCGGCGATCGCCAGGGCCAGCAGCCCCGGTGCCAGGTGGACGGGGCGGCGGCGATGGCGGGCGGTCATGGTGCGGGGTCCGTATTCGAAGTGTCCGGCGCGTGGGCAGGCGAGGCGGGCAGTGATTGCGTGGCCAGGAACGCCGCGAGTTCGCGGTTGAGGTCTGGCGCCCCGGCGCGACGCACGTCGCGCTCGGGCAGCGGCACGTAGAGCGTCGCGCCCGGTGCAAGCGCCTGTCTGGGGCTGCGGTTCCAGGCCGCGATGCCGAGCATCTGCACCGTGCCGTCTGGCTGTATGGCGAACAGCAGGTCGCGGTCGGCATCTGCCACCTGGCAATCGCGCAGATAGTCGACGGCATCGCGCAGTGGCACGTGCGGCAGGGTGCAAGAGGCGACGACGGCGCCTGTGACGCGCACGTCTGCGGGGCGCGTTGGATACGTGATCCGGTCGCCGGGCCGCAGGACCAGATTGGCCTCAGGCCGAACCTCAACGACGCGGGCGTCGAGTTCGTTGCGGACGCGCCCCGTGACCGGCAGTTCAGCGAGTTCGGCTTCCAGCCGCGCTGCCGTGGCGGCCGCGGACGGCTGCACATTGGCGGCCGCTTGCAAGGCCTGCAGGTCGTGTAGCACACCGGCCTTGAGCCGGGTCTGTGCTTCGAGCGCCGACGGGCGCAGCAATGCGGCGCCGGTGGTGTAGGCCGCCTCGGTCGGCATCGCGGTCAGCAGGACGTCCGCCAGACGAGTGCCTGCTGGGACCTGGTATTCGGCCGGCCGTTGCACGGCGCCCTCGACGCGGACGTGCAACGTTCCTGAGTCGGCCTGCGCGATGCTTGCCGCGAGCAAGGCCAGGCATAGCGGTAGCCGCTTCATCGCGTACCTCCTGGCCTGTACGGCTTGAGTTGCACCAGGTCCACGCTGTGGCCGGGCGCGACGAGCTGCCGGCTCTTGCGGATGAAGCCCGTCTGCGGCTCCACCCAATACCGATTTGTCGCATCGACGCCGGCGCCGTGCAGCACTTCATCGAAACGCACCAGCGTGTGCGTGGAGCCGAGGATCTCCACCTGCTCGAGGCCAATTCGTCGCAGTTCGCCCTCCACCATCGCGCCATGGCGATAGCCCGGCATCCAGTCGTAGCGCCGCAATGTGGGGGCGGTGCTCTGCAAGGTCGCCAGCCGGGAGAACGGACTGTCGCCCACCAGACGGATGTCGCGGGCATCCTGCGGCAGGCCGGCCGTCCCGGCCACCAAGCCGTCGCGCAGGAACACGATTCTGCGGTCGGGGCTGTACCAGGCGCTGCGGCCGGCATCGTCGTTGCCCAGCACCATCAGCGCTTCGAAGTCGTCCCCCTGCACCAGCATCTGGGCATAGGGATTGGCCGCCACCTGCTCAGGCGTGATCTCGAGCTTGGCGCCGAAGACCGCAAGGCGGGCGGCGTCCAAACTGCCGCGGCTCAGGCCGCTGCAACCAGTCAGTACCGGCAGCAGCAGAACGAGGCAAAGCGCAGCCAACGCCCGCATGGCGGACGCTGCATAGGGTCGGGCGATCATTTCGACGCCATCACTCCAGGTCGTTGTTGACGCTGGCAGCCGTGCGGATCAAACCCGAGAACGGCAGCAACTGCGCGATGAAGCGGTTCCAGCGGGTGATGCCAGCGGCACCCACAAAGACCACGTCGCCGGGTTGCAACTGGAACTGGCTGGCCACCGCGAATGCCGCCGGGGATTTGGCTTCGAGCTGATAGACCACCGACGGCGGGGCGTCGGCCTCAAGACCGCGTGCGCCACGGATCACATAGACCGCGTTGCCATTGGACGTGGTCTGCAGCAGGCCGCGCGCACGGCCCAGCGCCTGGCTGAGACTGATGCTGCCAGTGCGGAAGCTCTGCGCGCCGGGCTGTGTCACCTCGCCGACGACGAAGACTTCCTTCGCGTCGAGGAACGGGATGTACAGATGGTCGCCCGCCTTGAGATAGATCGCGTCGCCCGACTGGCGATCCAGGTCGATGGTGTAGCTGATGCCGTCGCGCGTCAGGCGCACGCCCGAAAGGTCGGCGACCGTCGGGTTGATGCCGGCCTGGCTGATCGCGTCGTTGAGCGTCATCGGCACCATGGTCAGCGGCACGGCGGTCGAGTTCGCCGCCGCCCCCGTGACCCATGCGCGTTGGCTAGCGTGGTTGATCACCGAAACATCGACTTGGGGTGATTCGACGTAACGTGCGAGCTTGGTCGAGATTTCCTGGCGAAGCTGGGAGGGCGTCTGCCCCGCGGCCTTGATCGTTCCGATATAGGGATAGAACAGCGTTCCGTCGGCTTGGACCACGCGGCCCGCCGCATTGAGTTGCTGTTGGGAGCCCGCGGGAACCGTCAGCTCCGGATGTTCCCACACCGTAATGTAAAGCACGTCGCCAGCGCCGATGGTGTAGGCCGGTGGCCTGTACTCCACAAGCGTGGTCGGTAGGCCACCAGCGGTCTGCTGCATCGCCCGCTCCATCGCAATCAGCTTGGGCGTGATCGGAATCAGGTCGAGCTGGTCGTTGCCGACCGTGCGGATGCCTTCCTCGTTGGCGCTGCCCGGACGCAGGTGCTGACCCGGACTCCAGATGCAGCCCGAGAGGGCGGAGACAGCGACAAGGGCGATGAGCGGGCGCAGCGATACGCGCATGGACGAAACTCTCCTGACATCAGTGGGCGGCCAGGGAGGTGCCGTCCATAAAAAACCCCGCCGGTGTTCACCGGCGGGGTCGATCTATCGGTATGACCGCGAGGTGCGGAAGCTCGATCAGCCGCCGGTGCCGCCCGTGCCGCCGGTGCCACCCGTACCGCCGGTGCCGCCGCCGCCGTCGCCACCGCCGTCACCGCCGGTGAATTCGCCTTCGCTGTCGCCGTTGTTGTCCATTGCCACTGCGGCCAGAGCCACCACGCCGGCCACGATGCCGACGGTGGCGCCGGTGCTCAGGCCGGTGCCGACCGCGCCGCCGGTGCCGCCGGGAATGCCGCTTTCCTGCGAAGCGTCATTGTTGGAGGCCGCCGTGCCCTGGGCCTGCGGTGCAGCAAAGGCGATGCCGGACAGGCCGGCCAGAGCGATGGTGCCGATCAGGCGAAGGGTCGTGTTCATGGGGGAGCTCCAAGCGTGTTGAAGGACGGCGTGCGTCCAGGCTGTTGCGAGGCTATAGGTCGAGAACCGTGCATGTCAAGGCGAATTCTCACCATTGGATAGTGTGCTGACGCGGTTTCGACAATACTGAATGGGTCCATCACAGCTCACGAAGAGTGAGCTTGCTAGACTAAGCGCTTGTGTCCGCCCCGGCGGCGTCCGGGAGTGGAGTACGTCCAGGTGTTTCGGAAGGTCCTGTTCGTGTGCATCGGCAACATCTGCCGCAGCCCCACCGCGGAGATCGTGTTGCGATCGGTGCTCGGGACCTCCGGCATCGCCGTCTCGTCCGCGGGGTTGCAGGCGCTCGTCGAGCGTCCGATCGATCCGACGGCGGGCCTGTTGCTGCAGGAACGGGGCCTTGAAACCGAACAACACCGTGCCCGTCAGCTGACCCCCGCGTTGCTTGCCGACGCCGACCTAGTGCTGGTGATGGAGCGAGCCCATCAGGCGCGCATCGCGCGTGAGGTGCCACAGGCCAGTGGCAAGGTGATGCTGCTGGGCAAGTGGATCGGCGAACGTGAGATTCCGGATCCCTATCGACAGCAACGCCCCGCCTTCGAACACGTGTTGCGCCTGGTCGACGAATCGGTCGCCGCCTGGCAGCGCTACCTCCGCTAGCGCCTTGGCCCTCCCGGCTACCCGCATCCCGCGCATCGCGCCCCCATCTATAGAAATCAGAGCCACTGCATGAGCAAGGAAACCGGAGTGTCCCCAAAGGACGAGGACGAGATCGATCTGCGCGAACTCGTGGGCCTGTTGATCGACCGCAAGTGGTGGATCATCGGTATCACGGCGGCGTTCTTCGTGGTCAGTGCGGCTTACGCGCTGCTGGCGACGCCGATCTACCAGGCGCGCTCGATGGTGCAGGTGGAATCGAAAGCGCCTTCGATCCCGGGGTTGCCAGACCTGTCGTCGCTGGGAGGCGGATCGGTGACGTCCACGGTGGCGGCCACCGAAGTCGCGCTGATTACATCACGGTCGGTCATCGGCGACGCGGTCGAGCGGACGCAAGCGGACTTGGCCGTCGAGCCGGCGAGGTTCCCGGTGATCGGTGATTTCCTCGCTCGCCGGTATCGGCCTGAAACGGCTGACGCGGTCGCTCCGCCCTGGCTCGGGTTGTCGCGTTACGGATGGGGCGGCGAGCGCCTGGAGGTTGTGGGGCTGCAGGTGCCTGCATCGCTGGAAAACCAGCAGCTGACGCTGCGCGTTGGAGACGACGCGTCTCGCTTCACGCTGCTCGATGACAATGGTGCCGTCCTTCTCCAAGGCTCCGTCGGCACCGAGGCCGAAGGTGCCGGCGTTAAACTGCAGATCGCCTCGATCCACGCCAATCCCGGCACGCGCTTCCACCTGACCAAACTCCGGCGGCTCGATATCGTCTCGCGGTACCAGGACGGCATCCTTGCCAGCGAGCAGGGGCGAGAATCCGGCATCCTCCAGTTGGCGTTTGAGCATTCGAACCCGCAATTCGCAGAAGAGTTCCTGCAGGAGGTGGCGACAGCGTACGTGCGTCAGAACGTCGAGCGCAATTCCGCCGAAGCCGCTGCACAGCTGACCTTCGTCCGCGAACAACTGCCGACGGTGCGCCAGCAGGTCGAAGCGGCGCAGAACGCGATGAACGCGTACCAAACTCGTGCCAACTCGGTCGACATCACGATGCAGACCAAGGGCCTGCTGGATCAGGAGGTCGCGGTCGAGACCAGCATTCAGCAACTGCGCTTGCGTCAGGCGGAAATGGATCGCAGTTTTACGCGGGAGCATCCTGCCTACCGTGCGCTGCTCAAGCAGATCGGTGAACTGGAAGGCCGCAAGGCAGAGTTTCGCCGTCAGGTCGGCCAGTTGCCCGACACCCAGCAGGAACTGCTGACGCTGACGCGCGACCTGCAGGTCAGCAACGAGCTCTATACCGGCCTGCTCAATCAGGCGCAGCAGCTCGATGTCGCGCGTGCCGGCACCGTGGGCAACGTGCGGATCGTGGATCCCGCGGTTGTCGACACGCAGCGGCCGGTGAAGCCGCGCAAGCCGCTGATCGTGCTGATCGGCACGTTCCTGGGCGGCTTCCTCGCCGTGGGCCTGGTGTTCCTACAGCGTGCGCTGCACGCCGGCATCGAGGATCCCGCGCAGATCGAGGAACTCGGGCTGCCGGTCTACGCCTCCATCCCGCTCAGCGAGTCGCGCGATCTGCTGATCATGGATCGACTGCGCAACCGCAAGGGACGCGTGCGCCGCGATCCGGGGTTCGACAAGCGCCAGCACCTGCTCGCGGTCAACGCGCCCGCGGACCTGGCGATCGAAGCGATCCGCAGCCTGCGCACCAGCCTGCATTTCGCGATGCTCGAGGCCAAGAACAACATCCTGGCGATCTCGGGTCCGCGCCCGGCAGTGGGCAAGACCTTCGTCTCGGCGAACCTGGCCGCGGTGATCGCCCAGGCCGGTCAGCGCGTGCTGGTGATCGACGCGGACATGCGCAAGGGCACGCTGCACAAGGTGCTGGGCGTGACGCAAACCGGCGGTCTGTCCGACGTCCTCGGCGGCAAGCTCGAAGCGGCCGATGCGATCCACACGACCGATGGCGTGGAGAACATGCACTACATGGTGCGCGGCGATATTCCGCCGAATCCGTCGGAACTGCTGATGCACCCGCGCTTCGGCCAGTTGCTCGAGGCGTTGTCGAAGCAGTACGACCTGGTGATCGTCGACACCCCGCCGATCCTGGCCGTCACCGACGCAGCCCTGATCGCCCGTCACGCCGGCTCGAGCCTGCTGGTGACGCGCTTCGGCGTGAACCAGCCCAAGGAGATCCTGCTGACCAAGAAGCGCTTCGAACAGAACGGTGTGCAGGTCAAGGGCGTGATCTTCAACGCAGTCGAGAAGCGCGCCACGGGCTACTACAGCTACGGCTACTACGAGTACAAGGCTGACAAGGCCTGATCTCGCGCGGCGCTCGCGCTTTTGCCCCTTCCCCCGCGTGCGGGGCATTGCGCCCTTCACGGACTGCCGTTTTCTGCTCCTTCCCCCGCGTGCGGGGGAAGGCTGGGATGGGGGCAAAAATGCGCCAGGCCATGCCCCCACCCGATGCCTGACGGCATCGACCTCCCCCGCGAGCGGGGGAGGTGACTTATGCGCTGCCCCGCTTCTGCTCCTTCCCCCGCACCGCGGGGCATTGCGCCCTTCACGGACTGCCGTTTTCTGCTCCTTCCCCCGCGTGCGGGGCATTGCGCCCTTCACGGGTGGAAGGCTGGAATGGGGGCAAAAATGCGCCAGGCCCATGCCCCCACCCGATGCCTGACGGCATCGACCTCCCCCGCAGGCGGGGGAGGTGACGTGTGCGCTGCGCCGCTTTCGCTCCTTTCTCGCATCGCAGGGCATTGCGCCCTTCACGGACTGCCGTTTTTTGCTCCTTCCCCCGCGTGCGGGGGAAGGCTGGGATGGGGGTAAAGTTCGCCAGGCCCCCGTGCCTCCACTCGATGCCTGCGGCATCGACCTCCCCCGCAGGCGGGGGAGGTGACGTGCGCGAGCTGCGGCTTTGCTCGCATCGCGGGGCATTGCGCCCTTCACGGGTGGAAGGGTGGGATTGGGGCGCACGGTGTCAGCAGCGCGACACGCGCCGAAACACTTGGCCCTGCTGGTGTCCCGCCGCTAATCTGTCGCCCGTCATGCCCGCATCGCTTTCCCCCTCTCCGAGCACGCCTGCCTGGCGCCAGCGACTGGCGCTGTACTGGAAGCTGGTCCGTGGCGACCGTCCGATCGGGTGGTTGCTGTTGCTGTGGCCGACCTGGTGGGCGTTGTGGATCGCTGCAGAGGGGGTGCCGCCACTCTGGACGCTCGCTGTCTTCAGCGCCGGGGTCTGGCTGACGCGTTCGGCTGGCTGCGTGATCAACGACTATGCCGACCGCTGGCTCGACCCCCACGTCGAGCGCACCAAGGATCGTCCGCTGGCGAGCGGCGCTGTGCGAGGGCGCGAGGCGCTGTGGCTGTTCGCGGGGCTGATGCTGGTCGCGTTCGCGCTGGTGCTGACGATGAACCGGCTGACGGTAATGATGAGCTTCGTCGGTGTCGTGCTCGCCGCCAGCTACCCCTACCTCAAGCGTTACACGCACCTGCCGCAGGTGTACTTGGGCCTGTCGTTCGGCTGGGCGATCCCGATGGCCTTCGCAGCCGTGCAAGGCACGGTGCCGGTGTTGGGCTGGGTGCTGTTCGTCGCCAATATCTTCTGGGCGACCGCGTACGACACCTGGTACGCGATGGTCGATCGCGAGGACGATATCCGTGCGGGCGCGCGTTCGACCGCGATCCTGTTCGGGCGCTTCGATCTGCTGGCGCAGGCCTTGCTCTACACGGCGACGTTCGCCGCACTCGCAATCGCTGGTCACCTGGCAGGGCTTGGCCCGAACTATTGGCTGGCGCTGGTCGTCGCGGTGGCGTTGGTGCTGTGGGAGTTCTCGATCGCACGCAGTCGCGAGCGTGCCCCGTGCTTCCGCGCATTCCTGCACAACCACTGGGTCGGCATGACGGTCTTCATCGGCATCGCCGCGCACTACGCACTGCCGCCGCTGACCCGGTTGGCGGGCTGAAAGTCGGCGCTGAAAAGACAGGAAGTGGGTGCTGTCTCCAGGCGTGCCGGGCGTGGACAACGGCGTGCGCAGCGAACACTAGGCGCCATGCCGGAACGGATGAGGTGATTGCGCAGGCGCCTTCGATCCGGTCACCTCCCCCGCTTGCGGGGGAGGTCGGCGCGCACAGCGCGCCGGGTGGGGGCGACGAGGTATGACCCGACTCGCCCTTGCGGACAGTCCCGATCATCAACGGCCGTGACAACCGCCAAGCTCGCATTTCTGCAGTTGGGAGTGCAGCGATGCGGCAGGGGGCGAAACGGGAACTGGCGCGTCGACTTCGGCGGGCCATGACCGATGCCGAGCGTGCGCTGTGGCGTCATCTGCGCATGCGTCAGATCGCCGACGCACGCTTTCGCCGGCAGCATCCGATCGGCCCGTACGTCGTCGATTTTGTCTGCCTGGCCCATCGGTTGGTGATCGAGGTCGACGGTGGGCAGCATGCCGACTCGATGTCCGATGCTGCGCGCGATGCCTTCCTGCGGACGCACGGGTACCGGGTGCTGCGGTTCTGGAACCACGAGGTGCTTGGAAACCCTGAAGGTGTGTGGCTTCGGATCTGCAAGGCGCTGCGTGAGGAAGGAGGCGGGCAGGCCAATGGCGTCGGTGACGGCGGGGAGAAGGTGTAGCGGGTTCCAGAACGGATGCGTCGGTGTGAGCGGCGGCCCCACCCCAGCCCTCCCCCGCAGGCGGGGGAGGGGGCACGCTCCCGCTCCCGCGAGTGCGAGATTAGCCACCACCTCGCCTGAGGGGTCAGTCGGTCCTAGGCGAACTGGAACTGATCGACGAGCTGCGCGCAGTTGAAGTGACGGCGTGCTGCCGACACTGTGCCGCGCGCGAAAGAAGAGAGGTGCCTCGCGTTCAAGGCACACTGCGCATGAGGCACCTCCCCCGCCCGCGGGGGAGGTCGGCGCGTGTGCGCGCCGGGTGGGGGCAGGCTTCAGGCCGCGCGGACGTCGCGCAGTTCCCAGGCGCTGCCCGCGAGCAGGCGCAGGCGGTGCTTGAGGACGGTGCTCGAGATCGAGGTGTCGACGGTCAGGTCGATGTCCAGGTCGCGTTGTTCGCCGACCACGCGCGCGGTGGGGTCGGTGATGCCCAGCGACGGGTCGACCTCGTCGGGGTCGGGCTGGTCGGCGCGCCAGCGGGCGAAGAGGGCGTCGCCGCGCAGGGCGTCCTGGAGCTCGGCGGCGATGCCTTCGGGGCCTTGCGACTGCAGGGCGTAGGCGCCCGAGGCGCGGGCCTTGCCGGCGTCGGGGATACGGATCAGATAGCGTGTGCTCATGCGGCGTCTGCGTTGCGAAAGGCTGCAGCCTAGCAACGGGGGGCGTTAGGGAATCGTCATGCGCGGGTCTCCGCCGCACAGGGCGGGCAACGACCGCCGGCAGTGGGCCCGAGCAGCGGGCGTCAGGCGGTCCAGGTGGCACGCAACGCATCGACCAGTCGGCGCGATCTGGCCCGGCGCAGGTGCGCGGCTGTCCTACACGAGCCGGCCTTCGGCGCGGGCGCGGCGGGCGGTCATCGCGCTGCGCTGGGCGGCGAGGAAGGCGCGCATCGACGCCGGCTTGACCGGCTTGGTGAGTACCCGGTAGCCACGGATGCGGGCGGTTTGTTTGAGCGCATCGCTGCCGTCGGCGGTCAGCAGGGCGCCGGGCGTTTCGGGTGCCATGCCGCGCAGTGCGTCGAGGGTATCGAGGCCGTCGAGCCGGTCGTGCAGGTGGAAGTCGACGAGCAGCACGTCGGGCTCCTCGTCCATCGCCGCGATCGCCTCGTCGATGGTCTTGGCGCACAACGGCACCGCATCCCAGCGCCGCAGCAGGGCGCGCATGCCAGCGAGGATGTCGTCGTCGTTGTCCACGCACAGCACGCGCAGGCCGCGCAGCGATTCGTCGCGCAGTGGCGTGGGTGGCGGCGCTGCGACAATCGCCGCCGATGCGCTGCGCGGGACGGTGATCGAGAACATGCTGCCGCGGCCGACCATCGCGCGCGCATCCAGCGTGTGACCCAGCAGCCGCGAAATGCGCTGGCAGATCGACAAACCCAGGCCGAGCCCGCGGCCGTCCCAGTCGAAGCTGTGCTCGTAGCGGTGGAACTCGTCGTAGATCTGGCTCATGTGGTGTTCGGGGATGCCCGGCCCCGTGTCCCAGACCTGCAGCGCGACCTCGTCGCCGCGCCGCCGCGCCGCCAGCACGATGCGGCCGCTGCGTGTGTAGCGCAGCGCATTGGCCAGGAAGTTCTGCAGCACCCGGCGCAGCAGGCGGCGGTCGCTGCGCACCGGCGTGGGCGGGGCGTGCAGACGGATGTCCAGGCCGCGCGCCTTGGCCATCGGTGCGTACTGGCCGGCGAGTTGGCGCAGCAGTTCGGCGACGTCGAAGTCGACGATCTCCGGCTTGAGCGCGCCGGCGTCGAGCCGGGAGACATCGAGCAGGCCGTCGAGCAGTTCCTCGGCCGCGCGCAGCGAGGTGTCGATGCGCTCGGCCAGGTGGCGCTGCTCGCCGGGATCGGGCGTCTCGCGCAGCGCGGAGGTGAACAGCCGTGCGGCATTGAGCGGTTGCAGCACGTCATGGCTGACTGCGGTCAGGAAGCGAGAGCGCGATTCCTGCGCAGCCTCGGCCTCGCGAGTGCGCTCGGCCACGCGCTGTTCGAGCGTCTCGTTGATCTCACGCAGTTCACGTTCGGCGCGCTTGTAGTCGGTGACGTCGCTGTAGCTGGTCGCATAGCCGCCGCCGGGCAGTGGCTGGCCACGCAACTCGATGACCTGGCCGTTGCCGAGGACGCGCTCGGAGACGTGCGGCGAGCCGGCGCGCATGTAGGCGATGCGCTTGTCGACCTCGGTCTGGATGTCGATCGCGTCGCGCGGACCCAGTTCGCCGCGTTCGGCGTTGTAGCGGATCAGGTCGGCGACCGGGCGGCCGACGTAGAGCATGTTGTCGGGATAGCCGAACAGGCGCTGGTAGCTCCGGTTCCACGCCACCAAGCGCATGGTGCGGTCGACCACGCTCACGCCGTGGTCGATGTTCTCCAGCGTCGAGGACAGCACCTCCCGATTGAAGCGCAGTTCCTGGCCGGCCTCGTCGAGCATCGCGACGACTTCGTCGACCTCCATGCCCGAGCCCTTGAGCGCGCTGGTCATCAGCAGGCGCGCCGACGAAGCGCCGACCGCGGCGGCGAGCTGGCGCTCGGTGAACTGCAGCCAGGTCCGGTCGGCCGAGGCGTTGAGCACCAATGGGCGTGCCTGCGTCTGCGCGTGCTCGTCGAAGGCGCGCCGCGCGGTACGGTCGCCGACGATGCGCCCGATCAGCGTCAGCAGGTCGCCGACGCTGATGTTGCCGCTCCAGTCCTCCGAGGCCAGTGCGCGTCGCTCGGCATACGGGTCGAGGAAGGGCGCGGCGCGCAGGCGCTCGTCGAGCGAGGGCCGCCAACGCGCCGACACCAGCAGCAGCGCGCCGACGTTGCCCAGCAGCGACCAGAACGTGCCATGGGTCAGCGGGTCCCAGCCGGCGAGCCCGAACAAGGCACGCGGCCGCAGCCAGGCGATGCCGAACGGGCCAGCGTCGAGCCATTGCGGCTGGATCCAGCCCGACTCGGTCAGCGCCGGCAGCATCAGCGTGTAGCTCCAGATCGCGAAGCCCAGCAGCAGCCCGGCCTCGACCCCGCGGCGGCTGGCACCGCGCCAGTACAGTCCCCCGATCAGCGCCGGCGCGAACTGCGCGACCGCGGCGAACGACATCAGCCCGTAGGCGGCCAGCGTGGTGTCCGAGCCACTGACCCGGTAGTAGCCGTAGGCCAGCGCGGCGAGCGCGACGATCGCCACCCGGCGGATCCACAGCACGGTCGAGCCGACATTGCCGCCGTGGCGTTCGGCGTAGCCACGGCGCAGCAGCAGCGGCATCACCAAGTCGTTGCTGAGCATCGTCGCCAGCGCGACCGAGGAGACGATCACCATCCCGGTCGCCGCCGAGAACCCGCCGATGTAGGCGAACAGCGCGATCACGTCGGCGTTCTCGGCCATCGGCAGCGCCAGCACGAAGCTGTCGGGCGCGACCGGGCCGTCGCGGCCGAACAGCGCGACGCCGGCGCTGGCGATGGGCAGCACCATCAGGCAGACGATCACCAGATAGCCGCCGAACAGCCAGCGGGCACGGCGGATGTCGCGCACGTCGCCGCATTCGACCACCGCCACATGGAACTGGCGCGGCAGGCAGATTAGCGCCGCGAACGCGAGCAGGCTCTGGGCCACGAAGCCGGTAGGTGGCGCGTTGTCGATCAGCGCACGCGTGGCCTCGACCATGGGCAGGTCGCGTGCGCCCAGCCACAGCGTCGCGAACAGACCGACTGCGACCAGCGCCAGCAGCTTGATCAGCGATTCGAGTGCCACCGCCAGCATCAGGCCGGGCCGGTGCTCGGTGGCATCGACCTTGCGGGTGCCGAACAGGATCGCGAACAGCGCCATCAGCACGGCGACGTAGAACGCGGGGTCGCCGAACGGCGTGACCGCCTCATCCGGGCCACCGAGCACGCCCAGGCTGATCGCCACGGCCTTGTACTGCAAGGCCAGGTACGGGACCGCCGCCACCAGCGCGATGCCCGCGACCATCGCCGCCAGGCGCTGCGAGCGGCCGTAGCGCGAGGCGATGAAGTCGGCGATCGAGACGGTGTTCTGCGACTGCGCGATCAGCGCCAGGCGCTCGAGGATGCGCCAGCCGAACAGCAGCACGAGCAGCGGGCCGAGATAGATCGGCAGGTAGCCGATGCCCTGACGCGCGGCGGTGCCGACCGCGCCGTAGAAGGTCCACGACGAGCAGTACACCGCCAGCGCCAGGCTGTAGACCAGCGGGCGCAGCCAGGGCCGCTGCGGATACAGCGGCCGCCGGTCGCCATACCACGCCACCGCGAACAGCAGCGCGGCGTAGCCCAGCGACACCAGCAGCAGGATCCAGCCCGGCAGCATGCGACATCCTTCGACGCGACCGCGGGAGTGTAGCCTCCCCGCCTGTCGCGGCGGGCGCGGCTCAGGCCTGTGCGGCCATCGCGCGGTCCTTGCCGGCGCGCTTGGCGCTGTACATCGCCAGATCGGCGCGCTTGAGCAGCGACTCCAGCGTTTCGCCCGGGCGGCGCAGGGCGACGCCGGCGCTGAAGGTGATCACGATGCGGGTCTCGTCGTGGACGACCGGCCGGTGCGCGAGCACGGTACGCAGGCGCGCGAGTGCGGCGAGGGCGTGGGCGAGTGTCGTGGCCGGCATCAGGATCACGAACTCTTCGCCGCCGAAGCGGCCGAGCACGTCGCTGTCGCGCAGGGTGAGGCGGGCGACATCGACGAAGTGGCGCAGCGCGGCGTCGCCACCGAGATGCCCGTGGGTGGCGTTGAGGCGGCGGAAGTCATCCAGGTCCACCAGCGCCATGCACAGCGGCCGGTCTTCGCGTGCGCGCAGCGCCTCGCGCTCGAACGCCTCATCGAAGCCGCGCCGGTTCAGGCAGGAGGTGAGCTCGTCCTCGCGCGCCAGGCCGGCGGCGTCGCGCAGCTTCTGCTCCAACTGGTGGATGCGTCTTTCACTTTGCTCGACCTCCCGCCGCGCGGCGATCAGGTCGTCGCGTGCGCGCAGCGCCTGCGCTTGGATCCGGCCGGTGTCGTCGAGCACCTGGTCGAGCACCGTGTTGAGGCCGGCGATGCTGCGCGCCTCGCGGATCCGTTGCGCGTGCCCGGCCAGCCGGTCCTGGTACTCGCCGGTATGCATCGCCATGCCGTCCAGGCGCTCGACGAAGGTCGACATCATCGTCTTCATCGCGACCTTGGACGCCTCGATGCCCTGTTTGAGCACGCCCTGCCGATAGATCACCTCGCGCAGTTCCGCGCGCGCCTCCTCGATCGCGCCGCGGTCCAGCGGCCCGGCGAGCAGGCCGCGGATCTGCGCCAGCTGTCCGTGCAGCCAGCTCTTCTCGTCGAGCAGTTCGCCGATGTTCTCGAGCAACAGATCGAACAGGCCGATCAGCAGCGCGACCTGTTCCTCGGCGGCCTCGGCATGCACATCGATACGGCGGCACAGGTCGGTGAGCCGCAGCGACAGGCGATCGAGATCGGCTGCGCCGGCTTCGGCGGCGCGGAAGGCCCTGGCCAGCGCGAGTGCTTCTTCCGACAGCGCCGGTTCGTTGCGCAGCAGCGCCGCGAGGGCGATCCCGAGCGTCTGGCGCAGCAGGTCGCGCAGGCGGACCGACGGGTCGGTGGCCGACAGCGCCGGCGTATCGAGATCGACGAAGCGGATGTACTTGTCGATCAGCTGCCGCATCGCGCGGCCATAGGCCGGCCAGTCGCCATTGGCGCAGGCCGATTGCAGGTACTGGCCGAGGCTGCCGAGTTCGTCGTGGAGTCCGGCAACGCCATCGGCGAAGGCGATCAGCAGCGCATGCGGCTCGTGGGCCTGGGCGAACAGCGCCACCAGCGCCTCCGAGCCGATCGCGCCCTCACGCCCGCGCGCGCCGGTCGGACGCACGAGGGAATCGGACGGATTGGACGGTTTCCGCATGGAGGCCACGTCATCGAAAGGCAACCGGGGGCGTCACGCGCCCGAGGGCGCGGCGGACTGCGACTGATCGCAAGCGATATCGGCCGTGCGGCGACGAACTTGAGTGCGTGCCCCACGCGATGCGACTTGCGCCTTCCCCTGCAACGTGGGGGAGATGCCAGCTTTGACTCCTTCCCCCGCCATGCGGAGGAGGCACCAGCTCTCCGGTGTGTTTGGCTCCTTCCCCCGCAACGCGGGGGAAGGTTGGGATGGGGGCGCTTGTGCGCGACAGCCCATGCCCCCACCCGGCGCGCAATGCGCGCCGACCTCCCCCGCGATGCGGAGGAGGTAACGCCCGGCTGCCCTGGCGCCTTCCCCCGCAACGCGGAGGAGGTACCAGCTCTCGCGGTGTGTTTGGCTCCTTCCCCCGCAACGCGGGGCATTGCGCCCTTTACGGGTGGAAGGTTGGGATGGGGGTGCTTCTGCGCGACAGCCCATGCCCCCCACCCGGCACGCGATGCGCGCCGACCTCCCCCGCGATGCGGAGGAGGTGCTGCGCGCGCGGTGCCGCAGGATCAGTACTTCGGCACGCCGCCGTCGACGCTGTCGCTCCAGGCGTCGATGCCGCCGGTGACGTTGTAGACGTGGGTGAAGCCCTGGTTGCGGAAGTGCTCGGCGGCCTGGAGGCTGCGACCGCCGTGGTGGCACAGGAACGCCAGCGGGGTGTCCTTGGGGAGCGCCTGCAGGCGCTGGATACCGTCGCCGTCGAGGACTTCGAACGGACGCGAGACCGAGGCGGTAGCCCGCTCCTCCGGCGGCCGGACATCGACCAGCGTGAGCTTGCCGGCGGCGATCCGGTCATCCGCTTCGGTCGGCGCGATCTCCTGGACCGTCTTGGGCGCATTCGGGTTGTCGATGACCAGGCCGCGGCCGCGGATGTCGTCGGCGAAATCGATCGTCAGGCCTTCGGCGCGGCGCGCGCTGGCCAGGTCGAACTGCACCAGCAGGCCGGCGACGTCGCTGACGATCGCCGACGGGTTGCGCGGCGCCAGCTGCAGGCGGGCCCGGAAATTGCGGTCGATGTCGATCTGCAGCGCGTAGTCGCCGCCGGCATCGGCCAATGCCTTGGTGATCATCTCGCGCGCGGGCTGCGTGATCGCGATCGTCGGCGGCGTGCGGTCCGGGGCCTCGACGCCGAATAGCCCGTGCAGCTCGCCGCTGCCGGCCATCTGCTCGATGATGTCGCTGCCGCCGACCAGTTCGCCGTCGACGTAAAGCTGCGGGATGGTCGGCCATTCGCCGTAAACCTTGATGCCTTCGCGGATCTCGCCGTCTTCCAGCACGTTGACATGGGCGTAGTCGACGCCGACCGCGTCGAGCGCGGACACGGCCTTGGCCGAGAAGCCGCACTGCGGCGCCATCGGCGAGCCCTTCATGAACAGCACGGCGCGGTTGCCCTGCAGCAGGGTCTCGATGCGGGTGCGGAGGGCGGGATCGAGGGACATGGCAGAACATCCTGGAACAGGCGGGAAGACCGACATGGTAGCGCGGGGCCGCCCACGCAAGCCCGCGACCGGTGGTCGCGCCGGCGGAATGCTGCGGTGCGCGGCGGGCGCGATGGCATGATGCGCGCCATGTCGCCGCATCGTCCGCCCCGTTGCCCGCACCTGTGGCTGCCGCTGGTGCTCGCCTCCCAGGCCGTGATCGCGTGGGTATGGTGGCAATGGGGCTGGCAGGTCGGGTTGCCGCTGCTGCTGGCCAGCCATGCGCTGTGCCTGTGGGGCGTGCTGGCGCCCGGCTCGCGGCTGTACGGGCCGGTGCTCCGGCGCCTGCCCGAAGGCGAGGCCGGGGTCTGGCTGACCATCGACGATGGCCCATCGGACGACACCCGGCCGCTGCTCGACCTGCTCGATGCGCACGCGGCGCGGGCGACGTTCTTCCTCGTGGGCGAACGCGCGGCCGCGCGTCCGGCGTTGGTGCGCGAGATCGTCGCGCGTGGGCACGACATCGGCAACCACAGCCATCGGCATCCGCAGGCCATGTTCTGGGCACTCGGGCCGAGGCAGATGCGCCGCGAAATCGCGGATTGCCAGCGCACGTTGACGACGATCGCCGGGCGGGCGCCGGTGTGGTTTCGGTCGGTGGTCGGCCACAGCAATCCGTTTGTGCACGCGCCATTGCGCGACGCCGGCCTGGCGCGCGTGGGCTGGAGCGCGCGCGGCTTCGACGCGGTAGAGAGCGACGCAGCGAAGGTCGTCGCGCGCATCGACGCGGATCTGGCGCCGGGCGCGATCGTGTTGCTGCACGAGGGCGCGCGCCACGGCCGCAACGTCGAGATGGTCGCCGGGGTGCTCGCGCGGTTGCAGGCCCGCGGGCTGCGGACCGTGCTGCCGACTGCGCCGACGGAAGGAGCCGACGACCTCGCGCGGTGAGGATGCCTGGTGCGTTCCGTGGTGGGGAAGGTGGCGCGTGCGCTGTGCTGCTTTGCTCCTTCCCCCGTTTACGGGGCATTGCGCCCTTTACGGGTGGAAGGTTGGGATGGGGGCGCTTCTGCACGACGGCCCGTGCCCCCACCCGGCCCGCGACGCGTGCCGACCTCCCCCGCGAGCGGGGGAGGTGAGCTGTGTGGTGAAGGTGCTGGGGCCCTTTCCCGCGTTATTGGGAAGGTGATGCGTGCGCTGTGCTTTTGCTCCTTCCCCCGTGTTACGGGGGAAGGTTGGGATGGGGGCGCTTGTGCGTGACGGCCCGTGCCCCCACCCGGCCCGCTATGCGTGCCGACCTCCCCCGCGGGCGGGGGAGGTGAGTTGCGCGGGGATGGTTAGCAGTTACTCGTTCCGGCCCGCCAAAGCATGGCGGGCGTTCGTCGCCGCGCGCGGCATGCCGCGCAAGCAGCGGCTACTCATCCGGCCCGCTGTAGCACGGCGGGCGTTCGTTCGCGCACGAAGCAATGCTTCGTCAACGCGCTCACTCGTTCCGGCCCGCCAAAGCATGGCGGGCGTTCGCAGCCGCGCGCGGCATGCCGCGCAAGCCGCGGCTACTCACCCAACGTCAGCAGGGAGGCGTTGCCGCCGGCGGCGGTGGTGTTGATGGTGACGGTCTTCTCGGTCGCGAAGCGCGGCAGGTAGTGCGGGCCGCCGGCCTTGGGGCCGGTGCCGGACTGGCCCTGGCCGCCGAACGGCTGCACGCCGACGACGGCGCCGATCTGGTTGCGGTTGACGTAGATGTTGCCGACCTTCGCGCGCTGGATGATCCGCTCCACGGTTTCATCGATGCGCGAGTGGATGCCCAGCGTCAGGCCGAAGCCGGTGGCGTTGATCGCGTCGACGACCGCGTCGAGCTGGTCGCCCTTCCAGCGGATCACGTGCAGCGCAGGGCCGAAGTTCTCGCGCGTGAGCTGCGACAGTGATTGCAGTTCCCAGGCGCGCGGGGCGAAGAACGTGCCGTGCTCGGTGCCGGATCCGAGTCGGGCCTCGGCGATCGGCTTGGCCGCGCCCTGCATCCGCGCAGCGTGCTCGTCGAGCAGCGCCTTCGCGTCGGGATCGATCACCGGGCCGACGTCGGTCGACAGCAGCGCCGGGTCGCCGACGGTCAGTTCCTTCATCGCGCCGGCGATCATGCCGATCACCTTGTCGGCGATGTCGTCCTGCACGTACAGCACGCGCGCGGCCGAGCAGCGCTGGCCAGCGGAGGTGAAGGCCGAGGCCAGCGCGTCCTTGACCAACTGCTCGGGCAGCGCCGAGGAGTCGGCGATCAGCGCGTTCTGGCCGCCGGTCTCGGCGATCAGCACGCCGATCGCGGCATCGCGCGCGGCCAGCGCGCGGTTGATCGCGCGCGCGGTGTCGGTCGAGCCGGTGAAGGCGACGCCGGCCACGCGCGGGTCGGAGGTCAGCGCCGCGCCGACCGTCGCACCGTCGCCGGGCAGGTATTGCAACACGTCCTTCGGAATGCCGGCTTCGTGCAGCAGCTTCACCGCCTCGAAGCCGACCAGCGTGGTCTGTTCGGCGGGCTTGGCGATCACGCTGTTGCCGGCCGCAAGCGCCGCCGCGATCTGGCCGGCGAAGATCGCCAGCGGGAAGTTCCAGGGGCTGATGCACACAAACACGCCGCGGCCCGACAGCTGCAGCGCGTTCGACTCCCCGGTCGGGCCGGGCAGCGCCTCGGGCACGAACGCCGTGCGCGCCTGGCCGGCGTAGTAGCGCAGGAAGTCGACCGCTTCGCGGACTTCGGCGACGCCGTCGGGGATCGTCTTGCCGGCCTCGCGGGTACACAGCGCGATGAACTGCGGCATGCGCTGCTCGAGCAGGTCGGCGGCATGCTCGAGGATCGCCGCGCGCGAGGCGACCGGCGTGGCATCCCAGCCCGGTTGCGCGGCGACCGCGTTGGCCAGCGCGCGCTCGACCGTGGCGGTGTCGGCGGCGGTCCACTCGCCCACGCGTACGCGGCGGTCGGCGGGATTGGTGACCTCGGTCTTGGCACCCGTCGCTGTGGCGCCGGGCACCAGCGGCGTCGCCGTCCACGTCGTCGGCGCGCTGCGGATCTGCTCGGCGAGCGTGGCGAGCTGCGCGTCGTTGGCGAGGTTGACGCCCATGGAGTTGCTCCTGTCGAAGGACTGGCTGCGGTAGAGGTCGACCGGCAGCGGAATGCGGGGATGGGGAATGGACGAAAAGCCGGCGACGACCTCGACCGGATCGCGGATCAGGTCGTCGATCGCGACGTCCTCGTCGCTGATGCGGTTGACGAAGCTGGAGTTGGCGCCGTTCTCGAGCAGGCGGCGCACCAGGTACGGCAGCAGGTCCTCGTGCGAGCCGACCGGTGCATACACCCGGCATGGCACGTCGAGGCGGTCGGCCGGAATGACCTCGGCGTAGAGGTCGTCGCCCATGCCGTGCAGCTTCTGGAACTCGAAGCGGTGCGGCGTGCCGGCGGTGCGCGGCCCCAGTAGTGTGCCGGCCAAGCGGTGCACCGCGGCGATGGTCTGCGCGTTGTGGGTGGCGAACATCGGGTAGATCGCGTCGGTCGCCGACAGCAGGCGGCGTGCGTTGGCCTGATAGCTGACGTCGGTGTTGGGCTTGCGTGTGAACACCGGGTAGCCCGGATGGCCCTCGACCTGGGCGCGCTTGACCTCGCTGTCCCAGTACGCGCCCTTGACCAGGCGCACCGGGATGCGCCGGCCCAGATCGCGGGCGAGCGCGGCGATCCAATCGATCACGAACGGCGCGCGCTTCTGGTAGGCCTGCACGACGATGCCAAAGCCTTCCCAGCCGGCCAGCGACGGTGTGCGCAGCGCGGCCTCGATGACGTCCAGCGACAACTCCAGGCGGTCGCTTTCTTCCGCGTCGACGGTCAGGCCGATGCGATAACCCTTCGCGCGCTGGGCCAGTTCAGCCAGCCGCGGTGCCAGCTCGGCCAGCACGCGCGCGTGTTTGGCGTGCTCGTAGCGCGGATGCAGGGCCGAGAGCTTGACCGAGATCGACGGCGCGGCGATCTCGTCGCTGACGCTGCCCGCGCCATCGCCTTGGCGATGGCTGGAGGCATGGCTCTTCCCGATCGCGTCGATCGCGTCCTGATAGGCCTTCAGATAACGGTCGGCATCGCGCTGGGTCAGTGCGGCCTCGCCGAGCATGTCGAACGAATAGCGGTAGGCGGCGTTAGCACCCTTGCGCGAGCGCGTCAGCGCTTCGCCGATGGTGCGCCCCATGACGAACTGGTGGCCCATGATCCGCATCGCCTGGCGCACCGCCAGCCGGATCACCGGCTCGCCGACGCGCCCGACCAGCCGCTTGAACGCGCCGTGGACGTTGCGCTTGGTCTCGTCGGCCAGGTCGACCAGCCGGCCGGTCAGCATCAGCCCCCAGGTCGAGGCGTTGACCAGCACCGAGTCCGACTGGCCCATGTGCTTCTTCCAGTCCGCTTCGCCGAGCTTGTCGCGGATCAGCTTGTCGGCGGTGTCCTGGTCGGGAATGCGCAGCAGTGCCTCGGCCACACACATCAGCAGCACGCCTTCCTCGCTGCCGAGGTCGTACTGCTGCATGAAGGCTTCGATCGCGCCGCGGTCCTGGGCGCGCAGGCGCACCCGGCGGACCAGGTCGGCGGCGGTGGCCTGGATCGCGGCACGGTCGGCGTCCGGCTGCCGCGCCTGCGCGAGCAGTTCGCGCACATGCAGGGTCTCATCGCGCGTCCAGGCGTCGGTGATCGCCGCGCGCAGCGGCGGGAGAGGAACCGCCGCGAAGGCGGGGGACGGGCTGGCGTTCAAGAGGCGCACCGGCGGGAACAGAAGCTGAATTCTAGGGCGCGCGCCCGTCGCATGATAGGCCGGGTGGGGCGGAGTGCGATGGCGGTTGGGAAACGTCCGGGGCGGCCGTGCCCCCACCCGATGCCTGCGGCATCGACCTCCCCCGCGGGCGGGGGAGGTGATGCGCCACGCACGCTTGTCTCCCTCCCCCGCATCGTGGGGGAGCACGCACG
The DNA here is from genome assembly GCF_037198055.1 of Luteimonas sp. gir. Lineage (NCBI taxonomy): Bacteria > Pseudomonadati > Pseudomonadota > Gammaproteobacteria > Lysobacterales > Lysobacteraceae > Luteimonas > Luteimonas sp. gir. The sequence goes on from NZ_JBBAXQ010000015.1 coordinate 77,721, forward strand.
CTTGTCTCCCTCCCCCGCATCGCGGGGGAGGGCTGGGGAGGGGGCGCTGCTCTCGGCAAGCCCAAGCCCCCACCGATGCTTGCGGCATCGACCTCCCCGCGCTGCGGAAGAGATGATGCAGCAGGCACGCTTGTCTCCTTCCCCCGCATCGCGGGGGAGGGCTGGGGAGGGGGCGCTGCTCTCGGCAAGCCCAAGCCCCCACCCGATGCCTGCGGCATCGACCTCCCCCGCGGGCGGGGGAGGTGAGGGCGCGTTCGGCCTCGTCGGGCGCGACGTTACCGATCCTCCCCGCGCGCGCGGGGAGGTGACAGGAGCAGTTATCCACGTGTAATCGGTAGCGCGATCCTTCCGCGTGCGGGGGGAGGTAAGTGCGCGCGGTGGGGGCTTCGCACCTTTCCGTTTACGGGACATTGCACCTTCGCGGGTGGAAGGCAGGGATGGTGGCGCTGCTGCGTGACGGCCCATGCCCCCACCCGGCCCGCTACGCGTGCCGACCTCCCCCGCGGGCGGGGGAGGTGGCGCCCTTGCGTATTCATAATAATGCGATGCCGACGGCGTGCAGGTCGCGACGCTTGGTGCCCTGCGAGGTGCGGCCCGTCGGCATCGGTGTCGGGGGACGCGAATGCTGCGTCGCAGCATGAAGCGGCCGCGAGAACGGCGCTGCGGCGCGGCTGAAGCGCGCAGACTGCGACAGGTTGCCGCAGCAGAGCGCGGACAGCTAACATTCATTCGTTATCGCAGTACGCCGCCGCTCCTGCGCAGTCGTTCCGGTGCCCCTTGGGCCGGGCGAGGACGGACGCGTTCCCGCCAGACAACGCCAGCTCAGGCATTGGGGTTCGATGTGAAGCAAGCCGGTCGTTTCAAGCTGTGGATGTGCGGGCTCGCCACGATGGCGCTGTCCGCAAGTGCATTGGCGCAGTCCGCCGATCCCAAGCCGTGGCAGCTGAACATGGGGCGCGGCGTCACCGCCTCGTCCCAGCACGCCTACGACGCCCACATGCTCGCGCTGTGGATCTGCGTGGGCATCGGCGTGCTGGTGTTCGGCGCGATGGCGGTCGCGATGTTCCGTTTCCGCAAGTCGCGCGGCGCAGTCGCGGCGCAGTTCACCCACAACACCACCGCCGAGATCATCTGGACGGTGGTGCCGATCGTGCTGCTGGTCATCATGGCGGTGCCGGCCACGCGCAAGCTCATCGCCATGTACGACACCCGCGATGCCGAGATGACGGTCAAGGTCACCGGCGTGCAGTGGATGTGGAAGTACGAGTACATGGGCGAGGACGTGACCCTCACCAGCCGCCTGGACCGCGAGAGCGACCGGCTGCGGCAGAACCGCGACACCACGCGCGCCGAGCTCGATGCCCACGGCCATTACCTGCTCGACGTCGACAATGCGCTGGTGCTGCCGACCGACACCAAGGTCCGCTTCGTGGTCACTGCCGACGACGTGATCCATTCGTGGTGGGTGCCGGCGCTGGGCTGGAAGCAGGACGCGATCCCGGGCATCGTCAACGAGGCCTGGACCGAGATCCTCGAGCCGGGCATCTATCGCGGCCAGTGCGCCGAACTGTGCGGCAAGGACCACGCCTTCATGCCGATCGTCGTGCGCGCAGTGCCGCGCGCCGAGTTCGACAGCTGGCTGGCCGCCGAGAAGGCGCGCAACGCGCCGCCCGCCGCCGATCCTGAGCCCGCGCCGGCCCAGGCCGATGCGGAGGCCGTCGACGCGGCCGCCGCGCAGACCCCTTCCGCCCCCGCCGCACCCGCGGCCGGCTGATCGCTCGAGGTTCAATGCCATGTCGACGACGCATACCGCCACTGCCGACGCGCACCACGACGATCACGCCCATCGACAGGGCTTCGTCCAGCGCTGGTTCTTCTCCACCAACCACAAGGACATCGGCACGCTGTACCTGCTGTTCTCCTTTGTGATGTTCATCATCGGCGCGGGCATGAGCGTGATCATCCGCACCGAGCTCGCCTCGCCGGGCCTGCAGCACGTCAGCCCGGTGTTCTTCAACCAGATGACCACCATGCATGCGCTGGTGATGATCTTCGGTGGCGTCATGCCCGCGTTCGTCGGCCTGGCGAACTGGATGATCCCGCTGCAGATCGGTGCGCCGGACATGGCGCTGCCGCGCATGAACAACTGGTCGTTCTGGATCCTGCCGTTCGCGTTCACCCTGCTGCTGATGACGCTGTTCATGCCCGGCGGTGGCCCGGCCGGCGGCTGGACGCTCTATCCGCCGCTGTCGCTGCAGGGTGGCAACAGCGTGTCGCTGACGATCTTCGCGATCCACATGATGGGCATCAGCTCGATCATGGGCGCGATCAACGTCATCGCCACGATCCTCAACATGCGCGCGCCGGGCGTGGATCTGCTGAAGATGCCGATCTTCTGCTGGGCCTGGCTGATCACCGCGTTCCTGCTGATCGCGGTGATGCCGGTGCTCGCCGGCGCGGTCACGATGCTGTTGACCGACAAGTTCTTCATGACCTCGTTCTTCAACGCCGCCGGTGGCGGTGACCCGGTGATGTACCAGCACATCTTCTGGTTCTTCGGGCATCCCGAGGTCTACATCATGATCCTGCCGGCGTTCGGCATCGTCAGCGAGATCATCCCGACCTTCAGCCGCAAGCCGCTGTTCGGCTACCAGGCGATGGTCTACGCCACGGCCGCGATCGCGTTCCTGAGCTTCATCGTCTGGGCCCACCACATGTTCACCGTGGGCATGCCGCTGGGCGGCGAGATCTACTTCATGTTCGCCACGATGCTGATCTCGATCCCGACCGGCGTGAAGGTGTTCAACTGGGTCTCGACGATGTGGCGCGGCTCGCTGACGTTCGAGGCGCCGATGCTGTGGGCGGTCGCGTTCGTCATCCTGTTCACCATCGGCGGGTTCTCGGGCCTGATGCTGGCGATCGTGCCGGCCGACTTCCAGTACCACGACACCTATTTCGTGGTCGCGCACTTCCACTACGTGCTGGTCACCGGCGCGTTGTTCTCGATCATCGCGGCGACCTATTACTGGTGGCCGAAGTGGACCGGGCGGATGTACAGCGAGTTCTGGGCGAAGGTGCACTTCTGGTGGACCATCGTGTTCGTGAATCTGCTGTTCTTCCCGCAGCACTTCCTGGGCCTGGCCGGCATGCCGCGCCGCATCCCCGACTACAACGTCGTGTTCGCGGACTGGAACCTGATCAGCTCGATCGGCGCGTTCGGCATGTTCGCCACGCCGTTCCTGATGTTCGCGATCCTGCTGCACTCCAAGCTGCGCGGCGCACCCGCGGCCGCGCGGTCGTGGGAAGGCGCCAAGGGCCTGGAGTGGACCGTGCCGTCGCCGGCGCCGCACCACACCTTCGCCAAGCCGCCGGTGCTCAAGCCCGGCGACCTGGCGCACGACGACATCAGCCACTGAGGCCATGGAGCTGCGCGCCGCAATGCCCACGCCCGATGCCCACGATGACCTGGCCGCTCGCCGCCGCCGCGCGCGTCGCACGGCGCTGACGATCGCGGTGGTCGCGCTGTGCATCTATGCCGGCTTCATCCTGCGCGGCGTGTTGCTGGCATGAGCGCGCGCCGTTCGCTGGGCATCGGCAAGCTGGTGGCGGTCTCGGTCGCCGCGTTCGCGTTCACCTTCTCGCTGGTGCCGCTCTACCGTATCGCCTGCGAGAAGGTGTTCGGCATCCGCCTGGAGAACAGCGCGGTCGCAGCGCCCGCGCAGTCGGCTGCGGGCGTGGAAGACCGCTGGGTGACGGTGGAGTTCGACGCCAGCGTCAACTCGCACCTGCCCTGGTCGTTCCGGCCCAACCAGACCCGCATGCGCGTGCGTGTCGGCGAGCAGTACGAGACCACGTACTACGCGCACAACGACAGCACGCATCCGATCGTCGGCAGCGCGACGCCATCGGTCGCACCGGCGCGGGCCTCGGGTTTCTTCCAGAAAACCGAATGCTTCTGCTTCACCGCACAGACGCTCCAGGCCGGCGAAACCCGCGACATGCCGGTCCGCTTCATCATCGATCCCTCGCTGCCGCGGGACGTCAACACGGTCACGCTGTCGTACACGTTCTTCAAGAACGATGTGCTGACCTCGCGGCTGGTCGCCAATGCTGCTCCGCCGCGCGACGCGCGTCTGGCTGCATCGCCGTAAGCGTTCCGCTCCACTTTTCGATACCGCGCCGCCACCCGGATACCGCCATGGCCCACGTGAAGACCGAACACCAGGATCCCAACGTCTACTTCGTGCCCCACGACAGCAAGTGGCCGCTGTTTGCGTCGGTGGCGCTGTTCGTGACGATGCTGGGCCTGGCCAGCTGGTTCAACGAGGCCAGCTGGGGCCGCACGACGTTCTTCGTCGGCATCGCCGGCCTGGCGCTGATCCTGTTCAAGTGGTTCGCCGACGTCGTGCTCGAGTCGGTGTCGGGCTACTACAACAAGCAGGTCGACGTGTCGTTCCGGATGGGGATGGTGTGGTTCATCTTCTCGGAGATCATGTTCTTCGCCGCGTTCTTCGGCGCGCTGTTCTACGCCCGCACGCTGGCGTTGCCGTGGCTGGGCGGCGAGGGCTCGGGTGCGATGACCAACTCGGTGCTGTGGGACGGCTACAGCGCGGCGTGGCCGACTGCCGGCCCGGGCGGCGTGGGCGGGGTGTTCCAGACCATCCCGGCCTGGGGCCTGCCGTTGATCAACACGCTGATCCTGCTGGCCTCGGGCGTCACGATCACGATCGCCCACCACGCGCTGCGCGCCGCGCACCGCACCCGGTTGCTGGTGTTCCTGGGCGCGACGATTGCGCTGGGCTGCGTGTTTCTGTTCTTCCAGATCGAGGAATACGTCCACGCCTACCGCGACCTCAACCTGACGCTGGGCTCGGGGATCTACGGCTCGACGTTCTTCATGCTCACCGGCTTCCACGGGGCCCACGTCACGCTCGGTACGATCATGCTGATCGTGATCTGGCTGCGTTGCTTCCGCGGCCACTTCACCAGCGAGAACCATTTCGCTTTCGAGGCGGTGGCCTGGTACTGGCACTTCGTCGACGTGGTGTGGCTGATTCTGTTCCTGTTCGTCTACGTCGTCTGAGGACGGCGCGGACGAGGGAGATGGGCGAATCGTGATCGGAGAGAGCGGGCGGCATGCCCGTCCGCCGTTGGCCGATCACCCATCTGCCATCGGCAATGACCGATGATCGCGCTCGGTATCAGCCGTAGACGCCGTGCGGCTTGATCCACCCCATCCAGATCGCCAGCAGCACCAGCGCGATCAGGGCCACCGACAGTCCGATGCGGCGGGTGAGGGCATTCACGGTCCGGTTGCTGCGGCCCTTGTCGTTGAGCATGTAGTACAGGCCGGCGCCGAGGTTCCACAGGATCAGCAGGACGAAGCCGATGATCAGCAGCAGCTTGAGCGACTCGTTCATGACCATCACGGACTCCGTGGCACCAGGGGTATGAGCGGATTATTGCAGTCCGCGGGCGGCGGTGCGTGAGTCGGCGTAGCGGACGCATCGTCGGATGGACGGCGGCGGTGCTATTGGCGCTGGCGTTCGCCGGGCTCGGTCAGTGGCAGCTGGGCCGGATGCACGACAAGCGGGCGATGCTCGATGCCGTCGAGCAGACCTTGACCGAACGCCAGGCGGTGCCGTTGGCGCAGGCCGCGGACCCGCATCGCCAGCGCGACTACGATTGGGCGGCCGGGCGTGGGCGCTTCCTCGATACGCCGGCATTCGTGCTCGACAATCAGATCCATGCGGGCCGTCCTGGCTTGCGCGTCTATCGCCTGTTCGCCCCTGACGCTGGCGCGCCGCCGCTGCTGGTCGATCTGGGTTGGGTGCCGATCGCCGACCGCACGGCGCGGATGCCGTCGGCCGAAGTGCTGGCCGGTGACGGGCTGGTCGGGCCGTCGATGGACCTGCAGGGCCTGCTGGCGCCGCCGCCGTCTTCCGGTCTGGCGCTGGGACCTGCGATCGGGCCGGGCCCGGCCTGGCTGATGACGCGCTTCGATGCCCAGGCGATCGCCTCGGCCGCCGGTCTGCCGACGCTGCCGCCGCGGGTGTTGCGGCTCGATCCTGCGCTGCCGGTCGGCTATGGTCGCGATCTGGAGATCCTGCCCAACACCTTGCCGCCCGAAAAACACCTGGGCTACGCCGTTCAATGGTTCGGCCTGGCGTTGACTGTGCTGGTCACCGCCCTGGTGCTCACCTTCCGGAAGTCTCGCCGATGACATCGTCCGTCCCGCGCGCGCAGCGCGACCGCAATCGCCTGCTGCTGGTGCTGATCGTGGTGCTGTTTCTGGGCAGCGCGGTCGTCGCCGGCGCGCTGCGCTTCTCGGGCTGGCGACCGGCTGGCATGCAGAATCATGGCGAATTGCTCGATCCGCCGGCCGATCTGCGTGCACGCACCCCGCGGCTGGTCGATGGCAGCGCCTATGCCTGGCAGCCAGTGGAGCGCCGCTGGCGGATCCTGGTCGCGCCGCCGGCGGACTGCGGGGAGGCCTGTGTCGCGCTGTCGCGTGAGCTCGATCTGGTGTGGCAGCTGTTCGGCCGCAACGCCGATCATGTCGACATCCTGTGGCTGGGCCCGGTGCCTGAGGGTGCGGTGCGCAACTCGGCGTGGCGCGAGCTGCAGGCCGACCCTGGCCTGCGTGCGACATTGCCCCGCGTCGACGGCGGCGCCGGCGAAGCGGACAATGGCGTCCCGGCCTATGTCGTGGACCCCAACGGGTTCGTGATCCTGCGCTACGCTCCCGGCTTCGATCCGGGGCATCTGCGTGCGGATATGGCCAAGCTGCTCAGACTCCGCTGATGACCCACAGCCCGCCCTCGAACGCCACGCCCTACCGCCCGGCCGTCCACCGCCACTTCCACCGCATCGCCTGGTTCGCGGCGGCGCTGACGCTGTGCGTGATCGTGTTCGGCGCATTCGTGCGGCTGTCCGATGCCGGGCTCAGCTGCCCGGATTGGCCGACCTGCTACGGGCGCGCGACCTGGCCGCAGGCCGCCACCGATGTCAGCGACCACGCCGCGAGCGCGATCCGGCCGTTCGAGACCCACAAGGCCTGGCGCGAGCAGGTCCACCGCCACCTGGCGGCGACGCTGGGCGTGTTCGTGCTCGGCCTGGCGTTGCTGGCGGTGCGCCGTCGGCGTCTGGGGCTGGTGCAGGTGATCGGCGCGGCGCTGCTGGTCGCGCTGGCGATCCCGCTGTACATGCGCGGCGAGACGATGGCCGCGCTTGCGGTCGCCGGGCTCGGCGAGGCGCTGCTGCTGTTCGCGGCGCTGCGCTGGTCAAACGTCGACCTCGCGCGCGCGGCGGTGCTGACACTGGCGGTGGTGATCTTCCAGGCGCTGCTGGGCAAGTGGACGGTGACCTTGCTGCTCAAGCCGGTGATCGTCATGGGCCACCTGCTCGGCGGCATGCTGACGTTCTCGCTGCTGCTGTGGATGGCCTGGCGGGCGACGATGCAGCCGATCGTGCTGGCGCAGGCGCACACGTTGCGGCGCTGGACGCTCGTGGCGATCGCGGTGGTCGGCGTGCAGATCGCACTCGGTGGCTGGGTCAGCGCCAACTATGCCGCGCTCGCCTGCGGCGCTGGTGGGTGGACGACCGCGGTCCATCACTACGGGGATTTCCCCAAGTGCGTCGGCCAGTGGTGGCCGCAGGGCGATTTTGGCGAAGGCTTCGTGCTGTGGCGCGGTGTCGGCGTCGACTACGAGGGCGGCGTGCTCGACGGCGCGGCGCGCATCGCGATCCAGTTGGCGCACCGCGCGATGGCGGTGGTCGTGTTCGTCACGCTGCTGGCCTTCGTCGTACGTCTGTCGCGCACGCCCGGTCTGCGTGGCTGGGCGGCGGCGCTGGGCACGCTGACGCTGGCGCAGGTGCTGCTGGGCATCCTCAACGTCAAGCTCGCGCTGCCGCTGTGGGTCGCGGTGCTGCACAACGGCGGCGCCGCGCTGCTGCTGTTCGTGCTGGTCTCGTTGCTGGCGCGGCTGCGGCGGCCCGACTGACATGGCCGGCAGCAAGGCACGCGAATACTGGACGCTGACCAAGCCGCGGGTGGTCGCGCTGATCGTGTTCACTGCCCTGGTGGGCATGTTTCTTGCCGTCCCGGGCCTGCCGCCGGCGCGTGAGAGCGTGTTCGGCCTGCTCGGCATCTGGCTGGCGGCCGCCTCGGCGGCGGCGATCAACCACCTGATCGACCAGCGCATCGACAAGGTCATGGCGCGCACCGCGCATCGCCCGCTGGCGACTGGGGCGCTGCGGCCGGGACAGGTGCTGGCATTCGCGCTGGTGCTCGGCGCGCTGTCGATGGCGATCCTGATTCTGCTGGTCAACACGCTGACCGCGGTGCTGACCTTCGCCTCGCTGATCGGCTACGCGGTCGTTTACACCGGCTGGCTCAAGCGCGCGACGCCGCAGAACATCGTGATCGGCGGCATCGCCGGCGCTGCACCACCGCTGCTGGGCTGGGCCGCGGTGACCGGCATGACCGGACAGTGGGACTGGGCGCACGCGCTGCTGCTGGTGCTGATCGTGTTCGTGTGGACGCCGCCGCACTTCTGGGCGCTGGCGATCTTCCGCCGCGAGGATTACGCCCGCGCGCTGGTGCCGATGCTGCCGGTGACCCACGGCGTGGCCTACACACGCTGGCAGATCCTGATCTACACGGTGCTGCTGGTGGTGGTCACACTGCTGCCGGTGGCGATCGGCATGAGCGGACTGTTCTACCTGGGCGGGGCGGTCGTGCTCGGCCTGGTGTTCCTCTGGTACGCCTGGCGGCTGCTCGATCCGCCGGACGAGTTCTTCGCGATGCGGATGTTCAATTACTCGGTGGTGTACCTGATGGCGCTGTTCGCGTTCCTGCTGGTCGACCACTGGCTGCTGCCGTGGCTGCCGGGGGCGGGCGGACTGACCGGCGGCGGTATGGACTGGCAGCGCGTGGGCTGACGAGGCCTTCCCGAAATCCGCCTGTCCAAAGGGCGCTGGAAACGTTTTCATGAATGCGGCAACATAGCGCCGCCCGCGCGCGTGTACCCGCCGCCTGCCTGTGGCCGTCCGTCAGTGCCGGCCGGCGCCAGTCCTGCGGCCGCGCGGATCGCACCCTTCCCTGCTCCCCCCAGGACACCCTCATGTCGAATCTCCAGGCGCTGCTGCCGCAGCGCGATCTGCGCTTCACCCGCAAGGCCGTTGGCGTGGGCGGCGGCCCGCTGCTTGCCCTGTTGATGTTCCTGGTCGCCGGTGCGATCGCGTGGTGGCAGGCGCCCGGCCTGCTGCAGGACATGCAGATCCGCGCCAATCCGCACGAGCTCGAGGACTACGACCTGCGCGATGGCCGTTGCACGACGCGCAAGGCGGTGTTCACCGATTGCGAGGCCGATGTCGCCTATCGCGTCGATGGCGTCGACTACGAGAAGCACATCTCGCTGATGTTCCTGTCGTTCTCGCGCGGCGACTATGCGGCCAGCCTGGTGGTTGCGGCCGACGACCCGTCGAAGGCGGCGCTGAGCATTGGCCTTGAGCGCATCTGGAACCGCGTGGCGTTCTTCCTGGTGCTGTTCGGGATCTTCGCCGGCCTGGGCGTCGTGGCGATCGTCACCTGGGTGCGCAATGGCCGCCTCAACCGCGCCGCGCAGCAGCCGCAGCGCTGGGTTCCCGAGCCGGTCGAAGTCAAGACGGCGCAGTCCTCGTTCGGCGGCACGGTCGTCACCTACGCCTACGGCAAGCTCCCCGGCCGCGCCGCAGGCAAGCAGAACGTCCGCTTCGGCAAGCGTGAGGCACCGTTGCTGGTCGATACCCCGGACGGCGAGACCCAGGCGCTGGCGCTGCGTCCTGCGTCCGGCGGGCCGGCCCTGCTGCTCGATGCCGGGCTGCAGCGCATCGACCTGACCGAGGCCGAGCGGCAGGCCGCGTTCGCGGTGCTGGGCGCCTCGCCCGACGTGTCCGCCTGAGGCGCGCGCCCGGCCGCTCAGGCCGGGTAGATGCCGCCGAGCACCCGGGGACCGGCGGCGCCGGTCACCGACGGTAGATTCCCCGGCAATCCGAGCACGGTCTGTCGGGCCAGCCACGCAAAGCCCATGGCCTCGACATGATCGGGGTCGAGCCCGTGCGCCGCGCTCGACACCACGGCGATGCCGGGCAGGGCATCGGCCACCGCCGCCATCAGCGCGGGGTTGTGCACACCGCCGCCGCAGGCGATCAGGCGAACGGTGCTCGGCTGGGTGGCGCGCAGCGCATCGGCGATCGTCGTCGCGCTCAGCGCCAGCAACGTCGCCTGCACGTCGGCCGGCGCCTCGTGACCGGTCAGCGCGGTCTCGACCCAGTCCAGATGGAACTGATCGCGGCCCGAGGACTTGGGTGGCGGCAGCGCGAACCAGGGCGCCGCACGCAGTCGCGCCAGCAACGTCGGGTCGATCCGGCCACTGGACGCCAGCGCGCCGCCGCGATCGAACGGCTGGCCGGTGTGGCGCAGGCACCAGGCATCCATCAGCCCGTTGGCCGGACCGGTGTCGAAGCCGCGCACCGCGGCGCCATCGGCCGGCAGCAGGGTGAGATTGGCGATGCCGCCCAGGTTGAGCACCGCCCGGTCCTCGCCGGGCGCGTGCAGCAGCGCGGCGTGCAGTGCCGGCAGCAACGGAGCGCCGTGGCCGCCGGCGGCGACATCGCGGCGGCGGAAATCGGCCACGGTGCGGATGCCGGTGCGCTCGGCGATGCGGGAGGGATCGCCAAGCTGCAGCGTGAACCCGTGCCGCCCGTCGCCGTGGCGCCCCTGCGGGCGGTGGCGCAGGGTCTGGCCGTGCGAGCCGATCGCCGCGATGTCCGCAGCCGTCAGCCCGGCCTCGGCCAGCACCCGGTTGGCCGCCTGCGCGAAGCCCTCGGCGATCCGGCTGTCGAGCTCGCCCAGGTCGTCGAGGGTCAGCGGCGCGGCCTGCTGGCCCAGCGCCACCAGCTGCGTGCGCAGGTCTTCGGGCCAGGGATAGGTGCGGCCCAGGCGCAGGTCGGCCCGCAAGCGGCCGGCGCCGTCCTCGAAGCGCACGATCGCCGCATCGATGCCGTCGGCGCTGGTGCCCGAGATCAGGCCGAGGAACAGGTCGGGCATGGGCGCGCGCAGGGCTCGGGACATGCGAAACGCCCGGCCGGAGCCGGGCGTGGGATCAACCGCGGGTGGTGCGACCCGCGTCGGCGCTGGCGACCTGGCGGTCGGCGCGTTCGGGGGCGGGACGCGCCGGCACGTCGGCGTAGATGATGTCCTCGACTTCGCGGATGCGGGCGAGCGCCGGGCCGGTCTGCTGGCGGAACTGCGCCAGCGCCGTGCCGCTCAGCGGGTCGGGCTCGGGCATCGTGTGCTGCAGCGGGTTGCGGTGCTGGCCGTTGACGCGGAACTCGTAGTGCAGGTGCGGACCGGTCGCCAGGCCCGTGGAGCCCACATAGCCGATCACCGTGCCCTGCGAGACGCGCTGGCCCTGGCGGACATTGCCAAAGCGCGACATGTGGGCATAGAGCGTGGTGTGGCCGCGGCCGTGGTCGAGGATCACGACGTTGCCGTAGCCGCGCTGGGTGCCCTTGAACTGCACGCGGGCATCGCCGGCGGCCATGATCGGGGTGCCCGTGGCGGCGGCGTAGTCCACGCCCTTGTGCATGCGCATCGTGCCCAGCACCGGGTGGCGCCGGCTGCCGAAGCGCGAGCTCAGCCGCGCGTACTGGATCGGCATGCGGATGAAGCTCTTCTTCAGCGGGCGGCCTTCGGCGTTGTAGTACTCGGCCTTGCCGTCGTGCTCGAAGCGGAACGCCGAGAACGGCTTGCCCTTGGCGGTGAACACCGCCGCCTGCACCGGGCCGCTGCGGATCAGCTCGCCCTCGCGCCAGACCTGCTCGACGACCACGCTGAAACGATCGTTCTGGGTGACGTCGGTGTTGAAGTCGATGTCGTACTTGAAGACTTCGTCGGTCAGCGTGTTGATGTTCGCGCCCGACAGGCCCAGCCGGCGTGCCGAGTGGAACAGCGAGCGGCCGACCTGGCCACTGATGACGACGTTGCGGATCTCGACCGGGCGCTCGATGACCTGTTCCTGGACCGCGTCGCCGGCGAGCGTCAGTTCGACGCGCTCGGTTTCGCTGCGGTCATAACGCAGCTTCTGAAGACTGCCGTCGGCGGCGATGTCGAAGCCCAATTCAGTGCCTGGGCGCATGCGCGTGAGCTTGGCCTTGGCATCGGGCAGCTCGAGGATGCGGTGCATCGTCGCCGCCGGCAGGTCGAGATCGGAGAAGATCGAGCCGAGCGTCTGGCCCTGGGCAACAGTGACCAACTGCCAATTGTCGTGCTGTTGCTGCGCACTGCGCTGCTGCGCGGTCAGTGGCGGCAGTGCCAACGACATCGTGACCAGCTGATGGCCGTCGTCGTCACCGTCGCGCATCGCGTGCGAGAACCCGGGGACTAACGCGACGACCAGTGCGCCGAGCGTCGCGAATAGACTGGCATGCGCCCAATCGCGTCGCGTCCAGCGGCCCGGATACAGCCGGATCCCGCGCGCATTGCCTTCCTGCGCCGTATTCCGCGCTGCCGCCTGCAGGTTCTCATGAAGCACGCGCTGGTGGTGGGCGTCGGCCTGCGGCGGGACGGGTGTCGTCATCGTGGCGGATCCCGGTGCGTGAAAGACGTGTCAGCGCGGTAACATAGAGATGTGAGCTCCATGCGTCAAATGACTGACGGCGCAGGAATTTTTCTTCCATTCACCAGATAACGACACGTTAACGCCTGTAGCGTGCGTATTCACATCGTGAATACGCGGCGTGTCTTCCCAGAGACGCCTCCCCAGATGTCCCAGACTTCCGCCCTCGACCTGATCGCACGCGGCAGCGACGAAATCCTCAAGCGCGATGACCTGCAGGCCCGGCTCGCCCTCGGTCGCCCGTTGCGCATCAAGGCCGGTTTCGACCCGACCGCGCCCGACCTGCATCTGGGTCACACGGTGCTGCTCAACAAGATGCGCCAGTTCCAGGACCTGGGCCATACGGTGATCTTCCTGATCGGCGACTTCACCGGAATGATCGGTGATCCGTCGGGCAAGAGCGCCACACGCAAGGCCCTCTCGCGCGAGGACGTGCTCGCGAATGCCGAGACCTACAAGGCGCAGGTGTTCAAGGTGCTCGATGCCGAGCGTACCGAAGTGCGCTTCAACTCCGAATGGTTCGGGGCAATGGGCGCGGCGGACATGATCCGACTGGCGTCCACCCATACGGTTGCGCGCATGCTCGAGCGCGACGACTTCGCCAAGCGTTACGCCGGCCAGCAGCCGATCGCGATCCACGAGTTTCTCTATCCGCTGGTGCAGGGTTACGACTCGGTCGCGCTGCGCGCCGATGTCGAATGCGGCGGTACCGACCAGAAGTTCAACCTGCTGATGGGACGCGCGCTGCAGGAACATCATGGTCAGGCGCCGCAGGTCGTGTTGACGATGCCACTGCTCGTCGGTCTGGACGGCGTGGCCAAGATGTCCAAGTCGCTGGGCAACTACATCGGTGTGACCGACCCGGCGATCGACATCGTCAACAAGACGATGAAGATCGGCGACGCGCTGATGTGGAACTGGATCGAGCTGTTGAGCCTGGAGATCGGCATCGACGAAGCCGTGCGGCTCCGCGCCGAGGTCGAGGCCGGCGCGCTGAACCCGCGCGATGTGAAGCTGCGCTTGGCCCGCGAGCTCGCGACGCGCTTTCACGACGCCGACGCGGCGCAGACCGCGATCGCCGGCTGGCATGCCGCGGTGACCGGCGAGGGCGATGTGACCGCACTGCCGTTGCAGGACGTGGCGGTGCCCACTGAGGGCCTGCGTATCGCCGCGCTGCTGACCGCCGCCGGCATCACCTCGAGCAATTCAGAGGCCAACCGCAAGCTCAAGGAGCGCGCGGTCAAGGTCGACGGCGCCGTCGTCGAAGACGCCGGTCTGGTGTTTTCGCCTGGATTCGAAGGCGTGCTGCAGGTCGGCAAGCGCAACTTCGCGCGGGTGCGGCTGGTCGGCTGATCGCGCAGTCTTGCGGGGCACTGCCTGGTTGGCGCCCTGTACGACCTGGAAAGCGATATCCGTGGCAGGTCGCGTGTCAGGAGAAGGCGACGCATACGCGTCGGTTCGTCATTGTCCCGAACCGGTGGCTTCCGATGCAGGTGTGGTCGCCGCCGGGGATTCGGCAGTCCGCGCCGAAAACCATGCGCGATAGGCATCGGCGTCGTAGAACGAAGCGGATTCGATCTCCCTGAGCGGGATCACCTTGATCCAGTCCTCTGCATGGATCTCGCCCACGTTGCCGAATTTTGCCAATGCGCATTCCGCGTCCCTGATCATAGCGTCGAGCTTGCTCCGCTCCTTCTGGAGCATGGCGTCTTCGATGTCGAAGCCGAGTTCCTTGATTCTTGCCTCGAACAACGTGCGCTCGCCTCGACGTGATTCCAGATTCCGCTTTGCCGCCCAAAGCTCAATGAGCGGATACTCGGTCCGCTCGCCCATGCGCAAGCTGTCCTTGTCGCGATAGCTGGAGAACAGGGGCACGATCTCGACGCACACGTCGTCGCGCTCGGTGTCTGTGGGCGCCTCGCGTATGCGCCCGCAATAGATCTTCCTCGACTTGAGCGTCAGCATCACAAAGCGTTGTTCTTCCGCTGCGCGGCGCAGCAACTGGGCGATGCTGCTGCCGAAGCTTTCGGTCATCCAGCTATAGACCCACTTGGCTGTGGACTGGCGCTTTCCCTGGTGGATGGCCCACAGGACCGCGTTCAAGAAGAAAGCGGCGCCCACCGACGCGACCAGCGTCAATGCCGCGCGAAAGGAGTGGGGTAGGGGAATCGCACGGTGGAAGCTGTCGGCAAGTCCTCTGACGATGTCGCTCGCCCCCAGGCTCGACAGCCCGAACACGATGAAGGTCAGGGCCAGGCCAGACCCCGCTGCCATGAAGAAGAGCTTCTGCCCTTCTGCCTTGCCGCTGAAGTAGCGCAGCGGATAGAAGATCAGGTTGAACAGGTATCCGCTGATCAGCAGCGGCAGAAGGATCAGTGCGGCGCCTCCCATGGCCATACCACGCTCCCTGTGCGATCAGGCTATCCGGCCTGCATCAAGCGAGTGGGGTCGAGCGTACGCAATCGCTCGACGATGCGATCGCCTTCCGATCGGCTGACGAACACGCGATCCAGATCGATCCGAAGCGTGCCGTCGAAGCTCTGGGTGGATTGTTGGCTGCTCAGCTCCTTCGCCGCAAAGGATTCGAAGTTGGCAATGAACTCCGCCATGCGCCTGTGCTTGTTATGTCCGGCCATGAAGAAAGCTCGCGATCGAATGGGATGGAGGCACGCTATCTGACGACAGTCTCAAAGCCCGAGACCTGAACGGAAACGGGCTGGGGAATGCGTTTACGAACGGGACTATAGGGCCGGCACCCAGGCCTTTCCAATGCCTGCCGCCTTTTAGGTCGCCGCCGGCCAAGGCGCGCCGCGCCAGGTCGCATGGTCGGCGAAGCGCAGCAGCGCGAGATCCTCGTCGGTGTCGCCATAGGCGTGCACCTGTGCGAACGCCTCGCGCGGATACGCGGCGCGGACGCGCCGGGCCTTTTCGTCGCCGGCGCATTGCGCGCCGGCGTAGCGGCCGGTGAGGCGGCCGTCGGCCTGCTCGAGCCTCGAGCACAGCAGGGCCACGCCCTGCGCCGCGCACCAGGGTGCGAGCAGGTCGTCGAGATTGCCCGAGACCACGACCACGGTGTCGCCGCGCGCGCGATGCCAGTCGATCCGTGCCTGCATCTGCGGACGCACCAGCGCAGGCAATCGCGTGGCCGCCAGCATCGCGCCCGCCGCGGCGACACGCGCGGCCGGCAATCCGGAGAAGGCGTAGCGCACGAGTGCCGCGCGTGTACGGATGCCCGACAGCAGGCCCAGGCGGTAGGCGATCACGATCGGCGCCATCAGCACGCGCCCGGCGATCAGTCGCCAACGCGGCGTCGCGGCGACGAGCAGGTCAGGAAAGGTATCGCGGGTCGTGATCGTGCCGTCGAAGTCGAACAGCGCGAGATCGGGCAGCGCAGCGGCATCACCGGCGGGATCGGACGTGTCCGCTGGCCCCATCCGGGCGGTTGGCAGGTCGGCGTGCGGGTCGATGGGTGCGGGCATCGGGCGGTCCTCGCCAACACGAAGGGCGGCCTCGCCGCCGCCCTTCGCAAGGTGTCGCGACGGCCGGCCTGACCGGCCGGCGTCCATGGTTACGGCGTGCCGGCCTGGCCGCGCGCCGCGTCGCGTGCGGCCTTGAACGGATTGCCGTCGTACCAGTTCGGCCAGCGGTCGCCATCGGCAAGCGTGCGGCCGACGCCGTACAGCGCCTCGAGATCCTGCACCACGCCATCCAGGTTCCAGTCGGGGTTGTACTCATCGCCGGGCTGGTGATAGCGCGTGGCGTAGTCGTCGCTCGCTGCCTTGCCCGCGGCGGTGCCACCCTCGACCAGATCGTTGCCGCCCTTGGCGTACAGCGCGGGCACGCCGGCCTTGGCGAAGTTGAAATGGTCGGAGCGGAAGTAGTAGCCGCCGGCCGGGTTGCCTTCCTCGACCAGCGTGCGGTTCTGCTGGCCGGCGTAGGTCTGCAGGATGTCCTCCAGCTCCGAGCTGCCCTTGCCGGTGACCACGAAGTCGCGCGAGGGGCCGGCGACGCTCATTGCGTCGAGGTTGATCACGCCGACCGTCTGCGCCAGGTCGATGCTCGGCTGGGCGACGTAGTACTTGCTGCCCAGCAGGCCCGATTCCTCGAGCGTGACCGCCAGAAACACCAGCGAACGCTTCGGCTTGGGCTCGGCAGTGGCGAATTTCTCGGCGATCTCGATGATGCCGGCCACGCCGGTGGCGTTGTCGATCGCACCGTTGTAGATCGTGTCCTCGCCGTTATCGGATTGCCCGCCCTCATGCTTGCCCAGGTGGTCCCAGTGGGCGAGGTAGAGGATCGCCTCGTCCGGCGCTTGCGTGCCAGGCAGGATGCCCACGACGTTGCGCGAGCTCTTTTCGGCCACCGTGCTCTTGAGGTCGAACGACACCTTGGCGTTCAGCGGCACCGGCTTGAAGCCGCGCTGGTTGGCGGCCTGGATCTGCGCATCGAGGTCGAGGCCGGCGTCGGCGAACAGGGCGCGGGCGACGTCGCCGGTGATCCAGCCCTGCGCGGGCAGGCGCGGCTCGGGATCGTCCTGCGGGCGCAGGTCGAACTGCGCGCCCGACCACGAGTTCTTGACCACGTCCCAGCCGTAGGACGCACCGGCGGTGTCGTGCACGATCAGCGCCGCGGCCGCGCCCTTGCGCGCGGCTTCCTCGAACTTGTAGGTCCAACGGCCGTAGTAGGTCATGCGCTCACCTTCGAACAGCGACGCATCCTGGGCGTGGAAGCCCGGATCGTTGACCAGGATGACGACAGTCTTGCCCTTGACGTCGAGGCCGGCATAGTCGTTCCAGTTCTGCTCGGGCGCGTCGACGCCGTAGCCGACAAAGACCAGTTCGCTGTCGGCGACTTCGATCTGCGGCTTGCCGGTGCGCGTGCCCAGCACCATGTCGCGGCCGAACGCCAGGTCGCGCGAGCCCTTGGCGGTGGTGAGCTTGAGCACGGTCGACTCGTCGGCCGTGGTCTCGACCATCGGCACGGTCTGGTACCAGCTGTCGTTGTCGCCGCCCGGCTGCAGGCCGATGCGCTGGAACTGGGCGCTGATGTACTCGACCGTGCGGTCTTCACCGACGGTGCCCGGCGCGCGGCCCTCGAATTCATCGGAGGCCAGCGTCTTGACCAGTTCGCCGAAGTCCGCACCGGTGATCTCCGGCGAGAACGTGTGCGCGGCGTCGGGCGTGGGGGACGTCGCTGCGGTGTCGGCCGCCTTGTCCTGGGCGCCGCATGCCGCGAGTACGAGCGCGGCCGGCAGGGCCAGCATCAAGTGGGGTCTGCGCATCCGGTGATCACTCCTGCAAGCTGTGGACGCCGCACTATACGGTCGTTCAGCTGCCGATGCGCGCCGGCCCGTTCAGTCCTTCGGGGCCTGCGCGCCGTCGTAAGCGATCGCGGTGGCGCCGCTGATCGGACCGGTGCGCGCACTGCTGTGGACGTACAGCGTGACTTCGCGCTTGAACGTCAGCGGGCCTTCGATCACCGCATTGGGGCCGATGATCACCCGCGGGCTGCGGCGGTTGATCGTGACCGGGAACCAGTTCGAGGACGGCTTGTCGACCGTCAGGCCGCCGCGCACCTTCGAGGCGGCGCCGATGGTGACATCGCCATTGACCGTCTTCACGTCGCCGGTTACCTCGGTGCCGACCAGGCCGATCGCGCCGTTGACGGTGACCACGTTGCCGTCGACCCGTCCGCCGCGATCGACGAACACGCCGCCGCTGACGCTCTCGATACTGCCGGCGATCTGCGCGTCCTGGCCCAGCCGAACGCCGCCGTTGACGGTGGTCAGGCTGCGGGTGCGCGCCCGCGCGCCCAGGGTGATGCCACCGTTGACGGTCTCCACGGTGCCGGCCTGGATGTCATCGTCGCCGCGGATGCCGCCATTGACGGTCTCCACGTCCTTGGCGCGGACGCCGTCGCCGATGCGGATGCCGCCGTTGACTGTCGACAGGTCGCCGTAGGACTGGCCGGCCTCGGCGGTGATCCCGCCGTTGACCTTCGAGACGTCGGCCTGGGCGCAGACGGCGCCGGCAGACAGGGCGAGGGCGAACGCGAGCAATGCGCGGACGGGGCGGTGCGGACGGGCAGCGGACATGGCGAACCTCGAGGAAGGGCGGAGCGGGCGGAGCCCGCCGTCGACCGTAGCTTGCCGTCGTGTCGGTACAATCGCATCTGTCTTTGGTCACTGGGCCGTTCGTCGTGCCGCATGCCACTCCCGCCTCCCGTCCGCGCCCCGTCGTCCTGCTGATCCTCGACGGCTGGGGACACCGCGACGACCCGCGCGACAACGCGCTCGCGCTCGCGAACATTCCGACCTGGCGCGGTCTGCTCGCCGCGCATCCGAGCACGCTGATCCATACCGAGGGTCGCCACGTCGGCCTGCCGGACGGGCAGATGGGCAACTCGGAGGTCGGCCACATGAACATCGGCGCCGGCCGGGTCGTCTATCAGGACCTGACCCGCATCGATGCCGCGATCGAGGACGGCAGCTTCTTCGCCAACGCCGAGTTGGGCGCGGCCTGCGACGCGGTGCGCGCCAACGACGGCACGCTGCACGTGATGGGCCTGCTCTCGCCCGGCGGCGTCCACAGCCACGAGGCGCACCTGTTCGCAATGCTCGAACTGGCGCATCGCCGCGGCGTGGCGCGCGTGGCCGTGCACGCGTTCACCGATGGCCGCGACATGCCGCCACGTTCGGCCGAACCGAGCCTGCGCGCGCTGCAAGACCGCTGCGCGGCGCTGGGCAACGCGCACGTGGCCAGCGTGTCGGGCCGCTACTACGCGATGGACCGCGACCAGCGCTGGGAGCGCGTGCGCCAGGCCTGGGACGCGATCGTCGAAGCCGCCTCGCCGTACCGCGCGCCCGACGCAGTCGCAGCCCTGCAGGCTGCCTATGCGCGCGACGAGAACGACGAATTCGTGCGTCCGACCGTCATCGACGGCGCGGTGCCGATGGCCGACGGCGACGCCGTGGTGTTCATGAACTTCCGCGCCGACCGCGCCCGCCAGCTCACCGCGGCGTTCGTCGACCCGGCCTTCGCCGGGTTCCAGGCGCGGCGTCCGGCGTTGTCGCGCTTCGTCTGCCTGACCGAGTACGACGCGCGGCTGCCCGCACCGCTGGCCTTCGCGCCCGACGATCTGCCCAACACGCTGGGCGAAGTGCTTGGCGCCCAAGCGCTGACCCAGCTGCGCATCGCCGAGACCGAGAAGTACGCGCACGTCACGTTCTTCCTCAGCGGCGGCCGCGAGGCGCCGTTCCCGGGCGAGGAGCGCATCCTGGTGCCCAGCCCCAAGGTCGCGACCTACGATCTGCAGCCGGAGATGAGCGCGCCCGAGGTCTGCGCGCAACTGGTGCAGGCGGTGCGCGACGAGCGCTTCGATGTCGTGATCTGCAACTTCGCCAACCCCGACATGGTCGGGCACACCGGCGTGCTCGAGGCGGCGATCAAGGCGGTGGAGACCGTCGACCGCGCGGTCGGCGAGATCGTCGAGATCGTGCGTGCGAAGGGTGGCGAGCTGCTGGTCACGGCCGACCACGGCAACGTCGAGATGATGCGCGACCCCGAGACCGGCGAGCCGCATACCGCGCACACGGTCGGCCCGGTCGATCTGGTCTACGTCGGCAGCCGGCCCGGCCCGCTGCGCCGGGGTGGAGCGCTGCGCGACCTGGCGCCGACGATCCTCGACCTGCTCGGCCTGCCGGTGCCGGCCGAGATGACCGGCCGCAGCCTGCTGCAGGCCGACGGCTGAGCATGACCGGCAGGGCGACTGCGACCGGCGCCGCGCTGCTGCTGACCGCGCTGCTGGCCGCGGCGCTGCCGGTGCTCGAGGTCGCGGCCCAGAACAGCCGCGAGACCGAACGCCGCCTGGAGCGGGTGCGCAAGGAGCTGCGTGACGTCGCCGCCGAGCGCCGTCGCCTCGAGGGCCAGCGCGGCGCCGCCGCACGCGAACTGCGCCAGGCCGACGAACAGGTTGCGGCGTCGACCACCGCGCTGCGCGAAACCCGGATCAAGCTCGCGGCCGAGCAGGCCGAGCTCGAGCGCCTGCAGGCGCGCCGCCAGACCCTCATCGCCACCGTCGAGCAGCGTCGCGCCGAGTTGGCGACGTTGCTGCGGGCGGCCTACACCATCGGCGACGAGGCCGCGCTCAAGCTGATGCTGGCGCAGGACCGGGTCGCCGACGCCGGCCGCCTACTGGTCTACCACCGCTACCTGCAGCAGCAGCGCAGCGAGCGCATCGCAGAGCTGCGGGCCGAAATGACCGAGCTCGACGGCATGGAGGCGGCGATCCAGGATCGCCGCGCCGCGCTCGAGGCCGCGCATGCCGAACAGCGGGCACGGCTGGCGCAGGTCGAGGCCGATCGCAGCAAGCGCGCCGACGCGGTCAAAGGGCTGGATGCGAAGTTCAACGATCGCAGTGCCCGCGAAAAGGCCCTGGGTCAGGATGCACGCTCGCTGGA
>NZ_JBBAXQ010000016.1:0-81807 GCF_037198055.1 Luteimonas sp. gir
TTTTTTTTGATCTCGCGCCTGGGCCTGGGGCTCCGCGATGCCCGCGCACTCGATCGCCGGTCACGATGCTCGGCCGCAGATGCCGCACGACCGCAGGGCCTGAGAGAACAGCGCAACGGCCCTGCCCCACTGCACCAGGCAACCGAGCCGCGGTGCACTCCGCGTTGCCGCAGCCGCCTGCGCGCGTGCGCGCAGGACCCTGTGGGCGCGGCGCGCCTACACCGCCATGTCGGGTGGCGCGATGCCGTACTGGCTCGCCAAGCGCGCCAATGCGATCGCATCCTGGATCTGCAGCTTCTCGAACAACCGCGATTTGTGGGTATTGACGGTCTTCGCACTCAGACTCAGGCGTTTGGCGATGTCTTCCTGCCGCAACCCGTGCAGCAGTAGCATCGCGACCTCGAGTTCGCGGCTCGACAGCGCATCGAACGGCGTTCCATCGCCGTCGACGCCGGCCAGCGCCAAGTTCTGCGCGATGGTGCTGGCGAGATAACGCTTGCCGCGCGCGACATCGCGCACCGCACGCACCAGTTCGCCGGCATCGCCGCCCTTGCCCACATAGCCCGAAGCGCCGGCTTCGATCAGCCGCCGTGGCATCGGGCCGTCTTCGAGGATCGACACCACGATCACCCGTGTCGGTGCGCCACCGCGCACGATGCGCTCGGTGACCTCCAGGCCACTGACTCCGGGCAGGTGCAGGTCGCACAGCACGATGTCGGGCTGCAGCTTGCGAATCTGCGGCAGCGCCTCCTCGCCGCTCTGGGCCTCGCCAACGACCTCGATATCGTCTTGGCCGTCGAGGATCATGCGCATGCCAGTGCGTACCAATGCATGGTCGTCGACCATGAACACACGAATCTTCATCCTTGTTGTCCCGTTGTATTCCCCAGAACGAGGCTAAGCGTTGCGTCGCGGTGGCCGCAAGTCGGAGAAATCCGACCGCAAGGTCAGTGGGTGCCGCGCTCGCGCGTCATCAGGACCCGAAGGTCGTCGACCATCTGTGCGACCGGCTGATCGTACTGGAAGGCCAGTTGCAGGCGGCCGTCGGGCCCGATCACGTAGTTCACCATCGTGTGGTCCATCGCATACGACGACCGGGTGGGCACCTGACGGTAAGTCACGCGGAAGATCTGCGCTGCCAGCCGCGTCTGCAGCGCATCGCCGCGCAAGGCGACGATGCCGTCGCCGAATGCACGCACGTATTCCTCGAGCACCGCGCCGGTGTCGCGCTCGGGATCGACGGTGACGAACACGATCCGCAGCCGTTGACCGTCCGCGCCCAACGCGCGGCGCACCTGGGTGGCCTTGAGCAGGCTGGTCGGGCAGACCTCGGGACAATGGGTATAGCCGAACGACAGCAGGACGTAGTCGCCGCGGAAATCGCCCAGGCCACGCGGGTGGCCGTCGGTGTCCTGCAGGTCCAGGCTGCGCCCGTACGACACACCCGACAGGTCGGTGCCGTGGAACGGGCCGGCAGGCGGCGACGCACAGGCCGACAGCGCGAGCGCGAGACAAAGAACGGGCGGCAGCAACGATCGCACGGGGACGTTTGAGGGTTCGGGAAGGACAACCACAGCGCCGCGTGAGCGCCAGGCCCCATGATTCTAGGCGCTGTGCGCTGAAGGCCCGGTTGCGACCGATCGTCGCAGCCCCGCGCGGCGGCCCGGGCGCGGGGTCGAAGACCAGCTACAGGGTGCGCAACCGCGCGATCGCCGCGTCGAGCGTGGCCGGATTCTTGGCAAAGCACAGCCGTGCCAGCCGCTGGCCCTGCGGGGGCTGGGCGTAGAACGGCGAGAGCGGGATCGCCGCCACGCCCTCGTCGGTCGTCAGCCAGCGGCAGAACGCCGCGTCGTCGAGGTCGCTGACCGCCGAGTAGTCGACGAGCTGGAAGTAGCCGCCGGGCACCGGCAATGGCCGCAGACGGGTCGTCGCCAACTGCGCAGCGAAGGCGTCGCGCTTGGCCTGGTAGAACGCGCCCAGTTGCTCATAGTGCTCGGGTTCCTCGCGCAACATGGCCGCGAACGCGTGCTGGGCCGGCGCGAACGTGCAGAACACGTTGTACTGGTGGACCTTGCGAAACTCCGCGCTCAGCGCCGGCGGCGCGATGCAGTAGCCGAGCTTCCAGCCGGTGCAGTGATAGGTCTTGCCGAAGCTCGAGACCACGAATGCACGCTCGCGCAGCGCCGGATAGCGCAGTGCCGACTCATGGCGCGCGCCATCGAAGACGATGTGCTCGTAGACCTCGTCCGACAGCAGGTAGATGCCGGTCTCGGCGACGATGTCGGCGATCGCCTGCATATCGTCGGCATCGAACATCGCGCCCGAGGGGTTGTGCGGGCTGTTGACGATCAGCAGGCGGGTACGCGGCGTGATCGCCTCACGCACACGCTGCCAGTCCGGCGCGAAGGTGGTCGGATCGAGCGGCACGTGCACCGCGACCGCGCCCGCCAGCTCGATCGCCGGCTCGTAGCTGTCGTAGGCCGGGTCGAGCACGATCACTTCCTCACCGGCGCGCACGACCGCGTGGATCGCATTGAACAGCGCCTCGGTCGCACCGCTGGTCACGGTGACCTCGGTCTCGGGATCGGGACAATGGCCGTAGACACGCGCCGTCTTCTCGGCGATCGCCTGGCGCAGCGCCGGGATGCCGGTCATCGGCGCATACTGGTTGTGGCCGGCACGCATCGCCTCGGCGAGCGCGTCGACCAGACGCTGGGGCACCTCGAAATCCGGGAAGCCCTGCCCGAGATTGACCGCGCCGTGCTCGGCCGCCAACTGCGACATCACGGTGAAGATCGTGGTGCCGACCTTGGGCAGCTTGGTCCGGATCATCTGGCCTGCGTCCATCGTGAAAGGGCACCGAGTGTACGGGCCATCTGCCCCAAAACCCGGGTCAGAGTGCAATTTCACCAGGAAATTGCACTCTGACCCCGGTTTTGGGGTGCTCGTCGGGGGCGGCATTGACCCAGCGCAATGCCGGGGGCGTCGGCAGTCCCTAGAATGCACGTCCGACGCGGCCCTTCTGCCCGCCGACCGCCTGCCCGATGCCCGCTGCCGTTCCGCCCCTGCTCGCCACCCGCGGCCTGCGCTTCTCGCGTGACGAGCGTCCGGTCTTCGGGCCGTTGGACTTCGCGGTGCAGGCCGGTGAGGCACTGCTGGTACGCGGCGGCAACGGCGTTGGCAAGACCACGTTGCTGCGCGTACTGGCGGGATTGCTCGAGGCCGACGACGGCACGGTCGAAGTCGCCGGCCGCCCGATCGCCCGCGCAATGCGCGCCGGCACCATGGCCTACCTGGGCCACCTGCCCGGATTGAAGGCCGACCTGGACGCGGTCGAGAACCTCGCGTTCCTGGCGCGCCTGCAGGGCTGCCGGACGAGCCAGACGGCCGAGCGTGCGCTCGGGGTCGTCGGCTTGGCCGCGCACGCGCATCTGTTGGTGCGGCAGATGTCGGCCGGCCAGAAGAAGCGGCTGTCGCTGGCGCGGCTGTGGATGTCGCCCGCCCCGCTGTGGCTGCTCGACGAGCCCTACGCCAATCTCGACCTGCAGGGCATCGAGCTGGTCAACCGCATGGTCCGCGCCCAGCTCGACGACGGCGGCGCGGCGCTGGTCACCACCCACGGCGCCTATGCCGCGCCGCCGGTGCGCACCCGCGAGCTGTGCCTGGACGCGGCGGCATGAGCGCGCCGCTGCCGACGCTGGCCGGCAGTGCCCGGGCGCTGATCGCGCGCGATCTGCGACTGCTGTGGCGCCGGCGCGGCGACGCGTTCCAGCCGGCGCTGTTCGCGCTGATCGTCATCGTGTTGTTCGCGCTGGCGCTGGGCAGCGACGCGGCGATGCTGGCCCGGGTCGCGCCGGGCGTGCTGTGGGTCGCGGCGCTGCTGTCGGGACTGCTGGCGCTCGACACGCTGTTCCGCGGCGATGCCGACGACGGCTCGCTCGAGCAGTGGATGCTCGCCCCGGTCCCGCTGGCCTGGCTGGTGCTGGTGCGCACGGTGTCGCATTGGGCGACCACGACCTTGCCGTTGCTGCTGGCCGCGCCGCTGCTGGCCGAACTGCTGGGGCTGCCCCGCGCGCAGCTCCCGGTGTTGCTGGCGGGACTCGCGCTGGGCACGCCGCTGCTGAGCCTGCTCGGTGCGGTCGTCGCCGCGCTGACCATCGGCATGCGTCGTTCCGGTATCCTGTTGGCGCTGCTCGCACTGCCGCTGTACGTCCCGGTGCTGGTGTTCGGAGCCGGCAGCGTGGCGATCTCGGCCCAGGGCCACGATCCGACCGGCGGCCTGCTGCTGCTCGGCGCCGGCCTCGTCGCCGCCGTGGTGTTGGCGCCCGTCGCCGCCGCCGCCGCCATCCGCATCGCGCTGACCTGAGGTCATGCAGCCAATGACCGCCACCGACGCGCCACCGTTCCGCTCGCGGCCGAAGACCATGCCGCACGCTCCCGCCAGCCCGTTCACGCCAGCACGCCCGCCCGCATGAATCCCATTGTCCTCTGGTTCCATCAGCTCGGCTCGCCACCGACCTTCGACCGCTTCGCGCGGCGCTGGGCACCGTGGGCCTATGGCCTGGCGCTGCTGACGATGGCCGTCGGCCTGTACGGCGCGCTGTTCCAGGTCCCGGCCGACTACCAGCAGGGCGACAGCTTCCGGATCCTCTACATCCATGTGCCCAGCGCCTGGATGAGCCTGGCGGTGTTCGCGCTGATGGCGCTCTACGGCGCGATCGCGCTGATCTGGCGGATCAAGCTGTGCGAGATCCTGGCGATGGCCTGCGCGCCGATCGGGGCGGCCTTCACCGTGATCACGCTGGTGACCGGCTCGATCTGGGGCAAGCCGATGTGGGGCACCTGGTGGGACTGGGATCCGCGCCTGACCACGCAGTTGATCCTGTTGTTCCTCTACCTCGGGGTGATCGGCCTGTACCAGTCGATCGAGGACCGCCGCACGGCCGCACGCGCGGCATCGCTGCTGGCGATCGTCGGCGTCGCGCTGCTGCCGATCATCCGTTACTCGGTGGTGTGGTGGGACTCGCTGCACCAGGGCCAGACGATCCGCGTGTTCGGCGAGTCGAGCATGGACGCGAGCATGATCGGCCCGTTGCTGTGGATGATCGTGGCGACCAAGTTCTGGTTCGTCGGGTCGCTGCTGGCGCGCGCCCGCGCCGACAACCTGCGCCGCGAGGCGGGCAAGGACTGGGTGCGGCGGATGGCCGGCGCACCGGGAGAACGCGCATGAGCTATCTGGAATACGTCGTCGCCGCCTACGCGGTGTTCGCAGCCGTGCTG
This sequence comes from Luteimonas sp. gir, assembly GCF_037198055.1. NCBI lineage: Bacteria > Pseudomonadati > Pseudomonadota > Gammaproteobacteria > Lysobacterales > Lysobacteraceae > Luteimonas > Luteimonas sp. gir. The sequence continues at coordinate 5,281 of NZ_JBBAXQ010000016.1, forward strand.
GTGTGGGACTTCGTCGCCCCGCGCATCCGCATCGCGCAGACGCTGCGTGCGGTCCGCACCCTTGAGGCGCGCCGCCAGGCCGCCGTCGTCCCCGCCCCCGATACGGAGCTGACCCGATGAACCCCGTCCGCAAACGCCGCCTGGGCTTCGTCGTCGCGCTCGCCGCCGCCGGCGCGTTGTCGGCCACGCTGATCGCCTTCGCGTTGCAGCGCAACGTCTCGTATCTCTATACCCCGGCCGAGGTACTGGCCGGCACCGCCGGCCCCGCGGTCGCCTCGGGCGAAGCGCGCTTCCGCCTCGGCGGCATGGTCGCCGATGGATCGTTCTCGCGCGCCACCGGCTCGATGGAGGCGCACTTCCGCGTCACCGATGGCGATGCCGAGCTGCCGGTCAGCTACACCGGCATCCTCCCCGACCTGTTCCGCGAGAACCAGGCCGTCGTCGCCACCGGGCGCATGGCCGACGGCGTATTCGTCGCCGAGCAGGTGCTGGCCAAGCACGACGAGACCTACGTGCCCAAGGAAGTCGCCGACAAGATGGGCCTGGCCCACGACAAGCACGGGGTCGCGACGCCGGCCGAGGCCGCGCAATGACGGCGATGGTCTGCGGGCCGCGCCCGGAGCGCACCGATGCTGCCTGAACTCGGTCAGATCACCCTGCTGCTGGCGCTGGTCGCCTCGCTGCTGCAGACCGTGCTGCCGCTGCTCGGCGCGCGGCGCGGCATCGCGCCGTGGATGGCGACCGCGCGACCGGCCGCTTACGCGCAGGCGATCCTGCTGCTCGCCGCCTGGGTGCTGCTCACCGTCGCCTTCATGGTGCAGGACTTCTCGGTGCGCTACGTGACCGACAACTCCAACCTGCTGCTGCCGATGGTCTACCGGATCACCGCGGTGTGGGGCGGCCATGAAGGCTCGCTGCTGCTGTGGGGCTTTCTGCTGGCGTGCTGGAACGGCGCAGTGGCCTGGGGCTCGCGCGACGTGCCCGACGTGGTGCTGGCCCGCGTGCTCGGGATCATGGGCGCGATCTGCTTCGGCTTCCTGGCGTTTCTGATCTTCACCAGCAATCCCTTCGACCGCATCCTGCCGATGCCGCTCGACGGCCGCGATCTCAACCCGCTGCTGCAGGACCCGGGCATGATCGTGCACCCGCCGATGCTCTACATCGGCTATTCGGGCTTCATGGTGCCGTTCGCATTCGCGATCGCCGCGCTGCTCGACGGTCGCATCGATGCGCGCTGGCTGCGCTGGACGCGGCCGTGGACCAACGTGGCCTGGGCGTTTCTGACCATCGGCATCGCGCTCGGCTCGTGGTGGGCGTATGCGGAACTGGGCTGGGGCGGCTGGTGGTTCTGGGATCCGGTCGAGAACGCCAGTTTCATGCCGTGGCTGGCCGGCGCGGCGCTGATCCATTCGCAGGCGGTGACCGAGAAGCGCGGCAGCTTCCACGGCTGGACGCTGCTGCTGGCGATCGCCGCATTCTCGCTGTCGCTGCTGGGCGCATTCCTGGTGCGCTCGGGCGTACTGACCAGCGTGCACAGCTTCGCGGCCGACCCGGCACGCGGCCTGTTCATCCTGGTGTTCCTGGGGGTCGTCGTCGGCGGCTCGCTGCTGCTCTATGCGCTGCGCGCGCCGGATGGCCGTGGCGGCAAGCCGTTCACAGCGACTTCGCGCGAAACCCTGCTGTTGGCCAACAACCTGCTGCTGGTCACGGCGTGCGCGATGGTGCTGCTGGGTACGCTGTATCCGCTGCTGGCCGACGCGCTGGACCTGGGCAAGATCTCGGTCGGTCCCCCGTACTTCTCGCTGCTGTTCCTGGTGCTGATGGCACCGCTGGTCCTGCTGCTGCCGTTCGGGCCACTGACCCGCTGGCAGAACGACGCGGCCAGCCGCCCGCTGCGCATGCTCGCGCCCTGGGCGGTGCTGGCGCTGGTGCTCGGCGCGATCGGTTTCTATGTGGCCCCGCAGGGCCCGTGGAAGGTCGCGATGGGCATCGCGGGTGCGGTGTGGGTCGCCGCCGGCACGCTGCGCTTCGTCTGGGTGCGGCTGCGCACCGGCTCCAAGCGCTTCACGCCCGAGATGACCGGCATGCTGCTCGGCCACCTGGGCATCGCGGTGTTCCTGGTCGGCGCATTGCTGGTCGAGGCGCTCAATGTCCAGCGCGAAGTCGCATTGGCGCCCGGTCAGACGCTGGAGATGGGCCGCGATGCGTTCGTGCTCGACGGCGTCGAGCACCACGAGGGACCGAACTACATTTCCGACCGCGGCACCGTGCGCATGCTGCGCGACGACCGCCTGGTCGCCACGTTGCATCCCGAGAAGCGTGCCTATGTCAGCGGCGGCCAGGTGATGACCGAGAGCGCGATCCAGGCGGGGGTGACCCGCGACGTCTATGTCGCGCTCGGCGAGCCGCTCGGCGGCGGCGCCTGGGCGCTGCGTGTGCACGTCAAGCCGTTCGTGCGCTGGATCTGGGCCGGCGCGTTCCTGATGGCGCTGGGGGCGTTCATTGTCGCCGGTGATCGCCGTTTCCGCCGTCCGCCGTCGCCGCGCAGGGAGCCGTCCGCATGAGCACGTCCCCGACCCGTCGCTCCCGCGGCCGCTGGTTGCCGCTGGCGGTCTTCGCGGCAATCGCCGTGCTGCTCGCCGCGGGCGTCTGGCTGAGCCGCAATCCCAATCGCGACGCCCTGCCCTCGCCGCTGATCGGCAAGCCCGCGCCCGACTTCCGCCTGCCGGTGCTGCATGAGCCGGGCCGGATGGTGACCGCGGCCGAGCTGCGCGGCGAACCCTACCTGCTCAACGTCTGGGGCAGTTGGTGCCCAGGCTGCCGCGAGGAACATGCGGTGATCAGCGAGTTCGCCAAGACCAAGCGCGTGCGCGTGATCGGCTACAACTGGAAGGACGAGCACAGCGATGCGCTGCGCTGGCTCGAGCAGTTCGGCAATCCGTACTGGCTGGTGCTGGTGGACTACGAGGGCCACGCGGCGATCGACTGGGGCATCTACGGCGCACCGGAAACCTTCCTGGTCAACGGCGACGGCACCATCGTCTGGAAGTACGTCGGCCCGATGACCCCCGAGGTGCTGCGCACGCAGCTGCTGCCGCAGGTCGAACGGCTGGAGGCGCCATGATCCGTGCGCTCTTGCTCGCACTGGCCCTGTGCCTGGCCTGGCCGCCCGCGGCGCGCGCGCAGGCCGCCGTCGATCCGGCGCCACTGACGTTCGAGAACGCCGCCGAGGAAAAGCGCTTCCGCAGCCTGATCCTCGAATTGCGCTGCGTGATGTGCCAGAACCAGTCGCTGGCCGATTCCAATGCCCAGATCGCCCACGACCTGCGCCGTGAAGTGCTCACGCTGATGCGTCGCGGGCAGAGCGATGCGCAGATCCGCGAGCATCTGGTCGCGCGCTACGGGGAATTCGTGCTCTATCGCCCGCGGGTCGGGCCGGCGACCTGGCTGCTGTGGTTCGGCCCGTTGCTCGTGCTCGGCGCCGGTGGCGTGGTGATCTGGCGGATCGTGGCCGCGCGTCGTCGCGAGCCGTTGCCGCCGATCGATGAACCCCAGGAGTGGTAATGGCCGTTTTCGTTGCGATCGCGATCTGCATCACGCTGGCGACCGTCGCCATGCTGGTCCATGCCCTGCGCACCGGTGCGCCGCGCGTGGCGCTGGCGGTGGCCGTGCTGGTGCCGGTGCTGGTCGGCGGCCTGTACACCATCGTCGGCACCCCCGCCGCGCTCGATCCGCAGTCGCTGCGCGCGCCCGGTTCGCTGGAAGAGGCGATCACCCGCCTGCAGGCCGACCTGGAACGCGACCCGCGCCAGCCCGAGGGCTGGCTGCTGCTGGGCCGCAGTTATGCGGCGATGCAGGAGCCGGGCAAGGCGCGCGATGCGATCGAGCGTGCGGCCAAGCTGCTGCCCGACGACGACGCGCTGCAGGTCGAATACGCCCGGGCCCGCGCCGAGGCGCATCCGCAGCGCCGCTTCGACGATACCGCCGTCGAGATCCTGCGCACGGTGCTCGCGCGCAACCCCGAGCAGCAGCACGCGCGCTGGTTCTTGGGCATTGCCCAGCGCCAGGCCGGCGACGACGCGGCTGCGGTCGCGACCTGGGAGCCGCTGCTGGCCCAGCTCGACGGCGAGACCGCCGCGACTTTGCGCGAGCAGATCGCCGCCGCACGCGAGGCTGCGGGCATGCCCGCGTCGACCGCCCCGGCCACCGAGGCGACGGCCGCGGTCCCGGCCCGCGCACTGCACGTGCGCGTGCGCATCGCAGGCGACGCTGCGGCCCTGGCTGCGCGACTGCCGCCCGAGGCCAGTGTGTTCGTGATGGCGCGCCAACCCGGCGGCCCGCCGATGCCGGTGGCCGCGCAGCGCCACCGCCTGTCCGCGCTGCCGCTCGACATCGTGCTCGATGACGGCGACAGCCCGATGCCGACCCAGCCGCTGTCGGCACTCGACGAGGTCGAAGTCATCGCCCGGATCGCGGCCCGCGGCATCGCCGACCGCAGCGCCGACGACCTGGAATCGGCGCCGGTGCGCGTGAGCCTGCCCACCACGGACACGATCGAGCTGGTGATCGAGGCGCCCCGCCCCTAGCGGCGAGGCGGACGCCCGGCGATGGCTTTTCGCCGGGCGAACCGCGATCATGCAACGCCACGCGCCACCGGCCCGCCATCGCGCCTCCGGGCGCCAGATCCGATGACCGAATTCATCCCGCCGGGCAGCCGCTTCGTCGCGCTGCCCTCGCCGTTCGCGATGAAGCGCGGCGGCATGCTGCACGGCGCACGTGTCGCCTACGAGACCTGGGGCCGGCTCGATCCCGCTGCCGGCAATGCGATCCTCATCGTCACCGGCCTGTCGCCCGACGCCCACGCCGCCGCGCATGGCGATGACCCATCGCCCGGCTGGTGGGAGGCGATGGTGGGTCCCGGCCGTCCGATCGATACCGACCGCTGGTTCGTGGTCTGCGTCAATTCGCTGGGCAGTTGCAAAGGCTCCACCGGCCCGGCCTCGATCGATCCGGCCACCGGCGCGCCCTACCGCCTGGCGTTCCCCGATCTGTCGATCGAGGATGTCGCCGACGCCGCCGCGCACGTCGTGCGGGCGTTGGGTATCGCGCAACTGGCCTGCGTGATCGGCAACTCGATGGGCGGCATGACCGCGCTGTCGCTGCTGGCGCGCCACCCGGGCCTGGCGCGCACGCACGTCAACATCTGCGGCGCGGCGCGCGCACTGCCGTTCTCGATCGCGATCCGCTCGTTGCAGCGCGAGGCGATCCGGCTCGACCCGATGTGGAACGGCGGCGACTACAGTGATGCGGCCTACCCCGAGAGCGGCATGCGCATGGCACGCAAGCTCGGCGTCATCACCTATCGCTCGGCGCTCGAGTGGGATGGCCGCTTCGGGCGCGTGCGCCTGGAGTCGGACCGCCGCGACGACGAGGATCCGTTCGGTCTGGAGTTCGAGGTCGAAAGCTATCTCGAAGGCCATGCGCGCCGCTTCGTGCGCCGCTTCGATCCCAACTGCTATCTCTACCTGAGCCGATCGATGGACTGGTTCGATATCGGCGATCACTGCGGCGGCGATACCGATGCCGGCCTGGCAGCGCTGCGGGTCGAGCGCGCGCTGAGCATCGGCGTGCACACCGACATCCTGTTCCCGCTGCAGCAACAGCGCCAGATCGCCGATGGCCTGCGCGCCGGCGGTGTCGATGCACAGTTCCTGCCGCTCGAGTCGCCGCAGGGCCACGATGCGTTCCTGGTCGACATCGCCCGCTTCGGGCCGGCGCTGCGCGGCTTCCTCGATGCGCTCGCGACCTGAGCGCAGAGCCGCGACACGGCGCATCGATCGCAGCGGCTAGACTGGACCGCATGCTTGAAGCCACGCCACCACTGCCCGACATCCGCTATCCCGGCCGCGACCGGCTGATCGCCGCGGTCGACGCCGCGCTCGTCCACGATGACGCGCACGCTGTCACCGCTGCACTGCGCGAGACGATGCAAGCCTTGATCCGCGATCCTGCGGTGCGTCTGCCGCCCTGCGTGCACGCGCCGGTCGACGGCCATTACGCACGCCGCGAGCTCTACCGCAGTCCGCAGCACGGCTACAGCATCGTCGCGATGACCTGGGCCCCGGGCCAGGGCACGCCGCTGCACGATCACGACGAACTGTGGTGCGTGGAGGGCGTGTGGCACGGCACGCTCGAGATCGTGCAGTACGAATGCCTCGGGCGGGATGGTGCGCGCCACCGCTTCCGGCCGGCGAGCACCGTGCAGGCGCAGACCGGCAGCGCCGGCAGTCTGATCCCGCCGCACGAGTACCACATCATCCGCAACGCCGACCCCGCGGTGGTCGCGGTTTCGCTGCACATCTATCAGGCGCCGATCCTGCGCTGCGCGCTGTTCGACCCACAGGGCGGGGACTGGTATCTGCGCCGCGAGACGATCATGCAAACCGACGCGTTCGATTCGGCCGACTAGCTGCGCACGCAGATCAGTACGCCGCGACGGCAGACACCGCTAGTCGAGCAGGCGCTCGACCTCCACGCGCAGGATCTGGCCGCCCTCGTCGAGCCAGGCCCGGCCCTGCACGACGATACCGTCGCCCTGATGCGCCCGGTCGACCAGGCCGTCCTCGATCGGCCCGCCGGAGGCCGCATCGAAGCGCATCTGCTGCGGCAGCCGCGAGACCGGTTGGGGCACATCAGGTCGCAACGCCGCCGGCTGTCCCTCGACGTCGGATACCATGTAACCGTTGGGACAGGGCGCACGCACGCAGCGGATGTTGCTCAAGTGCACACGGAAGACGCCCTGCGCCAGACGCAACTGCCCGGACGGCTGGGCCGGTACCCGCAACACCGCAGGATCGAGCACCCGTTCGCCAACGGGCTCGGCGGCGCCCATGTGCCGCCCGGACGGGCTCGCGCATGCGGCCAGTGCCAGGAGCAGCATGCCGACCGGCACCGCCACGAGCCCTCGCCCCAAGCGGTCCCCGCGCTCGCGTCCACGTCGACTGCCCACCATGCCCGTCTCCTGCTGCCACCGGCACGCGCCGGCCCGCGGAGCATGCCAGAGGGGATGTTCGAATTTCGCGAACGCAGGTGTCCGCTTCCATGCCGGACGATCCGCTATACTCGCCGTCCGCGCCGGAGTGGCGGAATGGTAGACGCAGTGGACTCAAAATCCACCGCCTTTAAAAGCGTGCGGGTTCGAGTCCCGCCTCCGGTACCAGCAGGCCGCATGCCAACGGGTCTGGACGCCGTCCTGGCGTCACATCATCGGTGACCCGAGCCCGGAACGCGCGGCACGGCGCCGCATTCGACTAGCATCGGCGCATGTGCCTGATCGCTATCGCCTGGAATACTCGCCCCGACCTGCCGCTGGTGCTGATCGCCAATCGCGACGAGGCGCACGCGCGGCCGACCGCGGCGGCCGGTGTCGATCCCGAGGCACCGGACGTGTTCGGCGGCCGTGACCTGCAGTCGGGTGGCAGTTGGCTGCAGGTCTCGTCCCGCCGCCGGCTGGCAGCAGTGACCAATGTCCGCGCGGGCGTGGCGCCGGAGACCGCGCGGTTGTCGCGTGGCTGGCTGGTGCGCGACTTCGTCCGCGGCGACGCCTCGGCCGAGCGCTTCGCCCATGCGCTGGCCGACGACGCCGCGGGCTACGGGCGCTTCAACCTGCTGTTGTGGGACGGTGACGCGCTGTGGTTCGCCAGCAACCACCCCCGCTTCGCGGTTGCCGAGGTCGCCCCGGGACTGCACGCGATGTCCAATGGCGCATTCGACGCGCCCTGGCCCAAGAGCAACGCGGCCACACGCACTTTGCAAGACTGGCTCGCGGCATCGTCTGGCGCTTCAGGCGCTCTGGAGCCACTGTTCGCCGGCCTGCGCGACGTGCGTCCTGCCGACGACGCGCAATTGCCCGACACCGGCGTCGGCCTTGCGCTGGAACGGCGCCTGTCGCCGCCGTTCATCGAGGATCCGATGTACGGCACGCGCAGCAGCACGGTGGTCCTGGCCAGCGCCAACGACATCATGTTCGCCGAGCGGCGCTTCGCGCCGGGTGGTGTACCGACAGGCGAGACCCGCGTGCAGCTCGGACGCTGACCGGCAGCTATCGGATCACGGCGTCGGCCATGGCCACCAGCCATGCCCGGTCAGCGCATAGCGGTCGGCCGCGCGTTCGAAGCGGTTGCGCACGCTGATGCCCCCGCACAGCAGATACAACGGCAAGAACAGCGGACCGAGCACCATGTACTGGAAGACATGGGCGCGCTCGTGATCGCCCAGGCGGATCGGCGCTTGCACGCACAGCGCGGCGCGATGCGCGTAGGTACTGCAGGCACGGTCGAGCGAATCGCCGGTATGCAGGATCGTGTTGCCGAACGTGATCGCCCCGCCCGGCCCCCAGGGCCAGCGATCGAACACCAGTGCGCAGTCGCCATCACGCCAGCGGGCCCGTGCGCCGAACGGCAGGCCGGCCAACCCGCCGAGCAGGCCGATGGCGGTATTGGGCAGCGTCCAGATCGCGCCCAAGGCCAGCAACAGCGCGCGCAACGGAGTCGGCAGGCGTCGCCAGCGCAGCATCGCCTCAGGTCTCGCCTTCGGGCATCAGCAGCCACAGCAGCAGGTAGACCAGTACGCCGGGAAACGCTGCAGAGAGCACCGACACCACGACATAGAGCGCGCGCACCAGTGTGGCATTCCAGTCGAACCTGCGTGCGACGCCGCCCAACACGCCGGCCAGGACACGGTCGCTGCGGGAACGGCTCAAGCTCGGGACGGGCGTGGACATCGATCGGCTCCTGGCGAAGGGGAAAGACAGCGGACGACGGCGCACTCAGTCGCGCTGCGCAAGCCAGTCGCAGATGGCCGCAGGCACCTGCACCTGCGCGCGTCCGGACACGTAGATGCCGATATGCCCGCCGCGGAACGAAAGCTCGGCGTAATCCTCGGTGCCGACCAGCCCCTGCAGCGCGCGCGATGCGTCGGGCGGCACCATGTGGTCCTGCTCGGCGTAGATGTTGAGCACTGGCATCGTCACCTGCGCCAGGTCCACCGCGCGTTCGCCAATCACCACGCTGCCGGCGACGAAGCCGTTGTCCTGGTAGAACTGGCGCACGAACTGGCGGAAGGCCTCGCCGGCCTGATCGGGCGAATCGAAGATCCACTTTTCCATGCGCAGGAAGTCCTCGACCGCCTTCGGATCGTCGAGGATGTCGACCAGCCCCACGTACTTGTGCACCAGCAGCCGCCACGGCTTCATCATCAGGTAGCAGGCATTCATCATGTCGGCCGGCACGTTGCCCAGCGTCTCGACGAACAGGTCGACATCCAGATCCCGCGCCCAGTGCGCGAGCATGTTGTCGTCGGTGTGGAAGTCCACCGGCGTGACCATCGTGATCAGGTTGCGCACGCGCTCGGGATGAAGCGCCGCATAGCTGAGTGCGAATGTCCCGCCTTGGCAGATGCCCAACAGGTTGATCGCGGGCAGCCCGAAGCGACGGCGCAGATGATCCACCGCACCGCCCAGGAAGCGCTCGATGTAGTCCTCCAGCGTGAGGAACCGGTCGGAACGATCGGCATAGCCCCAGTCCAGCACGTAGACGTCCTGCCCGCGCGCCAGTAGCCCGGCGACGATCGAGCGGTCGGCCTGCAGATCGATCATGTAGGGTCGGTTGACCAGCGCATAGGCGACCAGCAGCGGCGTGCGCGAGGTCGCTGCCTGCGCGCCGACGAAGCGATACAGCACGACCTTGCCGTCGCGCCAGACCTCTTCCCGGGGCGTGGCCCCATAGTCCACGTCGCCGACTTCGCGCAGCGTCGTCAGGCCGGCCAGAAGCTTGCGCTGGACCCTGAGTGCCTCCTCGGCGATGCCTTCGGGCGTGATCCGCACCGGTCCTGCCATCTCAGCGCTTCCGGGTCCGCGGCTTGGCGGATGTCAGCGGTGCGGGCGCCTGCGGGATCGCCGCCGGCCAGTTCTTGGCCGTGGCCGCACGCTTGGCCGGCGCACGCTGCGCGCTCGAACGCTGCGCCGCCCCGGTCTTGCGCGCCGTCTGACGGGGGGCGGTCTTGGCGGCTGCCTTCTTCGGCGCGCGCCTTGGCCGTGCGGGCTTGGCCGGCGCTTGGCTGGACGCGGTCGCCGGTGCGGGTGTGTCCGACACGGCCGCGTTGCGTACCGGTCGCGCAGTGCGACGCGGCGATGCGGTCCGGACCGCGCGCGCCTTGCGCGGCGGCTCTGGCGCAGCGGGCTCCGAGTCGACCTCCTCCAGACGATCGCGCAACCGGCGCACGGTCCGCTCCAGATCGACGATCTTGCGATGCGCGCCATCGAGTTCGCTGCGCGTGGGCAGGTCGAGCAACCGGCAGGCCTGCTCGACCTCGCGCTGCACCGCCTGGCGCAGGCGCATCTGCCCGGCGACCATCTGCGCATACGCGCCGCGGAAGCCCGGCGACAATGCAACCTCGGCATAGGCCTCTTCAGCGGCTTCGACCCACAGGTCGAACAAGGCCCGTGGCGACTCGATCGTCACGGCCTCGGCATCGAGCTCCGACAGCCGGCGCTCGAAACGTGCGAACGCGGCCTGCGAGGCCTGCAACAGCAGTCCCTGATAGGCCTGCTGCGTCTTGGGGTACTCGGCGAACGCATCGAGCAGCGCCTGCCAGCGCACCTGGTGCTCGCGCGACGGCCCGAACGCGGCCCAGGGTCCGACAGCGCCCCCATCGCCGCGCAGCGCATCGACCACGGGCTGCAACGACCGCAGCCAGCCGTCCCAGCCCTCGATGCCGGTGCCGCCCAGTCCGCCGAACATCTGTGCGAACGGATTGGCCGTATCGCCACCCAGCGCCTCGCGCCAGGCCCGCGCGACGGTCTCGGGCGACGGGCGCTGGCCGGCAAATCCCTCGGCCATGCCCTGCATGCGCGTCCACCAGTCGCCGGCCTGCCGGTTGAAGCGCCGCAACACGTCCTCCACGCCCGCGTTACCGCTGGGCGACGGTGGCACCCAGGCCTCGAACATCGCCCGCCAGGGCTCGGACGGCCGGGCGGCCGCGCCACTGGAGAAGCCGGCAAATCCACCCGGCGCAGCGCCGGGCATCGTGCGTTGCAATGCCGACTGCCAGGCATCCCAGTAGCGGCGTGCGAGCTGCTCGAGTTCCTCACCCGGCTCCGCCGGGCCCCACGCATCGTTTGCCATCGTTCGCTCCCGCCGCGATGGCCCGATCATAGCAACAGCTGCGTCGCGCCCGCCGCAATCACATGCCGCCTTCCCAGCCGCCTTGCGCCCTGCCCTAAGGCTTGGGGATACGCAGCGTCTTGCTGATCATCAGCGACCCCGACAGCACGAACATCAGCACCAGCGGGTGCAGCGACCACGGCCCGATCCGCACGTCGCCCAGCCACAGCGCATCGCCGATCCGGCCCTGCGCTGCCGCGATCGCGAGCACCACCACCAGCAGCAGACTGCTGGGGATCGGCGTGCCCTCGAAGAACTTCACCTTGTCGCCGCCATCGGCCAGAGTCTCGGCGGTGACGTTGTAGCGGGCCAACCGGCTGACGCCACAGCCGACGAAGAAACTGAGCACGATCCAGTCCCAACCGCCCTGCATACCGCAGGCGTAGGCCAACGCTGCCGGCGCCAGACCGAACGAGATCACGTCGGCCAGCGAGTCGAGCTCACGCCCCAGCGTGGAGGCGACCTTGCGCCAGCGCGCGATGCGGCCGTCGAGCGCGTCGAACACGAACGCCAGCGGAATCAGCGCCATCCCGATCAGCAGATCGCGCACACCGCCGTCCTGCAGGAACCGCATCGCCGCGAACACCGCGCCGGTGCCGCAGAAGGCGTTGGCCAGCGTGAACCAGTCGGCCAGATGGAAGTCGCGCAGCATCGAGAAATGGCGAGGGCGGTGCATCGAGACTCCAGGGCTGGGAGGGCATCGGTATCGGTATCGTGCCGCGGTGCCGGGCAGGCGCATGTGATCGCCGCTTGACAGAATGATATCTCATCGATATCACTTGGAGAACTCTCTGGGAGATGCCGCATGAAAGAGAATCCGATCCGCTCCTTCCCCGGCATCCCGGTGGTGGCCCTGCAACTGGTCGCGATCGCCGCGTGCGGCTGGCTGATGCTCTCCACCGGCGGCGCCCTGCCCGTGCTGGCGGTCGTGGCCGCGCTGCTGATCGCGTTCTCCGCACTCGGCCTGTACATGGTCGAGCCCAACCAAGCCGCGGTGCTGAGTCTGTTCGGCCGCTATGTCGGTACCGCGAAGGACAACGGGCTGCGCTGGAACAACCCCTTCCTGACCAAGAAGAAGGTGTCTTTGCGCGTGCGCAACTTCGAGAGCGGCCGACTGAAGGTCAACGAGCTCGACGGCAGCCCGATCGAGATCGCGGCGGTGATCGTGTGGCGCGTGGTCGACTCGGCCGAAGCGGTGTTCAACGTCGACAACTACGAGAGCTTCGTGCACATCCAGTCCGAAGCGGCGCTGCGCGCGATGGCGACCAGCTATCCCTACGACCAGCACGAGGACGGGCAGATCTCGCTGCGCAGCCACCCGGTCGAGATCTCCGACCGGCTCAAGGAACACCTCGACGAGCGCCTGGCATCGGCGGGCGTGGACGTGCTCGAGGCGCGGATCAGCCACCTGGCCTACGCCCCGGAAATCGCCCACGCGATGTTGCAGCGCCAGCAGGCCAACGCGGTGATCGCGGCGCGCACGCGGATCGTCGCCGGTGCAGTGGGCATGGTCGAGATGGCGCTGTCGGAACTGCAGAAAAGCGGCGTGGTCCAGCTCGACGAGGAGCGGCGTGCGGCGATGGTCAGCAACCTGCTGGTTGTGCTGTGCGCCGACCGCGGCACCCAGCCGGTGGTCAACGCAGGCTCGCTGTACTGATGGCCGCCCATCATGTCGTCGCGCTGGTGTTCGCGATCTTCGCGCTGCCGGCGTTCGTGTTCGCTCGCTGGCTGGGCGACGGCCGGCTGCCACTGGCCGGCCACAGCCGCATGACCGTCCGCGACAAGGCCTTGCTCGACAGCCGGCTGGCACGGTTGATGCGGATGGTCGGCGTGGCCACGCTGGCCACTGCGACCGGTATCGCGCTGTGGGGCGATGACGACCGCCGGCTGTCGATCCTGGCGGTGGTCATGGTGGTCGTGGTCAACGGGCTGGCAATTGCCTTCGTTTACACCGTCGCCAGCAGCAAGCGGCGCGCACGCGGCGGGCGCGGGTGAGCCCCCGCAAGGCCTATCCGCTGCGGATCGATGCCACGGTGCTGGCGGCGGTGCAGCGCTGGGCCGATGATGAGCTGCGCAGCGTCAACGCGCAGATCGAGTACGTCCTGCGCGATGCGCTGCGCCGGGCCGGCCGGTTGCCGCCACCCGGGCCACAGCCCGATCGCACCCCATCAGCATCCAAGGGAGATTCGCATGAGTGAGCGCTGGCAGTACAAGGTGCAGGAGATCAAGCCGGGCATGTTCGGTCTGAAGACCGAAACGGTCGAAGCCGAGCTGCAGGCGCTCGGTCAACAGGGCTGGGAACTGGTCGACGTGGTGCAGGCCGCGCCGTGGCAACCGATGGTGTTGTTCATGAAGCGCCGGGCATGAATGTCATCGCGGCGCCGCGCGTCCGCCAGGACCTGCGTGTGGCAGTGGCGCTCGCTGCGGCAGCGGCGCTGTCGACGGTCGCGGTGTTCCCCTATTTGATGCAACTCGCCCCGGGCCGGGTCGAGGCGTTGCCGGTGCCGCTGCCGGCCCTGATCGCGATCCAGGCGATGCAGATGTTCGTGCTCGCCACCCTGCTGGCCTGGGCCGGGTTGCGCATGGGCCATCGGATCGGACTGGGTGCGCCGCTGCTGCAGCGTTGGCTCAACCGCCATGGCCAGGCGCGGCTGGCGCCGCTGCAACCCTGGCGCGCCGCCGGCCTGGGTGCTGCCGCGGCCGTGGTCGTGCTGGCCTTGTCCGCGCTGCTCGACCCGCTGCTGCTGCCTCCGGCCAAGGTCGCGATGCAGGACATCGACGGCGCGCGCAGCGCGATGTACGGCCTGCTCGCCTCGTTCTACGGCGGCATCGTCGAGGAACTGCAACTGCGACTGTTTCTGATGACCCTGCTGGCCTGGGCCGCCACTTGGCTGCTGCGACGCGACCACGGGTACGACGGCAGCTTGCCACCCGCGGCAGCGTGGAGCGCGATCCTCGGGGCGGCGCTGTTGTTTGGTGCTGGCCACCTGCCGACAGCGGCCGGCGTCTGGGATCTCGATGCCGGCGTGATCGCGCGCACGGTGTTGCTCAACGCGCTCGCCGGCGTTGCGTTCGGCTGGCTGTACTGGAAGCGCGGTCTGGAGATGGCGATCGTGGCCCACTTCACGGCCGATCTCGGGCTGCACGTACTGATGCCGCTGCTGATGCCGCACACGGCGCTGTGAGCACCGGCGCCTGCGAGCGTCGTGCGCGGCCGGGGCCCGGCCGCTAAGCTCGCACGATGCGTCGACCGCCTGCTGCCGTTCTGTTCAACACCCCGGACATCGAGCTGTGGCCGGCCACGCTGCTGCGTGCGCGTGCCAACCGCGATGCCCGCGTGCTTGCGCGCGCGTCGTGGGTGCTGCGGCGCAAACGCGACGGCCGCTATCTGGCCGCGCTGCTGCCCGAGGGGCTGATGCCGCTGCTGCCCGACTGGCGCCGCACCGCCGGGCTCGATGCTGCGCTGGACCTGCTCGACACATCGCCGTCCTCGATCCCCTCCACTCCGCCCGACACACTGCCGGTGGCGCGGTTGCAGGCGCGCCTGGACGGCCTGGGCATCGAGGCGCACGCCTACGCCGCCCACACCGGCCTGTCGCTGGTGCCCGAGCCGACCTGGCTGGCCTTCGCCGGCGTCGACCGCTATCTAAGGCCGCTGTGGCTGGAGGCCAAGGCGGCCCGCGCCTGGGCGCGGATGCGCGAGGCCGCATGGGGCGACGGCATCGTGCTGGAGGCGATTTCCGGCTACCGCAGCCACGACTACCAACTCGGCATTTTCGAGCGCAAACGCGCCCGCGGCCTCGATGTGGACGCCATCCTCGAAGTCAACGCCGCCCCGGGCTACAGCGAGCACCATTCGGGCAGCGCGCTCGACATCGGCACGCCCGGCGAGCCCAGCGCCGAGACCTCATTCGAGGCGACACCGGCGTTCGCCTGGCTGACGCGCCACGCGGCCGAGCACGGCTTTGCAATGAGCTACCCGCAGGGCAATCCCCACGGCATCGTCTACGAGCCGTGGCACTGGCGCCACCGCTGACGCGGCCGGGCGCGTCAGCGGCGCCAACGTGCCCGGTGGCGTGGTCTCAGCGTCGCGGCGTGCGCAACGCCGAGATCGCGTAGAGCAGCCAGCCGAACATCGTCAGGCCACCGCCCCAGGGTGCGAACGCCGACGGCCCGCCGAGCAGATGGCGCGAGACGACCGCGCCGGCGAACAGCAAGGTGCCAGCCAGCAGCGCCAGCAACGCCAGTTTCGCCATCGGATCGCGCAGGCCTCGCGCCAACGCTGCCAGCGCGATGCCGTGACCGAACGCGAACACGGCGGCCGCCTGCAACGCCGCACGCGCGTCGCCTTCCATCCCGTGGTTGGCGTAGGCCGCCAGTGCGACGGCCACCCCGGCCAACAGCGCGCCGGCCGCCGCCAGGCCCGATGCATTCCCTTCGTATCTGCGCAAGACACTCCCCCCCCTGTCCTGGGGCACCGTGACGATGCCCGGTTTCCCAACGCAACACGCCGCATCCAATGGATGCGGCGTGCGCGTGATCCTGTGTCGCGGTACGAAGACCGCCGCTTACGGCTGCTGGCGCAAGGTCCAGAAGACTTCGAACTCGCCGTTCTCCGTGAACGCGGCCTCGATGCCGTTGCGATAGGACTCGTACGGACGATCGGTGACCTCGTAGCCCTGGGTCAGCGCCCAGGCACGCACGGCGTTGCGGACGTTGTCCAGCTCGGCCATGAAGCCCTTGTAGTTGGCCTTGGCAACGCGACCGCGCGGCAAGTGCACATACTTCACCGGGCCCAGCAGTTCGAGGTCGGACAGCTCGGCGGCATCGGTGGCCGGGGCCTCGACCGGTGCGGCGGCAACCTGTGCATCGGCCTCACCCTCGCCGTCGCCTTCGGCGGCAGCGGCAGGCGCGGCCGGGCCGGTGCCCTTGGCGCGGACCGGCATCGCGATATCGAAGGTGTAGGTCTCGCGGCCCAGCTCGGTGGTGATGACGCGCAGCGGACCGGCGGCTTCCAGATCATTGGCCGCCATCGTGCGGTTGATCCACTCCAGGTTGGCCTTCATCGAATCCTGGATGACCTGGTTGTTGCGCTCCACCGCGCCGGCGCTGACGACCAGCAGGTTCTCGGCCGGACGGTCGACCGCCGCCAGATCCGACAGCGTGCTGCCCTCGACCCGATAGTCGACGTTGGGCACGGCGGCCAGCAGGTTGCCCATCTGGCCCAGGCCCAGCTTCATGTCGTCGCCGACGTTGCGGCTGACGTACAGGCCGGCGAAGCGACCGAGCAGATCCCAGCCGTAATCGACGTTGTAGGTCTGGGTGATCTCGATGTTGCGGTTGTTGCGCCCGGTCGGCTTCAACGTGAAGGTCATCTTCTTGTTGTCGCCGCGCTGCGGATTCTCGACCGCGTAGACCACGCGCTTGTCGGGATCGGATTCGGTGATCTCCCAGTGGCCCTGGCCGATGCGCTTGTCCTCGGAGGCGTAGTCGACGCGGGCGCCGACGCCGGCATCCGGGCCGGAGAGCTTGAGCTGGACGGCGGGATCGTAGCGAGGAATCGGCGACCAGTCCTTGAAGCGACGGACGCTATTGATCGTGTCGAACACGATCGACTGCCGACGGTTGGTCTCGACAGATTCGGTCAACGTGCGGCTGGACGGAAGCAGCACGGCCACCACCAGGAACAGCACGGCGACGATGACGCAAGAGATCAGCAGTTCGAGCAGACGGGTCATTCAGGGTTCTCCAGGACCAATTCCGGCCTGAGGCGGCACAGACCGGCAATCGTAGCAAGATTGTATTGCCGCGGGCGAGCGATGTTGCGAGCGAATCGACGGCCGCGATCGCGCCTTCGCATCGCGGTCGACAGCGGCCGGGGACGCCGCCCGGGGCCGCGCACGACACCGGTGTCGTGCAGAGGCTGCCGGAGCGGCCTCGCTACCCCGGCCACCGCGCCGGCCAACCGCGTCCTCCCGGCTCAGACCAGTTGCAGCTCGAAGGCCTTGAGCACGGCGCGGGTGCGGTCGCGCACGCCGAGTTTGGACAGAATATTGGAGACGTGGTTCTTGATCGTGCCTTCGGCCACGCCCAGCGAATTGGCGATCTCCTTGTTGGAGAAGCCGCCGGCCATCAGCCGCAGGATCTCAGTCTCGCGGTCGGTCAGTGGGTCGGGCCGGTCGAGACTGACGAACTCGTTGCGCATCTGCTCCAGGCCGGTCAGCAGACGCTGGGTCACCGCCGGCTGCACCAGCGAGCCGCCGTCGGCGACCGTACGGATCGCGCCGACCAGTTGCTCGAGCGACACGTCCTTGAGCAGGTAGCCCTTCGCGCCGGCCTTCAGGCCGGCCAGCACCAGTTGGTCGTCGTCGAAGGTGGTCAGGATGATCGTCGGCGGTAGCGCGTCGGCGCGCGCCAGCGACTGCAGCGCCTCGAGCCCGGACATCGCCGGCATGCGCATGTCCATCAGCACCACGTCGGGCTTGAGGCCGGGGATCAGGTCGACCGCCTGGCGGCCATCGGCGGCCTCGCCGACGACCTCGATGCCGCCGTCGAGCGCGAGCAGCGAGCGGATGCCCTGGCGGACAAGGGTCTGGTCGTCGACCAGGCAGACTCGGATCATGGGGCCTCCCAACGGATGCGGGCTCACGGCGGCGGGGACGTGGCGGTGCGGGGTGCAGCATCGCGCAGGCGGGCGTCATCCGCCAGCGGCAATTCCAGGCGCAGTACGAAGCCGCTGCCTGGCGCGGTCTCGACCTGCAGGGTGCCGCCATAGGCGGCCAACCGTTCGCGCATGCCGGTCAGGCCGTTGCCGGCGCGGGCGACATCGGCGCCGCGGCCGTCGTCGCGGGCATCGAGCCGGATCGCACCGGCGTCCTGCACATAGCGCAGGCGCAGCAGGCTGGCGCCGGAATGGCGCACGGCATTGGTGATGATCTCCTGGGTGCAGCGCAGCAGCACGTGCGCGCGCTCGGGGTCGTCGACCAGGAACTGTTGCGGCATCTGCATGTCGATCCGCAGGCTCGGCACGTTCTCGGCCAGCGGCAGCAAGGTGGCGCGCATATCGATCGCATCGTCGTCGCGCAGCTGGCTGACCGCCTCGCGCACGTCGCTGAGCAGCAGCTTGGCCAGCGTCTGCGCCTGGCCCACATGCTCCTGCGCCTGCCCGCTGGCCAGATGACTGGCGATCTCCAGGTTCAGACTCAACGCCGTCAGGTGGTGGCCCAGCAGGTCATGCAGTTCGCGCGAGATGCGCGTGCGCTCGTTGACGCGCACGCTTTCGGCCAGCAGCGCACGGGTGGCGCGCAGTTCTGCGTTGAGCCGGCGCTGCTCCTCGCGGGCCTGCGCCTGTTGCCGCGCGACCAGGCCGGTCACGAACGCAAAGCCGGTGAAGCCCACGTACAGCGCTGCCTGCAGCACCGCCTCGGCCCAGGTGAAGTCGAAGCCGCGCACATAGACCGGCACGATCACGAACTCGCAGGCCACCAGCAGCGCCACCCCGACCCACAGCGGCAGCAGCCAGGGCAGCACGCAGGCGACGACCATCAGCAGGATGCTGCCCAGGCCGCTCTGGCTGTAGTAGCTGATCGCGATCGCACTGCCGGCCAGCACCAGCACCAGCAGCCGGTCGAGCACGCCGATCCGGCGTTCGCCCAGGCCGCGCGTGAGCCAGGCGTAGCTGGTGCCAAACACCGCCCAGGCCAGCCAGGACGGCCAGCTGTCGAGCCACAGCCGCGCCCCGCCCTCGACCAGTTGATCGGCCGGCGCCAGCGAGAGCATCAGCAACGGCAGGCCGATCACCGCCCAGGTGAACAGGCCGGCCACGCGCAGCAGGCGGTTGTGGTTCAGGGCGCGGATCATGCGCCATGGTAGGCGCGCGCGGGGCCTCGCGCGCAGGGCCTGAAGTCATGCCGGGCGCCGCTGCGCGCCTCGCCCGCGCGCAGCGGGCATGCAATAATCCGTCCTTGCGACGCATTGCGGCCAAAATTGCCGCCTGCGGTCGATTGGTGTGTCTGTCGTCTCACATGGAGTCTGGAATGTCGATCGTCGTCCGCGACGTGCATGCGCACGAGCTGGATTCCATCCTCGAACTCAACAACGCCGCTGGCCCGTCGATCCTGCCTCTGGATGCCGCCCGCCTCCGCCGCCTGTACGACACCGCCGAGTACTTCCGCGTCGCCGAGCGCGACGAGGCCATGGTGGGCTTTCTGATCGGCTTCGGTTCAGGCAGCGACCACGACAGCAGCAACTACGCCTGGTTCGGCGCGCACTACCCCGAATTCTTCTACATCGACCGCATCGTGGTCGCCAGCCGCCGCCGCGGCGGCGGCGTCGGGCGGGCGTTCTATGCCGACGTACAGAGCTATGCCGAGGTTCGCTACCCGCTGCTGACCTGTGAGGTCTTCGTCGAGCACGACAACGATCCGGTGCGGCTGTTCCATGGCGGCTTCGGCTTCCGCGAGGTCGGCCAGCACGTCATGCCCGGCACCGACCTGCGCGCCTCGATGCTGGTCAAGGACATGTGCAGCTATCCATGGGTGCGCGACACCTACGGTGGCCGGCTGCCCGACACCGCATGGCTCAGGCCCCGGCAGCTGCCGGCCGGCGCAGGGGCGGCCGCCTGATGGCCGGCCAGCCCGCACCCGCACCGGCGACCGATTTCGAACCGGCCGGCGAACTGAAGATCGGCCAGGTCGGCATCGCCAATCTGCGCATCCGCACGCTCGACGTCGCCCGGCTGGGCGAGGAGATGCGCAGCCGCGTGACCCGCGCGCCCAAGCTGTTCGAGCGGGCGGCGGTGATCCTCGATTTCGGCGGCCTGCCCGCGACCCCGGACCCGGCGACCGCGCAGGCGCTGATCGACGCGTTGCGCGAGGCCGGCGCGCTGCCGGTCGCGCTGGCCTGGGGCAGCAGCGACAACGCCCTGCTCGCGCAGGCGCTCGGCCTGCCGCTGCTGTCGAAATTCCGCGCCCAGTACGAGAACGCGGACGCCGCCGCCGTGCCCGCGCCCGCCCCGGTGGCTGCGCGTGCCGCGCCCGCTCCTGCCGCTGCCCCGCCACCGCCCCCCGCACCCGCCCAGGCGGCCGCCGAACCCGGACTGATGCAGACCTCGGCGGTGCGCTCGGGCCAGCAGCTCTACGCCCGCAACCGCGACCTGACGGTGATGTCGCAGGTCGGCGCCGGGGCCGAGGTCATCGCCGACGGCTCGATCCACATCTACGGTCCGCTGCGCGGCCGCGCGCTGGCCGGCGCCCAGGGCAACCGCAATGCCCGCATCTTCTGCCGCAGTTTCCACGCCGAACTGGTGGCCGTGGCGGGGCAGTACAAGGTGCTGGAAGATATTCCGCGCGAGCTCCACGGCAAGGCCGTCCAGGTCTGGCTGGAGCATGAAGAACTCAAGATCGCCGCACTCGAGTGACGGCGGCACACCCAGGAGACGTGTTTTGGCTGAAATCATCGTAGTCACATCGGGCAAGGGCGGGGTCGGCAAGACCACCACCAGCGCCAGCATCGCCAGCGGGCTGGCCCGGCAGGGCAAGCGCACCGCGGTCGTCGACTTCGACGTCGGCCTGCGCAACCTCGACCTGATCATGGGCTGCGAGCGCCGCGTGGTGTACGACCTGGTCAACGTCGTCCAGGGCGAGGCCTCTCTCAAGCAGGCGCTGATCAAGGACAAGCGTTTCGACAACCTCTATGTGCTCGCCGCCTCGCAGACCCGCGACAAGGACGCGCTGACCAAGGAAGGCGTGGAGCGGGTGCTCAAGGAACTCGCCGACGACGGCTTCGACTTCGTGATCTGCGACTCACCGGCCGGTATCGAGAAAGGTGCGTTCCTGGCGATGTACTTCGCCGACCGCGCGATCGTGGTGGTCAATCCCGAGGTCTCCTCGGTGCGCGACTCCGACCGCGTCATCGGCCTGCTGCAGTCCAAGACCCGGCGCGCCGAGTCGGGCGAGCGCGTGCAGGAACACCTGCTGCTGACCCGTTACAGCCCGGTCCGCGTGGAAAGCGGCGAGATGCTGTCGATCGCCGACGTCGAAGAAGTGCTGGGGCTCAAGACCATCGGCGTGATCCCCGAATCGGGCGACGTGCTCAACGCGTCCAACAAGGGTGAGCCGGTGATCCTCGACGCCCAGTCGATCGCCGGCCAGGCCTACGACGATGCGGTCGCGCGACTGCTCGGACAGGAGCGCCCGCTGCGCTTCACCACCACGGAGAAGAAGGGCTTCTTCAGCAAGTTGTTCGGAGGTTGATGATGGCCCTGTTCGATTTCCTCAAGCCCAAGAAGAACACCGCGACGATCGCCAAGGACCGCCTGCGCATCATCGTGGCCCAGGAGCGGACCAGCCGAAACGCCCCCGACTATCTGCCGCTGCTGCAACGCGAATTGCTCGAAGTGATCCGCAAGTACGTCAGCATCGATGTCGATGCGGTCAAGGTGGACCTGGTCAAGGACGGCGACAACGACGTGCTCGACATCTCGGTCGCCCTGCCCGACGAGCGCATCACCCCGGCCTGAGCCGACGTGCCCTCGCCCTCCGGCATTTCGGCGACATCCACTGTGCCGCCGCATGCGGTCGCCGCGCCCGTGCTGTGCCTGGCCGACATCGGCTTCGAGGCGCCGACGGCGCTGTTGCGGCGCTACGGGCTGCAGCTGCATCGCATTGCCCCGGGGCTGCCGATTCCCGGCAGTTACTGGGGCGAGAGCGAGGCCGGCATCATCGGCTGCGACGTGCATGCGCGCGACGACACGCCGGTGCATTCGCTGTTGCACGAGGCCTGCCATCTGATCGTGCTGCCGCCCGAGCGCCGGGCGGCGGTGCACACCGACGCCACCGACTCGGTCGAGGAGGAGGACGCGACCTGCTATCTGCAGATCGTGCTCGCGCAGGCGCTGCCGGGCGTGGGCAGCGCGCGCCTGATGGCCGACATGGATGCCTGGGGTTACACCTTCCGGCTGGGCTCGGCGCAGGCCTGGTTCGAGCACGATGCCGAAGATGCGCGTGCGTGGCTGATCGCGCGCAGCCTGTTGCCGGCGCCCGTATCCAGCTGAATACGTGACTGGCCGCGGCGCCAGACTGCCCCTTCGTTTGCGTCGTGACGCCGCCGCCGGCTGTCCGCCCTCACTTGCGGCGCTGCAACCGGCGCACTAGCCTCCCGGTTCCTTCTGTACACCGGATGTCGCCGTGACCCATCGCCACGCCCTGCTCGCCCTCGCGGTCGCCGCGAGCCTGACGCTCGCCGGCTGCAACCGCTCGGCCTCGCCCGATGCCACGACGCCGGCCGCATCCGCGGCGCCCGAGGGCGAGACGGCCGACCAGTTCATCGCGCGTGTGAACGACGAGATGCGCACGCTGATGCCCGAACTGACCGCGTCGCAGTGGCTGTCGGCCACTTACATCAACGACGACAGCCAGTTGCTGGCGGCCAAGTACAACGAGCGCTACCTCGCCCAGCTCAACAGCTGGATCGAACAATCGCGCAAGTTCGAAGGCCAGCAGATGTCGCCGGAGACCGCCCGCGCCATCAACCTGCTCAAGCTCGGCGCTTCGATGCCGCCGCCGCGCAATCCTGAGCACCTGGCCGAACTGACCAAGATCGCCTCGAAGATGGAAGGCACCTACGGCGCCGGCCAGTACTGCACCGGCGAAGGCGAGGCGCGCAGTTGCCGCCAGCTCGGCCAGCTCGAGGACGTGCTGCGCAGCAGCCGCGACTATGACGCGCAGCTCGACGCCTGGCAGGGCTGGCACACGATCGCCCAGCCGATGCGCGGCGATTACACGCGCTTCGTCGAACTGGTCAACGAAGGCGCGCGCGACCTGGGCTTCGCCGATGCCGGCGAGGCCTGGCGTTCGGGCTACGACATGCCGCCGGCCGAACTGGCCGCCGAGACCGATCGCCTGTGGGGCCAGGTCAAGCCGCTGTACGAACAGTTGCACTGCTACGCGCGCGGGCGGCTGGAAGCGCGCTATCCCGGTCGCGGCACGGTCGAGGGCGGGCTGCTGCCCGCCCACCTGATGGGCAACATGTGGCAGCAGGACTGGAGCAACCTCTGGGACGTGCTGCAGCCCTACCCCAACGCCGGCGACCTCGACATCACCGGCGCGCTGGAGAAGAACTACCAGGTGCTGCTCAACGAGCGGATGGTCAAGGAGAACGCGCTGATCGATTCCGACCGTCGCGCCGACATCGCCCACGCCGCGCAGACCGACAACGCCAAACGCATGAACGAGCGCGCGCAGGACTTCTACGTCTCGCTCGGCATGCCCAAGCTGCCCGACAGCTACTGGGCCAAGACGCAGTTCATCAAACCGCGCGACCGCGACGTGGTCTGCCACGCCAGCGCCTGGGACATGGGCGGCAAGATCGACGGCCAGCCGGACGTGCGCACCAAGATGTGCACCAAGCCGAACGAGGAAGACTTCACGACGATCTACCACGAGCTCGGCCACGTCTATTACTACCTCGCCTACAACGGCCGACCGCCGCTGTTCCAGAGCGGCGCGCACGACGGCTTCCACGAGGCGATCGGCGACACGATCGTGCTGGCGATGACGCCCAAGTATCTGCAGTCGATCGGCCTGGTCGGCGAGCAGCAGCAGTCGCAGGAATCGCTGGTCAATTCGCAGATGCGCATGGCGCTGGCGAAGGTGTCGTTCCTGCCGTTCGGGCTGATGATCGACCGCTGGCGCTGGGGCGTGTTCGACGGCTCGATCACCCCGGACAACTACAACGCCGCGTGGTGGTCGCTCAAGGCGCAGTACCAGGGCGTGGCACCGGCGACGCCGCGCGGCGAGGCGTTCTTCGATGCCGGCGCCAAGTACCACGTGCCGGGCAACACGCCCTACACGCGCTACTTCCTCTCGCACGTGCTGCAGTTCCAGTTCTACAAGGCGCTGTGCGATGCGTCGGGGCACACCGGTCCGCTGTACGAGTGCAGCTTCTACGGCAACAAGGCAGCCGGCGAGAAGTTCTGGGCGATGCTCGAGAAGGGCAACAGCCAGCCCTGGCAGCAGACGCTCAAGGAACTGACCGGCGGCGAGACCATGGACGCCGCGCCGGTGCTCGAGTACTTCGCGCCGTTGCAGACCTGGCTCGAGCAGCAGAACGAAGGCCGCAGTTGCGGCTGGAGCGCACCGGCTGCCGCGCAGTCCCCTGCTCCGGCCGCGGCCGCGGCCCCGGTGCAGGGCTGAGCGGCCTTGGTGGGTGTTCGCCTAGCCTGAGAAATCTTGCTTCTCCTCGCTCAATCGCGGCGCTCTTCTCCGGAGCGCGCGTCGCGCCGGCCGGGGACTGCTTCTCAGCTCGGTCAGCCATCCCTGGCTGACTCGCCGCCGCGGGCCATCCATGGCCCGCTATCGCAATCCCCGACCAGCACGACGCCCTAAGGCCGAAAACATATGACTTCTTTCAGCGGGCGACTCCCCATCTACCGAAGTCGGGTTGCAAACGTCCACGGCAGCGGACTGACGGCGGGTGATCGCATCGAGCGCGCCAGGGAGGGCGCGCGCCCGACCAAGACAGAATGAACATGAATGTCGTGCACGGCTTGCCGCATATCCATGCGAACGCTACGTGCGCTGCGCATCCCGGACTGCGCAGCAGCCTGACCGAGGGGCGAGCAGCTTCCGGCTGACAGACGGCTTCCTGGCCGAAGTGGAACGCCCATCCCGCAGTCGGAGGGGCCGCTACAACGGGTCGGTCGGCGCCATCGGCGCGGCCTCGCGCGCGGAACCTGAGGGCGGTGCGCCACGCGCCAGCTCGGCGCGCCAGAACAGCCAGCCCAGCAGCATGAAGCCGGCCGAAGTGATGGCCAGCGCGCGTGGATGCGGGCTGACCAACGGCGAGAGCACGCCCGCGGCAACCGCGTTGAGGACCAGGCCGACGAAGGCCTGCAGCGACGATGCCGAGCCGCGCTGCCGCGGATACATGTCCAGCACGGCGAGCGTGAGGATCGGGAACACCAGCGCGATGCCGAACGAGTTGAGCATCATCGGCAGCACCGCCCACGGCACGGCCGGCTGATCGACCAGCAGGTTGTAGCCGAGATTGGCGACCATCGCCACGCCGCTGCAGGCAAAGCCGATGTTCGCCAATCGCGGCCCGCTGATCCGCCCCGCCGCCCGCCCCGACACCCAGGCGCCGAGCATCATGCCGGTGATCATCGGGATGAAGAACCAGCCGAACTGGCGCTCATTGAGGCGCAGCACATCGATGACGAACACCGGCGTCGAGGCGATGTACAGAAACAGCGCCGAAAAATTGAACGCGCCGGCCGCGGCGATGCGCTGGAACCGCCGGTTGGCGGCAATCGCCGCATAGCCACGCAACAACCGCGCCGGCGCCAGCGAGATACGGGCCTCGGCCGGATGGGTCTCCGGCAGTCGGCGCCAACACACCGCCAGCAGCACCAGCGAGAACGCCACCAGGAACCAGAAGATCAGCGGCCAGCGGCCCCAGCCCAGTAGCCAGCCACCGATCACCGGCGCGATCGCCGGCGCAATGCCGAAGATCATCGACACCTGGCTCATCAGCCGCTGCGCATCGTCGCCATGCAGCACGTCGCGGATCACCGCACGCCCGACGATCAGACCCACGCCCGCCGACAGCCCCTGCAACGCACGGAACGCCAGCAACGCGCCGAGACTGGTCGACAGCGCGCAGCCGATCGAGGCGACGACGAACACCGCCAGCCCGCCCAGGATCACCCGCCGCCGCCCGAGCGCGTCCGACAGCGGCCCATGCACGACGCTCATCAGCGCATAGGCGACCAGATACACCGAGATGGTCTGCTGCATCGCCGCTGCATCCGCGCCCAGGTCCGCACCAATCGCCGGAAACGCCGGGAAGATGGTGTCGATCGAGAACGGGCCGAACATCGCCAGCCCGGCAAGCAGCAGGGTCAACAGGCGGATCGGGACCTGGGGCGACGGCGATGGCGTCACGGCCATCGCCGGACGCTCCGGCATGGACAAGCGCGCATAGGGAGGACGGTCACAAGAGCGGCCGCGCAGCATAGCAACGCATCCGTGACCGGCGCGCCGGACGCAGCGTTCCCTGCATGCCCATGCCCACCCCGCACACGTGCCGCGCGCCCGTTGCACGGCCCCACAAGGATGACCGCCGGCTGTCCACCGCCCGTGCACGCCCGGCGCGCCACGGTGGTGCCATGTCTTCTCCGTCTCGCACCTTCGCCTCGCTGGTCCTCGCCGCCGGACTCGCCGCCTGCACTGGCAACACCCCTACCGAACCGGCGGTCGCCCCGCCCGGCGCCACGCCGACGGCTGCCACACGCACGCTCGAAGCCGGTGCGCGAGCTCTGCAAGGCACTGCGCCGCTGCGCGACATGGACATCCATATCGTCGGCTTCCACCCGATGAAGGACGACCCGTCGATGCAGATGGAGGCCCACCACTACTGCCGCCAGGTCAATGAGGATTTCGCGCAGTGCGCCCTGTTCGACGGCGACACCGTCCAGGCCAACCTCACCGGCATCGAGTACATCATCTCCGAACGGGTATTCGCGCAGTTGCCTGAGGACGAGCGTGCGTACTGGCATCCGCACAACGGCGAGATCCTGTCCGGCCAGTTGCTTGCCCCTGGCCTGCCGGAAGTCGCCGAGCGCGCACTGATGCGCCAGAAGATCAACAGCTACGGCAAGACCTGGCATACCTGGCATTCGCGCCACGGCACCGAGCCCGGCGATGCGCTGCCACTGGGACCTGCCGCACTGGCCTGGTCGTTCAACCGCGACGGCGAGGTCGATCCGGCCTTGCTGGCCGACCGCGACCGGCGGACCGGCATCGACAGCGCCCAGCGGCGCCAAGCGCGCGAGGAGCTCCGTGCCCTCGCCCACCCGCAGGCCGGGGTCGACACCCTGCAGCACCATTTCCCCGACGCCACTCCGATTCCGGGTGTCCGCGATATCGCCGCGGACCCCGAGCGGACGCAGCGCTAGAGCCGCTCGACCGCGCTGGCCCGGATCAGGACCTCGTCCTGGTCGAAGCGCGCCTCCAGCGTGGCGCGGTAGGCCGCCCACCAGGCGCGGTCGAGCCGGTCGGTCATGACCTCGACCAACACCACCTCGTCGCGCTGCACTTCGCCGCCCGGGTCTTCCCAGGCGCCGGCGGCCGGCGCGCGCACGAACGCGGTGGCGCCGCCGAAGCGTGCGGTCAACTCGTCGCGCACCGCATCGAGCATCGCGCGCGGCCAGGGCTGGCCGTCGGCGCCGCGCAGCGGCAGGAAGAGCTGGACAAGCGTGCACGGCGTCGGCGCTGCGGACATGGTCGAAACATCGGGCGGCAGAAGGGCCGCAGCATCGCCGCGGCGTCATGCAGCCGACGTCACGACCCGCCCGGCCGGGCGCAGGAGCACGGTATAATCGGCGCGCTGCAACCAACCGGTGGGAGAAGCGGGTCCGCCCCGCTGCCGAAGGCGCAACGCCCGTAATCGCTCAGGCCCACGTACTGCCGGCGGGAAAACTCTGGAGAGACCGGTTCGATCCGGCGCCGAAGGTGCATGGGGACGCGTTACCCCCGAACTCTCAGGCAAAAGGACAGAGGGGCACGAGGAAGGCCGGCGCCTTCCGTCGCCGCATGCCGTTCCGGGCGCGGCGCGGCATCCGTCGGCCCGCCGCCCCTGCCGCCCTACCGGATGCCCGCCATGACCGCATCGCCCCTGCGCGACCTCGAACACCCCTCGGCCTTCGTCGAGCGCCATATTGGCCCGAACGATGCCGAGATCGCCCACATGCTCGAGGTCGTGGGCCATGCGTCACTCGACGCGATGACCGACGCCATCGTCCCGGGCAGCATCAAGTCGGCCACCGACCTGGCGCTGCCGACCGCGACGACCGAGGTCGAGGCACTGGCGAAGATCCGCGCCATCGCCAAGAAGAACACCGTGCTGCGCAGCGTCATCGGCCAGGGCTACTACGGCACCCACACGCCGAACGTGATCCTGCGCAACATCCTCGAGAACCCGGCCTGGTACACCGCCTACACCCCGTACCAGGCGGAGATCTCGCAGGGCCGCATGGAAGCCTTGATCAACTTCCAGACCATGGTCGCCGACCTGACCGGCATGGATATCGCCAACGCCTCGCTGCTCGACGAGGCGACCGCCGCGGCCGAGGCGATGACGCTGGCCAAGCGCTCGGCCAAGTCGAAGTCGAACGTGTTCTACGTCGCCGACGACGTGCATCCGCAGACGCTCGACGTACTGCGCACGCGCGCCGCGGGCCTGGACATCGAGCTCGAGGTCGGCCCCGCCGACGCCGCCGCCCAGTCCGCCAGCTACGGCGTGCTCCTGCAGTACCCCAACACCTTCGGTCGCATCGACGACCACCGCGCGGTCGCCGACGCGGTGCACGCACGCGGCGGTATCGTCGCGGTTGCGGCCGACCTGCTGGCGCTGACGCTGATCGAGGCGCCCGGCGCCTGGGGCGCGGACATCGTCGTCGGCAGCGCGCAGCGCTTCGGCGTGCCGTTCGGCTTCGGCGGCCCGCATGCCGGCTACATGGCCTGCCGCGACGCATACAAGCGCTCGATGCCCGGCCGCCTGATCGGCGTATCGGTCGATGCCGACGGCAACCCCGCCTACCGGCTGACGCTGCAGACCCGCGAGCAGCACATCCGCCGTGAGAAGGCGACGTCCAACATCTGTACCGCCCAGGTGCTGCTGGCGGTCATGGCCTCGATGTATGCCGTCTACCACGGCCCGGAAGGCCTGACCCGCATCGCCCGCCGTACCCACCGTTTGACCGCGATCCTGGCCGCCGCGCTACGCCAGGCCGGTGTTTCGGTCGGCGACGCGTTCTTCGACACGCTGCACGTGACCGGCGTCGACGCCGACGTGCTGCACGCCAAGGCGCGCGCGGCCGGCTTCAACCTGCGCGCGATCGACGCCGCGTCGGTCGGCATCAGCCTCGACGAGACCACGACCCGCGACGACGTCGTGG
Organism: Luteimonas sp. gir; assembly: GCF_037198055.1. Classification (NCBI taxonomy): domain Bacteria; kingdom Pseudomonadati; phylum Pseudomonadota; class Gammaproteobacteria; order Lysobacterales; family Lysobacteraceae; genus Luteimonas; species Luteimonas sp. gir. Next base: position 34,459 of record NZ_JBBAXQ010000016.1, read on the forward strand.
CGCTGGCCGCGGTGTTCGATGCGCAGGCAGACATCGACGCGCTCGACGCCGCGACGGCCGACGCGCTGCCGCAGGCGCTGCGCCGCAACTCGGGCTTCCTGCAGCACCCGGTGTTCAACACCCACCACAGCGAACACGAGCTGCTGCGCTACATGCGCACATTGGCCGACCGCGACCTGGCGATGGACCGCACGATGATCCCGCTGGGCTCGTGCACGATGAAGCTCAACGCCACCGCCGAGATGATCCCGGTCACCTGGCCGGAGTTTGCCAACATCCACCCGCTGGCGCCGGCCGACCAGACCGCCGGCTACACCGAGTTGATCGACGGCCTGGAAGCGATGCTGGTGGAGATCACCGGCTACGACGCGGTCAGTTTCCAGCCCAACTCCGGCGCCCAGGGCGAATTCGCCGGCCTACTGGCGATCCGCGCCTATCAGCGCGCGCAGGGCCAGGGCCATCGCGATATCTGCCTGATCCCCGAATCGGCGCATGGCACCAATCCGGCGTCGGCGCAGATGGTCGGCATGACCGTGGTGGTGACCCGCTGCGACAAGGACGGCAACGTCGACATCGACGACATCCGCGCCAAGGCCGAGAAGTACTCCGATCGCCTGGCCGCGATCATGATCACCTACCCGTCCACGCACGGCGTGTTCGAGGAAGACGTAGTCGCGATCTGCGACATCGTCCACCAGCACGGCGGCCAGGTGTACACCGACGGCGCCAACATGAACGCCCTCGTCGGGCTGGCCAAGCCCGGCAAGTGGGGCTCGGACGTGAGCCACCTCAACCTGCACAAGACCTTCTGCATCCCGCACGGCGGCGGCGGGCCGGGCGTGGGCCCGTGCGCAGTGAAGTCGCACCTTGCGCCCTATCTGCCGGGCACGCTGGGCGACAACGGCACGGTCGGCATGGTCTCGGCCGCCACTCACGGCTCGGCCTCGATCCTGCCGATCAGTTGGATGTACATCGCGATGATGGGCGCCGACGGCCTGCGCCGCGCCACCCAGGTCGCCCTGCTCAATGCCAACTACGTCGCCAAGCGCCTGGCGCCGCATTTCCCCACGCTCTACACCGGCCGCAACGGCCTGGTCGCGCACGAATGCATCCTCGACCTGCGCCCGCTCAAGGACGCGACCGGCATCAGCGCCGAGGACGTGGCCAAGCGCCTGATCGACTTCGGCTTCCATGCACCGACGCTCAGCTTCCCGGTCTCGGGCACGCTGATGGTCGAGCCGACCGAGAGCGAATCGCTGCATGAGCTCGATCGGTTCATCGACGCGATGATCCAGATCCGCGGCGAGATCCAGGCGATCGAGGACGGCCACCTCGACCGCGATGACAACCCGCTCAAGCACGCACCGCACACCGCGATGCAGGTCACCGCCAGCGAATGGACGCATGCCTATCCGCGTGAGTTGGCGGCATTCCCGCTCGCAAGTCTGCGCCAGACCAAGTACTGGCCGCCGGTCGCGCGCGTGGACAATGTGCACGGCGACAAGAACGTGTTCTGCAGCTGCATTCCGATCGGCGCCGCCGAGGACGCCCCCGAAGCCTTCAGCGAGCCCGACGTCGCCTGAGCGCGCCCCCGTTGCACAGACACGATCCCGGGCCCCATGCCCGGGATCGTCGTTTTACCGAACCGAAGACCACCATCCCGCCCACGATCTGGACGCGGAACATGACCTGGTCTATTTGGCCGCGCGCCGCCGTTTGCGCCAGGTCACGACCTGGCCGACGATCGCGGTGATCAGAATGCAGACGTTGGTGACGATGAACACCCAGTCGCCGACCAAAGCGCTGTAGGTGACGAAGCCGGTCGAGGCGGCGATCTGGCCGAGAAACAGCCATTTCGACACCCCGTGCGCGCTGTCGTCGCGCAGCTGCGTGGCGATCTGCCGGGCCAGAGTGGCCAGCAGAATCACCGAGGCCGCCCAGCCGATGAGTTCAGGGCCCATGCGCCACCGGGACCGGATCGACCGGCCGCAATTCGCCGCTGCCAAAAGCCGCGACCGACTGGACGCGCGCCTCAAGCGCACGCAGGTAGTCGCCGAATCCCTGTCGCGCGCGCGGGCTGCGGCGTGCACTGGTGAGCACGACGGGCGCTGCGCAGCGTGCGATCCGGGCCCCGCTGGCGACCAAGGCGTCGACTAGCGCGACATCCTCATGCGCAGCGATCGGCGGAAATCCGCCGCAACGGTGATAGGCCTCGGCGGACAGTCCGAGGTTCGCACCATGGACGTGCAGATGGCCGTCGCGCCGCGGGTGAGAGTGATCGTGCGCATCGCGAACGTCGCATGCGTAATCGAGCCAGTCGTCGACGGCGACCATGCCGCAGAACGCATCACCGCCGGAGGCCAGTTGGCCCCACAGCCAATCGGGCGGCACCACCGAGTCGGCGTCGGTACTGGCGAGCCAGCGCGCACCAGCGGCGATCGCCGCGCGCATGCCAGCGTCGCGGGCGCTGCCGACATTGCCGCCGCAGACCACGAGCCCGGTCGCACCGTGCGCAGCGGCAATGTCCGCGCTGCGGTCATTGCAGCGATCCAGCGCCACGACCACGTGGACCGCCTCGCCGGCCAGCCGCGGATCGGCGGCGGCCACGCGCACCGAGGCCAGGCATCGGCCGAGCAAGGCTTCCTCGTTGTGGGCCGGCACGACCACGCCGATCATCGCAAGGCCTCGCGCTGGGCGACCGAGTGCGGCGAGACCGACCAGCCTTCGAGCAGCAGGTCGGCGTCCTCATAGCGAAACGCCGGCGCGCCGAACGCTTGCGCGATCGCGGCATGGACCTGGCGGCCGTGTTGCGGCGCCTCGGCGAAGGGATGCAGCCAATGACAGGCGACGAACACGCCCGCATCGCGCAAGCTGGTCGGCACGCGCGTCAGCAATGCGGCGAGCGCGTCGGGCGCGAGGTAATAGCCGACCTCGCTGAGCACGATCAGATCGAATACGCCCGGTGGCCATTGCTGCGGATGGCGCATGGCGTCGACACGCACGCCGGCGCAGGTCGCGGTGCGCGCGCGCGCCAGGTCGACCGCGCGTGGATCGAGATCGGTCGCGAGCACGCTGTGGCATCGCTGTGCGAGCGCGGCGGTGAGTTCGCCGTTGGAGCAGCCGATCTCCCAACCGGCGTCGTAGGTCTCCGCTGGCAGGCTGGCCAACAACAGCGCGCGTTTGCGCGCCTCGTACCAGCGATGCCGGTAGCCGAACGGATCGTCGTCGGCATACAGCGCATGGAAGTAGTCGGGCGAGGTGGACGCGACGGCATTCATGGCAGCAGGACCTCGAAGTCGCGCGAGAAACGGGCGATCACATGCGGCGGTAGGATCGGTGCGACATGCCCGCCAGCGCGCTGCGAGACGAAGCAGTCCAGCGCCCGGGCCTTGCTGGCGACGGCCTGCGCCGACAGCCGGACGGCGTAGGCATCGGCGAATGGCGGAGACGGGGTCGTCGGATCCAGCCAATGCCACCCCCAGACAGGAAACTCCCGCAGCGCCACGCCGGCCCGGCATGCGGCGTCGGCGGTCGCACGCGCCGTCGCTTCGTGGTCGGGATGGCCGTCCTGCCGCCATGTGGTCAGCACCCTATCGCCCGCGCGCAATTGGGCCGCGATCCGCGCGACCAGCGCCGATTCGCCTGCGCCGACCCGGCCGTCGCCCAGATCCAGTGTCGCGACCGTCGCCGGCACGTCGGCGCCCAGCACGTCCAGCGCAGCCCGCAGCTCGGCGCGCCGCACGGCCCGCGTATGCGCCGGCGGCCACCGAGGATCGTCCGCGTAGCAGGCTTCCCCGTCGGTCACCGAGATCACGTGCACCGGCGTTCCGCGCAGGCCCGCCTCGGCCATCAGGCCGCCGCAGCCAAGCACTTCGTCGTCTGGATGCGGGGAGACCACGACCAGGCGGGCAACGCCGGCTAGGCAGGCGTCGGCGGTGATGCGCGGCAATGCCTGCAGCCAGGCGGACGCGCGCCAGGCGCCCTCGTGCTGCCCGTCGCCGACGATCGTCGGCGAGGTCTGATCCGCAGATTCGGCTACAGCGTCCAAGCCGCCTCCTGACGTGCCACCGCTTCGCCCAACGCCGTCCAATCGCGTTCGGCATGGCTCTGCCGGATGAATGTGGTGAGGTCCGCGCAACGCCGCGCATGGTCGCGGTCCTCGCACAGCGGGCCCGGCCCCAGGGCGCGGCCGACGCGGTCCATGACCTCGGTCGCTACGCGCTCGAGCAACGAGCGCACGCGGATCACCGCCGCGGTATGCGGCGCGTCGGGCGACGTGTCGATCAGCGCCGCGGTCTCGCGCAGCACGGCGGCCGCGGCCGACAGGGCGAGGTCGATCGCGCCCAGATGCGCGGCCGCATGCGCATCGGTGACGATGCGCGGATGGGTCCGCAGTCGTTCGGCGATCGCGACGGTCGCACCGAACCAGCAGGCGGCGATGCCCGCGCCGCCATGCCAGAAGCCCGGCCGCGCCAGATAAGCGCCTGGCGTCCCGATCCGGGTTGCGCGAGCGCCTTCGAAGGCCACGCGTCCACTGTGGACGCGGCCCATGCCGACCGCGTGCCAGCCACCGCGCAGGCGCTCGACGCCGGGCTGGCGCAGTGCGACGCGCACGAGCACGCGCTCGCCGTCTTCGTGCGCGGTGACAAGCGCGGCATCGACCAGGTCGGCGCCCGAGCACCAGGCCTTGATCCCGTCCAGGCGTCCCTGGGCCCCGTCGTGCGCAATGAATTGCACGCGCGCATCCGGCGGCTCGGCGGCCCACACCGCCAACAGCGTGTCCGCCGGTGGCGGTTCGGCATCGAGCTCGGCCAGGATCGCCAGCGCGTCGTAATGCGCCTCCATCACTTTGACCACGCATAGATCGTCGGCGGCGATCCCGGCCAATGCGCGCCAGCGTTCGAGCGTCGCGCCCGCGCCCGGGAGCGGCAATGCCGGCTGCTGCGCCAGCCAGGCGCGGGCATCGGCCTGAAGCGGCGTCGTGGCAGCCACGATGCGGCCGCGCGCGGACGCGGCGGACGACGACGGGGACATGGCGGACAGGGACATGGTGTCGGTTCCGGGACGGGACGATGAAGCACCGCCCGCCGTCATGAAGCCGGCGGGCCGTGGTCACAGCGCCGCGCACCGCAGTGCACGGCGCAGACCTCAGATCAACGGCGGATCGCGTTCACGATCGAAGTTGCGATGCTGCGCCAGCGCCTTGACGAAGCGTCCGATCGCCGCCTTGCCGGCATCGCCGGCCACGATCAACGCAGGGTCCTCGCCATCGAGCGGAATGCCCGCCGCCTCGAGCAGGTCGGCAGCATTGCCGAAGGCCAGGATCGCCTTGCAGTGGCGGAACTGGTCGCTGACGAACTCCACCGCACGCCCATCGCGAGTCAGTTGCCGCACGCCCTCACCACTCGGGATCGCGACGCCGTCGAACAACACCGATGGTTCGTTCTCCAGCGACGCGTCGGCATCGAGGCTGGCGCCGTCGGCGGCGGTGAACGCGCCCACGCGCGGGCCGACCAACCGACCGACCGCGCCTTCGGCCAGCAAGGTCTTCTGCAGCGCGGCGACCTGGTCGGCATCGCTGCCCTCATTGATCAGGATCGCGATCTTGCGCGTGCGGATGCCCGCCTCGCCCGGCCGCGCCAGCATCGACAGCGCCGGTGACACCTCGACCTCGGGCGCCGGCGGATCAGGCAACACACGCGGCATCGGCTCGGGCAACGGCATACCCAGGCCCGCGGCGACCCGTTCGGCAAGATCGTCGGAGACATTGCGCAGCATCGAGACCACACGCTCGCGGATCGCCGGCACGGTCACCTTCGACAGTTCGAAACGGAACGCAGCGACGATGTGTACCTGCTCGATCGCAGTCTGGCTGTTGTAGAACAGCGTCGCCTGGTTGAAATGCTCGGCGAACCGCTCGGGCTTGCCGCGCACCTCGTCCTGTTCGACAGGCTCTGGAAACGGCACGAAGCCGGCCTTGCCGGCCTGGAACGGACAGCCCCCACCGAGCGAGTTGGGCTCGTAGGCGACCTTGCCGCGATGGATCGCCTGCCGGTGCATGCCGTCGCGCTGGTTGTTGTGGACGGGCGCGATCGGCGCATTGATCGGCAATTCGTGGAAGTTCGGACCGCCGAGCCGCGAGATCTGGGTGTCGACGTAGGAGTGGATGCGGCCGGCAAGCAGTGGATCGTTGGTGAAGTCGATGCCCGGGATCACGTGCGCGGTGCAGAACGCCACCTGCTCGGTTTCGGCGAAGAAGTTGTCCGGATTGCGGTTGAGCACCAGACGGCCCAGCGGGGTCAGCGGCACCAGTTCCTCGGGCACGAGCTTGGTCGCGTCGAGCACGTCGAACGAGAAGCGCTCGGCTTCGTCTTCGGAGAACACCTGCACGGCCAGTTCCCACTCCGGATACTCGCCTGCCTCGATCGCGTCCCACAGGTCGCGGCGATGGAAGTCGGGATCGCAACCGGAGGTCTTGACCGCCTCGTCCCACAGTTGCGCGTGGGTGCCGAGCACCGGCGTCCAGTGGAACTTCACGAACGACGACACGCCCTCGGCGGTCACGAAGCGGAAGGTGTGCACGCCGAAGCCCTGCATCATGCGGTAGCTGCGCGGGATCGCCCGGTCGGACATCTGCCACAGCAGCATGTGCGTGGACTCGGGCATCAGCGAGACGAAATCCCAGTACGTGTCGTGCGCGGACGCCGCCTGCGGCATCGCATGGTGCGGCTCGGGCTTGACCGCGTGCACCAGATCGGGGAACTTCATCGCGTCCTGGATGAAGAACACCGGGATGTTGTTGCCGACCAGATCCCAGTTGCCTTCTTCGGTGTAGAACTTCACCGCGAACCCACGCACGTCGCGCGCGGTGTCCTTCGAGCCCCGCTCGCCGGCCACGGTCGAAAAGCGCACGAACACCGGCGTGATCTTGCCCGCTTCCTGGAACGGCGCCGCGCAGGTCAGCGACGGTACCGCGTCGTAGCATTCGAAATAGCCATGCGCGCCCGAGCCGCGCGCGTGCACGATGCGCTCGGGAATGCGCTCGTGGTCGAAGTGGGTGATCTTCTCGCGGAGGATGAAGTCCTTCAGCAGCGCCGGGCCGCGCAGGCCCGCCTTGAGCGAGTCCTGGTTGTTGGCGACGGGCACGCCCTGGTTGGTGGTCAGCCGCCGGCCGGTGGCGTCGACGCGGACGCGATCGAGCGACTCGACGGTAGGGTTGGCGCCAGGCGCGGGACGCGTGCCGACCTTCGCCGAGGCATTGGATTCGCCCAGGGTGCTGGCGGTCGGCAGATCCGATGGCGGCGTCGCCTGCTGTCCGACCGGGGGCGTGGTCGCGTGGTCGCGGCCGTACTCGGACGCCTTGTTCTCGTTATGGACGAACTGCGCAGCGAGGACCTCGGTGTCGGCGGCTTGCTCGGCCTGGAGATCGCCGGCACCCGGTGCGGGCGCCTTGGACGCCGCGCTGTCGGACGCGCGCGCCGCTGACACCTGTTGCGCAGCCTTTGCTGCGGGCCGCTTCGTGGATTTGGTGGACTTGGCCATCTGGGTGCTGCTCCTGGACGCCGGGGATCGAATCTCCGCACGCTAGAGCGATCGATGTGCGGGCGCCGTGCACACTCCAGCACGCAACGCGAGTGACCACGTCAGTTGTGCCGACCCGCAACGCGGGCCTGCGATACCTCAGGTCACTCGGCCTGAGCAAGCAGCGCGAGCGCCGCGTCCAGTGGCTGCGGCCGTCCGAAATGGTAGCCCTGCGCCTGATCGCAACCATGAGTCGTCAACCAGTCGCGCTGCGCCGCGTCTTCCACGCCCTCGGCGATGATCGAAAGCCCCAGCCCGTGCCCGAGGTCGATCAGTGCCCGACAGATCGCCGCACTGCGCGCATCGTCGACGACGTCACGCACGAAGGCGCGGTCGATCTTCAGCGAATCGAGCGGCAACTCGCGCAGGTACGCCATGCTCGAAAAGCCGGTGCCGAAATCGTCGATCGACAGGCAGACCCCCTCGTCGCGCAACCGGCCCATCTGCGCGCGGACCGCGTCGGGATCGCGCAGCAGCACGCTCTCGGTCAGTTCGAGGTGCAGCGCACCCCGTCGCAGCGCCTGTGTCTGGCGCAGGGCACGGATCGCATCGATCGGCAATCCGGCTTCGAACTGCACCGCCGAGACGTTCACCGCGATCGCCACATCAGCTCCGGCATCCGACAGCCGCCGGCTCGCGCGCGCCGCCTCCTCGATCACCCACGCGCCGATCGGCACGATCAGACCCGATTCCTCGCACAACGGCACAAACTGCGCCGGCGGCACGAAGCTGCCGTCCTCCTGACGCCAGCGCAGCAATGCCTCGAACGCCACCACTGCACCGTCGCGCAAGCGATGGATCGGTTGATAGAACAGCTCGAACTGGCGCTGGTCGAAGGCCTTGCGCAGGCGCCGCACCAGTGCCAGGCGCTCGGCCGCATGCGCGGCCATGGCGTCGTCGTAGCGCACAACCGCGATGCGCTCGCGCCTGGCCTGCAGCGCTGCGAGCGCGGCGTGCGCGATGACGTGCTCGGCGCCGCCGTCGTCGCACGGCCCGTCGGCCAGCCCGATCCAGGCCTCGAGCGGGAACATGCCGCCGTCGGCTTCCACCGGCGATTGGCTGGCCGCCACCAGATCCTCGACCAGCGCCGGCAGCTCCGCAGGATCGAAGGCGGCAATGGCAAAGGTTTCGGGCGGTGCGTGGCCGCCAAGCCCATAGCGCTCGGCGATCCGCGCAAAACGGGCGGCCGCTTCGCGCAGCACCGCCTCGCCGGTCCGGCGTCCCAGGGTGGGCGCGATCAACTCCAGATCGCGCAGTTGCACATAGGCGACCGCGAATCCGCTGCACGGGCGCACTGCGCACTGCGCATCGAGCTGTTCGGCCAGCGAGGTGAGCGTCAACATGCCGGTCGCCTGGTCGTGGCTCGCGCGCCACGCAAGCTCGCGCTCGTAGGCCAGCCGCGCGCCGATATCCTCGGCCAGCACCAGCCGTGCGCGCCCTTCGTCCATCTCGATATCGCGGGCGTGCACGCGCGCATCGATCCGCTGCCCGCCCTGGGTGATCAGGGTCCAGGTCCGCTCACTGCTCCCCTCACCACGGCGCAGGATCACCTCGGTACCGGCGTCGCGGTCTTCGGGCGCGAGCAGGTCGGTCACGCGCATGCCGACGAACGTCTCGCGACTGTAGCCATACACCTCGATCGCCGCCTCGTTGACCGCGAGCACGTCCAGCGTACGCACGTCGTAGAGCCAGGCCGGCAACGGATTGCGCTCGAACAGCTGACGGAACTGCATCTCCGCACGTTCGATCCGCATTTGCGCATCACGCCGCTCGGTGATGTCGATCACCGTCCCGGTCATCACCTCGCGACCGCCGTCGGACACGGTCGCCCCGCTGCCCTTGAGCCAGCGGATGCGCCCGTCGGGCAGCACGACCCGGTACTCCTGTTCGTAGGGCTGACGCCTGCGGCGCAGGTCGTTGAACTGCTCGAAGCTTCGCGCACGGTCGTCGGGGTGCATGCGCGCGAAGAATGCGTCGAGGGCAATGGTGCCGCCTTCGGGCACCAGGCCGAACAGCGCCGCCATCTCATCGGTCACGCGCACCCGGTCGTCGCCGGCCTCAAGCCGCCACACACCGATCTGCGAGGCCAGCTGCGCCTGGCGCAACCAGCGGGTCTGGGTCTCGATCTCGGCCAGCAGCCCGGCCTGGGCCCGTTCGTTGGCGCGCAACCGGGCCAGGACCACGGCCAATGCGATCCAGTACGCCGCCACCAGCGCCAGGGCCGTCCCGACGTAGACGCGCCAGGGCGCCAGCACCTCGCGCACGCTCAGCCCGCCGCTGACCACGAGCGGATAGTCGCTGGTCCGGCTGAATCCCATCGCCCGCTCGATCCGGTCGAGTTGGCTGACCCGCAGGACGTTGAAGCGCGCACCACGCAACGCCGCCGGGACGGGCAGTTCGACCTGTTGGCCGACCTGGGACGGCCCACGGCCGAAACGCGATACCACGCGGCCATCATGGGTATAGATCGCGATGCTGCCGAAGCGGCCGACATCGAAGCCTTCGGTCATCGCGTCGAATTCCCGGGTCAGCAGCCTGGCGACCAACCAACGACCGTGGCCATCGGGAAACGCCAGCGGCAGTTCCCAGCCGGCATCGCCGCGCTGCAGCGCGCCCACGCGAAGCGCCGTCGCTCCGGATGTCGCCGTCCTCCAGACTGGTGACTCGGGCGCGTCGGGCCCTGCCGACAGCGCGCGCCCCTGGGTGTCGTAGAGCACGATCGAGGCGAGTTCGGCGTGGCGGGCGACAACCCCGGCAATTGCCTCCTGTACAAGCGCTGGCACCGGTTCGTCGTCGATTTCGGCCGCGATCCCGCCCAGGGCGCGCTCGATATTGCGCAGTTCCAGATGCAGCAAGCGGTCGACGCCCGTTGCCATCGTCAGGCTCTGGCGATCAGCGGCCTGCAGGCGCGTCTGCCGGTCGAGCAACAGCAGCACGATCAGACCGACGCTCATGGCCAGCCCGAGGACGACCCCGATGGCGCGCGCGGCCGCCGCGGATCTTCGACGCCTGCCTTCCCACCCCATGGCCTGCTCCCTCGGCATCCCGGCTCCCCTGGCCTGGCCACGCGCTGTGCGGCATCCCACGACAGTGACCATCACTGTGCCGCAACCACTGACAATACGAAGATGGACACAGGCGCCGTGTGCGCTGCGTCACGCTCTTCGATACACAAAGCTACGCCCTGCGACACCCGCGGACAAGCGATTCACACCTTGCTCGCGTGCCGGCCGGCCACCATGACAGCCCGCCTTTTTGAGGAGCGCTGCCATGTCGCGCAAACCCGATGCCGGCTCGGATGCCCATCCCGACCAGCCACAGCAGGCCGACAATGTCGCGGTCAATGATCGGATCGCCGCCCGCGGCGCCGATTACGCGCACGACAACAACCCATCGGCCGAGGGCAACGATCCTGCGCTGACCACCGGCCCGACATTCGTCCGCCGGGTCAAGGCCGACGGCACTGTCGAAGCGGCGTCGCCGGATGCCGACCGCCAAGCCTCCGACAGCGACAGCGACGCGACGCCCGACTGAGCCGGCTCTTGCACAGCCGTGCGGTGCACCCATCGCACGGCCCGTCGCGTCGGGAACGAACGAGCACCCGCGCCGCGCCGCGACGCCGATCTCGACGCCGGGCCGACCGGCCGCCTGACATGCGCAGTCGTCTCCCCTTCAGTCCTGCTTGCGGGTGCGTGCGGCCTTCTCGGCGGCCGCCTTGCGACCGGCAGCCCCCTTGGTCTTGGCCGCCTTCTTCGCTGCTGCCGAGCGGTCGGCTGCAGTGCGCTTGGTCGCTGCCTTCTTGGCCTGGGCCGACAGCGCTTTCTTGCCCGCGATCTTCTTGGCCGGCGTCTTCTTGCTTGCGGTCTTGAGGGCCTGCTTGGCGCCGCGCGAGCGGGCCGCGGACGGCTTCTTGGTGGTGCCAGCCTTCTCCGAGTCCTGGGCGGCCTTCTTCTTGGTCGCCTTGGATGCGGTTTTGCCCGGCTTGGCATCAACACCCGCACGCCGCGCCTTCGACAGGCCAATCGCGATCGCCTGCTTGGTGGACTTGGCGCCATGCTTGCCCTCGCGGACGTGCTTGATCTCCTCGCGCACGAACTCGCCGGCCTGGGTGCTGGCGGACTTGCCCTCGCGCTTGGCTTTCGCGGCACGGGCGGTGGTCTTCTTCTCCGGCATGGCACGCTCTCTTCGATGGACAAGGGCTGCGATTAGCAAGCGGTCGATCAAGGGCATGCGAACACCCCCCGCTGTTTCGCTCCGCCCTGCGCGAAAAATGCGACACGCCAGGGAAGCGCGAATGGCGTCGATCTTCTAGAATTCATGCGCCCCCAATCTCCGGAGTTCGCCATGACCTCACCGCTCGCCTATCGCCGCGTCCTGCTCAAGCTGTCCGGCGAGGCGTTGATGGGGGACGAGGACTACGGCATCGATCCGAAGGTGATCGGCCGGCTGGCCGAAGAGGTCATCGAGGCACAGAAGGCCGGTGCCGAACTCGGCCTGGTCATCGGGGGCGGCAATATTTTCCGCGGCGCCGGACTGGCCGCCGGCGGTATGGACCGGGTGACCGGCGACCAGATGGGCATGCTGGCCACGGTCATCAATGCGCTGGCGATGCAGGATGCGCTGGAGAAACGCGGCGCGCGCGTACGGGTGATGAGCGCGATCAAGATCAACGACGTCTGCGAGGACTACATCCGCCGTCGCGCGATCCGCCACCTGGAAAAGGGCAGAATCGGCATCTTCGCCGCCGGCGTCGGCACGCCGTTCTTCACCACCGACTCGGGGGCCGCGCTGCGTGCGATCGAGATCGGCGCCGACCTGCTGCTCAAGGCGACCAAGGTCGACGGCGTCTACGACGCCGACCCCAAGAAGGTGCCCGGCGCCAAACGCTACGACCGCCTGACCTACGACGAGGTGCTGGGCCAGGGCCTGGAGGTCATGGACACTGCGGCCTTCGCGCTGGCCCGCGATTCCGACCTGCCGCTGCGCATCTTCGACATGGGCCAGCCCGGCGTGCTGCTGCGGATCCTGCGTGGCGAGCCGATCGGCACGCTGGTCCAGGGACGCGGCTGAACCTGCCGGCCGGCACGGGGCACCCGCCGCCCCGCGTCCGTCCCGGCCGCTTATAATCCCCCGATTCAGCACACGGACCGGGGGCGCGCATGCTCAACGACATCAAGAAAGACACCCAGACCCGCATGGCCAAGAGCGTCGAGGCCCTGCGCCACGCTCTGGTCAAGGTCCGCACCGGCCGCGCCTCGACTGCCCTGGTCGACCACCTGAAGGTCAACTACTACGGTTCGGACATGCCGCTGACGCAGGTCGCCAGCGTCACCGTGACCGATGCCCGCTCGCTGACGATCACCCCCTGGGAAAAGCAGATGGTGGGCGCGGTGGAGAAGGCGATCCTGGGCTCCGATCTTGGCCTGACCCCGAACACCGCCGGCACCACGATCCGCCTCAACATCCCGGCGCTGACCGAGGAACGCCGCCGCGACCTGACCAAGGTCGTCCATGGCGAGGGCGAGGACGCCAAGGTCGCGATCCGCAACATCCGCCGCGATGCCAACCAGCAGGTCAAGGAGTTGCTGAAGGAAAAGCTCGTCTCCGAGGATGACGTGCGCCGCAGCGAGGACGAGATCCAGAAGATCACCGACAAGGCGATCAAGGACGTCGACGACGTGGTCAAGGCCAAGGAACAGGAACTGATGGCGGTCTGAACAGCCGGGAATCGGACGACGGGAATCGGGAACCGAGTCCTGCGTCGCTCCCCCCTTCCGCAGCACGCTGCGATGCAGACGGACCGCTCTTGAACGATTCCCCATTTCCCAACCCCGATTACCCGGTCCCAAGGCACATCGCCGTCATCATGGACGGCAACGGCCGCTGGGCGGCGCGCCGGCGGCGGCCACGGGCGATCGGGCACCGCGCCGGTGCACGGACGGTCAACCTGTGCATCGACTTCTGCCTGGAACGCGGCATCGAGGCGTTGACCCTGTTCGCGTTCTCCAGCGAAAACTGGGGACGGCCCGAGGACGAAGTCGGCGCACTGATGAAGCTGTTCCTCGGTGCGCTCGATCGCGAAGTCGGCGAGCTGCACCGCCGTGGCGTGCGGCTGCGCTTCATCGGCGAGCGCACGCGCTTCGGCAAGGCGCTGGGCGCGCGCATGGCCGCAGCCGAAGCGCAGACCGCCGGCAATACCCGACTTTCGCTCAATGTCGCGGCAAGCTACGGCGGCCGGCAGGACATCGCGATGGCGGCGCGTGCATTGGCCCAGGATGTGGCCGCGGGCCGTCTGCGCCCCGAAGACATCGACGAGGCAGCGGTCGGCGCGCGGGTTGCCCTGGCCGACTTGCCGGCACCGGACCTGTTCATCCGCACCGGCGGCGACCTGCGCATCAGCAATTTCCTGCTGTGGCAGCTGGCCTATACCGAACTGTGGTTCACGCCGACGCTATGGCCGGAACTGGGCGTGGCGGAGCTCGAACAGGCCCTGGCCGCCTACGGCTCGCGCGAGCGCCGATTCGGCCTGACCGGCGAGCAGATCGCCGCGACCGCGCCGCCCAAGGAGAGCATCGAATGACACGCACGCGCATCCTCGCCGCGCTGCTGATGGCCCCGACCGCCATCGCCGCCGTGCTGCTGCTCAATACCCCATGGATGGCGGCGGTTTCGGCCATCGTGTTCCTCGCCGCCCTGTGGGAGTGGCTGCGGCTGGCGGGTGTCGACGACACGCTCGCGCGCACCGCGCTGCTGCTGCTCAACCTGCTGCTGATGGTCGCCATCGTCTGGGGATCGGCTACCGGCGGCGGCTCGCTGGTGCTGCTCAAGATGCTGGCCATGGTCGGCGTGCTGTGGTGGCTGGCGGCGGCGCTGTGGCTGCGCCGCTACGATTTCGCCGCCGAACCCGACGCCCGCGGGCGGATCCTCAAGCTCGCCGCCGGGACGTTGGCGGTGATCCCGGCGTGGGCGGCGTTGTGCGTGATCCACGCCAACGAGGGCGGCGAGCACGGCAACCGCTGGTTGTTGCTGGCGCTGGCGATCGTCTGGGCCACCGACACCGGCGCCTATTTCGCCGGCCGCCGCTTCGGCCGTCGCAAGCTGGCGCCGCGGATCAGCCCCAACAAGACCGTCGAAGGGCTGGCCGGCGGCATCGTCGCGGGCCTTGTCGTCGCCCTGGCCTTCGCGCCGCTGGCCGGCGCGCAGCTCGCCCAGTTGCCGCTGGTGGCCGCAGTCGCAGTGCTGACGGTGCTGGCCTCGGTGGTCGGCGACCTGTTCGAAAGCCTGCTCAAGCGCCAGGCCGGCGCCAAGGACTCGGGCACGCTGATCCCCGGCCACGGCGGCGTACTCGACCGGATCGACAGCGTGCTCGCCGCGTTGCCGGTGTTCGCGTTCGGGCAGATCTGGCTCGGCTTCTGAACACGATGACCGCCTCACTTCGCCGCCTGCCCTG
The DNA here is from genome assembly GCF_037198055.1 of Luteimonas sp. gir. NCBI lineage: Bacteria > Pseudomonadati > Pseudomonadota > Gammaproteobacteria > Lysobacterales > Lysobacteraceae > Luteimonas > Luteimonas sp. gir. Next base: position 49,490 of record NZ_JBBAXQ010000016.1, read on the forward strand.
CCAGGCCGACACCCCATGATCCGCCGCGTTGCCGTGTTCGGCGCGACCGGCTCGATCGGCACCTCGGCGCTGGACGTCATCGCCCGGCACCCGCAGCGCCTGCGCGCCAGCGTGCTCGCGGCCGGCAGCAACGTGGCCGCGCTGGTGGCGCTGTGCGCCACGCATCGGCCCGACCACGCGGTGATTGCCGACCCGTCGGCTCTGGAGGCCTTGCGCACCGGCCTGCACGCGGCCGGTCTGCGCACGCAGGCGCACGCCGGCATGGCCGCGCTCGATGCACTCGCGGTCGACCCCCAAGCCTGCGACACGGTCGTCGCGGCGATCGTCGGCGCCGCCGGGCTCGACTCCACGCTCGCCGCGCTGCGTGCCGGCAAGCGGGTCCTGCTGGCGAACAAGGAATCGCTGGTGCTGGCCGGGGATCTGATGATGCGCGCCGCGCGCGAAGCCGGCGCGGTCATCGTGCCGATCGACAGCGAGCACAACGCGATCCACCAGTGCCTGCCCGCAGACGGCGATCGCAGCGGCGTGGCGCGGATCGTATTGACCGCCTCCGGCGGTCCGTTCCGCGGCCGCAACCGCGCAGCGCTGGCGCAGGTGACCCCGGCCCAGGCGGTCGCCCACCCCAAGTGGTCGATGGGACCGAAGATCTCGGTCGACTCTGCGACCTTGATGAACAAGGGCCTGGAGTTGATCGAGGCTCACCATCTGTTCGCGACGCCGTCCGAGCGCCTGGACGTGCTGGTGCACCCGCAAAGCCTGGTGCATTCGCTGGTGGAGTTCATCGACGGTTCCACCCTCGCCCAGCTCGGATTGCCGGACATGCGCACCGCGCTCGCGGTCGGCCTGGGCAGCCCGGAACGGATCGCCTCAGGCGTGTCGGGGCTGGACCTGTTGCAGCATGGCCGGCTGGACTTCGAGGCGCCCGACACCGACACCTTCCCCTGTCTGGCGCTGGCGCGTGCGGCATTGGTCGCCGGCGGCACGGCACCGGCGCTGCTGAACGCCGCCAACGAAGTCGCAGTTTCAGCCTTTCTTCAGGGACGGATTCGTTTTCTAGCCATTCCGGCGCTGGTCGAGTATGTGCTCGCCGCGCTCCCCACTCTGCCCGCCGATTCGCTGGACGTGTTGCGCGATGCCGATGCGCAAGCCCGGCGGGCCGCTGGGCAGGCGATCGATTCCGGCGTGGTCCATTGAGCGTGCGCGATGTCTGAATTTCTCGGCTCGGTGTGGTGGCTGATCGTCAGCCTCGGCGTGCTCGTGACCTTCCACGAGTTCGGGCATTACTGGGTCGCGCGCCGCTGCGGGGTCAAGGTGCTGCGCTTCTCGATCGGCTTCGGGCGCCCGCTGTGGTCGCGCCGCGGGCGCGACGGCACCGTGTACCAGATCGCGATCCTGCCGTTGGGCGGCTATGTGAAAATGCTCGACGAGCGCGAGAGCCCAGTCCCGGCCGACCAGGCCGCCCAGGCCTTCAACCGGGCCTCGGTGTGGAAGCGCATCGCGATCGTCGTTGCCGGCCCGCTGGCCAACCTGCTGCTGTGCGTCTTACTGCTGTGGGCGATGTTCGTGATCGGTCGCCCCGACTACGCGCCGGTGGTGGGCCAGAGCACCGGCATCGCCGAAGCCTCGGGCCTGCGCCCCGGCGACCGCGTCGATCAGGTCGGCGACCGGGCGACCCCGACCTGGTCGGAAGTTCACCAGGCGCTGCTGCCGGCCGCCCTCGACCATCGCGACATCGCGTTGCACGTCACCGATGCCAGCAACCGCCAGGTCGTGCGCGACCTGCGCCTGTCGCAGCTGCCCGACGACTTCGACCAGCGCCGCTTCACCCAGGCCATCGGCCTGCTGCCGCGGCATCTGCTGGTGCCGCCGCTGGTGGGGCGGGTCGAGCCCGACAGCGCGGCCTGGGGCATCCTCGCCGCGGGCGATCGCGTGACCGCGATCGACGGCAGCCCGGTGCGCGCGTTCGAGGACATCGGCCCGCTGGTCGAGCAGTTGGGCGAGCGCGGCGGCGCGGCGATGATCGAGGTCGCCCGCGACGGCGAGCGGCTGGCGCTGGAGATCACGCCCGGGCGCATGGACCTGCCCGAGGGCCGCGGCCAGTACTGGGCGCTGGGCATCGCGCCCCCGCGCAACCTGCAGCCCCCGCCGAAGGATGCAATGCAGCGCTACGGCGTGATCGCCGCCGCGCCGGTCGCGGTGCGCGAAGTCGGTCACCTGGCCGGCCAACTGGTCGGCATGATCGGCCGGGCGTTCTCCGGGCGGGTGGCGCTGGAGAACACCGTCGCCGGGCCGATCACCATCGCCCGAGCCGCCAATACCTACGCCCAGCAGGGCCCGGCCTGGTATCTGACGATTCTCGCCCTGCTGTCGCTGAGCCTGGCGATCCTGAACCTGCTCCCGATCCCCCTGCTGGATGGGGGCCACCTGTTGTATTACCTTATCGAGTTGGTCAAAGGCAGCCCCGTGAGCGAGCGCACGATGGTGGCCGGGCAGTACGTCGGCCTGGCCCTGCTGGCCAGCCTGATGGGCCTGGCGTTCTACAACGACATCCTGCAACTGGTGCGCTAGACGACCGCCCCGACCTGGTTTCCGCCGCGCAGCGCCGGACTCCCTCCCCTACCCGGACCCGAAGAATGACGCGTATCCCCGACCGCCGCCTGCTCGCCCTCGCCCTCGCCGCGGTGATCGCCGCTCCGGCCTGGGCCCAGACGACGGCCAACGCACCTGCAGCCCCTGCCGCGGCGCTGCCGCCGCTCGCGCCGCCGGCCGCCAGCAGCTTCACCGTCAGCGACATCCGCGTCGACGGCCTGCAGCGCATCGGTGCAGGTACGGTGTTCACGTACCTGCCGGTCGAGCGCGGCGACGCGGTCAACCAGACCCGCATCTCCGAGGCGGTCCGCGCGCTCTACCGCACCGGGTTCTTCGAAGACATCCAGGTCGCACGTCAGGGCGACATCCTGGTGTTCACCGTGACCGAGCGCCCGGCGATCAACCGGCTCACGCTCAACGGCAACAAGGACATCAAGACCGAGGACCTGACCAAGGGTCTCAACGACATCGGCCTGTCGGAAGGCGAGACCTTCGACCGCCTCGATCTCGACCGCGTGACCCAGGAACTGGTCCGCCAGTACAACAACCGCGGCAAGTACAACGTCAAGATCACCCCGACGGTTTCGCGGCTGGATCGCAACCGCGTCGACATCGCGATCAACATCGAGGAAGGCAAGGCGGCCAAGATCCGCCACATCAACATCGTCGGCAACGAGGTCTACGACCTCGAGACGCTGACCGACAACTGGGAATCGGGCGAATCGAACTGGCTCAGCTGGTACCGCCGCGACGACCAGTACTCGCGCGAGAAGCTCGAGGGCGACCGCGAGAAGCTGCACAACTTCTACCTCGACCGCGGCTACATCGATTTCAGCGAAGACAGCATCCAGGTCGCGATCAGCCCCGACAAGGCCGACATGTTCATCACCGCCGGCATCACCGAAGGCGAGATCTACAAGGTGTCGGACGTGCAGATCACCGGCAACACGGTGCTGCCCAAGGAGGAGATCGAGAGCCGCGTCTTCGTCAAGAAGGACCAGGTGTTCTCGCGCGCGCTGCTGGAGCTGAGCTCGGACGCGATCACCGCCACGCTGGGCAACATCGGCTACGCCTTCGCGCAGGTCAACCCGATCCCCGAGGTCGACCGCGAGAACCGCACCGTGGCGATCAACCTGCAGGTCGTGCCCGGCCCGCGCGTGCAGGTGCGCCGCATCCAGTTCAAGGGCAACAACCGCACCTCCGACGAGGTGATCCGCCGCGAGATGCGCCAGTTCGAGGGCAGCTGGTACTCGCAGGCCGCGATCGACCGTTCCAAGGTCCGCCTGCAGCGCCTGGGCTACTTCGAGTCGGGCAGCGTCAATGTCGAGACCCAGCCGGTGCCGGGCAGCAACGACCAGGTCGACGTCGTGTTCAACATGACCGAGACCACCTCGGGCAGCTTCGTGTTCGGCCTGGGCTACTCGCAGCTGGCCGGCGTGACCACCTCGGTGCAACTGTCGCAGAACAACTTCCTGGGCAGCGGCAACCGCGTGTCGGTCGAGGCGCAGCGCAACGTCTACCTGCAGCGCTACTCGTTCTCGTTCATGAACCCGTACTTCACCGACGGCGGCATGTCGCTGGGCTACAACCTGTGGTGGCGCGAGTTCGACAACTCCGAGTTCAACACCGCGCAGTACTCCTCGACCAGCGCCGCCGGCCAGGCCATCCTGGGCATCCCGCTGACCGAGAACGACTCGATCTCGCTGCTGTTCGGCGCCGACCGCAACCAGATCTTCGCCTGGCGCGGCTCTTCGCCCGAATCGATCGTCAACTACATCGAGGCCTTCGGCTCGCGCACCTTCCACGCCTGGCGCAGCGAGCTGGCCTGGGCCCGCGATACCCGCAACGACTACCTGCAGCCCACCCGCGGCATGATGCAGCGCGTCTCGCTGGAAACCACGCTGCCCGGCTCGACCGCCGAGTACTTCAAGCTCAACTACGAGATCTCCAAGTACTGGCCGATCAACCGCTATCTGGTGCTCAACACCCGCGCCGAGATCGGCTACGGCGACAGCTACGGCGACGACATCGTGCGCAACATCTGCTACGTGCCATCGACCGAAGCCAACCCCAACCCGACCCCGAGCGCGCCGTGCGAGCCCACCTCGCCCGACTACGTGCGCACGGTCACCGCCACCGGCCTGCCGTTCTTCGAGAACTTCTACGCCGGTGGTGCACGCTCGGTGCGCGGCTTCCGCGACAACACCCTGGGCCCGCGCGAGACCGCATTCGCCAGCAGCTATCTGCAGCCGATCGGCGGCGCGGTGAAGACCGTCGGCTCGTTCGAGATGTTCTTCCCGCAGCTGATCAAGTCGCCCGCCGCGCGCATCTCGGCGTTCGTCGACTTCGGCAACGTGTTCCGAGACGTCGATTCCTGGGAAGCCAAGGAACTGCGCGCCTCGGCGGGTGTGGCGCTGATGTGGCGCGCGCCGGTCGGTCCGATCTCGATCAGCTACGCCTATCCGCTGCGCAGCCAGAAGGAAGTGCGCGGCGGCTCGGGTGAACTGATCCGCGGCGGCGACGAGCTCGAGCGCCTGCAGTTCACGTTCGGCGGCGCGTTCTGAGCCGCCCGGACCGATGACCGCTCATGCTCCCCTCACCGCCCGCGCACTCGCAGACCGCTTCGCGCTGACCGTCCACGGCGATCCCGACGTTGCCGTCGTCGGGGTCGCGACGCTGGCGGCCGCCGGTCCCGACCGGCTGGCCTTCCTGTCCAATCCCCGCTACCGGCCGCAGCTCGAGCACACCGCGGCCGGCATCGTCGTGCTGCGCGAGGCCGATGTCGCAGGGTTCACCGGCACGGCGCTGATCGCGCGCGATCCCTATGTCGCCTACGCGAAGATCGCCGCGCTGTTCGCGCCGCGTGCCGACGCGCCCGCAGGCGTGCACCCGTCCGCCGTGGTCGATGCGACCGCGTCGGTCGATCCCACCGCATCGGTCGGCCCGCTGACGACGATCGGCGCGCGTAGCGTGATCGCCACCGGCGCGACCATCGGGCCGGGCTGCACGATCGGCGAAGACTGCGTGGTCGGCGAAGGCGCGCGGCTCGTCGCGCGCGTGTCGCTGGTCAAGCGCGTCCGCCTGGGCAAGCGGGTGACCGTCCATCCCGGCGCCGTACTCGGCGCCGACGGCTTCGGCCTGGCGATGGAGGCCGGCCGCTGGCTCAACGTGCCCCAGCTCGGTGGCGTGGTGGTCGGCGACGACAGCGATATCGGCGCTAACACCACCATCGACTGCGGCGCCCTCGAGGACACCGTGATCGAGGAGGACGTGCGCCTGGACAACCTGATCCAGGTCGCGCACAACGTCCACATCGGCGCGCACACCGCGATCGCCGGTTGCGTCGGCATCGCCGGCAGCACCCGCATTGGCCGCTACTGCATGCTGGCCGGCAAGGTCGGCGTGGCCGGCCATCTTGAAATCTGCGACAAGGTCGTCGTCCACGCGATGACGATGGTGTCGGCTTCGATCACCGAGCCGGGCGAGTACTCGTCCGGCATTCCCGCCCAGCCCACTCGGGAATGGCGCAAGAATGCCGTGCGGATCCGCCAGCTCGATTCGCTCGCCCGCCGCATCGGCGCGCGCGCAAAGGGGGATGAATGACGTTGGACCTGACGCTGCCGATCGATATCGGCGGCATCCGCAAGCTGCTGCCGCACCGTTACCCGTTCCTGCTCGTCGACCGCGTCGTCGAGTTCGAATCGGGCAAGCGCGTGCTCTGCTACAAGAACGTCTCGGCCAACGAGCACTTCTTCCAGGGCCATTTCCCCGACCATCCGGTGATGCCGGGCGTGCTGGTGATCGAGGCGCTGGCGCAGGCCGGTGGCATCCTGAGCCACCTCAGCCGCAGCCGCACCAGCGAGGGCGCGCTGTCGTACCTGGTCAAGGTCGATGCGGCGAAGTTCTCGCGCATGGTGGTGCCTGGCGACCGGCTGGAGCTGGACGTGAGCATCAAGCGCGAGATCCGCAACATGACGCTCTACAGCGGCATCGCCCGCGTCGACGGCCAGCAGGCCGCGTGCGCGGACATCCTGTGCGCGGAAGTGAAGGACTGACGATGAGCGAGGCCGCGATCCATGCCACGGCCGTCGTCGATCCCGGCGCCAAGCTTGGCGCCGGCGTGCGCATCGGGGCGTTCACGATCATCGGCCCCGAGGTCGAGATCGGCGATGGCACGGTGATCGGGCCGCATTGCAGCATCCACGGCCCGACCATGATCGGGCACGACAACCGCGTCCACGGCCATGCCGCGATCGGCGGCGAACCGCAGGATAAGAAGTTCCGCGGCGAGCGGGTCGAGCTGACCATCGGCGATCGCAACACCATCCGCGAGTTCGTCACGATCAACCGCGGCACCGGCGACGGTGGCGGCGTGACCCGCATCGGCGACGACAACTGGCTGCTGGCCTACACCCACGTCGCCCACGACTGCATCGTCGGCAACCACTGCGTGTTTTCCAACAACGCCACGTTGGCTGGCCATGTCGAGGTCGGCGATCACGTCATCCTCAGCGGCTTCGTCGGCATCCACCAGTTCTGCCGGATCGGCGCGCACGCATTCATCGGCATGGGCGCATTCGTCAACGGCGACGTGCCGCCGTTCGTCATGGTCGCCCAGGACGGCTACGGCCGCCCGCGCGGCATCAACGCCGAGGGCCTCAAGCGCCGCGGCTTCGATGCCGAGCGCACCGCTGCGATCAAGCGTGCCTATCGTGCGCTGTACGTCTCGGGCGAGCCGCTCGAGGCCGCCCGCGCTCGACTGGCGGAATGGGCGCGCGATAGCGCCGATGTCCGTGCGATGCTCGCGTTCATCGACGCCGGCGAGCGGCCGTTGCTGCGCTGAGGCCCGGATCGGGACTTCGGGATTCGGGCATCGAGCGGGCACAATGCCCGGGTCCGAACGCCCTCGATCTGCCGTGTCGCATCCCCACTCCCCAATCCAGACGCCCCCGCCGTCCCAGCGCGCCGCCGAGCCCACGCTTCGCGTCGCACTGGTCGCCGGCGAAGCCTCCGGCGACCTGCTCGGTGCGGGGCTGATCGAACGCTTGCGGGCGGCCCACCCTGATATCGAGTGCGTCGGCGTCGGCGGCGATGCGATGCGCGCGGCCGGGATGACGACCTGGTACGACGCCTCGGAACTGGCGGTCATGGGCTTGAGCGAGGTGCTGCGGCATCTGCCGCGCTTGCTGCGGCTGCGCCGCGCGCTGCGCACGCGTCTGCTGGCCTGGCGGCCGGATGTGTTCGTCGGCATCGACGCACCGGACTTCAATCTCGGGCTCGAACGCACGCTCAAGCAGCACGGCATCCGCACCGTGCACTACGTCAGCCCATCGATCTGGGCCTGGCGCCAGGGCCGCGCGGCGAAGATCGGACGCAGCGCCGACCGGGTGCTGTGCCTGTTCCCCACCGAGCCGCCGATCTACGCCGCGCACGGCATCGATGCGCGCTTCGTCGGCCATCCGCTGGCCGAGATGCTCGCGCTCGAACCCGATCGCGAGGCCGCGCGCCGGGCGCTTGCGCTCGACGGCGACGCGCCGGTGCTGGCGGTGCTGCCGGGCTCCCGGCTGGGTGAGATCGCCCGACTGGGCGAGGTGTTCCTCGACGCGGCCGCGCGCGTCGCGGCCGCGCTGCCGGGACTGCGCGTCGTCGTGCCCGCGGCCAATGCCGGCTGCCGCGCAGCGATCGACGCCTTGCTGGCGCAGCCGCGGTTCGCCGCACTCCACGCGCAGGTCCTCGACGGCCAGGCGCGCACCGCGATGGTCGCCTCCGACGTCGTGCTGCTGGCCTCGGGCACCGCGACCCTCGAGGCGTTGCTGGCCAAGCGGCCAATGGTCGTGGGCTATCGCATCGCGCCGAGCACGGCATTCGTCGTGCGCCTGCTGAAGCTCATGAAAGTCGACCGCTATTCGCTGCCGAACATGCTCGCCGGCCGCACGATCGTGCCCGAGCTGATCCAGGAGGACTGCACGCCCGAGCGGCTGGCCGACGCGGTGCTGCACTGGTTCGACGATCCGGCAGCCCGCGCCGCGCTGCAGCCGGTGTACCGCGACCTGCACCTGCAGTTGCGCCAGGGCGCCTCGGCGAGCGCCGCCGAGGCCGTGGCGCAGCTCGCGCCGCCGGCCTTGCCGGTCGACCCTCAACAAGGGGCGCTGCGATGACCCGGCGCCTGCGCGTGGCCGGCGTCGACGAGGCCGGGCGCGGCCCACTGGCCGGCCCGGTCGTGGTCGCGGCCGTGGTGCTGCATCCCAAGCGCCCGATCGCCGGCCTCGACGATTCCAAGAAGTTGACCGAAAAGCGCCGCGAGGCACTGTATCCGCAGATCGTCGAGCGTGCGCTGGCCTGGCGGATCGAGTTCGTCGGCGTCGAGGAAATCGACCGCATCAACATCTACCACGCCACGCACGCGGGCATGACCCGCGCGGTGCAGGCGCTGGCCCCGGCCGCCGAGCGCGTGCTCGTCGACGGCAATCGGCTGCCGCCCGGGCTACCGTGCCCGGCGCGTGCGATCGTCGGCGGCGACGCCAGCGAGGAAGCGATCATGGCCGCCTCGATCCTGGCCAAGGTCGCGCGCGACCGCGCGATGGTCGCGCTGCATGCGCAGTTCCCGGCCTACGGCTTCGATCGCCACAAGGGCTACAGCGCTCCCTCGCATTTCGCCGCGCTCGAGCGCCACGGCCCGTGTATCCACCACCGGCGCAGCTTCGCGCCGGTGTCTCGGCTGCTTGCGCCCGCGCCCACGGCGCCCGCACTGGCGGATCTGTTCGACACGCCCGTGCTGGCCTGAACGCCGACCGCCCTGCGGCGGCCGCCCGGCCGCGCCGCGCCGCGGTCGCCCGGCTGTCAAGCCTTGTTCGCCCCCGGCCCCGGCCCTACCCTGACGCTCCGGCCGCCTCGCCCCTGCAATGCCCGCGCGCTTCGTCCACCTTCACGTCCACAGCGAATACTCGCTCGCCGATTCGACGATCCGGATCAAGGCGCTGGTCAAACGCTGCGCCGAGCTCGGGCAACCGTCGGTCGCACTGACCGACCGCAACAATCTGTTCGCGCTGGTGAAGTTCTATCGCGCGGCCGAAGGCGCCGGCATCAAGCCGGTCATGGGCGCCGACATCTCGCTGGCCGAAGGCGACGAGCCGGCTTCGACATTGACGCTGTTGTGCCGCGACCACGACGGCTACCTGTCGCTGTCGCGTCTGCTCACGCGGGCCTGGATGGAAGGCCACCGGACCGACGGCGTGGTGGTGCGGCCCGACTGGCTGCGCGAGTGCAATGCCGGCCTGTTCGCGATCGCCGGCCGCCATGGCCCGGCCGCACGGCTGCTCACCGGCGGCCGCGAGGACCTGGCACGGCAGTGGTACGCGCAGTGGCGCGAGGTGTTCGACGAGCGGCTGTTCCTGCAGCTCACCCGCTGCGGCTTCGACGAGGAAACCGTCCACAACGCGCTCGCGATGCAGGTCTCGTCCGATCTGTCGCTGCCGGTGGTGGCCGGCAACGACGTGCGCTTCCTCGATGCCGAGGGCTTCGACGCGCACGAGGCGCGCGTGTGCATCGCCACCGGTCGGGTGCTCGACGACCCGCGCCGACCCAAGCTCTACACGCGCGAGCAGTACTTCAAGTCGGCCGACGAGATGGCCGCGCTGTTCGCCGATGCGCCCGATGCGATCGACAACACGCTGGCGCTGGCGCAGCGCTGCAACCTCGAACTGCGCCTGGGCACCTACTACCTGCCCGCCTATCCGGTGCCCGCCGAGGAAACCCTCGACAGTTGGATCCGGGTGCAGTCGCGCGAGGGCCTGGAAGAGCGGCTGGCGAAGTACCCGCTGGCGCCCGGGCACACCCGGGAGAGCTACTTCGAGCGCCTGGAGATCGAACTCGACGTCATCTGCAAGATGGGCTTTCCGGGCTACTTTCTGATCGTCTCGGACTTCATCAAGTGGGCCAAGGAGCACGACATCCCGGTCGGCCCGGGCCGCGGCTCGGGCGCCGGCTCGCTGGTGGCCTGGGCGCTGAAGATCACCGATCTCGACCCGCTGCCCTACGACCTGCTGTTCGAGCGCTTCCTCAATCCCGAACGCGTGTCGATGCCCGACTTCGACATCGACTTCTGCATGGACCGGCGCGACGAGGTCATCGACTATGTCGCCGCCAAGTACGGCCGCGACCGCGTCAGCCAGATCATCACCTACGGCACGATGGCCGCCAAGGCGGTCGTGCGCGACACCGGCCGCGTGCTGGGCTTTCCCTACGGCATGGTCGACGGCATCTCCAAGCTGGTGCCGATGACCTTGGGCATCGGCCTGGAAGATGCGCTGGGCCGCACAGAGAAGTCGCGCAGCGACGATGCCTGGCGTTCGGACGAACTGATCGCGCGCTACAACGACGAGGACGATGTCCGCGACCTGCTGGATCTGGCGCTGCAGCTCGAGGACCTGACCCGCAACGCCGGCAAGCACGCCGGCGGCGTGGTCATCGCGCCCTCGCCGCTGTCGGATTTCTGCCCGCTGTTCGCCGAACACGACGAGGGCGGCCGTGGCCGCAACCCGGTCACCCAGTTCGACAAGGACGACGTGGAATCGGTCGGCCTGGTGAAGTTCGACTTCCTCGGCCTGCGCACGCTCACCATCATCGACTGGGCGGTCAAGGCGATCAATCGGCGGCGCGCGGCCGCCGGCGAGGCGCCACTCGACATCGCCGCACTGCCGCTCGACGACGTCGCGTCCTACGAACTGTTCGCCCGCGGCGACACGGTCGCGGTGTTCCAGTTCGAATCGCGCGGCATGCGCGAACTGCTCAAGCGCGCGCAGCCCGACACGTTCGAGGACATCATCGCGCTCGCGGCGCTGTTCCGTCCCGGCCCGCTGGGCTCGGGGATGGACAAGGAATGGGTCGACCGCAAGCACGGCCGCACGGACGTGACCTATCCGCACCCCTCGCTCGAGCCGGTGCTCTCGCCCACCTACGGCGTCATCGTCTACCAGGAACAGGTGATGCAGATCGCCCAGGTCCTGGCCGGCTATTCGCTGGGCGGCGCGGACCTGCTGCGCCGCGCGATGGGCAAGAAGAAGGCCGAGGAAATGGCCAAGGAGCGCGCCAAGTTCGAGGCCGGCGCGGCCGCGAACGGCGTCGATCCCAAGGTCGCCACCTCGATCTTCGACCTGATGGAGAAGTTCGCCGAGTACGGCTTCAACAAGTCGCACTCGGCCGCATATGCGCTGGTCGCCTACCAGACCGCGTGGCTCAAGGTGCACTACCCGGCCGAGTTCATGGCCGCGGTGCTGTCCTCGGACATGGACAACACCGACAAGGTCACCGGCTTTCTGACCGAGGCGCGGGCGATGGGCCTGGAGGTGCTGCCGCCCGACGTCAACGCCTCGGCCTACATGTTCGAGGCGATCGACCCGACGACGATCCGCTACGGCCTGGGCGCGGTGAAAGGCGTGGGCCGCGGCGCCTGCGAGAACGTGGTCGAGGCGCGCGAGCGTGGCGGGGTCTACACCGACCTGCTCGACTTCTGCCGCCGGGTCGACTCGCAGCGTTTGAACAAGCGCACGCTCGAAGCACTGATCAACGCCGGCGCGCTCGACGCGCTGGGCCGCAACCGCGCCTCGCTGATGCTGCAACTGCCCGAGGCGATCAAGGCTACCGACCAACTCGCGCGCAACCGCAGCGCCGGCATCGTCGACATGTTCGGCAGCGCCATGGGCGGCGACGACGTGCTGCACATCGACCTGCCCGAATGCGACGAGTGGCCGCTGCGGCAGAAGCTCGATGGCGAACGCGAGACGCTCGGCCACTACCTCAGCGGGCATCCGCTCGACCCCTACCGCGAGGAGCTGCAGGCACTGGTGGGCACCGACCTCGGCCAGCTCGACAGCCTGTGGGCGGCGCGCGACGCCAAGGCCGGCGGCAACAGCTGGCGGCCCGAGACCCAGGTCATCGTCGCCGGCCAGGTGGCGTCGATGCGCAAGCGCGGCGATGCGCAGGCCTTTGTGCTGCTCGAGGACGGCCGCGGCCGGCTCGAGTGCGGCTTCTTCTCCGAGACCAGCGCCGAGTACGCGCACCTGCTGACCCGCGACCGCATCCTGATCGTCGAGGGGGGGCTGCGCGAGGACGAGTTCAGCGGCGGCTTCGCGCTGCGGGTCAAGCGCTGCTGGGATTTCCACGCGGTCTGCCCCGAGCACGCGCGTCGGCTGTCGCTGCGCCTGGACCTGCGCGTGCCCGGCACGATGGCGCGGATCGAACAGGTGCTGGCGCAGCACCGGCCCGGCAAGACTGCGCTGCGCATGGACCTGCTGCTGCCCGCCGGCGCGGCCGGCACGCTCGAGGTCAACGGCAGCCATGGCATCCGCGCCGATGCCGAGCTGCCCGGCACCTTGCGCGCGCAGCCGGGCGTACGGGTCGCCCGGCTCGACATGAGCAAGCCATGGGCGCACTGAACCGGGCCGGCTGAAGGCCGCCCCCTCCCCCGTCCCAGAGAGACGACGATGATCCGATCCTTCGCCGCGGCGAGCGCCGTGTTGCTGCTCGCCGCCTGCAGCCCCTCCACGCCCTCGTTCGAGATCGACAACCCCACCGACGCGCCGGTCAAGGTCACCATCGACGGCAAGACCCACGAGGTGGCGGCTGGCACCAGCGCGGCGCTGGAACTCGACGCCGGTCCGCACACGCTGCGCACCGACCGGACCGGCGAGGTCCGGATCTCGGTCTGCGGCGCCGAGCGCGGCACCCTGATCAACCCGACGCTGTCGGACTACGTGCTGGCTCGCGAGATCTACGTCGCCGACGCCTCCAAGCTGCGCAACTTCGGCGCGGCGATCGCCACCGTGGAACTCGGCGATGCGGTCTACGAGGGGCCCTTCGAGCAGTACACCGGCCTGTTCATCGACCGGACCTGGGACTTCGGCGTCCGCGAGGCGTTCCCCAAGCAACAGACCGTGGCGCGGATTCCGGAGAACGGCGGCAAGATCAGCACCAAGCTGTTCACCCCGCAGGCATTCATCGACTACATCGAGGACGCCAGCGACCGTCAGGGCGAGTTCGCGCGGCTGCATCCGGGCGGCTACGTGCAGCCGGCACGGGCGCTGGAGACCGCGCCGGCCGAGCTGCCGCCGCTGCCGCAGGCGTTCGAGCCCCATTCGGCGCCGCTGCGCGAGGCCTACGCGCAGCGCCTGCAGGTCCATGATGCGAGCGACTGCGAGGCGGTGCGCAAGCGTTCGCACGAGGCCATGATGGCCATCACCGGCGCGACCGCGATGCTGCACGTCGACCAGAGCCCGGCCGACAACCAGGCCTACAACGATTTCATCGACCTCTACGCGCGGCTGATGGGCGCCGGCGCACTGGTCCTGCCCCGGTGAGGCCCGACCGCCCTGCCCGCCCTGCCCGCCCTGCCCGCCTTCCGGCCGTCCCGCCGCACCCCGCCGTACGGGGCGCCGGGGGCCGGTCGGCTACACTTTCCCCCAAGTCACCCGACGGCGCGTCATGAACCCGAACTACCTCGATTTCGAGCAGCCCATCGCCGACCTGGAAGCCAAGATCCAGGAACTGCGCCAGGCCAGCGATGGCCCGGCCGTCAACATCGACGCCGAACTGGCCACGTTGCGCGACAAGCTGCGCAAGCGCACCGCGCACATCTTCCGCGACCTGACCCCGTGGCAGGTCTCGCAGTTGGCGCGCCACCCGCAGCGGCCCTACACCAACGACTACATCCGCACGTTCTGCGACGAGTTCGAGGAACTGGCCGGCGATCGCGCCTACGGCGACGATGCCGCGATCGTCGGTGGCCTGGGCCGCATCGACGGGCGCAGCGTCATGATCATCGGCCACCAGAAGGGCCGCGATACCAAGACCAAGGTGCGGCGCAACTTCGGCATGCCGCGGCCGGAGGGCTACCGCAAGGCGCTGCGGCTGATGAAGATGGCCGAGCGCTTCAAGCTGCCGCTGCTGACCTTCATCGACACGCCCGGTGCCTATCCGGGCATCGGCGCCGAAGAACGCGGCCAGTCCGAAGCGATCGCGCGCAATCTGATGGAGATGGCCGAGCTGCGCATCCCGATCATCTGCACCGTCATCGGCGAAGGCGGCTCGGGCGGCGCACTGGCGATCGGCGTGGGTGACCGCACGGTGATGCTCGAATACAGCACCTATTCGGTGATCTCGCCCGAGGGCTGCGCGTCGATCCTGTGGAAGGACGCGGCCAAGGCGCGCGATGCCGCCGAACAGCTCGGCCTGACCGCCAAGCGGCTCAAGCAGCTGGGATTGATCGACAAGGTTGTGCGCGAGCCGATCGGCGGGGCGCACCGCAATCCTCGACAGACCGCGACGCGGCTCAAGGCGGTGCTGATGAACGAGCTCGACCAGCTCGAGCAGTTGCCGGTCGAGACCCTGCTGCAGCGCCGCTACGAGCGTCTGCGCAGCTACGGCGCCTACGAGGCGGCGTGACCGCGGCGGGACGGGTATTCGCCCGTCCGCACCGCACGCCCCGAACGACGCGCGCCGTCACCAGGCGCGCTGATACTGCGCCGGCGGTTCGAGCGCCGCGCCCAGCACCTGGGCCGCGCGCCTGGGGAAGTAGGGATCGCGCAGCAACTCGCGCGCCAGCAGCACCACGTCCGCGTCGCCGTCGGCGACGATGCGCTCGGCCTGCTCGGGCGTGGTGATCAATCCGACTGCACCGGTCGCGATGCCGGCCTCGGCGCGGATGCGGCGGGCGAACGGCACCTGATAGTCGGGACCGACCTCGATCTTCTGGTCGGGCGACAGGCCGCCCGACGACACGTCGAGCAGGTCGACCCCGCGCGGCGCCAGCAGGCGCGCCAATGCGACGCTCTGCTCGATGTCCCAGCCGCCCTCGACCCAGTCGGTCGCCGAGAGCCGAAGCCACAGCGGCAAGCGCTCGGGCCAGACCTCGCGCACCGCATCGACGACCTCCAGGACCAGACGCGTCCGGCCTTCGAAGCTGCCGCCCCAGGCGTCGTCGCGCGTGTTCGACAGTGGCGAGAGGAACTGGTGCAGCAGATAGCCGTGGGCGGCGTGGAGTTCGACCAGCTCAAAGCCCGCGGCGAGCGCACGCTGCGCGGCCGCGCGGAATGCCGCGACGACGCCGCCGATGCCATCGGCATCGAGTGCGACCGGCGCGGGATAGCGCGCGCTGTAGGCCGACGCCGAGGGCGCGACGACCTGCCAGCCCCCATCAGCCTCCGCAACCGCGCCATGGCCCCGCCACGGCGCGTAGGTGCTCGCCTTGCGACCGGCGTGCGCCAACTGGACACCCGGCACCGCGCCCTGCGCGCGCACGAACGCCGCGATCGGCGCCCAGGCCTGCGTCTGCGCGTCGTTCCACAGACCGACATCGTCGGGCGAGATGCGACCTTCGGGCAGTACCGCCGTGGCCTCGGCGATCACCAGGCCGGCGCCGCCGACCGCGCGGCTGCCCAGGTGCACCAGATGCCAGTGGTCGGGCATACCGTCGACGGCGCTGTACTGGCACATCGGCGAGACCGCGATGCGGTTACGCAACGTCAGCGCGCGTTGCGCCAGCGGAGAGAACAGGTCGGACATTGCAGGTTCCTGCAGGCGGGTCGTCGACTGTAGGCCCAGCGCCCCCACCTCCGCGACCACGCGGCCGGATCGCTGCATTCCGGTCGCGTGGCACCATGCGCGGATGTCCGCGCCGTTCCCAGACCCGACGCTGCCCGCGCCGCCCGGCGACGGACCGCTGCACGTGGCGTTCAGCGGTGGCCTCGACTCGACCGCCCTGCTGCACCTGCTCGCGCACGATGCGCGCGTGGGCGCACGCGGCTTGGTCGCGCTGCATGTGCACCACGGCCTGCAGCCGCAGGCCGAGGCGTGGGCCGCGCATTGCGAGGCCGTGTGCGCCGCGCTCGGCATCGCCTGCGACGTGGTGCGCGTGACGGTCGTGCGCGCGGGCGGCGAGGGTCTGGAAGCCGCGGCGCGCGTGGCCCGCCATGCCGCGCTGCAGGCCCGGCTGCCGCCGGCCGCGGTCGCGGTCTTCGCCCATCACCGCGACGACCAGGCCGAGACCGTGCTGCTGCGCGCGTTGCGCGGCGCCGGCCCCGACGGCCTGGCGGCGATGCGGCCGCTACGGCCCTTCGGCGCAGGCTGGCTGTGGCGGCCGTTGCTGGCGGTCCCGCGCGCGCACTTGCTGGCCTATGCCGTGCGCCATGGACTGCACTGGATCGAAGATCCGAGCAATGCCGCCGACGACGCCGACCGCAACTTCCTGCGCAATCGCGTCCTGCCGCTGCTGCGCACACGCTGGCCGCAGGCCGACGCCGTGTTGGCCGATGTCGCGACGCTGCAACGCGCGACCGTCGCCCTGCTCGACGACGAAGACACCGCGGCGCTGGCCACGGTGCGTACGCCCGACCCGGCAACGCTGGACGTGGCCCGGCTGCGCACGCTGCCGACCGCGCGCCGTGCGCGCGTGCTGCGGCGCTGGATCGCGGCGCTGGGCCTGCCGCCGTTGCCGCGCCAGGGCAGCGCCTGGTGCGAGGCCACACTGCAAGCGCCTGCGGGGGACCGCAGCCCCCAGTTCGACTGGGCGGGGTGCCGGCTGCAGCGCTGGCGCGACCTGCTGCACGCAGGGGCGCAGCGCGCACCGCTGCCGCGCGATTTCGCTGTCGACTGGGCCGGCACTGCGCCACTCACGCTGCCCGGTGGCGACCGGCTGTACCTGGACGGGCCACCGCCGGAGGCGCGCTTGGGGTGGCAGGTCCGGGCCCGGTGCGGCGGCGAGCGGATCGCACTGCCCGGCCGGCCCCATTCGCACGCGCTCAAGCACGTGCTGCAGGATCGCGCGGTGCCGCCCTGGCGTCGCGAACGGCTGCCGCTGCTCATCGATGCCAGCGGCCGATTGCTCGCCGCCGGCGACCTCGTCCTCGACGGCGCATTCGAAGCCTGGCTGCGCGATGGCGGCCGCCGCTTGCATTGGGAGCACGCAGCGACAGCACACGACGAACCGGACGATCTGTCGCTGCGGTGAGGGCCGCACTCAGCCCTCGCCCAGGCGTCATCGCTTAGAATCGCGGCATGGCCAAATCCGCTTCCACGCCCGCCCCGCCCGCCCAGGATCCGTCCCCGGTCGCCGACTTCGAAAACGCCCTGGGCCAGCTCGAAGCCCTGGTCGAACGCATGGAGGGCGGCGAGTTGAGCCTGGAGGAATCGCTCGGCGCCTACGAGCGCGGTGTCGGCCTGTACCGCCGCTGCCGCCAGGCGCTCGAGGACGCCGAACAGCGCGTGCGCCTGCTCAGCGACCCGGCCGCCCCCGAGCGCAGCCAGCCGTTCGGCGGCGAGCAGGTCGACGATCCCGATGCCTGAGGCCGCTGGCGCGATCGCCGCTCGCATCGGCGATTGGCGCACCCGCACCGACACCGCGTTGCAGCGCGCACTCGACACCGCCGCAGGCGGCGAACCGCGGCTGGATGCAGCGATGCGTCATGCGGTGCTGCTCGGCGGCAAACGCATGCGCCCGCTGCTGGTCCACGCCACCGCGGCGGCCTTCGGCGCCGCGCCCGCGCAGGCCGATGCGCCGGCAGTCGCGGTCGAACTCGTGCACGCCTATTCGTTGGTCCACGACGACCTGCCGGCGATGGACGACGACGCGTTGCGTCGCGGCCAGCCGACCGTGCACGTCGCCTTCGACGAAGCCACCGCCATCCTCGCCGGCGACGCCTTGCAGACCTTGGCGTTCTCAGTGCTCGCCGAGGCGCCACTTGCGGCCGAAACGCGGCTGGCGATGGTCGCGCGGCTGGCATCGGCATCGGGCGCGCTGGGCATGTGCGGCGGCCAGGCGATCGATCTGGCCGCGACCGGCGGCGGCGGTGCGCGCGACATCGCAGGCCTGGAACGTCTGCACGCGCTCAAGACCGGCGCGCTGCTGCGTGCGGCGGTTGCGCTCGGGGCACTGGCCGCCGACGTCGATGCCGCGACGCGCGCCCGGCTCGACGAGTTCGCGACCGCACTCGGCCTCGCCTTCCAGATCCGCGACGACCTGCTCGACATCGAAGGCGACAGCGCGACGCTGGGCAAGACCGCGGGCAAGGACGTCGCGCAGGACAAGGCGACGTTTCCCGCGCTGATCGGCGCCGACGCCTCGCGCGCGCGGCTCTCCGAGCTCGCCTCGCGCATGCGCGAGGCGCTGGCACCGTTCGGCGATGCCGCCGCACCGCTGGCCGAACTCGGCCGGCAGGCCATCGAACGCGACCACTGAGCCGGGTAGGCCAGCCGCGCAACCCACACCCGCGGCCCACTGGCCGGCATGTCCCTGCAGACGAGCCCTGGCCGCGCATGATCACGCTTCGCCCCTACGCCCCGTCCGACTTCGATGCCTGCCTGGCCTTGTTCGACGGCAACTGCCCGACGTTCTTCGACCGCGCCGAGCGCGACGATTTCGCGCGCTTCCTGTCGCGACATGCCACGGCCTGGCATTTCCTGGTCGTCGAGCGCGATGGCCGCCTGCTGGCCTGCGGCGGGCACGCTGAAAGCGACGACGGTCGGCACGCAAGCCTGTGCTGGGGAATGGTCGCGCGCGACCATCACCGCCAGGGGCTGGGACGACGCCTGCTCGAGGCGCGCATCGCATGGTGTCGGCGCACGCCGGGCATCGAACGCATCGTGCTGGACACCAGCCAGCACACATGCGCCTTCTACGCGCGGTTCGGCTTCCGGGTCGAGCGCGTCACGCCCGACGGCTATGGCCCCGACCTTGACCGCTACGACATGGTGCTGGACCTGACCGACGCGAGCGGCCGCATCACGGGCTGATGCACCCGATCCCGCTCGATGCCGCACGCGGCACCGAGCGGCCTGCGCGGCGATCAGCCGATCAGGCGCAGCGTCAGCGGATAGCGATAGGTCTCGCCGTTCCAGGCCTTGACCGCCGCCACGATGCCGCAGACCAGCCAGAGCACCGCCAGGGCGACTGCGCCCAGCACCAGCAGCAGCCCGAGCGGCAACGCGACGATCGCCCCGATGCCCAGCGTCAGCACCGTCATGCCCAGCAGCACGAGGCCGGTCACGCCGAGGACGCAGGCGTAGAGGAACATACTCAGGTTGAAGTTCAGCGCTTCCAGCGCATGGTCGGCGACGAAGGCATCGTCGTCGCGCTTGACCAGATAGACGGTGCCGGCGACGACGATGCCGGCCACGCCGGACATCCAACTCGTCAACAAGGCGAGCACCAGCGCGCCGATGTGCGTGCCGGCGGCCCATTGCCGACTGGCGATGGCAGGCGGGGCCTGGGGAAGCGTCGAAGCGTACATGGGGGGTCTCCAGAAGCGTCGAGGGACAGGTCCATCATGGCGCCGCGCGTCGACGGCGCAAGCCAACGGATGGCACCCAACCGATGGCACCCAACGGATGGCAGGGGCGATACGACGACGGGGATCGTCCTGAGATTGGAAGATCGCGCCAAGCAAAAACCCCGGTTTTGGAAGGGCGCGCATTCCCTCACGCTGGCGAAGAACGAAAAACCCCGGCACAAGGGCCGGGGTTCGGGAGGCTGCGGTGCGTGCCGATCAGCTGATCAGACGCAGCGCGAAGGGGTAGCGATAGGCCACGCCGTCCTTGGCCTTGAGCGCGGCGATGATGCTGAACACCACGCACAGGATCCACAGCACCAGGTTGATCAGGCCGCCGATCAGGATGATCGTCAGCACCATGCCGATGACGTAGCCGATGGTCAGCGTGATTTGGAAGTTCAACGCTTCCTTGGCCTGGTCGGTGACGAAGGCCTTTTCGGGCCGGTCCTTGTGCACCAGCCACATGATCAGCGGCACGATGAAGCCGAAGATGATGCACGACAGATGCGTGAGCATCGCGAACGTGCGGTCGTCCTGGGTGGCGGCCACGGCCGGCGCCGGGTCGAAATCGTTCATTGCAAAGTCCCCATAGGCAAGGTGGAAGAAGATGCGCTGGGCCGGGCGACGATCGCCGCCGCAGCTGGCGGTGCGAGCATACGTCAATCCGTGCCGGCAACCGTCATCCTGCCGATCAGCATCGAGCCGGTACGGACATGCGAACGCGGGTCGACATCGGTGCCCACCGCTTCGATGCTGGCGAACATCTGTTTCAGATTGCCGGCGATGGTGATCCCGTCGACCGCGTGGCGGATCTCGCCGCCCTCGATCCAGAACCCGGCCGCGCCGCGCGAATAGTCGCCCGTCACCGCATTGACGCCCTGCCCCATCAGTTCGGTCACCAGCAGCCCGCGTCCCATGCCGCGCACCATCGCATCGAGGTCGCCGGCATTGGCGGCGATCTCCAGATTGTGCACGCCACCGGCGTTGGCGGTGGTCTGCAGACCGAGCCGGCGCGCGGAGTAGCTGCCGAGGATGTAGCGCTGCAGCACGCCGGCCTCGACCAGCGGCGACTCGCGGGTCGCCACGCCTTCGGCATCGAACGCAGCGGACTGGAACCCACGCGCCAGGAACGGCCGCTCGTGGATCGAGAACCAGTCGGGAAACAGTTGGGTGCCGGCGCTGTCGAGCAGGAAGCTGGCACGCCGGTACAGCGCGCCGCCCGAGACCGCACCGAGCAGGTGCCCGACCAGCGACCGGGCGACCTCGGCCTGGAACAGTATCGGGTAGCTGCCGGTCGGCACCGGCCGCGGATCGAGCCGCGCGAGCGTGCGCTGCGCGGCGCGGCGACCGATTGCCGCTGCCGGCTCCAGGTCGTCGGCCGCCAGCGCCACGCTGTACCAGCCGTCGCGCTGCATCTGCTCGCCGCTGCCTGCGATCAGCGCGCAACCGATGCTGTGGTGGCTGCTGCGCTCGGCGCCGACGAAGCCGTGGCTGTTGGCGTAGACGTGCAGCGCACGCGCGGTCGAGACCGAGGCGCCGTCTGAGTTGCCGATCCGTGCGTCGGTGTCGCGGCCCGCGGTTTCGCAGGCCAGCGCCAGGTCGACTGCGCGATCGGCGTCGAGCGCCCAGGGGTGCCAGGCGTCGAACTCGGGGAAGCGGCCATCGGCACCCGGCCGCGCCATCAGCTCGGCGTCGGCCAGGCCTGCAGCAGGGTCGTCCTCGGTGAAGCGGGCGATCGCGCAGGCCTGGTCGACGGTCGCCGCCAGACTCTCCTCACGCAGATCCGCGGTGCTGGCGCTGCCCTTGCGGCGGCCGAAGTAGACCGTCACCGCGATGCCGCGGTCCTGCGTGGACTCGACCGTCTCGACCTCGCCCATGCGCACATCGACATTGAGGCCGGCATCTTCCGAGCACGCGACCTCGGCCTGGCTCGCGCCCTGGGCGCGACAGCGCTCGAGCAGACGCTGCGACAGCTCGGTCAGTGCGTCGAGCCGGGCGAGGGAGTCGTCGCCCGCCACGCGGTCGGCGATCTGCGATGGGGACATGGTCAATGGCTTATCCTGTTGCGATGAGAGGCATAGACGAAGACAGCGGCGAGTACCTGAGCCCGAGCCGCAAGCAGCAGCGCCGCGAGGCGCTGGAAGTGTTGTCGCTGGCCGAGGCGCTGGTGGCGCTGCCCGAAGGACGGTTGGCGAAACTGCCGGTGCCCGACGCGCTGCTGCCGCACATCGCCGAGACGCGCCGGATCACCTCGCATATCGCGCGCAAGCGGCAGATGGCGTTTCTGGCCAAGCAGATGCGCCGGGAGGAAGACGAGACGCTGGAGGCGATCCGCGACGCGCTCGACGCCGGCGGCGAGGCCTCGCGCATCGAGACCGCGATGCTGCACCGCGCCGAGAGCTGGCGCACGCGCCTGCTCGACGAGGGCGACGCCGCGCTGGCCGAACTGCTGGAGGCCTACCCGCAGGCCGACCGCCAGCGCCTGCGCCAACTGGTGCGCAACGCGCTCGCCGAGCGGGCCAAGAACAAGCCGCCGGCGGCATTCCGCGAACTGTTCCGGCTGCTGCGCGACACGGTGGCGCAGAAGACCGAACAGCCGTGAAGCGCCCTCGCTGACCGGCGATTCGACCGCGCGGCCCGGCCGCGCGCGCTCGAACCTGCGCCTTCGAAGCACGCCCACCAGATCAACCATCACGGCGCTCAAGCCTGGGTGCCGCCCACGGTGAGTCCATCGATCAGCAGCGACGGCTGGCCCACGCCGACCGGGACGCTCTGGCCATCCTTGCCGCAGATGCCCACGCCATCGTCGAGCGCCATGTCGTGGCCAACCATGCGCACGCGCTGCATCGTCTCGGGGCCATTGCCGATCAGCGTGGCGCCCTTGACCGGCGCGGTGATGCGGCCGTCCTCGATCAGATAGGCCTCGGTCGCCGAGAACACGTACTTGCCGCTGGTGATGTCGACCTGGCCGCCGCCGAAGTTGACCGCGTATAGCCCCTTTTTCACCGAGCGGATCATGTCCTGCGGGTCGTCGCGGCCGGCGAGCATGTAGGTGTTGGTCATGCGCGGCATCACCCGGTGCGCGAACGACTCGCGGCGGCCGTTGCCGGTCGAGGCGACACCGCTCAGGCGCGCGTTGAGGGTGTCGTGCATGTAGCCGGTCAGCACGCCGTCCTCGATCAGCGTGGTGCATTGGGTCGGCGTGCCTTCGTCGTCGACATTCAACGAACCGCGGCGACCGGCCAGGGTGCCGTCGTCGACGATCGTCACCCCGGGCGCGGCCACGCGCTGCCCGACGCGACCGGCGTAGGTGCTGGTGCCCTTGCGGTTGAAGTCGCCTTCCAGGCCATGGCCGACGGCCTCGTGCAGCAGCACGCCCGGCCAGCCGGCACCGAGCACGACCGGCATCACCCCGGCCGGGGCGTCGACCGCCTCGAGGTTCACCAGCGCCTGGCGCAGCGCTTCGCGCGCGAAGTGTTCCGGGCGTCCGTCGCCGAGCAGTTCGGCATAGCTGTAGCGCCCGCCGTAGCCGGCATAGCCCGACTCGCGGCGCCCGCCCTGCTCGACCAGTACCTGGATATTGAGCCGGACCAGCGGCCGCACGTCGCCGGCGAGCACGCCGTCGCTGCGCGCGACCAGGATGGTGTCCACACCGCCCGTCAGGCTGACGCTCACCTGTTGTACGCGCGGATCGGCGGCACGCAGGAAGCGGTCGATCCGGCGCAACGCCTCGACCTTCTCCGCACTGCCCAATGCGTCGATCGGGTCGCCGGACGGGTAAAGATCGTGCGCACGCGCACGCACCAGCGCCTGCGGGGCATGCGCGCGACCGTCGCGGGCGATCGCACGCGCCGAACGCGCGGCGCCGAGCAGCGCCACCGCGTCGATATCGTCCGAGTACGCCAAGCCGGTCTTCTCGCCGCTGATCGCGCGCACGCCCACGCCCTGCTCGATCGCATGCGAGCCGCTCTTGACGATGCCGTCCTCGACCGACCAGCTCTCGCGGCGCGCATGCTGGAAATACAGGTCGCCGAAGTCGATGCCCGGGCCGAGCAAGGCGGAGAAGGTGCGGTCGAGGTGGGCGCTGTCGAGGCCGGCGGGCAACAGCAGGCGGGACTGCGCGAGCGCCAGCGCGTCGCCGGTCGCGGGGGAGAGATCGGTCATCCCTGCAGTGTGGGGCCTGGTGGACGAATGGCAACCCACTGCCTGCGTCCTGGAGTGGCGCGGACGCCGGCTAGGGGCCAGCGGGCGGGGACGGCATCGCCTCGGGCGGCGGCACATCGCGGCGCTCGACCACCTCGACCTTCGGATCCTGCCACGGGCCGCTGACGTGGTAGTTGCGTGCGCCCATCTCGGCCAGCGGCCGTCGCAGCACCGCATTGGCGACCGCGCCTACCGCCGCGCCCACTGGACCGGCGGTCAGCGCGCCGACAGCGGGCAGCAGGTTGCCGGTCTTGGGCAGCACTTCGATGTCCTGGTCGTGGGTGCGCGCCTGCAGGTCGGCGGTGCCGCGGATGCGGATCTCCGCCGCGGGGCCGTCGATCGTCACGCCGTCGCTGCGGGCCAGGCCCTGGCCGAAGCGGATCTCACCGGCGATCCGGCTGAAGCCGAAGCCGCGGTTGAAGAAATCGCGGAAATCGAGCATCAGCCGACGTGGCAGTTCGGCCACGCTCAGCAGGCCCAGCACACGTCCGGCCCCGGGCTCGACTTCGACCAGTTGGCCGTCCTTGACCGTCATCTGCAGTGCGCCTTCCAGCGATGCGACCGCGAACGCATTGGGCGCACCGGGCCAGGCGGCATCGAAATCCACCCGGCCCTGGCCGCCGACGATACTGCCGGCGAACCCCAGGCCGGACGCCAGCCGGCCGAAATCGTCGCTCTCCAGGTCGGCCTCGAGCGTTGTCCGCGCGGCGGCGCCGCGTCCGGTCCAGCGGCCGCGCAATTCGATTCGGTGCTGCGGCGACTGCACCCGCAGGTGATCGAGCGCAACGCCACCGGGCACACGCACCAGGCTGCCGTCTGCGGTGCCGAGCTGCAGTGGACCGACGCGCAGGTCCTCGATCGCCAGCCGGATCGGCCGCAGCGTCGCCGGATCGATCGTGTCGGCATCGCCGGAGGGCGCCGGCGGCTGCGCTGCCCGCGGTTCCTCGGCCGGCGCCTGCGCCTGCATCGGCCAATGCAGGCGCTGTAGCGTTGCGACCACCGGCGCACCGTCGGCGTCGGGCACACGCACGCCCCCCGCCAGCGCCGCACCATCGAAGCGCAGGCTGGTGCCGGCGCCCTGACGCACTGCGGTGATCCGGGTCTGGCCGAAGCCGGCGCCGGGCAGACGCAGATCCAGTGCCGTCAGATCGATGCCGACCAGGCGCGGCGCATCCACACCGTCGCCGCCGCCGGCCGCCAGGCCAATCCAGTCGGCGAGTTCAATGACCGGAGTGCGTCCGCCGATCGCGATCCCCGACACTGGCGGCGCCTCGGCAACGCGCGCGCTGCCGAACGCCAGGCGCACGCCGGTCCCGGCATCGCGCGCACGCGCGCGCACCGCGAGCCGATCGCCGAATCCGACCGCGATATCGCCGGCATCGAACGGCAACGGCGCTTCGATCGTCGTGCGCAACGCTTCGCCGGCCGGCTTGGCCAGCGGCGCCGGCAGCCGTAACGCGGTGCCGACCAGATCCGAGCGCAGCAGCAGGCGCGCCGGTGCCTGGCCCGGCGCAGGCGCACGCGCCACCGAGACCTGCACCTGCCACGGCGCCGCGCCGTCGACATGCGGGCGCAACCAGCCCAGATCGGGCGCGCGTGCGAGCAAGTCGCTGGCCGCGAGTGTGGTGTCGAGTTCGGCCTCGAACGCCTGGGCGCGGTCGCGCACATGGCCCTCGCCCGCGCGCAACGCCAGCGTGCCGACGCGCCCCTCGGTCCGGGCGGCCAGCCGTTCGCCGGAAAACCCGTTCTGGTCGAAGCGTGCGCTGCCGCGCACATCGCTGAAGTCGAGCGCAAAACGGCCTTCGCGCGCCGACACGCCGTCCAGCGCCACGCTGCCGTCGAGCCGCACCGGCGCGCCGTGCGGCACCGCCAGCGTCAGCGCAACGCGCGCCGGGCCAGCGACCTCGAGGTTGTCGAGCGTCTCGGCATGCTCGACGTGGAACGGGCTTTGCCGCATCAACGTCAATAACGCGCCGGCATCGGCTTGGGTGGTCGCACGGACCTCGACCGGGCTGTGCGCGTAGTGCCGCATGCCCGCTTCGATCGTCTTCACCGGCGCCCCGGCCAGTTCGCCGTGCGCGTCTTCGACCGAGAACCCATCGTTGAGGAAGCGCACTCGCCCGCTCATGCGCTCCAGCGCCGGCCAGTCGTCCTGGAAGCGGATCGTCGCGTCCTCGATTCGTGCCCGTGCGTCGAATACGCCCCGTCGGTCATGTCCGTCGGCGCTGCCGAAGGGCCAGTCGCCCAGCTCGCCGGAGACGATCGCGCGCCCGTCGCGGACGGTGCCGGCGACCAGCGCCATGTTCAGCCAGCCCATCGCGGCCGCCGGCATTTCGTGGCGCACCCAGAATTTCTTGGCGACCGGCACCTGCGCCGGGTCGACGACGGCCGCCAGATCGATACGCGGGCGCGTGCCATTGCCGTGGAAGGCAAGGCCACCGCGCACGTCCGCAGCATAGCCCTCGCCTTCGATCCGCAGCGCCGGTGTCTCGACACGCCAGTCGCCGTCCTCGCGCCAGGCGGCGATATCGCCCTCGAGCCGCAGCGGATGCGGCACACCGAAGCCCTTGGGCCAGTCGAACACCGGCCGGGCCTGCGGATCGGGACGGAAGACCAGGCCATCGGCATCGCCGGCCAAGGTGCCGGTCAGCCCGTGCAGGCCCGGCGTGGTTCCGACTGGCGCAAATCCCAGGTTCTCGATGCGCGCGGCCACACGGGCCGGTCCGCCGGGCAACGCGGCGACCTCGACATCGGCCAGGACCGCCTGCGGCGCGGCGGCCTGCAGCCAGTCGCGCAGCGACGGCGACAGGCCGTCGCCGAGCGCGGCCAGCGCCAGCAGCGGCGCAACCTCGACGCGTGCGGCGCGCATTGCGTAGCGCGAGCCGCCGGCCAGCACCAGCCCGTCGAGCGTCTGCTCGCGGCCGTGCTGGACCATGCGCAGCGTCGGCGCGTCGAGCCGCCAGTCCGCGCCCTCGTGCTCCCAGCGCAGTTGTGCGCGCACGCCGTCGAATGCCACTGCGCCCTGGGCATCGCCCCCCTGCCCGCTCGGCACGGCGCGCCGCAGCGACAATGTGTCGAGCGCGATGTCGGCCGTGGCCGCGACCACCCGGCGCTCGCGCAACTCCAGCCAGGCCGCGACCCGGCCATGACCCTCGCCGATCGCCGCGCCACTGGGCGCCAGCAACGGCGACCAGACCTGGAGGTCGTTGCGCGGCATCGCGACGTAGGCGCGGCCGGTGAGGTCGTCGCGCAGCAGATCGACCCGCAGATCCAGCGGCGCCCCGTCGACCTCGACCCAGGCCTTGGCCGCGGCGCGCACCCGGCGCCGGTCGACCTGCATCCGCAGATCGACCCGTGGCAGCGTGTGTCGCAGCGACAGCGAGGGCGCATCGATCGTGAGCCGCGCGCCGATCACCTGCAGCTCGCCCAGGCCTTCGAGCGCGGCCAGCGGATCGTCGTTGGGCGTCGCACTGCCCGGCAGGCCGCGGACATGCCAGCCGCCGTCGTCGTCGCGTTCGAGGGTCAATGCCAGCCCCTGGATCCGCAGTTCAGTCAGCGAGCGGCCCGGCAGCAGGCCCGAATACGGCGCGACCTGGATCTCGGCACTGTCGATCGGCACCGCGGTCCCTGGCTCGCCGATGCGCAGCCCGGTCACCCGCAGCAGCGGCCCGCGCCGGCTCCACTGGGTGCGCAGGGTCTCGAAAGCGACCGGCCGGCCGGCGCGTTCACTGAGCCAGCGCTCGACGCTGCGCGGATTGCGTTCGACCCACGGCAACGCCAACTGCGCCAGCGCCACCGCGCCGACCGCGACCAGCACCACCGACAAGGCCGCGACGTACCACGCGCCCAGATGCGCGCGACGCAGGCGCTTCGCCCACGCCGCGGTCATCGTCGTGCCCTAGAGCAGCACAACGTCGAACTGCTCCTGCAGGTACTGGTCGTCGGACTGGAACCGGATCGACTTGCCGAGGAACTCCTCGAGCTCGACCACCGCGGCCGATTCTTCATCGGTGATCGCGGTGACCACCTTGGGCGAGGCGATGACCAACAACCGGTCGGCATCGAACTGGCGCACTGCGCGCACGATCTCGCGGAAGATCTCGTAGGTCACCGTCTCGACGGTCTTCACGATGCCGCGGCCGCCGCAGGCGCCGCACGACTCGCCGAGCTGGCGCTGCAGGCTCTCGACCGTGCGCTTGCGGGTCATCTCGACCAGGCCCAGTGGCGAGAAGTCGTAGACCGTGGTCTTGGCATGGTCGCGCGCAAGCGATTTTTCGAGCGTGCGCAGCACCTGGCGGCGGTGCTCGGGGTCGGCCATGTCGATGAAATCGATGATGATGATGCCGCCCAGATTGCGCAGCCGCAGTTGCCGGGCGACCGCCTGCGCGGCCTCCAGGTTGGTGCGGAACACCGTCTCCTCGAGGTTGCGCTGGCCCAGGAACGAGCCGGTGTTGACGTCGACGGTGGTCATCGCCTCGGTCTGGTCGATCACCAGCGTGCCGCCGGACTTGAGCGCGACCTCCTTGTTGAGCGCCCGCTGGATCTCGTCCTCGACCCCGTACAGGTCGAAGATCGGCCGCGACCCGGTGTAGCACTCGATCCGGTCCACCAGCCGCGCCTGCTCGGCCGGCCCGGGCGCCGGCAGGTACTGCGCGGCGAATACGCACAGCTTTTCGTAGGTGTCGCGCGAGTCGACCTTGACCTTGTCGACATCGCGGCGCATCAGGTCGCGCACTGCGCGCATCGGCAGGGTCAGGTCCTCGTAGACCCGGCTGCCCACCCTCGCCTCGCCGACCGTGCGCTCGATCAGCGCCCAGGCCCGCTGCAGGTAGGCGATGTCCTCGGCCAGCGCTTCGGCGCTCTGGCCCTCGGCATTGGTGCGCACGATATAACCGTGGCCGCCAGTGGCGGCGGCCAGCTCGGACACCAGCGTCTTGAGCCGCACTCGCTCGGCCTCGTCCTCGATCCGCGCCGACACGCCGACCGCGCGCGACTGCGGCAGCAGCACGAGGTAGCGCGAGGGGATGCTGATCTGGGTCGTCAGCCGCGCGCCCTTGCTGCCGATCGGGTCTTTGACCACCTGGACGACGATCTCCTGCCCGTCGCGCAGCAGTTCGTTGACCGGCAGCGTTGGCCCGGACGGCGGGAACAGGCTCTCGCCGTCGCCATCGCCGTTGGCCTGCGGTGCGCGCATCACGTCGTTGGCGTGCAGGAAAGCCGCGCGCTCCAGGCCGATGTCGACGAACGCCGCCTGCATGCCGGGCATCACCCGCTGCACCCGGCCCTTGTAGATGTTGCCGACCACCCCGCGCCGCCAGCCGCGCTCGATGTGCAGCTCCTGCAGCATGCCGTTCTCGACCACGGCCACGCGTGTCTCGCGCGGCGTGACGTTGATCAGGATCTCTTCGGACATGCGAGATCAGGCCTCCTGTGCTTCAGCGACGAACGGCCGCGGGGCCAGCCCGAAATCGCGCAGCAGCACGCCGGTCTGCTGCAGCGGCAGGCCGACCACACCCGAGTAGCTGCCGGCCAGGTGCGTAACAAACAGCGCCGCACCGCCCTGGATCGCGTAGCCGCCGGCCTTGCCGCGCGGCTCGCCACTGGCGACGTAGGCCGCAATGGTCGTCTCGTCGAGCGGCGCGAACGTCACCTCGGTGACCACCGTCGCCTGCGCCTGGCGATCGGCGCCGACCAGCGCCACCGACGAGATCACCTCGTGGGTTCGCCCCGAGAGCTTGCGCAGCATCGATGCAGCCTCGGCATCATCGCGTGGCTTGCCGAAGACCTCGCCGTCAAGGACGACCTCGGTATCGGCACCGAGCACGACCGCACCGGGCTCGGTCGCCAAGGTGCGCAGCCCGGCGTCGGCCTTGTCGCGTGCGACACGGCGCACGTAGTCGCCCGCACCTTCGGCCGGATCGCGGCACTCGACGACATCGACATCGACGACCCCGAATGGGAGTCCGAAATGGGCCAGCAGGGCGCGGCGGCGCGGGGATTGCGAGGCGAGATACAGCATCCGGCAAGGATACCGTGCAGCGGCCGCGCAGCCGTCGACGCGGCACCCATTAACCCCGTTCAGGCTCACGACCCGTTCACTGCCCCGTGACGACCCTTGTTCCGTCGTCCTTGGAGACCACCATGCGCCCCAATCCGCTCCGCCCCTTGCTGCTTGCCTGCAGCCTTGCCCTTGGGACCGTTTCGATGACTGCCACCGCCCAGGACCATCCGGCCACCGCCCCTGCCGACGGCACGATGCTGTCGATCTCGGCCAGGGCCGAGGCCAGCCGCGTACCCGACATCGCGACACTGTCGACCGGCGTGGTCACGCAGGCCGCCGACGCCAATGGCGCCATGCGCGCCAACGCCGAGCAGATGACCCGGCTCACCGCCGCGATCAAGGCCGCCGGCATCGCCGAGCGCGACGTGCAGACCTCGGGCATCAACCTCAGCCCGCAGTATCACTACGCCGAGAACCAGCCGCCGACGATCACCGGCTACCAGGCCAGCAATACGGTCAATCTGAAGGTCCGCGACCTGCGCAGGCTTGGTTCGGTGCTCGATGCCCTGGTCGCCAACGGCGCCAACCAGATCAACGGCCCGACGTTCGAGATCGACAATGCCGAAGCGGTGGAGGACGAAGCCCGCGCCGCAGCGCTGAAGCTGGCGCAGCAGCGCGCCGAGCTCTACGCCAATTCGCTCGGCATGCGGGTGCGACGGATCGTGAGCATCAGCGAGGGCGGCGGCTTCGCCCCGCCTCGCCCGGCGATGGCGATGCGCATGGTGGCGCAGGACGCCTCCACCCCGATCGCGCCGGGCGAGAGCTCGCTCAGCGCCAATCTCAATGTCGTGTTCGAACTGGGACGCTGATATGAGCCGAAAGGACACGCCGCCTGCCGCCCCGCCCAAGCCCGGCCAGACGCCGGGCTACTCGGAAAATCACCCGCGCGACCACGAGGACGCGCGGCAGTCCGACCCCAAGCGCAAGCGCAATCCGGACGAAGGCGGTCTCGACCGCGAGCCTGAGGGCATGCCCGGCGACTGACCCATCGGGAGGTCCGGTCGCGCGCCGCGCGATCGGACCGCCTGTCCGCCGGCAACGACCACCCGTCGCCGTCCGCTTGCCTGCCCGCAGGATCGGTGCCCAGTCTGCAGACAGACACGGCGACCATGCCCGGCACGGCCGGGGCCCGGGTCGCCACGCTTCCGTCGGCCACCCGGCCGACACGTTAGGAGGTGGCGCATGGTGCTACAGCAGACCGCTCCCCACATGCGGGGCTTCGCGAACCCGGACCGCCGCCCGGACCCGGTCCGGATCGTCGGCATCGCCGGCACTCTCGCCTTCAATGCCGTGGTGTTGTCGGTGCTGCTGGTGCCCGCCGGCGGCGGCGACCGGCTCTCCCTGCCCGACGCCCCGCCGCAGCTGGAGTTCCGTTGGCTGACGCCGCCACCGCCGACACCGCCGCGCCCCCCCGAAATCCGCGAGATCGTTGCACCGCGACCGCTGCCGCCGGCCGTCACCCCACCCGCACCGGTCGCGGTCGCGCCCACGATCGACAGCGCGGCCGTGGCCGTCCCCATGCCCGGCCCAGTCACGGTGCCCGCGCCCGGCGACGAGGTCGCGCTGGCGCCCCCTGCACTGACGGCCCCGGTGAGCGGCGTACAGTTGCAATACGCCGCCGCACCACCGCCGAGCTATCCGCGGGCCTCGCTGCGCGCCGGCCATACCGGCGTTGTGCAGCTCGAGGTGCACGTCGGCATCGATGGGCGGCCGTTGTCGGTGCGCGTGCACCGCAGCAGCGGGTACCGCGACCTCGACCAGGCCGCCCTGCGTCAGGTCCAACGGCACTGGACGTTCCAGCCGGCCATGCGCGACGGTCGCCCGATCGAGGCGATCGGCGTCGTCCCGATCGCCTTCGATCTCGACCGCGGCTAGACGCTGCAGCCGGCGCACCGGCACGTCAGGTGCGCCGGCAAGTGCAGAGACGCACGCGCGCGACATCGCGCGACCGTGCAGACGTGGCCGCGCGCATCGCCGGGCACCACGGTGAGCGCCAGCGTTCGCGTGCGGCACGATGCGATGCACAGACCCGCAATTGCAGCGACGTCGCGCGCGGGACGTCCTGCCCGTTGCGTGTCATCGCGCAGGCCTGTCGACCATGCCGTCCGTCGCGCGCCGGGCTCGAAGTACTTTGCGACGAGCGAAAC
>NZ_JBBAXQ010000017.1:0-69981 GCF_037198055.1 Luteimonas sp. gir
GCAACAAAAAAGCCGACGATCTCTCGTCGGCTTCTCTGTTTGTTCTGGCGCGCCCGGAAGGATTCGAACCTCCGACCCCCAAGTTCGTAGCCTGGTGCTCTATCCAACTGAGCTACGGGCGCCTTGAACAGGAGCGGAATTTTGCAGGTAAAGCGAAATTCCGTCAATGCCTTTGCGAAGATTTTTTTCTTTCGTCGGTGTTGCCGACGTCGGAAATCCAGGCAATGGCGGAGAGTGAGGGATTCGAACCCTCGATGGAGCTTTTGACCCCATACTCCCTTAGCAGGGGAGCCCCTTCGGCCTCTCGGGCAACTCTCCGAAGCATCACGTCATGCGATCAATTGCTCGACGCGGTGCGAAGGATACCGACTCACCGCGCTTGCGGCAAATCCTCGCCCACATCGGCCTGTGCGTCGACACCTTCGCCACGATGGATCCGCTGATAGATCTCCTCGCGGTGGACGGCAACATCCTTGGGGGCAGTGATGCCGATGCGCACCTGGTTGCCCTTCACGCCCAGTACCGTCACCGAGACCGAGTCCCCAATCATCAACGTCTCACCGACGCGACGGGTCAGAATCAACATAGAAATCTCCTGAGGCCGGCGTGGAACGCCCCACCGGCGTGGCCTGCAATTCGGACCGTTCTCGACCTTGGGAACCGATTACAGACCAATTGAACCGTGAAGGATGTCGTCTCGAACGCGGCTGGTCAACCGGGTCCGAAACGTGTTTAGCGTGCGCTTATCCGATTCGCGCCCCGACCCAGGCCTCGACATCGGCCAGTGCCGACCGCAATGCGGGGCCATCCTCGCCGCCGCCCTGCGCCAGATCCGGGCGTCCACCACCCTTGCCGCCGATCCGTCCTGCGATCTCCGACAGCAGTTCGCCGGCCTTGACGCGACCGCTCGCACTGCCCGCCACACCCGCGACCAGCGCCGCCCGCCCATCGCTGGCGCCGGCGAGCACGATGACTGCATCGCCCAACTGCTGCTTGAGCCGATCGACCGCATCGCGCAGCGCCTTCGCATCGAGTCCCTCGACGCGTGCGGCCACCACTTTGATACCACCAACATCAACCGCACCTGCACCGAGGTCGGCCGTCGCACCGCTGGCCGCCTTGGCCTTGAGCGCATCGAGCTCGCGCTCGAGTTGCTTCTGCCGGTCGAGCAGCGCCCGCAGCCGCTCGCCGACCTCCGCACCGGTGCCGCCCAGCAGCCCCGCGGCCTGCCGCAGACGGTCCTCCTCGGCGCGCACATGGTCGAGTGCCGCCTGGCCGGTCAGCGCCTCGATCCGGCGCACGCCAGCCGACACACCGCCCTCGGACACCAGTTTGAACAGTCCGATGCGGCCCGTCCGGTCGACGTGGGTCCCGCCACACAGCTCGACCGACTCGCCCATCGTGACCACGCGGACGCGCTCGCCGTACTTCTCGCCGAACAGGGCCATTGCGCCGGCGTCGAGTGCGGCCTGCATGTCCATCTGTTCGATCGACACCGGATGATTCGCCCGGACCTCGACGTTGACCCGACGCTCGATCTCGGCAAGTTCGTCGGCCGCCACCGGCTGGAAGTGCGAGAAGTCGAAGCGCAGCCGCTCGGGCGCGACCAACGAGCCCTTCTGCGCGACGTGGGTACCAAGCAGGTCGCGCAATGCGCCATGCAGCAGGTGCGTCGCACTGTGATTGAGCACGATCGTGCCGCGGCGCTCGGCATCCACCACGCCATGCACACGGTCGCCGCGCCGCAGCGCGCCGCCGGCAAGCCGGCCCAGGTGGCCATGGAACTGACCGGCAAGCTTCTGCGTGTCGCCGACCTCGAAGCGCGCCCCCTCGGCCTCGAGCACGCCGGTGTCGCCGACCTGCCCGCCCGACTCGCCATAGAACGGCGTGCGGTCCAGGATCACCACCGCCTCGTCACCGGCCTCGATCGCATCGACCGGGCGGCCATCCTTGAGCAGCGCAACGACCTCCAAGCCGTCCGCCTGCGTCGCGTCATAGCCGACGAACGCGGTCGGCGAGAGCTGCGCAACCAGTTCGGCCGGCAGCGCCGTGCCCGACGCGAAGCGTCCTGCTGCGCGCGCGGTCTCGCGCTGGCGCTGCATCGCGGCGTCGAAGCCGGCCATGTCGACCTCCAGCCCGCGCTCACGCGCGATGTCGGCGGTCAGGTCGAGCGGGAAGCCATAGGTGTCGTAGAGCCGGAACGCGTCCTCGCCGGGAATCGCGCCCTGGCTGCGGGCGGCGACCTCGTCGAAGATGCGCATGCCGGCATCGAGCGTTTCGGCAAAGCGCTCCTCTTCGGCGCGCAATGCGCGTTCGACCAGCGTGCGCTTGTCGCGCAACTCCGGATATGCCTCGCCCATGGCCGCGTCGAGCGTGTCCACCATCGCGTGGAAGAACGGCTGACGCACGCCGAGCATCCAGCCGTGGCGCAACGCGCGGCGGATGATCCGGCGCAGCACGTAGCCACGCCCCTCATTGGACGGCAGCACACCGTCGACGATCAGGAAGCTGCAGGCGCGGATGTGGTCGGCGATCACGCGCAGCGACTTGTTCTCCAGGTCTGCGGTGCCGGTGAGTTCGGCGGCCTTGCGGATCAGTGCCTGAAACAGATCGATCTCGTAGTTGCTGTGCACGCCCTGCAGGATCGCCGCCAGGCGCTCCAGGCCCATGCCGGTGTCGACACACGGCGCAGGCAGCGGCGCCAACGTGCCGTCGGCCTGGCGATCGAACTGCATGAAGACCAGGTTCCAGATCTCGATGAAGCGATCGCCGTCCTCGTCCGGCGAGCCCGGCGGGCCACCGGCGATATGGTCGCCATGGTCGTAGAAGATCTCGGTACACGGACCGCAGGGGCCGGTGTCGGCCATCTGCCAGAAGTTGTCCGACGCGAACGGCGCGCCCTTGTTGTCGCCGATGCGGACGATGCGGTCCTCCGGCACGCCGACCATGTCGCGCCACAGCGCGTAGGCCTCGTCGTCAGTGTGATAGACGGTGACCAGCAGGCGTTCGGCCGGGAGCTTCCAGACCTGGGTCAGCAACTCCCAGGCCCAGGCGATCGCATCCTTCTTGAAGTAATCGCCGAACGACCAGTTGCCGAGCATCTCGAAGAACGTGTGGTGACGCGCGGTATAGCCCACCGCATCGAGATCGTTGTGCTTGCCGCCCGCACGCAGGCAGCGCTGCACGTCGGCCGCACGCACATAGCTGCGCTTCTCCGCACCCAGGAACACGTCCTTGAACTGCACCATGCCGGAGTTGGTGAACAGCAGCGTGGGATCGTTGCCCGGCACCAGGGGCGCCGACGGCACGATGGTGTGGCCCTTGCTGCGGAAGAACTCGATGAAGTCGCTGCGGATCTGCGCGGTCGTGGAACTGTGCGTGGTCATGTGCCTGGCGTGACGGGACGGGCATGCCCCAGGCCGGGAATCACCGCCGTTTGGCGGGGCCGGTCCGGAACTCGCGCCCAAGAACGGCAAGATTAGCAGGCCGATCGCCCGCGTTGGCCCAGCCGTCCACCCGGGCTCCATTGGCACGGCCGGCGATTCAGCGCTCGCGCAGGCGCCGGACCGCCGCATAGGCGAGCTCACCGCCGAACCCACGCCGGAGCAGGAAATCCACGGCCTTGCGCCGGAGCGCGGGATCGGCCTGGAGCGCGGCCCCGTCGTAGCGTCGGGCCAGCAGGTCGCAGGCCCGGGCCTCCCAGTCGCCCTCGCCATCCTCGTCCAGCGCGTCGAATGCGGCCGCGACCTGCGCCGAATCGAGCTGATGCATCGCCAGTTCGGCCTCGATACGCAGCGGTCCGTAGCCATTGCCCGCGCGCGAACGGGCCAGACTGGCCGCAAACCGGGCATCGTCCTGCCAGCCCTCGCGGGTCATCCGCTCGACCGCGGCGTCCGCGTCCTCGGTCTCGACGCCCTTGGCCACCAGTTTGCGCCGCAGCTCCAGCTGCGAATGCTCGCGCCGCACCAGCAACGACAGCGCCCGTTGCGCAGGCGTCATCTGGCAGCCGCGCCGACGCGGGGGTGCGGCCTCGACCGCATCGCCCTCGTCGGCCGCCAACGTACTGCCGCGCCCAACGTCCGGCACGGGACCGTCACGGTCCCCGATACCGGACGCGAACCGGGCCTCGGCAGCCCCGGCCTCAGTCGTCGGCGGCGTCTTCGCCATCGCCTGCCGCCACAACCGCCGGCATCAGCCGCTCGCGCAGCGCGGCCTCGAGCCGGGCGGCGACTTCCGGGTTGTCCTTGAGGTACTGGCGCGCGTTCTCCTTGCCCTGGCCGATGCGCTCGTCGCCGCAGCTGTACCAGGCACCGGCCTTGTCGACCAGCTTGGCTTCCACGCCCATGTCGATCAGTTCGCCCTCGCGGCTGATGCCCTCGCCGTAGAGGATCTCGGTGACGATCTGCTTGAACGGCGGCGCCATCTTGTTCTTGACGACCTTGATGCGCGTCTGGTTGCCGATGATCTCGTCGCCCTTCTTGATCGCGCCGATGCGGCGGATGTCCAGGCGGACCGAGGCGTAGAACTTCAGCGCGTTGCCGCCGGTGGTGGTTTCCGGGCTCTGGCCCGGCATCATGATGCCGATCTTCATGCGCAACTGGTTGATGAAGATCACCATGCAGTTGCTGCGCTTGATGTTGCCGGTGAGCTTGCGCAGCGCCTGGCTCATCAGGCGCGCCTGCAGGCCGGGCAGCTGATCGCCCATCTCGCCTTCGATCTCGGCCTTGGGCGTGAGTGCGGCGACCGAGTCGACGACCACCATGTCGACGGCGTTGGAGCGCACCAGCATGTCGGCGATCTCCAGCGCCTGCTCGCCGGTGTCGGGCTGCGACACCAGCAGGTCGTCGAGATTGACGCCGAGCTTGGTGGCGTAGCTGGGGTCGAGCGCGTGCTCGGCGTCGATGAACGCCGCGGTGCCGCCGGCCTTCTGGCACTGGGCGATCGTCTGCAGCGTCAGCGTCGTCTTGCCCGACGACTCGGGCCCGTAGATCTCGACCACTCGGCCCTTGGGCAGGCCGCCGATGCCGAGCGCGAGGTCGAGCTGCAGCGAGCCGGTGCCGATGACCTCGGCCGCCTCGGCGGTGCCGTCGCCCATGCGCATCACCGAGCCCTTGCCGAACTGCTTCTCGATCTGGCCCAGGGCGGCCGCGAGCGCGCGCTTCTTGTTCTCGTCCATCGTGGTGGTCCTTGTCATTCGTGTTCCGGGAAGTTGGAGGCATCGTCGCAGGCCTGGATCGCACAGGCTGCGACGCGATGCGGTGATCTCGATCCTGCGCCGCCATCGGCGCCCAGATCAGCGGGGGAGTCCGCGCTTGCGCCTCGGGGAACGCCCCGTCGGCCACCGGACGGCGTCCGGCTCATCGGGCCACCGTCACCGGTTCGGCCTGACGAGACCGCAGTACAGCCCCTCGATCGCGAAATCCTGGTCGGGTAGCACCTCGATCGGCGCGTAGTCGGGATTGCGCGGCAGCAGGCGGATCCGGTCCTTGCCGATCTTCAGCAGCTTGACGGTGATCGCGTCATCGAGCCTGGCGACGACGATCTGGCCCGATTGCGCGTCGCGCGTGCGGTGTACGCCGATCAGGTCGCCCTCGAAGATGCCTTCGTCGCGCATCGAATCGCCCTTGACCTTGAGCAGGTAGTCGGGCGACGGCGAGAACAGCACGCGGTCCAGGACGATGTAGTCGTCCGGGGTGGGCATGTCGTCGGGGGCGTGGGCGCCGATCGGCGTGCCGGCCGCGACCTGCCCGAGCACCGGCAATCGCAGCGCGTCGCCGGACACGACTTCCGCCAGCGCCGCGGGCTGCGGTGCGACCCGCAGCCGGATGCCGCGTGCACGGCCGGGCAGTCGCTCGATGGCGCCGGCGGCCTCGAGTGCATCGAGGTGGTACTGCGCGGCGCGGACGCCGCTGAATCCGAAGGCGCGGGCGATCTCGGTCTGCGATGGCGGCATGCCCTCGTGCTCGATGCGGTCGGCGATCATGTCGAGGATCGCGTGTTGGG
Organism: Luteimonas sp. gir; assembly: GCF_037198055.1. NCBI lineage: Bacteria > Pseudomonadati > Pseudomonadota > Gammaproteobacteria > Lysobacterales > Lysobacteraceae > Luteimonas > Luteimonas sp. gir. The sequence goes on from NZ_JBBAXQ010000017.1 coordinate 6,004, forward strand.
TCGGCGACAGGTCCATGGTGAGTAGTATTACTACTAACAAGCACGCGAGCAAGTCCCCACAGGCGTCTCAGCCGGTCGCCTCCGGCGAAGGAGGCCGCGGCGCGGCTGCGTTGGCGATCAAGCCCAGTTCGGCGAGCACCGCGGTGGCGTAGCAACCTGGCGGCAGCGCGAATGCCACCTGCAGCACGGCCTCCCCCTGCCAGGTCCAGGCCAGCGCGCCGGGCAGCAGGCGGGTCGCGCGGCGCTCCTGGGCCAGACCGGCGCGCTCGAGCCCCTCGCGCAGCGCCAGCGCGCGCGCATCGGCCAGCGCCGCGAGCTCGATCTCGCGGGCGGCCCCGACCGCCCGTATCTCGCCCCGGCCCCACAGCGGCCCGGTCGGATGGATATCGTGCGCAGCGACCCGCGCAGCCAGCGTCTCGCTCCACGGCTCAGGGCCGAACACGCTGCGGCTGCCGTCGAGCATCCACACTTCGCCCTCGCAGCCGGTCGCCCAGGTACCGGCCGTCACGCGCGCGGCCAGCACCTGGTTGAACAGCGCCGAACGCGCCGAGGACAGCAACAGCGCACGCTGCTCCCGGCCCAGTCGGCGACGCGGCGCGGCGAAAAAGGCCAGCGCCTTGTCGACATTGCCGCCACCATGGCCGAAGCGCTGCTCGCCGAAGTAGTTGGGCACGCCGTCGGCAGCGATCGTGCGCAGCCGGGTCTCGATCGCCGCGCGGTCGCCGGCCACATTGCGCAGGGTCAGCGCGAAGCGATTGCCGGCCAGCGCACCGCGCGGCAGCTTGCGCGCATGCCGCGACGTCGCGAGCACCCGCAGCCCCTGGTCGGCCCCCTCGCCCATCGCCTCCAGTGCCGCGATGTCCGGATCCTCGCGGCCGGGCAATTGCACGGTGAAGCGCTGGGTGGTCAACGCGTGGCGGTCCTTGAGCCCGGCGAAGCCGACCGCACGCTCGTCGACGCCGGCCCACTGCGCGAGCAGCCGGGCGACGAAGGCGGTGTTCATGCCGCGCTTTTCGATCGTCAGCAGCAGGTGTTCGCCGCTGCCCGAAGGCGCGAAGGCGTCGAGCTCGTCGACCCGGAAATCCTCGGCGTCCTGGCGGATCGTCGCCGACAATGCCGTCTCGCCATGGGCGCGCGGCAGCGCGGGCGCGCTCACGCAGCGACGAGCAGGCAGGCGGCCTGCGCGGCGATGCCTTCGCCGCGTCCGGTGAAGCCGAGCGTTTCGCTGGTCGTGGCCTTGACGCTGACGCAGTCCAGCGCGATTCCGAGGTCGGCGGCGATCGCCTCGCGCATCGCCTGCGCGTGCGGGCCGACCTTCGGCCGCTCGCAAATCACGGTGACGTCGGCATTGCCGACCCGCCATCCGCGTTCGCCCAGCAGCGCGTTGCAATGCCGCAGCAGCGCGCGGCTGTCGGCGCCTTTCCAGCGGTCGTCGCTGGGCGGGAAATGCACGCCGATGTCGCCCAGCGCAAGCGCGCCGAGCATCGCATCGCACAGGGCGTGCAGCGCGACGTCGCCGTCGCTGTGGGCGAGCACGCCGCGTACGTGCGGCACGCGCACGCCACCGATCATCACGTGGTCGCCGTCGCCGAACGCGTGGACGTCGAAGCCCTGGCCGATGCGGAAACGGGGCGTGTCGGACATGGCGGGCACCTGCGCAGAAGGGGGCCGCAGCTTGCCATGGTTCGCCGGCAAGACAAGCGCCGAGCGCGTGCAGCGCCGCGCGGGCGCGGCCTCAGCTGCGCTGCGAGAGCTCGAAAGCGAAGCGGGCCAGGTCGGCCGGGGTGGTGATCTTGAAGTTGTCGTCGCGGCCCTCGACCAGCAGCGGACGGGCCCCCTGACGCTCCATCGCCATCGCCTCGTCGGTCACGGTGACACCGGCCGCATGCGCGGCTTCGAGCGCACGCCCCAGTTGCAGGCGGCGGAACAGCTGGGGGGTCAACGCGCGCCACAGCCGCTCGCGCGGCTCGGTGCCGTCGATGCCGCCATCGTCGCCGGCCCGCTTGAGGGTGTCGCGCACCGGCGCGGCAAGAATGGCGCCGACCGGATCGGTGCGCCCGCGCTCGAGCAAGGCGTCGAGGTCGGTGGCGGCGAGGTTCGGCCGCGCCGCGTCATGGACGAGCACGAAGTCGTCCGCGCGCACAGTGTCGGGCAGTGCGTGCAGTCCGGCGAGCACCGAGTCGGCACGGCTGTCGCCGCCGTCGGCCCGCAGCAACGGCGTGTCGCCAAGCGCCGACCTCAGCAGGTCGAGATCCACGGCGTCGCTGGCGGCCAGCACGAGCACGATGCCGGCCACGCCCGGGTGGCCGGCCAAGCACGTCAGCGTATGCGCCAGCACGCTGCGCCCCCCGACCTCCAGGTATTGCTTGGGCACGTCGCCGCCGAAGCGCGTGCCACGGCCTGCGGCGGGCACGATGGCCCACAGCCCGCCGCGCGCGGGCTCGGCGATCACCGGGCCTCTCCTTCCTGCGCGTCCGGGGCGGCCGTGTGCTCGGCCGGCAACGGCGCCACCCGCGCATCGTCGACCACCCGGTAGAAGGTCTCACCGGGCTTGATCATGCCCAGCTCGCCGCGCGCGCGTTCCTCGATCGCGGCTTCGCCGGATTTCAGGTCGGCGACCTCGGCGGCCAGCGCGTCGTTGCGCTGCTGCAGGCCTTCGTTCTGCCGGGCCTGCGCCTCGACCCGCGCACGCAACTCCTCGACCTGCGTCGTCCCGCCGACGCCGTACCACAGCCGGTACTGCAGCCAGCCCAGCAGGACGCTCAGCATCAGCAGGACGACGAGGATCGCGCGCATGGCGGTGTCCCGGGATCAGCGCTTGAGCGAGACGAACGCGTCGCGGCCGGCGTAACGCGCCTGTCCGCCCAGCGCCTCCTCGATCCGCAGCAACTGGTTGTACTTGGCGACACGGTCGCTGCGGCACAGCGAGCCGGTCTTGATCTGCGTGGCGGTGGTGGCGACCGCGATATCGGCGATCGTCGTGTCCTCGGTCTCGCCGGAGCGATGCGACACGATCGCCGCATAGCCCGCCGCGTCGGCCATCGCGATCGCCTCGAGGGTTTCGCTCAGCGTGCCGATCTGGTTGACCTTGATCAGGATGGCGTTCGCGGTCTGCGAGTCGATGCCTTCCTTGAAGATGCGCGGGTTGGTCACGAACAGGTCGTCGCCGACCAGTTGCACCTTCTGGCCGATGCGCTCGGTCAGCAGCTTCCAGCCCGCCCAATCGTCCTCGGCCATGCCGTCCTCGATCGTGACGATCGGGTACTGCGCGGCCCAGTCGGCGAGGAAGTCGACGAACTGCTCGCCGCTCAGACGCTTGCCCTCGCCCACCAGGTGGTACTTGCCGTTGTCGTGGAACTCGCTCGAGGCCACGTCCAGGCCCAGCAGCACGTCTTCGCCTGCGGCGTAGCCGGCCTTGCCGATCGCCTCGAGGATGGTGTCGAGCGCCTCGACGTTGCTGCGGAAGTCCGGGGCGAAGCCGCCCTCGTCGCCCACCGCCGTGCTCAGACCGTGGCCCTTGAGCACCGACTTGAGCGCGTGGAAGATCTCGGTGCCGGCGCGCAGCGACTCGGAGAAGCTCGAAAAGCCGACCGGCAGGACCATGAATTCCTGGAAGTCGACATTGTTGTCGGCATGCGCGCCGCCATTGATGATGTTCATCATCGGCACCGGCAGCACCGGTGCGCGGTCGCCGGCCAGGTGCTTCCACAGTGGCACCTTCTTCGAAGCGGCCAGCGCGTGGGCGTTCGCCAGCGACACGCCCAACAGCGCGTTCGCGCCCAGCCGGCCCTTGTTCTCGGTGCCGTCGAGGTCGATCAGCCGCTTGTCCAGCCCGGCCTGGTCGGTCGCGTCGAAGCCGGCCAGCGCCTCGGCGATCGCGCCGTTGACGTTGGCCACCGCCTTGGTCACGCCCTTGCCCAGGTAGCGGGTGCGGTCGCCGTCGCGCAGCTCCACGGCCTCGCGGGCACCGGTCGATGCGCCCGAGGGCACCATCGCGCGGCCGAAGCTGCCATCGGCCAGGGTGACTTCCGCTTCCAGGGTCGGGTTGCCGCGCGAATCGAGGATTTCACGGGCGTGGATCTTGGCGATTGTGGTCATGGGCTCGCTGTGTCGTGTTGGACGGAGAATTCAGGGAAACGCATTGTGGCCGCAGAGGTCCGCCGATGGTGCGGGACGCGGCGGGACCCTTGGATCCGCCGGTCCGCGCCTTCGGTCCGTGCCGGGCGGCTCAGAGTTCGGTTTCGAGCAGGCCGTGGCGCTTGGTGATCGCGTCGAGCTCGAGCATGGTCTCCAGCAGCGCGCGCATCCGGTCCAGCGGCCAGGCATTGGGGCCGTCGCTGAGTGCCTCGGCCGGACGCGGGTGGGTCTCCATGAACACGCCCGCGACGCCGACCGCGACCGCCGCCCGCGCGAGCACCGGCACGAACTCGCGCTGACCGCCGCTGGATGTGCCCTGCCCGCCGGGCAACTGCACCGAATGGGTCGCGTCGAACACGACCGGGCAGCCGGTGTCGCGCATCACGGCAAGCGAGCGCATGTCCGAGACCAGGTTGTTGTAGCCGAAGCTCGCACCGCGCTCACAGACCATGATCGCGTCGTTGCCGGTGGACTTCGCCTTCTCGACGACCGGCTTCATGTCCCATGGCGAGAGGAACTGGCCCTTCTTGATGTTGACCGGCTTGCCAGCACTGCAGACCTTCTTGATGAAGTCGGTCTGGCGTACCAGGAAGGCCGGCGTCTGCAGCACGTCGACGACGCTGGCGACCTCGTCCATCGGCGTGTATTCGTGGACATCGGTGAGCACCGGCACGCCGATCTGCCGCTTGACCTCGGCCAGCACCCGCAGCCCCTCTTCCATCCCCGGGCCACGGAAGCTGGTGCCGGAGGTGCGGTTGGCCTTATCGAAGCTGGACTTGAAGATGAAGGGGATGCCCAGCGCACCGGTGATCTCCTTGAGCTGGCCGGCGACATCGAGCTGCAACTGCTCGCTCTCGATCACGCAGGGCCCGGCAATCAGGAAGAACGGCCGGTCGAGACCGACGTCGAAGCCACACAGTTTCATCAGTTTTCCTCCAACTGCCAGCAATCGCCCGCCGAGATCGTGGCGATCTCACGAAGGGGGCAATGCTCGTCGTTCAATAGCGGGGGATCCATCAACACGTAGCACGCGGTTCCCGGATTCTGGAACTCAAGGCGCGGGCAACCCGGCACCTCAAAGCTGAATCCACCGCGACCCGGCGCCAGGCCTTGCATCCGATCGAAACCCGCTCCAGCGACCTCGACAGGCGTTTGCGAAGCCTCGTCGATGATCCAGCGCACGGCGCCTTCTTCCTCGACCTTGATCACGCCGCGTCTGACGGAGGCCGCCGATTCGTTGACCGATGCAGCAGCGACATCAGCCGCTTGATCCGACTTGGGAGGATCTGAAGCTTCGTCATCCGCGCAACCGACCAGCAGTGCAGCGGGGAGCACCACTGCGAACAAGGCCGATCGCCTCACGCCTGCGCTTCCTTGAGCAGCTTGCCGCCGGCCTTCTTCTCGCGCGCGGCGCGGATGAAGCCGATGAACAGCGGGTGGCCGGTGCGCGGCGTGGACAGGAATTCGGGGTGCGCCTGGCAGGCGATGAACCACGGGTGGTCGGGCAGCTCGATCATCTCGACCAGCAGGTCGTCCATCGACTTGGCCGAGATCACCAGGCCCGCGTCCTCGAGCTGGGTGCGGTAACGGTTGTTGAACTCGTAGCGATGGCGGTGACGCTCGCCGACGATGTCCTTGCCGTACAGCGCGCGGGCGCAGGTGCCGGGCTTGAGCCGCTGTTCCTGCAGGCCCAGGCGCATCGTGCCGCCCAGGTCGCTGGCCTCGCTGCGCCGCTCGAGCTCGCCGGACTGGGTGCGCCACTCGGTGATCAGGCCGATCACCGGGTGCGGCGACTGGCGGTCGTTCTCGGTGCTGTTGGCGCCTTCGAGCCCGGCGAGATTGCGGGCCACGTCGACCACCGCCGCCTGCATGCCGTAGCAGATGCCAAAGTACGGCAGGCCGGTGGTGCGTGCGTACTCGGACGCCAGCACCTTGCCCTCGAAGCCGCGATCGCCGAAGCCGCCGGGCACGAGCACGCCGTCGACATCGGCCAGCCACGCAGCCGCGCCGTCGCGCTCGATGTCCTGCGACTCGATCCACTTCAGGCTCACGCGCGTGCGCTGGCGGATGCCGCCGTGCTTGAGCGCTTCACCGACCGACTTGTAGGCGTCCTTGTGGTCGACATACTTGCCGACGACCGCGATCGTGACCTCGTCGAGCGGGCGCTCGACCGCGTCGACGACGTCCAGCCACTCCGACAGATCGGCGGTCGGCGCCGCCTTGGCGTCCAGGCCCAGGCGCTGGACGATCAGCTGGTCCAGACCCTGGGCATGCAGCCACATCGGGATCTTGTGGATGTTGTCCAGGTCGACCGCCGAGATCACCGCCTTCTCGGAGACGTTGGTGAACGAGGCGATCTTGCGCCGCTCGCCGTCGGGCAGTGGCTGCTCGCTGCGGCACAGCAGCACGTCGGGCTGGATGCCGATCGAGCGCAGTTCCTTGACCGAGTGCTGGGTGGGCTTGGTCTTCAGCTCGCCGGCCGCGGCGATGAACGGCACCAGCGTCAGGTGCATGAACACCGCTTTCTCGCTGCCGCGGTCGGTGCGGATCTGGCGGATCGCCTCCAGGAACGGCAGCGATTCGATGTCGCCGACCGTGCCGCCGATCTCCACCAGCGCCACGTCGAAGCCCTGGGTGGCCTGGTCGATCGCGCGCTTGATCGCATCGGTGATGTGCGGGATCACCTGCACCGTCGCGCCCAGGTAGTCGCCGCGGCGCTCCTTGCGGATCACGCTCTCGTAGATCTTGCCGGTGGTGATCGAGTTCTTGCCCGAGAGGCGGACGTTGATGAACCGCTCGTAGTGGCCCAGGTCCAGGTCGGTCTCGGCACCGTCGTCGGTCACGTAGACCTCGCCGTGCTGGAACGGGCTCATCGTGCCCGGATCGACGTTGATGTAGGGATCGAGCTTCATCATCGTCACCCGCAGGCCGCGGGCTTCGAGGATGGCGGCCAGGGACGCTGCGGCGATGCCCTTCCCGAGGGAAGAGACCACGCCGCCGGTCACGAATACGAGCGGAGTGATGGAGCTGGTGGGGAGCGTCATGAGAACAGCGGTCGCTGGAAAGCCCCATTCTACAGGCTGCGGCGCCGCCGCGCTGGCGCCGATGCCCAACAAGCGAATGCCCCGGCAGGCCGGGGCATTCGCGGGCTGGAAACAGGAGACCGGCCGGTCAAACCGGCACGTCGGCCTGGTCGGTCGCTTGCTCGGACGCCTCGGTGTCGAGCTTCGCTGCGTCCCCGGCTTCGTCCTCGACATCCTGCGCCTCGTTCATCGCATCGGATGCATAGGTCTCGGCGGCGGCATTCTCGGCGGCCTGGGCGGCGGCCTCGGCGGTCTGCGCGTCCTGTTCGGCCTGCTGCGCCGCGACCTCTGCCTGGCGGACCTGCTGTTGGACGTCCTGGGCATCCTGCGCGAAGGCAGGGGCGGCGAAGGCGGTGGCAGCGGCGACAGCGAACAGCAGGGTGCGGGTCTTCATGGGTGGTTCTCCAATGCGGGACAAATCCCGGTTGCGATACCTCGATGATGGGTGCGCCCTAGGGGCGCGGCGTGCCGGTTGGAAGCGGCGACGGGTCCAACCTAGCCACGCGCGACCGGCCTCAAACTGAACAACTGGCCTCTTACATCAGCTGCACACGGGCTTAACGAATGCGAAAACGATTACATCGCGTCGTGGCGCGCTTGTGCCCGGTTGGCTGTCCGAATCGGTGCCCTGGCAATTCCTTTACCATGCGCCGACCTCCCCGCAGCATCACCGCATGAACAACCGCTACAACGCCGCCGACATCGAAGTGCTCTCGGGCCTGGACCCGGTCAAGCGCCGCCCGGGCATGTACACCGACACCGCGCGCCCGAACCATCTGGCGCAGGAGGTCATCGACAACGCGGTCGACGAGGCGCTGGCCGGGCATGCACGCGGCATCGAAGTGCGGCTCTACGCCGATGGCAGCTGCGAGGTCGCCGACGATGGCCGCGGCATGCCGGTGGACATCCATCCCGAGGAGAAGATCCCGGGCGTGGAACTGATCCTCACGCGGCTGCACGCGGGCGGCAAGTTCAACAACCGCAACTACACCTTCAGCGGCGGCCTGCACGGCGTCGGCGTCAGTGTGGTCAATGCGCTCTCGACCCTGGTCGAGGTGCATATCAAGCGCGAGGGCAGCGAGCACCGCATTACCTTCCGCGACGGCGATCGCGCCACGCCGCTGGAAGTGGTCGGCAGCGTCGGCCGCAAGAACACCGGCACGCGGGTGCGTTTCTGGCCCGACCCGAAGTATTTCGACTCGCCGAAGTTCAGCGTGCGGGCCCTGCGCCATCTGCTGCGCGCCAAGGCGGTGCTGTGCCCCGGCCTGCGCGTCACCTTGCACGACGAGGCCAGCGGCGAGCGCGATGAGTGGTACTACGAGGACGGCCTGCGCGATTACCTGCGCGGCGCGCTCGAGGGGCGCGAACTGCTGCCGCCCGACCTGTTCGTCGGCGGACTGGGCCGCGAGACCGAGACTGTCGACTGGGCGGTCGCGTGGCTGCCCGAGGGCGAGCTGGTCCAGGAGAGCTACGTCAACCTGATCCCGACCGCGCAGCACGGCACCCACGTCAACGGCCTGCGCACCGGCTTCACCGATGCGCTGCGCGAATTCTGCGATTTCCGCAGCCTGCTGCCGCGCGGGGTCAAGCTCGCGCCCGAGGACGTCTGGGACCGCGTCGCGTTCGTGCTGTCGCTGAAGATGACCGACCCGCAGTTCAGCGGCCAGACCAAGGAGCGCCTGTCGTCGCGGCAGGCGGCCGGCTTCGTCGAGGGCGCCGCGCACGACGCGTTCTCGCTATGGCTCAACCAGCACGTCGAACTGGGCGAGCGGATCGCGCAGTTGGCGATCGAGCGCGCGAGCGCGCGGCTGAAGACCGAGAAGCAGATCGTCCGCAAGAAGGTCACCCAGGGCCCTGCCCTGCCCGGCAAGCTGGCCGACTGCATCAGCCAGGATCTCTCGCGTACCGAGCTGTTCCTTGTCGAAGGCGACTCGGCCGGCGGCAGCGCCAAGCAGGCGCGCGACAAGGATTTCCAGGCGATCCTGCCGCTGCGCGGCAAGATCCTCAACACCTGGGAAGTGGCCAGCACCACCGTGCTCGGCTCGGAGGAAGTGCACAACCTCGCGGTCGCGATCGGCTGCGACCCGGGCAAGGACGACATCGCCGGGCTGCGCTACGGCAAGGTCGTGATCCTGGCCGACGCCGACTCCGACGGCCTACACATCGCCACACTGCTCAGTGCGCTGTTTCTGCGCCATTTCCCGGCACTGGTCGCGGCCGGCCATGTGTTCGTCGCGATGCCGCCGCTGTTCCGCGTCGACGTCGGCAAGCAGGTGTTCTACGCGCTCGACGAGGAGGAGAAGCGACTGCTGCTGGAGAAGATCGAGCGCGAAAAGCTCAAGGGGCAGGTCAATGTCACCCGCTTCAAGGGCCTGGGCGAGATGAATCCCTCGCAGCTGCGCGAATCGGCGATCCATCCCGACACCCGGCGCCTGGTGCAACTGACCGTGGACGACGACCTGGAGACGCGCTCGCTGATCGACATGTTGTTGGCGAAGAAGCGGGCCGGAGATCGGAAGGCGTGGCTGGAGACGAAGGGCGATCTGGCAACACTGGAGGTTTGACGGCAATTCATCCCGTCCTGCCGTGGCGACGGCCCAAGCCATCCCACACCGGAACGTGATGCGTGGCGCGGTTGGAGACCAAGGGGGGTCTGGCGACTTGGAAGTCTGACCGCGATGCATGCCGCCCTGCCGCACTGATGGGCTGGACGAAAAATCGACTCTGACCCCGATTTTGGAAATTCAACTCTGACCCTGGTTTTGGCGCGGCCTCAGCCCTGATCGGCCTGGCCGACCGCCTGCTCCGGAATGCGCCGGGTGCGGCCGAGTTGGGCGAAGATCCCGGCCGAGACCATCGTGAGCGCACCGACGCAGACGAACGTCCAGCGAAATGCGGCGATGACCGGCTCGCCGCCGCCCGACTCGCCGAAGGCGGCCAGCAGGCCGCCGGCGGTCGCGACTCCGAGGCTCATCGCCAGCATCATCACCATCGACAGCAGGCTGTTGCCGGCACTGGCGTGCTCGCCGTCGAGGTCGCGCAGCGTCAAGGTGTTCATCGCAGTGAACTGCAGCGAGTTGACCGCGCCGAAGCACGCAAGCTGGACGATCTGCAGCCACAGCGGCTGGCCCGGATGCACCAGCGCGAAGCTCGCCATCGCCAGCCCGGTCAACAGGGTGTTGATCACCAGCACCTTGCGGTAGCCGAAGCGCTGCACCAGCGGCACCACGATGCGCTTGGAGAACATGCCCGCGACCGCGACCGGAATCATCATCATGCCCGCGCGCGCCGGCGGCACGCCCAGACCGACCTGCAGCAGCAACGGGATCAGATACGGCATGCCGCCGCTGCCCAGCCGCGCGAACAGATTGCCGAGCACGCCGACACTGAAAGTCCGCACCCGGAACAGCGACAGCGGGAACAACGGCGCCGCGGCGCGGGCAGCGTGCAGCCAATAGGCGACCAATGCGCCGAAGCCGGCGACGAGGAGCACGACCAGCGCCGGGCCACGGGCGGCGTGTCCCGACAACGCGTCGACCGACAGCGATACCGCCGCCATGCCGAAGGCCAGCAGGCCGTAGCCAAGCAGATCGAAGCGCGACACCGACGCGCGCAGGTCGGGCATCAGCCGGAGCGTGGCCAGCGCGCCGGCCACGCCCAACGGCAGGTTGATCAGGAAGATCCAGTGCCAGCTCGCGACCTCGACCAACCAGCCACCGAGCGACGGCCCGATCAACGGCCCGATCAGGCCCGGCACGGTGACGAAGGTCATCGCGGCGAGGAACTCGGTCCGCGGCACTGCGCGCAGCACCGCGAGCCGGCCGATCGGCAGCAACATGGCGCCGCCCACGCCCTGCAGCACGCGCGAGGCGACCAGCGCCTGCAGCGTCTGCGACAGCGCACAGGCCAACGAGCCCAAGGTGAAGACGATGATCGCGGCCAGGAACACGCGCCGGGTGCCGAAGCGATCGGCCAGCCAGCCCGAGGCCGGGATCAGCACCGCGACCGTCAGCGCATAGGCCACCACTACCGCCTGCATCCGCAGCGGCGACTGGTCGAGACTGGCGGCCATGGCCGGCAGCGCGGTGTTGACGATCGTGGTGTCCAGCATCTGCATGAACACCGCCGCCGCGACCAGCCACAGCATCGGCCGGTGGGGGCGCAGGACATCGGGTCGCTTCATGGCGTCCAGCATGCGGCCTTGGCCGTCACGGTTCCGCCAAGTGTCAGCCGGTCCGACTGCCCTGCGCGTGGGCGATCGCGGTCTGAAGCAGGCGCTGCAGAAGCGGCTGCAGCGCCGCGGCCCGGGCCGCGTCCCAGGCGAAGCTGGCCTCGTCCATGTAGCAGCGCTGGCTGATCTCCAGCTGGACCGCCTCGATGCCGTCGTCGGGCGCGGCGTAGTGCCGGGTGATGTAACCGCCGCGGAAGCGGCCGTTGGCGACCCATTCGTAGTCCGACTGGCCCTCGAGCAAGCCGGAGATCCGCGCTTCAAGCGCCAGGCTGCAGCTGGTGCCGGCAGCGGTACCGAGGTTGAGATCGGGCAGGCGCCCCTCGAACAGGAACGGCAGGGTGCCGCGGATCGAATGGCCCTCCCACAGCACTACGCGCCGATGCCGGGAGCGCAGGCGGGCGAGTTCATCGCGCAAGGCGGCATGATAGGGCCGCCAGTAACGGTCGACCCGCGCCGCGATCTCGTCCGCGTCCGGCGCGGCTCCGTCGAGATAGACCGGCCCGCCGTCGAAGCGCACCTGCGGACACAGCCCAGTGGTGTTCTGCCCCGGATACAGCGACGTGTCGTCCTCCGGTCGGTTGAGGTCGATCACGTAGCGCGAGTAGCGCGGCACGAGGATCGAGGCACCGAGCGCGCGCGCGAAGGCGTACAGCCGGGACACGTGCCAGTCGGTATCCGGGACGGCCCGGGCCTCGGGGGTGAGGCGCTGTGCGATGTCGTCGGGCAGCCGGGTGCCGTCATGCGGCAGGCTGACCAGCAGCGGCGCGGTGCCGCGATGGAGTTCGAGGATATCGGCCATGGCCCATTGTAGGGCCCCCGCGCCGCCGCCATCGCGCACTAGAGATCCATCGACCATTCCATCTGCAGCGAACGCCCCAGGGCGTTGTAGAGCCCACGGTCGTAGAACGGCCAGTTGCCATTGGTACGGTCCACCGGCGGCTTGCGGTTGGCGATGTTGTTGACCGAGAACAGCACGCCGTAACGCTCGCCGAAGCGGTAGGAGACACTGCCGTTGAAGGTCGTCCACGGGCCGATGTCGCGGGCGCGGCCGGCCGCGTTCCAACTGCGGGCATTGCGCACGCCCCACAACGTCGCGGCGAGCGGGCCGCGGTTCCAGGCGATGCTGGCGGTGGTGCGGTGCTGCAGTTCGTTGGAGTTGGCGCAGCACAGCAGATCCTCGACCGGATCGTCGGCCTGCGGCTGGCGGTCGTGGCTGAGCGTGCGGTAGTAGCCCAGGTCGATATCGAAGTCGCCGACGTTGCCGGCCGTCCAGCGATAGCGTGCCGCCGCCTGCACGCCGGTCTGGCGCTGGCGCGCGAGATTGATCGGATAAGTACGAACTTCCGCGACCCCGTTGGGATCGACCGGATCGCTGTCCGGTCGCCGCTGGACCTGGGCGATCACGTCGCGACAGGTCGGCGAATCGATGTCATAGCGGGTCTGCCCGTTCTCCGACACGCCCAGCCGGCAGTTGGCCTCCAGCTCCAGGATATCGGCGATGCCCAAAAGTTCGACCTCGTCCTCGATCTCGATCGCGTTGTAGTCGAGCGACATCGTCAGCGCGTTGCCTGGCGTCGACCACACCACGCCGTAGGTGAACGTCCGCGCGGTGATGTCGCGCAGGTCACGGTTGCCCTGCCCCAGATGCCGGGTGGACTGGTCGGCCTGCGGGCAGGCCTCGTAGTCGTCGACGCCATAGCCCGCCTGCCGGCAGCGGTAATAGTCGGTGGTGGTGGTGAACCCGCTGGTCTCCGATGCGTAGAGGTAGAACATGTCCGGCGAGCGGAACGCGGTGGCGTAGCTGCCGCGCAGCAGCAGGTTGTCCAGCGGGCGGAACTCCAGGCCGGCCTTCCAGGTGGGCTTGCCGTTGCCGCCGCCGCCATCGAGCGCGTACTTGTCGTAGCGCCCCGACAGGTTGATGTCGAAGTTTCCGGTCACCGGCACCTGGAACTCGACGCCGGCCGCGTAGAGGTCGCGCTCGCCACGGGCGATCGTGCCACCGCCGGCGTTGCGGAACAGGTCGCGCGCATCGGCCGACTGCGAGCGGTTGGAGAAGCGCTCGCGCTGGCCCTGCACGATCGCCGCGAAGCCCACCGGGCCGGCGGGCAACGTGAACAGCTCGGCATGGGTGAGCAGCGCCGTGCCGCCTTGGTTCCAGGCGGTGGACTTGGCGCGATTGATCGCGCTCCAGGCGTCGTACTGCTCGGGCGTGATCGGCCGGTACAGGGTCGCCTCGTCGGGGGCGTAAATCGGATATCCGGCCGCGTCCACACCCAGCTTCGGCCCCAGGTAATGGTCATCGACGCCGTTGCGCGCGAGGAAGTCCGTGGCCTTGCGGATGGCCCCGGTGCCCGAACGGTTGAGATACACGTCGTAGTCGAAGCCGCTGTCGCCCAGTGTGCCGCGCACACCGGCCGCGACGTTGTAGCTGCGGGTGTAGACGCGCTGATCCTTGGCGTGCAGCCCCACTTCCTCGGGCGCGAAGATGCGCTGCCACTGTTCATAGCGGCCGGTGGTCTGGTTGTAGAAGCTCTGGTTCCACGACGGGCTGCCGCCGGTGTACGCCGGCCGGCTGTAGCTGAGCAGCACATCGGTATAGAACTCGGCGTGCTCGCCAAGCGCACGGCGCAGGAACAGGCTGCCGCTGGCACTCTCCGACTCGCTGAGCAGCGAAGCCGTGCCGACATTGCGCAGACTTCCGCAGTAGCGGCCGCCCCCGTCGATGTCGCGCAATGCGTACTCGGTGCTGCCGCCGTAGAGATACGACAGCGGCGCGCAGGTCGCTGCGCCGGGGTCGATGTAGCCCGTCGCACCGGCGGTCAGATCCTGGCGCAGGAACGTGCGCGCCGGATCGACCGGGCCGGTCGGATTGTCGGCCGCGCTGTCGGTGGCATCGCGCTCGAAGGCATAGATCGGCTTCTGCGTTTCGTACTGCAAGCCGTAGCTGATGTCCCAGCCCGCGAACGCATGGCCGGCGCTGAACTGCAACCGGTGATTCTCGCCACCGCCGTCGCTGTAGCCGCCGACGCGATAGCGCGCATGCACGCCCTCGATGCGGTCCTTGAGCACGATGTTGACCACGCCGGCAATCGCCGCCGAGCCGTAGACCGACGATTGCCCGCCAGTCAGCACATCGACCCGCTCGACCATGCCCATCGGGATGTTGGCGATATCGACAATGCTGGTATTGCCGTTGTAGCCCAGTGGGTAGCTGTTGACGGGCCGGCCGTTGATCAGCGTGAGCGTGTAGCTCGGCGACAGGCCGAACAGGCTCACGGTCTTGGCGCCGGGCGTGTAGGTGCCGGTGCTTTGCGCGTCCTGGACGGGCCCACTGGACTGCGGCAACGCGCGCAACGCGTCGAAGAGGTTGGTGAAGCCCTGCTGCTCCATCTGCTCGGCGGTGATCGTGGTCACCGGCGACGGCCCTTCGATCTGCGCACGTGGGATCAGCGACCCGGTGACCCGGATTGCATCGATGTCGGTGGGTTGTCCCGTCGGCCGGGCGGCCTCCAGCGGCTCTGCGGGCGACGGGGCGGGTGTCTGTGCGGACACGGTGCCCGACACCAGAGCCACGGCGATCAACATCGACAAGGGACGGCTGCGCATCTGATCTCTCCCATCAGGACGTGAGGCACGGCCGGCGTGCGCGCCGGCGTGTCGTGGCACCGCGGTGCCGGATCGTTCGCATGTCGCCATGTCTTCGCCGCCGGGAAACACCGGCAGCGAACGCTTGGCCGGACGCTGCCGCCCCCTCGGCAGCGTCCGGCCAATAGATTTAATCGTTTCAAATAGCAGTGTCACGCTGCACTGCGGCAAGCATGTTCGCGATTCGAGGCACGCGAGCGGCGAGCAACAGCGACACCAGGCGCTTGGGCGAAGCCGGTTTCAAGCGCTTGCTGCAATGCGGTTTGCCAAGCGGAGGGATTTTCTGCAGGATCGATGCACCTCTTAAAACGATCCAGTCATGACCCGATCCGAAACGCGTCGACGGGTGACCCTGGCCGACATCGCGCGCGCCTGCGGCGTGTCGCCGGCGACCGTGTCCCTGGTGCTCAGCGGCAGTCCGGTGGTGGCGGCCCGGACCCGGCAACGGGTCGAAGCGGAGATCCGCCGCCAGGGCTACGTCTACAACCGCAGCGCCGCGAATCTGCGCCGGAAGATCTCCACCAGCGTCGCCTTGGTGGTCAACGACCTGTCGAACCCCTTCGTCGCGGAGTTCGCCGCCGGCGTGGACGAAGCGCTGGCGGGTGCCGGTTGCGTGATGTTGCTGGGCAGCAGTGGCGAATCGGTCGAGCGCCAGCGCGCGGTGCTGGCATCGCTGATCGAGCATGGCCCTGCCGGTGTCATCCTGACGCCCGCCGATGGCACGCGCGCCGACGATCTGCGCCCCGTCGTCGGCCTGCACACCCCTTTGCTGTTGTTCAACCGCGAGGTCGCCGACGGCGACTGGGACTATCTGGGCGCCGACAACGCGACCGGTGCGCGCCTGGCAACCGAGCACCTGCTGGCACAGGGCCACCGGCGCATCGCGTTCTTTGGCGGCAGCCGCACATCGAGTTCGTTCCGCCAGCGCACCGACGGCTACCGCGCCGCGCTGGCCGAGGCCGGCGTCACGCTCGAACCGCAGTGGATCGTCGAGTGCCCGCCAACGCGGATCGCGGCAAGCCTGGCGACCGCGGCGCTGTTCGCGCGCGATCCGGCGCCGACTGCCGTGGTGGCCTACAACGACGGTGTGGCATTCGGCCTGATGATGGGCCTGCGTGCGCGCAATATCGCACCAGGCCGCGACTTCGCGATCACTGGCTTCGACGACACGCCCGAGGCCTGTGCCCAGGTGCCGACGCTGACGACACTGGCCACCGGCCCACGCGCGCTCGGACGCCAGGCGGTGGACATTGTGCTCGAGCGCGGGCGCGCGCCCGATGCGCCGCGACGCATGACGATCGCGCCGGTGCATCTGGTCGAGCGCGCCAGTTCGCTGACCTACGCGCATGCGCCAGGCGAACAACACGCCGGCACGGCGCGCCCTCGCGCACGCGGACGGAGCGCCCCGGCATGACCCGACAGCTCTCGACGCGCACGCTGCTGGCGTGTGCGCTTGCCGCCGCCTTCGTGCTCCCCACGCAGGCGCAAGACGCTCCCGGCTTCGCCAGCTCGTTCGAATCGGGAGACCCCGAGCCGGCAATGGAGGCGACTGGCGCACTCGCCGTGCGCGTGGGCAATGGCCCCGAGACGCCCTACGCCGCGCGGGCCGGCGCCGGCTACAGCGGTCTGCGGGCATTGCGCTACGAGGCCGCCGCACCTGGTCGTCAGCGGCTGTTCGACGTGGATATCGTCGTCGAGCCCGACACCGAGCTGTCGTGGCTGGTGCTGCCGGAAATCGTCGACGGCGATACGGACGCATCGACTTGGGTCTCGCTGGATCTGCTGTTCGACGATGGCAGCCGGTTGTCGGCCCGCGATGCGCGCGACCAGCACGGTGCCCGGGTCGGCGCAGATGCACAGGGCGCATCGAAGTCGCTGTATCCGCAGCAGTGGGCGCGCAAGGCGGTGCGCCTGGGCGATGTGACCGGATTGCGCGGCCGGCGCGTGGTCGCGATCGAGCTCGACGTGCAACCGCCGGGCGGCGGTGTCGCGCGTGGCTGGATCGACGACATCGCGCTGGCACAGGTACCGCGGCAGACGCGGGCGCACCCCAGCGACTGGGTGTTGACCACGCGCGGCACCCAGTCCAACGGCCGGTTCTCGCGCGGCAACAACTTCCCGGCAACCGCGGTCCCGCACGGCTTCAATTTCTGGACGCCGGTGACCGATGCGGGCGTATTGAACTGGCTTTATCGCTGGAACGAGCAGAACGACGCGGCCAACCGCCCGCGCCTGCAGGCGCTGGCGCTCAGCCATCAGACCAGCCCCTGGATGGGCGACCGCCAGACCTTCCAGTTCATGCCCTCGCGCGATCGCGGCGTGCCCGAAGCGGACCGCCAGGCGCGTGCGCTGGCGTTCGACCGCAAGACCGAGATCGCGCGGCCGCACCTGTATCAGCTGCGCTTCGACAACGGCATCGAGGTGGCCCTGGCGCCGACCGACCACGCGGCGGTGTTCGAGTTCGCCTTTCCCGGCGACGGCGATGCGAATCTGCTCTTCGACAACGTCGATGCGCGTGGCGGGCTGCAACTCGATGCCGCGACCGGGACCCTGACCGGCTATACCAATGTGCGCAGCGGCCTGTCCACCGGCGCGACACGCATGTTCGTGGTCGCCCGCTTCGATACGCCCTGGCGCGACAGCGGCACCCTCGATACCGGCCGGCCGACCGGCTACGTCAAGTTTGACGTCGACGGCGCGCGCACCGTGCGCATGCACGTCGCGACCTCGCTGATTTCGGTCGAACAGGCCTGGCACAACCTGGCCCTGGAGATGGACGAGGGCGACACCGTCGCCAGCGTATCGGAGCGCGCCCGTGCACGATGGGACGCATTGCTCGGCCGTTTCGAGGTCGAAGGCGCCAGCGACGACCAGCGCACGACGCTCTACTCCAATCTGTATCGGCTGTTCCTGTATCCCAACAGCGGCGCAGAGAATGCCGGCAGCGCGACGCAGCCCGACTGGCGCTACGCCAGCCAGATGAGCAGCGCCGACGACAATGCCGAGGGCAACGCGCAGCGCACCTTCGCCCCGGTGCGCGACGGCCGCATCGTGATCAACAACGGGCTGTGGGACACCTTCCGCACCGCATGGCCGGCCTACGCGCTGTTCGCGGCCGACAACGCCGGCGCGCTCGTCGATGGCTTTCTCGAGCAGTACCGCGCCGGCGGCTGGCTGGCGCGCTGGTCCTCGCCCGGCTACGCCGACCTGATGGTCGGCACCAGCACCGATGTCGCCTTCGCCGATGCCTGGCGCAAGGGCGTGACCGGGTTCGATCCGGTGCTGGCCTATGAGGCCGCGCTCAAGAACGCGACCGTGGTCCCGCCCAGCCGTCACGTCGGCCGCAAGGGCATGGCCGAGGCGACCTTCCGCGGCTACGCCGACACCCGCGTGCCCGAGGGCATGTCGTGGACGATGGAGGGTGCGCTCAACGACTTCGGCATCGCCGGCATGGCGCAGGCGCTGGCCGAACGCGCCGATACGCCGCAGGCCCGCCGCCGCTACGACGAGGAGGCTGCGTACTTCCGCTACCGCGCTGCGGCCTATGCACACCTGTTCGACCGGCAGGCCGGGTTCTTCCAGGGCCGCGATGCCGGCGGCGCGTGGCGCGTGCCATCGGCGCAGTACGACCCGCGCGTCTGGGGCCACGACTACACCGAGTCCAACGGCTGGACGTTCGCGTTCACAGCGCCGCATGACGGCAACGGCCTGGCCGCGCTCTACGGCGGCCGCGAGGCCCTGGCAGCGAAGCTCGACGCGTTCTTCGCCACGCCCGAGACGGCGGACCCGACGCTGGTTGGTTCCTACGGCGGCGTGATCCACGAAATGACCGAGGCGCGCGATGTGCGCCTGGGCCTGTATGCGCACAGCAACCAGCCCGCGCACCACATTCCGTGGATGTACCTCTATGCCGGGCAGCCGTGGAAGACCCAGCGCATCGTGCGCGAAGTGCTTTCGCGGCTGTATCTGGGCAGCGAGATCGGCCAGGGTTATCCGGGAGACGAGGACAACGGCGAGATGTCGGCCTGGTATCTGTTCGCCTCGCTCGGCCTGTACCCGCTGCGCATGGGCGCGCCCGAGTATGTGATCGGTTCGCCGCTGTTCGACCGCGCCCGCGTGCAACTGGGCGAAGGCCGGACGCTGGAGGTCCGCGCGATCGACAACGCGCCGGACCATGTCTACGTGCAATCGCTGACCGTCAACGGCCGGCCCTGGCGCCGCACGTGGATCCCGCATGAGGTCATCGCGGCCGGCGCCACGCTGGAATTCCGCATGGGGCCCGAGCCCTCGACCTGGGGCAGCCGGCCGGAAGACGCGCCGCCCTCGCTGACGCCGGATGGCCAAGCACCGACGACGCTGGCCGACCTGGCAGTCGCGGGCGCGCGCGCCACGGTGGCCGGCGACGAGGCAGCGGTTCTGATCGACGACGATGCCACCAGCGGCCTTTGGCTACGTGGCGACGACACCGCGGTCGAGATCGCGTTGCCGCAGCCCGGCCGCGCGCACTTCTACACGCTGACCTCGGGCGAACGCACGATCCAAGGCGCCGACTGGACGCTCGAAGGACGTCGCGGCGACGGCCCGTGGCGCACGATCGACACCCGCCGGGGCCAGACCTTCGCGTGGGCGCGCCAGACGCGTCCGTTCCGCATCGACGCACCGGGCGACTTCGACACCTATCGCGTGCGCTTCTCGGCACCCGGCCGCCTGCAGTTGGCGGAACTCGAACTGCTCGCCCCCTTCACTCCCGTCACGCTGGAGACCCGCCGATGACCCGCCCTGCCCGTCTGCTGCCGCTGCTGTGCCTGCTGCCGCTCGCCACCGCTGCGGCGACGGAGACCACGATCGAGCGCGACGGTGTGACGCTCGTCTACCGCGACGCGACCGATGCGCTCGATGCCGGTATGCGCGAGCGCATCGTCGAGACTTTCTTCTCGACCTACGCGCGTCAGCGCGCGGACTTCAACCCCGCTGCGGCTGACGCCGTCGACATCGTCATCGACCCCGACTACGACGGCGTCGCCTTCGTCGACAACAAGGGTCAGGCGACGATGACGATCAACCCGGCCTGGCTCGTCGAGCGCCCTGGCGATGTCGACCTGGTGACCCACGAGGCCATGCACATCGTCCAGGCCTATCCCGGCTATGGCGACGGCGCGCCGGTGTGGCTGACCGAAGGGATCGCCGACTACGCCCGCGACCGCTACGGGCTCGACAACGCCGCCAGTGGCTGGGCCCTGCCCGAAGCCGTCGCCGACGACCACCGGTACGACACTGGCTACCGGGTCAGCGGCGCGTTCCTCAAGTGGGCCGATACGGCGCACCCCGGCCTGGTGCGCAAGCTCGATGCCGCGCTTCGGGCGGGGGCCTACACGCCGGAGACCTGGGCTGCGTTGACCGGCGAGACGGTCGAAGCGACTTGGGCCCGCTATGCGCAGGCGCGTGCCGGCGGGCAGAAGGGGCAGTAGTCACCCGCGCCGTACAGGCATCCGACGATCCGAGATCGGCGCGCGACGGTGCCTCACCCTGATTTGCAGAATGATGCGTGATGCGCGATGCTTGATGCAGTTCCTCTGGAGTGCCCCCATGCGCACGACTCTTTCGCTCGACGACGATGTCCTCGCCGCGGCCCGCGCGTTGGCCCAGGCGCAAGGCCGCAGCCTCGGTGAGGTGGTGTCCGACTTGGTCCGCAAGGGCCTGACGCCGACCACGCCGCCACCGCGTTACCGCAATGGGATTGCGCTGCTGCCGGTCCGGCCCGGCGCCGAGCGAGCGACGCTCGAGCTGGTGAACCGACTGCGCGACGAGGCCCCGTGACCGGGGCCCGTCACCGAGTGGCGGAACGCGCGCCCGGCTGGCCGCCGGGCGCGCCAATTCACCTGCTCGACGTCAACGTGCTGCTGGCGTTGCTCGATCCCCTCCACGCGCACCATGACCGCGCCCACGACTGGTTCGCACGTGAAGGCGCGCAAGGCTGGGCTTCCTGCCCGATCACCCAGAATGGTGCGCTGCGGATCCTGTCCAACCCGCGCTATTCCAACCCGGCCGAGTCGGTCACCGAGGCAGCGCAGGTGCTGGCCGGCCTGTGCGCGCATCCGGGGCATCGGTTCTGGCCCGACGCGCTGAGCCTGCTCGACGCGCAGCACGTCGCGCACGATCGGCTGCTGACCTCCGGCCAGGTCACCGATACCTATCTGCTGGCGCTCGCCGTCCAGATGGGCGGGCGTCTGGCCAGCTTCGATCGCCGCCTGGTGGTCGACGCGGTCCGCGGTGGCGCACAGGCGCTGCACCTGCTGCCCTGAGCGGGCCGCGCTGCGCACCGGTCAGCGCATCAGCACCACTTCCTCGGCGCTGGTGGGGTGGATGGCGACGGTGTCGTGGAAGTCGTCCAGCGTGGCCCCCATCTTCAGTGCGACGGCAAAGCCCTGCAGGATCTCGTCGGCAGCGTCGCCGAGCAGGTGCAGGCCGACCACGCGCCGCGCCTCGCCCACACAGATCAGCTTGAACAGGCTGCACTGCGAGGTATCGGCCAGCGCCTCGATCATCGGGCGGAAGCGGCTGGTGTACACGTGCACGTCGTCGCCATGGCGCTCGCGCGCCTGGGCCTCGGTCAGACCGACCATCGCCAGCGGCGGATGCGAGAAAATCGCGCTGGGCACGTTCTCCGCATCGAGGCGCGCATCGGGCCGACCGCCGAACAGGCGGTCGCACAACCGGCGCGCGGCCGCGATCGCGACCGGCGTGAGCGCCGGACCGCAGCCGCAGATATCGCCTACCGCATGCACGCCGGGCGCAGGCGTGTCCTGGAACGCATCGACCGGCAGATGACCCTGCGGGTCGGGCGCGATGCCGACGCGCTCCAGACCCAGGTCGTCGGTGTTGGGGCGCCGCCCGGTCGCGAACAGCACCTGGTCGTAGTCCGCGAGCCGCTGACCACCATCGGTCTGGATCGCGATCCGCCCGTCGGCCTGCCGATGCAGCGCCTGCGAGGCCATGCCCAGATGCAGCACGATCCCCTGCTGGGTGTAGTTGTCCTGCAACTGCGCGACCAGTTCGGGCTCGGCCTGGCGCAATAACCGGCCGTCGCGTACGACCAGCTCCACCTGACTGCCCAGGGCCTGCAGCACACCGGCCAACTCGACCGCGACGTAGCCGCCCCCCACGATCGCCACGCGCGGCGGCGCCTGCGTCCAGTGGAAGAAATCGTCCGAGACCACGCCCAGCGACGCGCCGGGAATCTGCGGCACGATCGGACGCGATCCGGTCGCGAGCACGATGTGCGGCGCGCGCAGCAAAGCGCCGTCCGCTGTCTCCACCGCGCCCTCCCCCGCCAGCCGGCCACGCGTGGGAAGCAACAGCACACCGTCACGATCGAGCCGGCGGCGATAGCTGGCATGGATGCCGTGGATGTAGCGCTGACGATCGGTCAGAAAGCAGGGCCAGTCGAAGGCCGCACGGCCGTCGCGCGGCAAGTCGTATCCAAGTCGCGCGGCGTGTCCGATGCGCAAGCCCAGGTCGGCGGCCAGCCACATCGCCTTCTTGGGCACACAGCCGACGTTGACGCAGGTGCCGCCGAGGTCGCCCGGCTCGAGCAGTGCAACACGCCGGCCGTACTCGGCGGCGCGGAAGGCCGCAGCAAGTCCGCCCGAGCCGCCGCCGACGACGATCAGGTCGAACGCCAGGGCATCACCGCTCGCACTCATGCGAACCTCGCCGGCGCGAAGGGGGCCGGATCGAATCCGGGCGGCGTTCCGCAGATCAAATCGCGGATCAGGTGGGCAGTGGCGACACTCATGCTGATACCGAGCATGCCATGCCCGGTCGCCATCCAGATGTGACGATGCCCGGGCGCTGCACCGATCAGCGGCAGGTCGTCGACACAGACCGGGCGCAAGCCGGTCCAGGTGTCCTGGCGCCGGGGCGCCGGCGGCAGATGCAGATACTCGCCGGCCGCCTGTTCGATCGCATCGATCCGCACCCGGTTGAGGCTGCGGTCGTAGCCGGCGAACTCCATCGTGCCGCCCAGCCGCAGGCCGGCGTCCCAGACCGTCACGAACACGCTGCGCTCGTGCAGCACCATCGAACGCTGCGGCGCAGACACCGGACGTGCGTACGTCATCGAATAGCCCTTGCCCGGTTGCACCGGCACCCGCAGTCGCAGCCCGCGCGCGACGCGGGGCGACCAGGCACCAGCGGCCAGCAGCAGATCGCGGCCGGCGAAGTCGCCACGCGAGGTCGTCACACGTACGCCTTGCGCAGTCTCCTCGGCCGACAGCACCTCGCACTGTTCTTCCAGCGTGCCGCCTGCCGCGCGGAACGCCGCGGCCATTCCCGCGACGTAGACATCGGGCCGCAGGCGCGCGTCGCCTGGAAAACGCACGACGCCGGCCACCCCCTCGCGCAGCGCCGGCTCCTCGCGCAGCGCGAGTGGACCGTCGATCTGGTCCAGCGTCAGACCCAGCTCGCGCAGCATGCGCGCCTCGTCCTCAAAGGCCTCGAACTGCGCACGGTCCCGGTAGACGTAGTCGATGCCAGTCGCCGCGAACTCGCATTCGATACCGTGGTCGGCGAGCCAGCCCGGGAATGCCGCGCGCGACGCCTGCAGGATCGCCGCCCGCGCGCGCGTGGCGTGTTGCCAGTCGCGGTGGTTGCAGCGCAGCGCGAACTTCGCGAGCCAGGCCCACAGCGCCGGATCGAAACGCGGCGCGATGCGCAGCGGTGCGTCGTTGGCGAACAGCCAGCGCAATGCACGCGCGATCGCACCCGGCGCCGCCAGTGGTGCGGCATGGCTGGGGGTGATGGTCCCGCAATTGCCGTGCGAGCTGCCGCAGCCCGCGGTGCCTGCCTCGAGCACCCGCACCCGGCGCCCGGCTTCGACCAGCGCCAGCCCGCAGGCGAGGCCGACCGCGCCGCCGCCGACAATCAGCACGTCGTCGCGCGGGCTCATGCCACCTGGTACGCGCGCCGCCAGGTGGGTCGGTGGCCGTAGGTCGCCCAGCGCCACAGCCATTCCACCGGCCCGTGGCGATGCCGCGCCAGCCAGACAGGACTGATCGCCAGCTGCACCGCGAACACCGCCAGCACCAAGCCGGTCTGCGCCGCGCGCCCGAGCTCGCCCCACAGACCAGCGCCGTAGCCATAGAACAGCAACGAACACACCAACGATTGCGCAAGGTAATGCGTCAAGGCCATGCGGCCGGCCGGCGCGAAGGCGCGCAGCACCCGCTGTCCGGACGCCGATGTCCAGGCCAGCACCAGCAACGCGACATAGGCCAGCGACATCGGCAGCGATCCGAGCAGCATCAAGCCCACCGACAACGCGGCACGTGGCGCGAGCGGGCTGTCGAACGACGTGCCCAACCACACGCCCAGGGCCGTGAACAGCACCGCAGGCGGCAGCGCCCAGGCCAGCAGCCGCCACCAGAAACCGCGGTGCTGGGCGGGTGCGCGCAGCCAGCCGCCGCGCAGCAACCAACTGCCGATCAGGAACACGCCGGCAATCATCGGCACCTGGAACAACTGGCTTTGCAGGCCCAGTTGCAGGTAGTCGGACACACGACGCTGGGTGATCTCGCCGAAGCTGCCGCTGGGATAGATGCGCTCGGCGGCTTCGCGCCCCGACGCCAATGCGCCTGCAAAATCGGCCAGCATCGCATCGGGCACCAGCGCCAGCAGCGCGGCGTTCGCCAGATAGAACGCCCCAACCCCGGTATAGAGCGTCAGCCCGACAGCGAGCTGCCAGCGAGGCGCGATCTCACGCATTGCCAGCAGCAACAGTCCGGCGATGGCATAGCTGTGCAGGATGTCGCCCCACCACATCAGCACGATGTGCAGCAGGCCGAAGGCCAGCAGCACCGCCTGGCGGCGCAGGAACACCGGCGCGACCGGACCCCCCGAGGCGGCAATGCGCTCGCTCATCAGCGCAAAGCCCATGCCGAACAGCAGTGAGAACATCGTCCAGAACTTGCCGGCGATGAAGACGTGGACGCCCCAGGCGACCGCCCAATCCAGGCCGGTGGCCTCGGGCGGGATACCCGCGCCCATCTCCTGCGCCGGCCGCGAGAACCCTTCGATGTTCATCGCGAACACGCCCAGCAGCGCGACGCCACGCAGGGCATCGAGGATCTCCAGCCGCTCGGAAGCGGGCACCGGCCCCAGTACGGCATGCCGTGATGCGCTCATTGCATGTCCCCCGATCGACCGATCCGGCCCGGCGGCGCGACGCCTCCCCGCGTCGCGCACCGTTGGCGGATCAGTGGTGGTGACCGCCGTCGCCGTGGACGTGGCCGTGCTCGATTTCCTCGGTCGAGGCCTCGCGCACTTCGACGATCTCGATGTCGAACGTCAGATCCTTGCCGGCCATCGGATGGTTCAGGTCGACATCGACCACGCTCATGCCGACCTTCTCGATCGTCACCGCGCGCGGGCCAAAGCTGGTGTTGAGCACCACCTGCTGGCCGACACTGAGCTTCTGGTCGCCAAAGTGCTTCTTGGGCACGCGCTGGGTCATGCCCTCGCGGCGCTCGCCATAGGCCTCGGCGGCGGTGACCTCGGCCTTGAAGCTCTCGCCGGCCTCGCGGCCTTCCATCGCCTTTTCCAGGCCCGGGATGATGTTGCCGTGGCCGAACAGGATCGCCAGCGGATCGCGATCGCGCGACGTCTCCACCGGCGCCTGGCCAGCCTCCGCGACGCTGTAGTGGAAACGGACGACGCGGTCTTTCTCGATCTTCATGGGGGATCCCTGGTGACGCGGCCGCAAGGCCGCTTGAGGACGGTGGCGCACATGCGGCACGATGCCAGGACTGGCAGGTGGAATGACGTATATGCAGGCAAGTCCGCATTATCCCGACTCCGACGCGTTCGCGCCAACCGCCCGGCGCCGCGCGGTTGGCGTGCTGACGACGACGCTCGCCCTGCTCGCACTGGCCGGCTGCGGCGGGCGCGATGTTCGCCCGGCCGCGCCGGCTGCCTCGGCGCCGGTCCCGCAGCGCACCTGGAATGCGGTGTCGCCGACCGACCCGGCGGCGGCCAATGCGGTGCTGATGCGCGCGATCAGCCTGGTCGGCACGCCTTATCGATATGGCGGCAACACGCCCGAGGGCGGCTTCGACTGCAGCGGCCTGGTGAACTACGTGTTCCGCGACATGCTCGATGTGCGGCTGCCGCGTTCATCGCGCGAGCTCTACGCCTACCAGGGGCCGAAGATCGATGCCGAGCGCCTGGCACCCGGCGACCTGGTGTTTTTCGGCAGCGGCGGGAGCGTTTCCCACGTCGGGATCTATGTCGGCGAGGGCCGCTTCGTGCACGCGCCGAGCACCGGCGGCACCGTGCGCCTGGACCATCTGGACGGCAGCTACTGGCGCCGGAACTACACGGGGTCACGACGCGTTCTTCACTGAATAGCGAGCACAAACAAGCACTTGTGCGCATTCAGTAACTTTTGCTTAACAACTCCTTCGCACAAACCCGGTAGCTTCCCCCGCTGGTCCGGAAGATGTGAAGCACACGTGACGACGACAGACGCGTCTTTGAATGGCGCTGGCGCCTCCCGCAGCCTCCTCCGCAACACCTCCGCCGCGCTGCTGCTTGCGCTGGCGACCGCCCCGGCATTCGCAGGCCCCGGCCTGGCCGCCGACTCAGCGGATCAGTTCGATCAGACCACATCGGTCGCGAAGGCAATCGTCACACCCGCCGCCCAGTTGCAGCAGCCGCAGATGCTCCTGGCCAGCGACATCAACCAGCTCATCGCGATGGACGTCGACAAGCCGGTGCAGGTCGCCGACGGCCGGGTCGAATCCCTGCTCAAGCGCGCACTCACCCTGCTCGGCACGCCCTACCGCTGGGGTGGCTCCAGCCCCGACAGCGGTTTCGACTGCAGCGGCCTGGTCGGCTACGTCTTCCGCACCGCGCTGGGCATCGAACTGCCGCGCGTCTCGCGCGAAATGGCCCAGAACGGCGAACGCATCGACCGCACCTCGCTGACCGCCGGCGATCTGGTCTTCTTCGGCCGCCGCGGCAACCGCATCGACCACGTCGGCATCTACCTGGGCGAAGGCCGCTTCGTCCACGCCCCGCGCAGCGGCAAGGACGTCATGGTCTCCGACCTCGACTCCGGCTACTGGGCCACCCGCTTCCAGGTCGCCCGCCGCGTCGCCGGCGTCTGACCCGCAGTTCCGCGATGCCGAAGGCCGCCGAAAGGCGGCCTTTTGCGTTTCCAACACAAGAAAACCGGGGTCAGAGTCGCTTTTCCGCCCGGCCACCCGGCTGAGGCGAATCGGAAAAGTCACTCTGACCCCGGTTTTTGTGGGTGCATCCCTGGGCTGAGTCGTTTCTCGTCGCAGGTCTGCCCGCAGATGCGCATCCCCCATCCCGCCCGAGTGGCCGCGGCTCCGGCAGTCATAAACCGGGGTCGGAGGTCGATTTTCGATCCATCGATCCGAGGGGCGGCCCGGCTCTGCAAAAAACGACTCTGACCCTGAGGTATCCCCACGTTTCTAGCTCAACAGCATCTGTTGCAGCACGTGCCCAGGCAGTACGTGTAGGCGGGCCAGCCATTGGCTGATGGGTTCCATCGGCCAGCGTCTGAGCAAGGCCTCCCGCCCAAGACGTAGGGTCGAGTAGAGCCTGCGGCTACTCTTGCGAGGTACCAGCCAGCTGGCATGACTGGCGCGCTCGGCGGCCAGGCCCGCCAGCCAGCACGCAAAGCAGGCCAAGGTGTTGAGCATCAGCAGGATGCTCAGTCGCGGACCTTGGCGCGTCAGACTGTCCTCGAAGGCAGCACCGTAGCGGTGTGACTTGTGATCTCGGAAGCTGCCTTCGATCTGCATGCGACGCGCATACAGTTCAGCCAGTTGGTTGGCATTGGCTTCGGTCAGATCCGGTGAGGCGATGATCAGCCATGGCTCTCGCACGCCTGCCGCCGCTTTGCGGCTATGCGAGTTGCGTGCGACTTGGGTTCGGTGGCGTCGGCTGTAGTGCTTGCGCCCGCGAGGGGTCTTGCCGTGGATCACCAGACGGCAAACCAGTGGATTGCTCCGATTGATGTGCATCAGGTCCAGTTCGCGCGGCTTGCTTTGCGCAAGCTGCCAAAGGGACCGGCACGGAACCCATTGTGCCGGTCGATTTTCCTCGGCCGGCTTGACCAACGTCGTGCCACGCAGGCGGCCAACCCAACTCCAGCCCTGCGCCTGCACCGCCCGGAACCACGGCGTGCGGAAGCCTGCATCGGTGATCAGAATCGGGCGTATCCCTTCAGGAATTAGCGCCTGCAACTGTTGCAGGAACTGCTGTTCGGCACGGGGAGAACCTTGCTCATCGCCCGGGTATACCCGGTCAAGCAAGGTCAGTGTCCTGCCTCCGACGGGAACGGCGGCCCGGAGCAAACACCAGGATTTATCGGCCTTCAGATCGCTCCAGTCGATCACGATCAACGGCCGCTCTCCTCGCAACAACCAACGCGCCATCGCGGTATGCAGCGACAGACATTCGGCTTGCAGATGCCGATTGCCCAACAAGCGATCTGCCGCTTTGAGCGGGGCACTCACCCGCTTGGCTCCCGGCCAGCATCGCGCCAAGTCCATCAGCGTCAGTCGCCAGCCCGAGCTCAGCGCTTCCACCGCCTTCAACAACGCCCGCGCACGCAAGGCATGCATCGGACCCAGTGCATCCCCCAGACACCTCTGCAATACTTCGCTGGCGCGCATGGCTCGCAGTCCTTCTCTGGCTTAGTCACCTTGAAGACTGCGCCATGCGCGCACTTGTTTCCATCTCTCCCGAACGCAACCTCCTGATCTAGCTCAGGAAAATGTGGGGATACCTCAGACTCTGACCCCGGTTTTGGGGCTCAGTATTGGGCGGTACGCACCAGCAGGTGCTTGGCGATCGCGCCGTGCAGGCGGCCGATGCCGCGGCACAAGTGCAGGGTGCCGAACAGCAGCAGCACGCCGATCGCCGACAACAGCGGCAGCAGGAACGGGGCTTGCCGCGGCACGTCGATACCGGAGATCCACAGGTGCAGGTTCAAGCCCGGCACCAGCGACAGCGGGGCGGCGATCAGCGGCAAGGACGCGCTGAGCAGGGTCACCACCAGCGTGAAGTAGACGATGCCCAGCGGCAGCATCAGCAGCATGTACAGCAGCGTGCTCCAGGTCCGCGCGTCGGTGAACATGTCGGCGATACGCCCGGTCCAGCTGCGGCCGCGGGCCGCGTACAGCGGTCGACGCGGCATGCGTTCGCCGAGCATGACCTCGACCAGCCGGCCCTCCACCAGCGACAGCACCCGCACCGAGCCCAGGAACAGGATCAGCAGCGGGATGCCGACCAGCACGATGACCAGGCTGCCGGAGATCGACAGGCCCAGCACCACCCACAGAAAGTAGAAGATGCCCGTCGCCAGCGACAGCAGCATGTAGAACAGCGACGACCAGGTCCGCGGATCGGCAGCGACCCCGAAGAAGCGGCCTGCCAGCGAGCTGCGCGGCGCGGGCGCCGGCGGCCGCAGCGCGGTCTGCACCTTGACCTCGGTGTCGCGATAGATGTCGGCCACCTCGTCGGGCGCACCGTAGCTCGAGGCGACCGCGGCGATCACCTCGGCCTCGCTGCGGCCAGGATGCTCGGCCAGTTCCGAGCGCAGGTATTCCTCGGCGTCGTACAGCGCGTCCTGCACCAGCGCCGGGTCGGCGCCGGCCAGCGAGCGGCGCAGATGGTCCAGGTATTCGGGAATGTTTTGCGGCAGACCTTGGGTGTTCATTCGATCATCCCCTCCAGGACGGCGTCGACGGAATCGCGGGTGGCGCGCCAGGCGGCGGCCCAATGGCGCAGGGTCGTCCGCCCTGCCTCGGTGATGCGGTAGTAGCGACGCGGCGGCCCGGCATCCGAAGGCGCAACGTGGCTGTCGAGCAACCCCGCGGCGCCGAGATTGCGCAGCACCGGATACAGCGCGCTCTGCTTGCCGGCGAGCACGCCGTCGAGCCGTTCGAGCCGCTTGGCGATCTGGTAGCCGTACATCGGCTCGGCACTGCCAGCCAGCACCGCCAGCAGCGCGAGCGAGACCGTGCCTGCGCTCAGTTCCTTCTGGAACTTGCGCAGACCCGCGTCGTCCGCTTCGTCGCTTCCGGTCAATGCTGCCTCCGAGTGTCGAGCAGGACTCTATTGCGAACTTCGCTATAGCGAATGTGCCGCTAGTCATGCGACGCGCCAGGTCGGCCACAATCGACGCTCCCTTCCACCGGACCTCACGCATGCGCCTGCCCGCCTCCCGACTGCGCTTTTCCGTCGCCCCCTGCGCTGCTGCGCTCGCGCTGCTGATCGCCGGCTGCGCCAGCACACCCGCAGCGGACGTCGCAGGCACGCGCGAGGCCGACCCGCGCTCGACCCAGGACCTGCTCGACGCCTCCACGCCCGCGGACTGGCGCACGCCCGACCCGCAGGACACGCTGTATCTCGACCTGGAGACCGGGCGGGTGATCATCGAACTGGCGCCCGACTTCGCACCCGCGCACGTGGCCAACCTGCGCACGCTTGCACGCGAGGGCTTCTGGGACGGCCTGACGCTCTACCGCGCGCAGGACAACTTCGTCGTGCAGTTTGGCGACATCGTCGAGGACGGCGCCCCGGGCAAGCCGATCGGCAGCGCACGCGCGCACCTGCCGGCCGAGTTCGACCGCCCGGCCGCGGGGCTGGCATTCCATGCCTTGCCCGACCGCGACGGCTGGGCCGCGCAGACCGGATTCTCCGCCGGCTTCCCCGCCGCGCGCGATGCCGACGCACAGGCCGGCCGCGGTGGGCGCGCGTGGCTCGCGCACTGCTACGGCACGCTCGGCGCCGGCCGCGACACCGCGCCCGACTCGAGCAACGGCACCGAGCTCTACGTCGTGACCGGCCAGTCGCCGCGCCAGCTCGACCGCAACATCACCGTCGTCGGCCGCGTGCTGCAGGGCATGGAACTGCTGAGCGTGCTGCCGCGCGGCACTGGCCCGCTGGGCTTCTACACCGACCCGGCGCAGCGCACGCCGATCCGCGCGGTGCGCCTGGCCTCGGAACTGCCGCCGTCGCAGCGCACACCGCTCGAGGTGTTGCGTACCGATACACCGCTGTTCGATGCGGTGGTCGAATCGCGCCGCAACCGCCGCGATGCCTGGTACCTGCATCCGGCCGGGCATATCGACCTGTGCAACATCACGGTGCCGGTCCGCACGCCCACGGCGCAGCGCTGAGGGCCACGACGACGAGCCCCGCTGTGCGGGTCGCCCACTGGCTGCCCGCACGCCACGCCCGTGCATACGAATGCACGATGTTGCACGTTTTCACCCACTGATCCAAACTTCGCACCTTCACGCAGAGCGGGGGTGCCCGATGTCGCAGCGCAGGGGGTTGGACGGACGAAGGTCTTGCCGAGCCACGTCGATGCGACGCGCTGCGACCTGGAGACACGGCGCGAGCGTTGCCGTCGTGGGCACACGCGCGCTCGCCACCTGCGGTCGCA
Organism: Luteimonas sp. gir; assembly: GCF_037198055.1. Taxonomy (NCBI): domain Bacteria; kingdom Pseudomonadati; phylum Pseudomonadota; class Gammaproteobacteria; order Lysobacterales; family Lysobacteraceae; genus Luteimonas; species Luteimonas sp. gir. The sequence goes on from NZ_JBBAXQ010000017.1 coordinate 37,583, forward strand.
TTCGATGACCGCATCCGGCGACGTACTGCCGCAGGAGCGCCAGCAGGCGATCCTGCGCCGGCTCGCGATCGAGGGCCGGGTCGTGGCGACCGAACTGGCGGCCGAGTTCAGCGTGTCGGAAGATTCGATCCGCCGCGACCTGCGCGAGCTAGCTGCGCGCGGCCTGTGCCGACGCGTCTACGGGGGCGCACTGCCACCAACGCCCGACTTTCCGCCATTGGCCCGACGCCATCACGAGCACGCGGCGGGCAAGCGCGCGCTCGCGATCGCCGCCGTGGCGGCGGCGCGGATCCGCCCGGGCCAGATGCTGCTGCTCGACGCCGGCTCCACGAACAGCGCGATCGCCGCCGCATTGCCCGAGCGGCAGGCGCTGACGGTCGCGACCAATGCCCCCGACATCGCCCAGACACTGATGGCCCGCGACGGCTTCGAGGTCCTGCTGATCGGCGGTCGGATCGACCCCAGCAGCGGCGCGGCGCTCGGCGCGCAGGCGATGGCGCAACTGCGCGATCTGCGCGCCGACCTGTGCTTCCCCGGTGCCTGCGCGATCGATGCCGACCACGGCATCTGGAGCGTCGACGGCGAGCAGGCCCGCTTCAAGCGCCTGATGATCGAGGCCAGCGGCGAGGCCATCGTGGTGGCGACCAACGCCAAGCTCGGCACGCAGGCCGCGCACCGGGTCGCGGCGCTCGAAGCGATCGCCACGCTGGTCGTCGAACACGATGCAGCGCCCGCGCAACAGGCACGCTTTGGCGCGCGCGGCATCGCGGTGCATGTCGCCGCGCCCCCCTGAGCGCCCCCTGCCTCTCCCCTCCCCTCGTCCCCCACGTCGTCCGCCATGTCCGTCCCGATCTCTTCCCCCCGCGCGCAGCAGCATGCGACGCGCGCCGCGTTCTTCATTCCCGGTTTCGCGATCGCCGCCTGGGCGCCGATCGTGCCCTTCGCCAAGGCCCGAACCGGCCTTGATGAGGCCTCGCTCGGGTTAGTGCTGCTGTGCCTGGGCACTGGCTCGCTGCTGGCGATGCCGGCCGCCGGTGCGCTCGCCGCGCGGCAGGGCTGCAAGCGCGTCATGGTGGCCGCGTTGCTGTTGATCTGCATCACATTGCCGATGCTCGCGATGGCCGCAACGCCCTGGATGCTGGCGGCTGCGCTGGCAGCATTCGGTGCCGGTATCGGCGCGATGGACTGCGCGATGAATCTGCAGGCCGTCGCGGTCGAGCGCGACAGCGCACGGCCGATGATGTCGGGCTTCCACGCGTTCTACAGCATCGGCGGTTTTGTCGGCGCCGCAGGGACGACCGCCTTGCTCAGCGCGGGCCTGGCACCGTGGCTGGCGACGGGCCTGGTCGCCTTGGTCGTGCTGGCGCTGTATGCGCCGTCGGCACGCCATTGGCGCAGCGAACGCGTGGCGCGCGACACCGCCGCGTTCGCGTGGCCGCGCGGCGTGGTCGCGTGCATCGGTGTGCTGTGCTTCGTCGCGTTCCTGGTCGAAGGCTCGATGCTCGACTGGAGTGCGGTGTTCCTGCACGAGGTCCGCGGCGTGGACGCTGCCCGCGCCGGAATGGGCTTTGTCGTGTTCTCGCTGGCAATGACGGTCGCGCGGCTGTGCGGCGATGGTCTCGTCCGTCGCCTGGGCGATCGCCGCGCGGTCGTGCTCGGCGCACTGTGCGCGTGCGCGGGCCTGGGCATCGCCACGCTGGCGCCCAGTGGCGCGATCGCGCTGGCCGGCTACGCGCTGGTGGGTGTGGGCTGCGCCAATGTGGTGCCGGTGATGTTCTCGATGGCCGGCCGCCAGACGACGATGCCAGAGGCACAGGCGATCCCGGCGATCAGCACAATCGGCTATGCCGGGGTGCTCGCAGGTCCCGCATTGATCGGCTTCGCTGCGCAGGCGACCGGACTGGTGGTCGCGTTCCTCGGCGTCGCCGCAGCAATGGCAGGGGTCGCGCTGTCGATGCGCTGGCTGCGCGTGTGAACTGCGCTGCCCGTTCGCGCAACGCGATCATGGCGTGCTCGTCACACAGGCTTGCCCTCGCTTCTCTCAGCCTCACGCTTCCCCGCTCAATCGAAGACGAAGAGGAACCGCCATGCCCATGCTCCGCATCCGCCTGACCGGCAGCGACGACACCGCCCGTACGGTGATCAATCTCCTGCAGAGCATCGATGGCATCGAACATGTCGAGGAAATCGACGACCTGATGCCGCACATGGACGACGCCGACTCCAGCTCCGCCGGGCTGAGCGATGTCAGCGGCCCGCAGATGCACGAAATCGAGGTCGAGGCCGGCAACGCCGCGACGGCACGCAAGGTCCGCGAGGCGGTCGAGGCGCTGGCCTTCGACCTCGACGCGCTGGTGGAATTCGAGGAAGAAGAGGAAGGCTGAGCGCCGCAGGCCGGTCATCGGCCGGCCGACCGGGCGGCGGCGTTAACGGCGCCGTCGCCTCGACGAACCGCACCAGGTCCTGGTTGAAACGCGTCGGCGAACGGTGCGTGGCCGATGTCCGCATAGATCATGGTCTGCGCATCGGGCTTGAGCGTTCGCGCCCGCGCGATAGAAGGATCGGGCCGGACCAGCGCATCGCACGCGCCGTAGAGCAACAGCCATGGCTTGTGCAGGCGACCAAGGCCGCCCGCTGCATCCATGGTCATGCTGGACACGGCCGCCTGCATCCCGTCCGAGGCCAGCGCCGCACCGGCGAGCAGACGCTCGAAGGTGACGGTCTCGGGCAGATGCGCGGAGCACAGCGCGAGGCCGCCAGAGTCTGCTCCGGGGTGAAGCTACCTGCCATTCTCCAGGTGCTGCTTCCGGCCGCCGAGCACACTCAAGCTCATGCGGGCCCCTGGAAAACTGCCTCAACGTTGTTTCCGGCAGGGTCGACCACGAAGGCGGCATAGTAGGCTTCATGATACTTCGGGCGTATGCTCGGTGCGCCATTGTCCGTTCCGCCAGCGGCCAGGGCCGCGGCGTAAAAGCCCTCCACCTCTTTGCAGTCCCTGGCACGAAAGGCAAGGTGGATCGGACTTGGGTCTGATCCCTGAACCCCAACCATGAAGAACTCGACGCGCTCACGCCCAAAGCCTGCTACACCACCTTCGGCGCGCTCGATAGACAACCTCTTGAATATTCCCAATGGGGCAAGGGCAGCCTCGTAGAACCGCTGTGTTTCTTCGAGACGGGTCGTCTTGAGGCTGACATGATCGAAAATGCTCATTGGTGTGTTCTTCCAATTGATGTCTTGGCTGCTTGGACGTGCATCAGAATGTCGGAAGCATTCCACCGTCCAGGCGCAGGTTCGAGCCGGTGATGTAAGAGGCCCGCGGACTGGCGAGAAAGGCCACGGCATCTGCAATCTCCTCCAGCGTGCCAGCCCGCCCGACGGGGACGCTCGCGAAGAGTGGAAGGACCTCTGCCTCCACCTCTTCCCACGGCGCTTCGGGCGCAATACCTCTTTGCTGGGCGACCTCGCGGAATTTGCGTTCGAACGTCTCGCTCCGGATTGTGCCGGGCGAAACTGTGTTCACCGTCACCCCCTCGGCTGCAACGGCTTTGGCCATGGACGAAGTCATCGCTAACATCGCGGCCTTGGCTGCCGAATAGTCGGGGTTGCCTGCGGGGGGCATCAGTGCGGCGAGACTGGAAATGTTGATTATCCTTCCCCATCCGGCATGGCGCATTTGCGGCAGCACCGCCTTTGCCATGCGCATGGCCGCCAACACGTTGGCATCATAGGTCGACGCCCATACATTAGCCTCCGTCGTGCTCCAGTCCGAATTGCCGCCCGAGCCGCCCGCGTTGTTGACAAGAATGTCGATGTTTCCGACGGCACGCACCTCAGTCAGAAGCGAATCGACCGCCGCCACGTCCGTAAGATCCCCGGTCACGACATGCGCCGTTCCGCCTTCCTGCCCGATTTTCCGCGCCACGGCGGCGGCCTGTTCCCGGTCGCGCCCGTGAACCACCACCACAGCGCCTTCACGTGCCAGCCCGCGTGCGATACCAGCACCGATGCCCTTGCTGCTTCCAGTCACCAGGGCAATCTTGCCGTCGAGATGTAGATTCACCGTCGGGCTCCTTTATCGTGGAGCCGTAATGTAGGAGCGACATAATGGAACCGGCAAGAACGTACGAAAAGGTGCCTATGGCAGAGCTCGACCGGAGCGCCTGCCTCGGACCGGATGGCGCGGTAGCTCAGGTTACCCGGTGCTTAAAGATGATCAGCGGGCGATGGAAACTGCCTATCCTGTTCCGACTTTATGCCGATGGGATGCAGCGTAGCTCCTTGCTCTTGCGCGACATCCCCGGCGTCTCGCAGAAGATGCTGACGCAGCACCTTCGAGAACTCGAGGCCGACAGGCTGATCCGGCGGACGGATTTCAATGAGAAGCCCCCACGGGTGGAGTACCGCCTGACCGACCGGGGCGAAGCACTCATGCCGGTGTTACTCGCTACACGCCAGTTCTCGGAGGATCACGATCAAGCCGCCTGATTATGTGGCGGCTCGCTCGGGCTCGGATCGGGGCGCTACGTAACGTGAGCAGCGATGGCCATACGGCGACGCGGCACGCAATCAGAATTGAGCGCCGTCGATCTGCACGATCTTCAGTGCTGCCAGGTCCAATCCGTCGATGCAGCGCACGTTGACGCAGGCCATCGGCGCCCCGTCGGGGGCGATGCCGCGGCTGTAGGGCGCGATGCCGCAGACCGTGCAGAAATGATGGTCGATCCGGTGGGTGTTGAAGCGATAGGTGCCCGCAGTGCCGGTGCCGGTCTCGCGCAACGCCTCGGCCGGCGCGAACGCCAGCAGGCCACCGCGCCGGCGGCACATCGAGCAATTGCAGTCGTAGACCTCGGCAATCTCGCCGTCCAGTTCGAAGGCCAGGCTGCCGCAATGGCAACGTCCGCGATGGGTCATCGTCGTCTCTCCGTGGGAAGCAGCAGATTAGCGAGGTTGGGATGACGCTGGCACTTGGGCACGCCCCAGGCGCGCACGGCCCAGCGCCCACAGCGCGGTCGTTGCCAGCAGCCAGGCCAGCGCCCAGGGCCAACTCGAACCGGGGGCAGTGGCCTGCGATGCGCGGCCGCCAGACATCTCACGGACCAACGCCTGTGTCCTGGCGCGTTGCTGCGCCGCCGCCAGACCCGGCGCGTCTTCGATGGCGCGCACCTGCACAGGCCAGTGCCGATCGGCATCGACGATCCGGTACCAGCCGGCGACGCGTGGCCACAGGCCGGCGCAATCGCGCGTCGCCGGATCGCGCAATAACGGAGTCGCACGCCCGTCCGGGGCGATCGCCTGCGCGTCGGGCCCGAGCCCGCACAGCGCGACGCGCTCGCCGCCCCAGGCCGACCTCTCGACCGTCGCCGTGTCCCGGTCGCCGGCACGGGCCAGCGTGCCCGCCCAACTGCTCCACAGCGCCGCGTGCAGGTCGGCGCGGCCGGCCAGCGGCAGGCGCCAACTGTCGGCCAGCGTGACCAAGCCGATACGGCCGCGGCCCCAGGCCTGCCAGCGCATCATGTCCTGTGCGCTGTCCTCGCTTCCCGGCAGTCCTCCGGACAGCGGGCGATAGGTCAGCGTCGGCGGCGCCTCGCCCGCCAGCAGCGGATCGAACGGCGCATCGGCGCTGCCGGGCCCGGCCCACGCGCGCAGTCGCGCCGCCTCGCTCGGGCCCGGGTCGGGGCGCCACGTGCGCACCGGCCCCGCTTCGATCGCCAGACCGGTGCCGCGCAGCCAGTCGCGCAACGCCCTCGACGGTGGCTGCGGTGCATGCACCAGCACGCCGAGCCCATTCGCCACCGCGCTGCGCAGCGCGGCCCGCGTGCCTGCGCTCAAGCCGTCGAATGCGCGCGTCTCGAGCAGCACCAGATCCTGCTCGGCCACGCCAGCCGCATCGAGTGCCGGCGCGTCGCCGACGCTGGTGCCGCCGCCCAGGGTAGTTCGCCAGTGCAGGCGCATGCCGGTGTCCTCGGCCCAGCGTCGCAGTGCGCGCAGGTCCGGGTTCGGCGCACCGGCGAGCAACAGCACACGCACCGGTGCCGCCGCTTCAACGACCACCGGCACCTCGACCCGGGACAGCTCGGCGCCCTCGGCATCGCGCACGCCCACGCCGAACTGCGCCTGGCCGGTGCCGCGTGCAGTGCCGGCCAGGCGGAAACCGCCCGCCTCGTCCAGCGTTGCCGTATCGACGATGCGGCCCGCCGGATCGACCAACACGACCTGCGCCCCTTCGAGACCGGCGACACCGCCACGCACTTCGAAGCGCGCGCCCGGCGCGACGTCGCGTGGCGCCTCGAGCGCGACGATGCCGTCCGGCAGCGCCGCCGGCACGAACGCCAAAGCGCGATCGCCGATCGCATCGCGGTCGCGCGCCGTCAGACCGGCGCCGACGATCGTCAGCGCCTGCGCATCGTGGCGCCGCAGTGCGGTTGCCAGATCGGGCGTCCGCAGCGCCCCGGGTGGTCCGTCGCCGGCCTCGGGCAATGCGACCACGCGCTGAGACGCCGGCATCGGCAGGCCCTGCCATCCGGCGGTCAGCACGACCAGCGTGTCGCCTGCGACCGGCACCGGCGGCGGCTGCAAGGTGCGCGCCAGCAGACCTGCGGAGACCACGGTCAACACCGCGAGCGCGCACGTCCGCCATGCCGCGGGCCGGGCCTCGGGTGGCGCGCGCAGGTGCGCGATCGCCAGCCGCAGGATCGACAGTGCGGCAGCGGCACACAACAGTGGGAGCAGCCAGCGCTCGGGGGTCATCGCGCCTCCTCCTGCAGCGCGTCGAGATAGCGCACGCCCATCGCGTCGATCGCGGCGCGACGCGGCGGCGTCGGCAGCGGACGTCGCAGCACGTGCCACAACTGCCCGCGCAGGGCCTGCCGACATGCGGTGCAGGCTGGATCGCGCTGCAGCGCGTCGATCGCGGCCAGCAACGCAAGCGGATCGTCGAGCGCGCGCGGCTGCGTCTGCGCCCAGGCGACGAGCGCGGCCGGGTCGAAGGCCTCGTCCCAGGCCAGGGCCTGCCAGGCCACCATCGGGGCATCGAGCTCGGCTGCCGCCGGGCCGGGCACCGCACGCGGCGCGATGCCGTCGCGGTCGCCGCCGAGGCGCCGGGCGAAATCGACCGGTGGCAGCGCCGTGCCCACACGCGCCAGATAGATGCGATTCGCCTGCTGGACCTCCTTGATCAACACCAGTGCGCGGTTCGCCGGCGCCAGCGCCTCGCGTGGCGCGGCCTGGCGCAGGTGCAGCTCGGACTGCCACATCTCGCGCAGCGCACTGCGCAGCAATTCGCGCGTCTTCGGGTCGAGCAGCGTCGCCGCCTCCGGCAGGTCGTGGGTGTGGCCGAAGGTGGCGAGCACGTCGTCGGCACGGCCGAACGTCGTGACCTCAGCAGGCGTGTGATCGTGATCGTGGTCATGGTCGTCGTGCGTGTCGTCGTGCGCCTGCGCCGGTGCGTCGTCCGTCGCCGGATCGTCCTGACCGAAATCGTCGATCGGCAATGGCTTGCGCGGCGGCGCGGGCGGCGTGTCGTCGGCATCGGCGGTCGGTGGTGGCCGCGCATGGCCTTCCGATTCCTCGCCCAGGAACTGCCCATAGCGCAGCCGCAGCAAGCGCTGATCGACACCGAGGGTGTCGGAGCGCGTCTCGAACGTCTCGCGCGTCAGCCGTGGCTGCTCGGCGATCAGCGCTTCGGCATCGAGAATGATCTGGCGCTGGCTGCGGAAGTACGCCGGCAGCACATCGCGCGCCAGGCCTTCAAGCCCATCGGCATCGGGTGGCGTCGGCGGCGGCCAGCGCAGGATCAGACTGGCACTGCGGGCCTGTTGCGGCGCGGGCACGCGGTTGTCGCGGATCTCGAGCTGGGCGACCAGATCGCCGCCCTCCTCCAGGCCCAGCGCGATCGGGTCGAGCGTCGCCGCGAATCTGCGCGCCCGCGCGTCGCCGGTACCCCGCAGGGTGCGGGTGCGGTCCTCGAACGTCACCGCCTCGCCGCTGCCGCGGGTCACGGTGATGCGCAGGCGCGCGTCCGCCGCGACGCCGAAGTCATCGGCTGCCTCGAACGCCAGCGCCCAGGCGCGTTGTCCGCGGGTGTACGTGGACAGCGTCGACTCGGGCGCGCGCACGCGTACCTCGGGCGGGCGGTCGGGCACGGCCTCGAGCCGCCAGGGTTGCGCACGCGCGAGAATGCCGTCGGTGTCGCCATCGACCGCGATGCGGTACAGCGACGAGCGATCGAGCCGCAGCGTCGCCGTCCAGTCCTCGTCTTGGCGTACGAACGCCAGTTCGCGGCCGTCGTGGAACTGCAGGGCCACGCGCTGCGGCTGCGGCGCAAAGCGCAGCGTCCAACGCAAGGTCGCGCCGGTCGTGGCCTGCGCGTCGAGTTCGGCCTGCGTCCGTGGTGTCAGGCCCGTGTAGGCCGGCGCGTCGATGCGCAGCGCCTGCGACAGAAGCGCCGGCGTGTCCGGTGCTCCGGCCCGCGCGGGCACGCTGTCGATCGTCCCGGGAGCCGCGCCCGTCGGCCATGCCAGCACGGCGACAGTCAGCAGTGCACCCACCGACCACGCCAAGCACAGCGCGCGCCACGGCCAGGGCGCCGACTGCGGGTGCCAAGGCTGCGCGGCGAGTCGGGCCTCCAGCCGCGCACGTTGCAGTTGCGCCAACGGCGCAAGCGCGGCGGGGGCGGCGAACAGCAGTGCGGCGCTGTCCTCCATGTCGCGGCGGTCGGCATCGAGCCGGCGCACGAGCCAACTGCGGTCGATACGGCGGACCCGGCGTGTGCCGATGACCGCGGCGAGCGCGGCGACCAGCAACACGGCCCAGGCCGCCGCCGGCCCGTAGGCCATCCGCCAGGCGAGCGCGGCCAGACCAACCACCAAGGGCGCGGCCACCAGCACCACACCGATGACCGCACGCCGACGCGCCGCGGCGCGCACGCGCAGCAGTGCGGACACGACGCTCATGCGGTCGTCGTCCGACGCGCGGCGGTGGCCAGCCAGCGTTCGAGGGCGAATGCCAGCGCGACCAGCAGCGCCCACCACGGCCGCAAGTCGCGCGGCACTGGCGGATACGCCGTCAGCCCGCTGGCGGGTGCCAGGTCTGCCGCGGCGATGCGCGCCGGCGCCGGCCCCGGCTGCAGACGATCGCGCAGTCGTGCGGGGAAGCCGGGATCGAGCAGTTCCGAGTCGTGCGCCGGGTCGAACGTGCCGCGCCAGCGCACACAGGTCGCCGCACCGCAGGCCGCACGCTCGAAACCCGCGTCATCGACACTGGCGTGCCAGTCCGTGCCCTCGGGCAGCAACGCCGCCGGGCCCAGCAACAGCGCGCGGCCCGCCGCAGCCTCGAGCAATGCGGGTGGCGGTGCGCTGGCGCTCCACCATGCGAGCGTGGCCTCCGCGCGCGGCGTCTCGCCGGACGTTACGCGTCGCAGCGCGACGCCATCGTCGGGACGCCAGGCGTGGGCGATCGCCGCCAGCACGCGTAGTGCGGGATCGCCGTCGGCGATGCCGAATACATCGATCTGCGGCCATGGCGCGCGGGGTGTCGCACCCGGCGCGGACGACGCCGGCACGACCCGCCAGTCCATGGCGCGCGACAAGACCACGCGCCCGCCATCGACCCCATCGACGGTCTCGGGCACGACCACCGTCAGTGCAGTGCCGCTCGGCAGCATCGCGTCCAGTTCGCGCAGCAGGCTGGCGACCGGCACTGGGCCGGTCGGCGCGACGGTGTCGCGCGCCTGCGGAAAGCCGGGCGCCAGCCAGCGGACCGGCGCCTCGGGATCGGCCGGCGGCATCGCGTCGGCCGCCACGCCCGGCACGACAACCGTCCAGCGCGCCGGGGCCGCGCCGCCATGCAACACCGGCCACGCCAGCCACAGTGCGAGCAATGCGAGCAGCAGCAGGCGGGCCAGCAGCAGTGGCCAGTCATCGAAGCGCAGCCGTCGGTGTGGCTTCGGGCGCTCGCGCAACCAGCGCAATGCCGCGAACGGCGTGGGCCGCGTGGCATCGCGGCGCGCCAGGTGCAACAGCAGCGGCAGCAACAGTGCGGCCAGCGCCGCGAGCGCAGCCGGTGCGAGCAGGCCGAAGCTCATCGTGTGCGCTCGCCAAACAACGCGCGCAGCACGCCTTCGGGCGGCGTGTCGACGACGTGACTCGCGAACGCGATGCCGCCCGCGGCCAGCCGCGCCGCCAACGCGCGTTGCGCCGCGCCGAAGCGCGCAAGGTAGTCGGCGCGCAGTGCCGGCCCGTCTCCGAGCAGCGCCTCGCCAGTCTCGGGATCGACGAAACGGCGCCCATCGCGGAACGGGAAATCGCGTTCGTCGGTGGTCAGCACCTGCAGCGCAATGACCTCGCGCCCAGCCCGCGCCAACTGCAGCAGCGCGTCGACCGCGCTTGCATCGAACCAGTCTCCGATCGCGACAACCAGATCGCCCCGCGCGATGCGGCCCCAGACTGGCGCGAGCGTCGCGGCATCGGGCCAGCCGCCGGCCGGCGTGACGTGCACCAGCGCGTGGCGCAAGCGGTCGCGTTGCCGCGGCCCGATGCCGGGGGCGACCAGCGCGATGCCGGCACCGCCACAGGTCGCCAACCCGCAGGCATCGCCCTGGCGCTGTGCGATCTCCACCACGCAGGTCGCCAGCAAGCGCGCGATCTCCAGACGCGTGCGCTGCGGCGCAGCCTCGTCGGCCTGGGCCATCGATGCGGTGGTGTCGAGCAGCACCCAGGCCCGGACCGGGCTCTCGCGCTCGGCCTCGCGCACGAAGAAGCGATCGCTGCGAGCGTAGAGCTTCCAGTCGATCTGCCGTGGTTCGTCACCGGGCTCGTAGGCGCGGTACTGCGCGAACTCCAGGCCGGCGCCGCGATTGCGGCTGGCGTGCTGGCCCAGGCCGTCGCGCCCCCGAGCCTGGCGCGGGCGCAGCCGCAATGTCGCCAGACAGGCCCGCAGCGCGGGCGTCAGCCCGTCGCCTGTCGGCGGGCCGTCCGGCGACATCGGCGTTGCCGGGCTCGCGGCCACCACGCGGCGCTCAGCGATCCGGTGCCGGCAGCGCGCGCAGCAGGCCGGCGACCACCGCATCGACGTCGATCTGTCCGGCCTCCGCCGCGAACGACAGCACCAGCCGGTGACGCAGCACCGGCGCAATCAACGCCGCAACATCCTCGCGCGTCGCCGCGAGCCGGCCATGCAGCAGCGCACGTGCTTTGGCGGCCAGCACCAGTGACTGCCCGGCGCGAGGTCCGGCGCCCCAGCGCACGTAGTCGCGCACGATCTGCGGCGCCCCGTCGCCCGGTCGGGTCGCGCGCACCAACGCCGCAATCCAGGCCAGCAGGTCCTCGCCCAGGTGCACCTGGCGCACCAATGCCTGCAGCGTCAGCACCGCAGCGGCGTCCATGACCCGCGGCACCTCGTTCTCGGCCGCCCCGGTCGTGCGCGCGAGGATCGCCTGCTCCTCGTCGGCATCGGGATAGCCGAGCGCGACATGCAGCAGGAAGCGGTCGAGTTGCGCCTCGGGCAGCGGATAGGTGCCGGCCTGCTCGATCGGATTCTGTGTGGCCAGCACGAAGAACGGCTGCGGCAGCGCGCGGGTCACGCCGGCATGGCTGACGGTACGCTCGGCCATCGCTTCGAGCAGCGCGGCCTGGGTCTTGGGCGGCGTGCGGTTGAGCTCATCGGCCAGCAGCAACTGGGTGAACACCGGGCCTTCCTGGAAACGGAAATGCCGCCGCCCGGTGCCATGGTCCTCCTCGAGCAATTCGGTGCCCAGCAGGTCGCTGGGCATCAGGTCGGGCGTGAACTGCACGCGCCGGAAGTCGAGGTCGAGCGCCTGGCCAAGCGTGCGCACCAGCAGCGTCTTGCCCAGTCCCGGCACGCCTTCGAGCAGCACGTGCCCGCCGGCGAGCAGCGCGACCAGCAACTGCTCGACGACCTCGGCCTGGCCGACGACGGCGCGCGCGATTGCAGCGCGCAGTGCATCGAGCTGCGCCAGACGCGCCTGCAGATCGGACTCGGTGGGAGCGATGGCGGTCATGGGACGGATCCTGCAAAAGCGGGGGTCATGCGGTCAGTGCGTACATCACGATGTTGACCGCGAACTTGGTGTTGTCCTGCGCCAGGAAGCGCTTGTTGCGCCAGTCGTAGTCCCATTCGCAGCCGTAGTCCTTGTTGCTGTAGAGCACCGCCAGCCGGCCATCGATCTCGATGCCCTTGAGGTAATCGTGCACCAGATCGTCGCCCCAGCCGTTGAGCTCGAAGCCAGTCGCCGGCGGGCCATCGGGGAAGCGGAAGAAGCTGTGATAGAGCGCATGCGAGTTCGGCAGTTTGCGCATCGCCGATCCGCCGAAGATCGCGGCCATCTGCGCCTCGAACGACTTGGCGAACAGGCCGTCGATGTCGTGGTTGCAGTCGTCGACGAACACGAAACCGCCGCTGCGCACATAGCGCTCGAAGTTGCGCCGCTCGGCCGGACTGAACTCGACCAGGCGATGTCCGGCGAGATAGCAGAACGGCGCGGCGAGCATCTTCGGATCCGACAACGCGACCACATGCTCGGTCGGATCGACGCGCAGGTCGGTGTAGTCGATCAGCGAGGTGATCACATTGGATGGCATCCGCGCATCGACGTCCCAGTCGCCCGACTCGTAGCGCAGCCGGGTGAACCAGAAATCGTAGCGCGCCGATTGCGCCAGCACTGACGGCAAGGCAAGGCCGGCCGCAGCACCCAGCAGCCACTGCAGCGCGTGGCGCCGATTCATCGCACCGGCTCTCGCGCCACGGTCTCGGCGGCGCAGGGCCGGGCCTGCGAGCCGCCCCGCCCGGGCAGCGGCCGCCGCCCGGACATCGGCGTCACCCGCGATGCGGACGCCTCAGACCGCATCCGACAGCGAGGTGAAGGTGAAATCGCGCAAGCGCATCGGTGGCAGCATCATCACCATCGACGACTCGTCGCCGCCCACGCGCACCGGCCGGCCGAGTTCGTCGATGTTGTTGAGCATGATCACCGGCGATTCGTTGAAGCGGAAGTTCTTCAGCGGGTACTTGATCTCGCCGTTCTCGATATAGAACGTGCCGTCGCGGGTCAGCCCGGTCAGCAGCACGGTCTGGGGGTCGACCATGCGGATGTACCAGGTACGGGTGACCAGGATGCCGCGATCGGTGCCGGCGATCAGGTCGGCGGTCGACTTGTCGCCACCCGCCATCAGCAGGTTGCCCGGCCGGCCGACCGCGCGCTTGCCCTGCTGCTGTGCCCAGAAGCGCGAGTAGTCGAGGTTGGCGACCTTGCCGTTCTCGATGATTGCCATCTTCTCACGCGGCAGACCGTCACCATCCCACGGCAGCACCGGCGCCTCCGGATGCCAGGGGTCGGCGACGATGCTCACGCGGGGGTCGTAGACCTGTTCGCCGAGCTTGTTGCCGCCGCCACGCTTGGACAGGAAGCTGCGGCCCTCGTCGGCGGTGCGCGCATCGAAGTAGCGCATCATGAACGAGATCAGCCCGGCCGCCGCGGCCGGCTCCAGGATCACCGTGTACTTGCCCGGCTCCAGCGCCTGGGCCTGGGCCGAATCGCTGGCCTTGCGCATCGCCACGCGCACGTCGCGGCCGGCGTCGAACGCGCTGGCGTCCTTGAGGTTGCGCCCCACCCAGCCCGACCCGCGGCCGTCCTCGGTGCGCACGGTGCAGGTGTAGTTGAAGTTGGTCGCCTGCTGGTAGCCGAAGTTGCCGTTGCTGTTGGCGAACGCGACGAAGCTGCGGCCATCGTCGAGGAAGCCGGCGGCGACCAGTTGCTCGGCCCGGCAAGGCGCGATCGAATCGGCCGCGACCTGCGCGCGGAACTCGGGCGTGATCGCCGCGGTCGATTCGCTGAATGTCGGACTGGCGCGGTAGTCCTGCTTGCCGATCGCCGGCAGGAACTCGGGGTTCTCGGGCGCCAGCCGGGCGAGGTCTTCGGCGCGCTTGACCACGTTGCGCAGCGAGGCGTCGTCGAAGGCGTTGATGCTGGCCGTGCCCACGCGTTTGCCGAAGGCGACCTGCACGCTGAGTTCGGCATTGCTGACGATGCCGCTGGTGGACACGTTGTTGAGCGCGAAGCGGATGTTGCCGTCGATCGAGCCCGACAGCGTGGCGGTGCACTCGTCGGCGGTCGACAGCGCGACGGTCTTCTCGAGCAGTTCGCGGGCCTGGGCTTCGGTGAAGATGGTCATGGTCGGAACTCCTTAGCCGAGCGAACGCGCGGTGTTGATGACGTTGATGCCGTTGAAGCGTGCGGTCGCCGAGCCGTGCGAGACCGCCGAGACCTGGCTAGGCTGGCCCTTGCCGTCGAAGAACGAGCCGCCGAGGCGGTAATCACGCTCGTCGCAGACCGCCACGCAGGCGTTCCAGAACTCCGGCGTGCGGATCTGATAGGCGACGTCCTCGATCATGCCGGCGATCTTGCCGTTGCGGATCTCGTAGAACAGTTGGCCACCGAACTGGGCGTTGTAGCGCTGCTGATCGATCGAGAACGAGCCGTCGCCGACGATATAGATGCCGTTCTCCACATCGCCGATCATCTGCTCCACGCTCAGCGGCGTGCGGCCGGCGGCCAGCGAGACGTTGGGCATACGCTGGAACTGCACGCTCGACCAGGCGTCGGCGTAGCTGCAGCCGTCGGACTCGGTCTTGCCCAGGATGTGCGCCTGGTCGCGCGTGGCCTGGTAATCGACCAGCTTGCCGGCATCGATCAGGTTCCAGCGCTTGGTCGCCACGCCTTCGTCGTCGTAGGCCACCGCGCCCAGGCTCCCGGGCTGGGTCTTGTCGGCGAACACGGTCACTTGGTCGCTGCCGTACTGGAAGCGCTGCTCGCGCTTGTCGAGCGTGGCGAAGCTGGTACCGGCGTAGTTGGCCTCGTAGCCGAGCACGCGGTCGAGCTCGAGCGGATGGCCGATCGATTCGTGGATGGTCAGCCAGGTGTGCGAGGGGTCGAGCACGAGGTCGTAGCGACCGGGCTTGACCGACGGCGCGCGCAGCTTCTCCTGTGCCTGGCGCGCCGCGGCGATCGCATCCTCGCGCATGTCGTAGGAGGTGCTGTAGTTGACCACGCCGTTGGGCGAGACGACCTTGCCCGCGGCGGCCCCGTCTAGGTACTCAAAGCCCATGCCCATCGGCGCCGACAGGCCCTCGCGTGTGCGGAACTTGCCGCTGGCCTTGTCGATCGCGGTCACCGTCATGGGCGCCCAGATCCGATGCACGTCCTGGTCGATATAGGAGCCGTCGGTGCTGGCGAAGTACTTCTGCTCGTTGACCAGGAACAGCGTGGAATTCACGAAGCTGGCCCCGGCCGACAGCGCCGCGGCGTTGACGCCCAGCAACAAGTCCACCTTGTCCTTGACCGGCACCTCCATGCCGTTGCGCGCGATCGGCGTGCGCCAGGCGACCTCGCCCACGCCCTTGACCGGCGCCAGTTGCACAGGCGCGGTCTGCACCTTGGCGTTGGCCTGCGCGATCGCGACCGCCTGGCGCGCGGCCTCGGCCACGCCCTGCTCGGTCAACGTGTTGGTCGCCGCAAAGCCCCAGGCCCCACCAGCGACGACGCGCACGCCCACGCCGGTCGACTCGGTGCTGACCACGTTCTGGACCTTGTCCTCGCGGGTCATCACGAACTGCCGCAGATACCGGCCCACACGCACGTCGCAGTAGCTCGCGCCCGCGGCGGTCGCCGCATTCAGGCCGGCATCGGCCAGTCGTTTCTTGAAGCCCACATCGAGTGTGGACAGCAGTTGCTCGGCGGCAATCACCTTGCCGAAGACGGCGGGCAGCAACAGGCCGCCCGCGCCGACACCAGCGAGGGCGAGGAAATCGCGTCTATGCACAGCAGCTCTCCCGAAAAGCGAGGGTCCGCGGCGCGCGCGGACGTGGCGATGAATGCGACGCGTCCCCTACGCGCCGTCTGGATTGATGACATGCCGCGCCCCGCCCCGTCCAGTGACGAATGGCACAGACCTGCGACGACGTCCGATCCAACGCGCCGTCGACTCGGCCCAAGCGCCCGCCGAACTCGGCACACGACCGATGCCGCTGGCCCGACGGCGCGGTGACCATGCCGTCAGCCCCGCGCAACCCGTTGCCTGACCCGCCAGGAGAGACCGCAATGCCACTGACCCCGACCCAAGCGAGCGCGGCCGTCGCCGCCCTGCTCGACGCAAGCGCCGAGCTGTTCTACGGCGGCCACCGACCGACCGTGTTCGGCGAGGCGATGGTGCCGATCGTGATCGAAGTGCCGGGCGCCCAGCCCAATGGCAACCTGGCGCCGGCACCCGGCGGCTACGGCATCGAGGTCAGCCAGGGCCTGCTCGGCCTGGACGACGACGTCGCGATCAAGTTCGCGCTCGCCCACGAAGCCGGACACGGCATGAGCGAACGGATCCTCGCCGACATCGGCCTGCACGGGGTCAGCGGACCGGCCACCGAAGTCATCGCCGATCTCGCGTCCGCCTACCTGCTGACGCGGGTCGGGCACGGCTGGCCCGAGGTCGTGGCCAGCGTGCGGGCCTGGCAACAGAACGGGATCTTCGACGAACACGCCAGCGGCGACCACCCCGCCGGTGCCGACCGCGTCCGTCATGTCGAGACGCTTGCGCACGCGATGGCCGGGCAGCCGCCGCCGTCGTTCGGCGAGGTCGCGCTCGCGATCTGCCAGTCGCTGTAGCGGCCCGGCGTCGGGCGATGCAGACCCCGCTTCGCCCCGACGCCCCCGCTCGCCGCTACAGCGAGCGTGCGGTGTTGATCACGTTGATGCCGTCGAAGCGCGTGGTCGCCGCGC
The DNA here is from genome assembly GCF_037198055.1 of Luteimonas sp. gir. Lineage (NCBI taxonomy): Bacteria > Pseudomonadati > Pseudomonadota > Gammaproteobacteria > Lysobacterales > Lysobacteraceae > Luteimonas > Luteimonas sp. gir. Next base: position 54,369 of record NZ_JBBAXQ010000017.1, read on the forward strand.
CGTGCGACACCGCCGAGACCTGGCCGGGCTGGCCCTTGCCGTCGAAGAACGACCCGCCCAGGCGATAGTCGCGTTCATCGCAGATCGCGCTGCAGGCGTTCCAGAACTCCGGCGTGCGGATCTGGTAGGCGGCGTCCTCGACCATGCCGGCGATCTCGCCATCGCGGATCTCGTAGTACAGCTGGCCGCCGAACTGGGCGTTGTAGCGCTGCTGGTCGATCGAGTAAGAGCCACGGCCGTGGATGTAGAGGCCACGCTCGACGCCGGCGATCATCTCGCGCACTGTCAGCGGCGACCGGCCCGGCGACAGCGAGACGTTGGGCATGCGCTGGAACTGCACGCTGGACCAGGCGTCAGCATAGCTGCAGCCATCGGACTCGGTCTTGCCCAGCAGATGCGCCTGATCGCGCGTGGCCTGGTAGTCGACCAGGATGCCGTCCTTGACCAGGTCCCATTGCTTGCACCGCACGCCTTCGTCGTCATACCCGACCGCGCCCAGGCTGCCGGGCTGGGTCTTGTCGGCGACGAAGTTCACGATCTCGCTGCCCCAGCGGTAGCCGGCATCACGCTTGTCGAGGGTGGCGAAGCTGGTGCCAGCGTAGTTGGCCTCGTAGCCGAGCACACGGTCGAGCTCGAGCGGGTGACCGACATTCTCGTGGATGGTCAGAAACAGATTCGACGGATCGAGCACGAGGTCGTAGCGGCCGGGTTGGACCGAGGGCGCGCGCAACTTCTCGCGGGCCTGCCGGGCGGCGGCCACCGCGTCCTCGCGCATGTCGTAGGCGCGGCCATAGGCGACCACGCCACCGGGCAGATCGAAACGCTGCGCGGGGTCCGGCGTGAGGTACTCGTAGCCCAGCCCCATCGGCGCCGACAGACCATCGCGGGTGCGGAACTTGCCACTGGCCTTGTCGATCGCGGTGACCGTGAACGGCGCCCAGATCCGGTGCACGTCCTGGTCGATGTAGGAGCCGTCGGTGCTGGCGAAGTACTTCTGTTCGTTGACCAGGAACAGCCGCGAGCCGACGAAATCGGCACCGGCGGCAATCGCGGCGGCATTGACGTCGAGCAGCAATGCGACCTTGTCCTCGACCGGCACCACCATGCCGTTGCGGGCGATCGGTGTACGCCAGGCAACTTCACCCACGCCCGCGACCGGCGCCAGCTGCACCGGCATCGCCTGGATGCGTGCATTGGCCTTCGCGATTCCCACCGCCTGGCGCGCGGCCGCGGCGACGCTGTCGGGATCGAGCGCATTGGTCGCCGCGAAGCCCCAGGCGCCGTCGGCGAGCACACGGATGCCCACGCCGGTGGATTCCTCGTTGACGACGTTCTCCACCTGCGTCTCGCGGGTCATCACGTACTGGCGCAGATACCGGCCGATGCGCACATCACAGTAACCGGCGCCGCCATCGCGCGCGGCCTGCAAGGCGACATCGGCGAGCCGCTTCTTGAAGCCCGGGTCGAGCGCGTGCGTCAGTTCCTCGGCCGCGATCGCCCGGCCGATCCCACCCGGCAAGAGCAGGCTGCCCAGCCCGATCCCACCCAGGGCCATGAAGTCGCGACGCCGCATTGCACTCTCCCCCGCGGCTGTGGCCGCACAGCCTCCGATTCTTCGGTGCGTTCCACATGCACGTCAAATCGCAAGCGCCGCGCCGGTTAGAGGCATCGACCAGGCCAAGGCAGCGCGCGATCAATCCCCCGCCGGCCGCCGGCGTACCCGACCAGAACACAATTCAAGGGCGCATCAGCTGCGTGCTGCGACCCGGTCAGAGTCCGGTGGCGGCCTTGAAACGTTCGCGATCCTGCTGGGTGCGTCGACGGATTTCAGCCAGTGCTTCGCTCTCTGTCGCCTCGAGCATCGATTCGAACAGCCGCTGGAAGTGATTGCGCATGGCCGTGCGCGCGGCCGCGGGGTCGCGTTGCCGCAGCGCGTCCAGGATCGCGGTGTGTTCGTCGTTGCGGACGTCATTGTCGTCATGGCACACGTTGGCGTAGACGCGCTTCACCCGGGGCAGTTCATTGCGCATGCGCCAGATCAACTTTATGCAGTGCTCCACCACCGGATTGCCCGCGATCCGCGCGATCGCCAGGTGGAACTGGCGATCGGCCTCGCCGGTGGCGTCATCGCTGGCCGTCGGATCGACCATTGCCGCGATCAGGCCCTCCAGGGTGGCTATTTCTTCGCTTGTGATGCGACTGGCGGCCATCGCCGCCGCCTCGGACTCGATGACCGCGCGCGCGGCGGTCAGGTCGAATGCCGAGACGTCCGGCAACGCGCCAGCCGCCGACGTCGATCGCGCTTTCACATACACGCCCGAGCCTGTCTTGATAGTGATCAAGCCCTGCGCTTCCAACGCAATTTCAGCCTCCCGAACGGTGACGCGGCTGACCCCAAGCCGTTCGGCCAGGGCGCGCTCACCAGGCAAGCGCGCCCCAGGCGGAAACTCGCCCTTTTCGATCAGCGCGACGATCTCTGCGGCAACGGACTGGTAGAGGCGGGATTGGGACATCATCGAATGCTTGGCTGCAGGGGGCTGGAACGCGTCATTGCGCCCACCACGGCGAGATGCTCAGAAGCGGTAGCGCAGCCCCAGATAGTACCTCCGTCCGTAGGTGGTGTACTCGCGGAAGCTGCCCAGGATGGGCATGTCCGACACCCGCGGCTCGTCAGTGAGGTTGCTGGCAGACAGCGACAGGGACAGGTTTCTGTTCACCTTGTAGGTCGCCCGGGCATCCAGCGACCCGGTGTCCCGCACATAGCGGTTCTGCGCCGGATCGCCCACGAACTGCTGGTAATAGTCGGAGCGGTACTTGTAGATCGCCTGTAGGTCCAGCGCGCCCAGCGCCCAGTACAGCTGGGCCGATGCCACATGCTTGGATAGACCGAAAATATTCGCTGGCTCGACGATGCCCGGCGTCACCACGCCGCTGATCGGGTCGGTGGACGCGCCCAGACGCAGATCCTCGGTCTCGAAGTTGGAATCGGCATAGTTGTAGCTGACCTTCACGCCCAGGCCGGAGAAGATGCCCGGCAGGTAGGAGAGGCTGTGGGAGGCGGTGAACTCGACCCCGAACAGATCGCTCGTCTGGTCACTCGTGGCCAGCTGCTGCACCGGCACGACGACAGTCCGCCCGTCGATGATGAAAGTTTCGTCGACCACCACCGGCATCGATCCGCCATTGAACTGCTTGTAGTACAGCGCCCCCGACAACAGGGTGTCGTCATTGGCGTACCACTCCAGCGACACGTCGCCGTTCCATGACATCAGCGGCTCGGCACGCGGGTTCCCGGTCGCATTGATGCTGCGCAAGGCATCGCTGATGCTATTGAACTCGGTGTCCACGTCCTGCAGGTTGAAGCTGCGGCCATAGCCTTCGGCGGCCAGATCCGGCCGCGACATCGCGCGATAGGCGCCCACGCGCAGCAGCAGGTCGGGACGCAGTTCGAAGGCGGCGTTGAAGCTGGGCAGCCATTCGTGGCCGGCGGACTTGAGCACCTGCGAGGTGAAGTCGCCGGTGGGTTGCAGTGTGATGGTGCCGTCGGGATTGTCGATGACATCCAGATCGCTTCGCAGCCCGACCGATCGCACATCGGTCCGCACCCAGCGCACGCCGAAGTTCCCGGTCACCGGCAGCCCGAACCACTCGCTGCTGTACTCGCCCATCACATACAGCGCGCTGGTCTTCTCGGTGACATCGTTGTTGGCCGGATCACGCAGATCATCGCTCGGGCCGGTGTCGTCCACGCCGGTGAAGGCGCGGAACAGGCAGCGGCTGTCGAACGAAGCCCAGCGGTCGATGGTATTGCCGCTGGCATTGTCCAGGAAATCATCCTGCGGGAACTGTTGACGGCAGGCGAGGTTCGCTGCACGGATTGCCCCGGCGTTGGTGGTGCTCAGTTCCACGGTGTTGTCGAAGTCGGTATACGTCGCTTCGGATCGACGCAGCCCCCCTTTGATCGCAGTGAAGAAGCCGCTTTCCGGGGTGAATGCCACATCGAAACGACCGGCTCGGATGGTGTGCTCGCGGGTCTGCTGGCGGCGGCGTACCAGCGCCGAGTCGGTGAAGTTGTCCCAGTTGTTGACGTCGAACGCCGGATCGAGATGGATACTCGGCACGTCGCCGATGGAGTCGTAGGTGTAGTCGACGTAGCGGTTGTTCTTGACCCCGGCCACGGGATTTCCATGGATATCAGTGCGGCCCGCACGCAGGCGGGTCGAGCGCTCGTACTGGTTGCGCAGCGTATTGGAGTAGGACAGGTCGGTGGAGAACATCCAGGCCGGGCCCGGCCGGAAGATCACGTTCAGGCCGCCGCCGCTGTACTCCTCATCCCGCTCCAGGAAGTTGGAGGTCGAATCGATCGAAGTGCTGCCGGTATGGTGCAGCAGCGCGCCGGTGTCGCTGACCAAGCGGTTGTTGATGTTGCGCATCATCGAAGACAGCGACAGGTCCGAGCGGTCTTCGCTGTAGTCGCGTTTGGAGTGCTGATAATCGAGGTTCACCTCGACCGCATCGTTGGGACGCCACTGCAGCGCGGCGAACTGCGAATCGCGCTTGTCGTGCTCGACAAACTGCCGGTAGATGCGACTGCCCGGCGCAAGGTAATAAGGCACGCCGCCGGCCACGTCATTGCCGTCCACCTGGGTGCAGTTGCGGGTGGCACCGACCACTTCCCGGCCATCGCAGGCGACCCAGGTCGAACTGCTGGAGAACATTTCTTCGGGATTGCTGCCTTCCAGGCCCTGCAGGCCGATCGAAATGCCAAGCTTGCCGGCGCCTCCCATGTCGAACTGGTCGATATAACTGGCGGTGCCGCGCCAGCCCACGCCGTTGTTGTCCTTGAGCCGATCGTCGTACGCCTGCCAGGTGCCGCGACCCTCGAGCTGGATGTTGCGCTTGCCGTAGGCCAGCGGCTTCACCGTCTCCATGTTGATCGTGCCGGCGACGCCGCCTTCGACGAAGTCGGCGCGTTGGGTCTTGTAGATCGACACGGTGTTGATCAGTTCGGACGGGAACTGATTGAAGTTCACCGAGCGGTCGCCACTGCCGTTGGTGGCCTCGCGGCCATTGAAGGTCGATGAGCCGAGGAACGGGCCAAGACCACGGATCGAGATCTCCGACGCGCCGCCCTTCTCGCGATGCGTGGAGGCGCCGGTGATGGTTTCGATCGCCTCACCGATCGACAACGCCGGCAGATCCCCGATGTCGTCGGCGGCCAGTACGTCGGAGACCACAGTCTCGTCCCGCTTCTTGTCGATGGACGTCTGAATGGTGGCCCGGATACCCGTCACCTGGACTTGGTCCAGCGTGGTGGTCTGCGCCGCGGGCGCGGGCGTGGGGACGTCGGCGTTTTGCGCGTGGGCCACAGACAAGCCAGCGCTCGCGCACAGCGCGCAGGACAACGCGCGATGCAACGCGGTGCGATGAAGACCTCTCGACGAGGCGGTATGGCGGTCATGCAACATCGGATCTCCCTCCCAGGATGGATCGTCGACACGGATTCGACGCAGACATTTCACTCTTTTCAGACCAATGTCAACGAACTGGTCTTAATAAATTCCACGACCATCCTGTGCGCATGTGTCATACCAATTTATGTGCAGATGCAGCATGGAAATGCGAGAACCTCGGACCGGTAAGCACGGTTTTGGTATGCAATACAGGTCTGCAAATTTCGCTGTCAGCTGTTAGGATCAGTCGAAACCCAGGGTGCGGCTTCTCCGCAAGGACCTAAGCCATTGAATCTTCAAACTCCGTGTAGAGGCTCCGTCCCGGGAGGCCTTTTGTCCGGCTTCTGGCTAGTACTTGCGGCAGTGGCGCTGCCCGGACGCTGTGCCGAGCATCTGGTCCATGACCAGGCCGCTTTTGTCGAAGCATCACGATCGTTGCAGCCGGGGGACACCGTGGTTCTGGCCGACGGGATCTGGCGTGATGTCGACCTTCTGCTGCGAGGGGAAGGCAAGCGTGGTCAACCAATTACACTTACAGCGCAGACGCCCGGCAAGGTCATCCTCAGCGGCCGATCCCAGTTGCGGCTTGCCGGCAAGTATCTCGAGGTGTCCAACCTGGTGTTCCGCGACGGCTGGGCGCCCAGTGGCGAAGTCGTGTCGTTCCGGAGCTCGTCTCGCGAATGGGCCGAGCACAGCCGGGTAACCGGCATCGTCATTGATGGCTACAGCAATCCCGACCGCCAGCAATCCGACCATTGGGTCGCGATCTATGGCCAACACAATCGCTTCGACCACAGCCAGTTGGTGGGCAAAACGAATGTCGGCCCCACGCTGGTCGTAGTACGCAACGCGACCAGTGGCCTGGACAACCGCCACCGCATCGACCACAACTGGTTCGGGCCGCGCCCCAATCTGGGATCCAACGGCGGCGAGACCATCCGCATCGGCACCAGTCACGATTCGCAGTCCGACTCCAACTCAGTGGTGGACAACAACTGGTTCGAACACTGCGATGGCGAAGTGGAGATCATCTCCAACAAATCCGGCGGCAATCTATACCGCGGCAACGTCTTCTTTGAGTCGCGCGGCTCGCTGGTGCTGCGCCATGGCCACGGCAACGTGGTCGAGCGCAATGTATTCATCGGTAACGGCAAGGCGCATACCGGCGGCGTACGGGTGATCAACCGCGACCAGACGGTCCGTGACAACTACTTCGAAGGCGTGGCCGGCGACAACTTCGCCGCCGCATTGAGCCTGATGGCGGGCACTCGTGATGCGCCGCTGAACCGTTACGAACAGGTCGCCAATGCGGTGATCGAGCGCAACAGCTTCGTGCAGGTGCACCAGCTGTTCCTCGGCGCCGGGCTCGACGACGAGCGCGATGCGATGCCGATCAACAGCCGCATCGCCGGCAATCTTGTCATCGACGATGGCAGCGGCGAAGTGCTGCGGACACAGGGTGATCTGTCGGGGATCGCCTTCAGCGCAAACGTGCAGAGCCCGAAGGTGTCGCGGGGCTTTCCGGGCGGCGTCACCGGCGCGCCGCTGACGCTGCAGCGCGCGAGCAACGGCCTGCTGTATCCGGTGACGGCCGTCGACGCCGGTGCGCCGCGTGACCTGGCGCCCGTCGCACGCGAGGACGTGGGCGTGGCCTGGTATCCCAAGACACTGACCACCCCCGCGCTGGACAGCGGTATCGCACACGATGTCGCGCCGGGCGAGGACAGCTTGGCGGCCGCCATCGACGCAAGCGAGCCTGGTGACCGGCTCCAACTGCAGCCTGGCCTGTACCGCGTCAACCGGGTACTGGCGCTGGACCAGCCGCTCACCATCGTCGGCCCGAGTCGCGGCCATGCGCATGTGCAGTTCTCACGCCCGACCCTGTTCGAACTCCGTGCCGGCGGGTCACTCCGGCTGTCACGGCTGGACATCGACGGCACGCTGGCACCGAACGCCGCTGGCAACGCCGTGGTGCGCGTACCGTCGGACGGCCAGGCATTCGACTACACCCTGCAGATCGACGACAGCCATATCCACGGGCTGACGGCAGGCAGTGCCTTCCATGTCGTCGCCACCGGCAAGGGAAGCTTCGCTGCCCACATCGCGTTGAACCGCGTCACAGTCGAGGACGTCACCGGTAGCGTGATCGCTGCGGCGGCCGAAACCGATGACCGGGGGACCTACAACGTCGAGCAGGTCGATGTCCTGCACTCGCGCTTTGCGCGTATCGGCGGCCCGGTGCTGGATCTGTATCGCGGCGGCATCGACGAGAGCACGTTTGGCCCGACCCTGCGCGTCCAGGGCAACCAGCTCGAGCAGGTCGGCGTGGCCGATGACACCAGCCTGCGCCTGCACGGCGTGCAGCACGCGATCGTGGCCGACAACGCATTCGCGCACAGCGGACGCGTGCGCTTCAGCCACAGCGTCGGCAAGCCTCGCCTGCAGATTCGCCGCAACGTGCACGACGCCACAGCGGCGATGCAGTCCGACACCCCTGCCGAGACTCTGCCATGACACGCTCCCCGCTGCTGATCCTGCTGCTGACGGTTCCATTCAGCGCCGCCGGCCTGCCCGACGCACAGGCCGGCGCCACGACCACGCAACAGGTCACTTCCGACGCGACGGCCCCCGTGCTGGTGACCGCCGCACAGTGGACACAGATGCGCCACGAGGGCGCGCGCTTTCCCATGTTCGCCCGGGAGCAATCGCGCGCCGAACGGCGCGTGCGGGCAATGATGGACGCGGGCATCGACGTGCCGGTGCCACAGGACAAGGGCGGCGGCTACACCCATGAACAGCACAAGCGCAATTACCAGGCCATCCAGGCCGCCGGTGCGCTGTACAGGCTGACCGGCGACCCTGCCTACGCGAGCTTCGCGCGCGATCTGCTGCTCGCCTACGCCAGGCTGTATCCAGGCCTGGGGCCGCATCCGCAAGGTCGCGGGCAGATCCCCGGCCGGCTGTTCTGGCAGACCCTCAATGATTCGGTGTGGCTGGTCAGTGCGGCGCAGGGCTACGACGCGATCCGCGACAGCCTGAGCGCGGCCGATCGCAGCACCATCGATGACAACGTATTCCGGCCGATGGCGGACTTCCTGTCCGGCACACCGGAAAATTTCGACAAGATCCACAACCACGCGACCTGGGCGGTCGCCGCGACCGGCATGACCGGCTATGTGCTGCGCGACCACAGCTACGTCGAGAAGGCCCTGATGGGGAGCCGGCGCGATGGCGAGGCCGGCTTCCTCAAGCAGGTGGACCAGTTGTTCTCGCCCGACGGCTACTACGAGGAAGGCCCCTATTACCAGCGCTACGCACTGGCGCCCTTCATCCTGTTCGCCAATGCGATCGAGCGCAACGATCCGCAGCGCGGCATCTTCCGATACCGCGACGGTGTCCTGCTCAAGGCCGTCGACGCGCTGGTGCAAAGCAGCTACGGCGGCTACTTCTTCCCGATCAATGACGCCATTCTCGACAAAGGGCTGGACACCGAAGAGCTGGTCGCCGGCATCGGCATCGCCTACGCACGGACCGGTGATGCGCACTTGCTTTCGATCGCCGAAAGACAGGGGCGCGTCCTGCTGTCGCCTGAAGGGCTCCAGGTCGCCCGTGCGCTGGAGGAAGGCAAAGCCAGGGCCTTCGACTATCGGCCGCAGCTGCTTCGCGACGGGCCCGACGGCACCGAAGGCGGCCTGGCGATCCTGCGCATGGGCGGTGAGAACGGCCAGACGCTGGTGATGAAGAACACCAAGCAGGGCATGGGTCACGGCCATTTCGACAAGCTCAACTGGCTGTTCTACGACAACGGCCAGCGCGTGGTCACCGACTACGGCGCAGCGCGCTTCCTCAACATCGAGGCCAAGGCAGGCGGCATCTATCTGCCCGAGAACAGCAGCTGGGCGCGGCAGACGATCGCGCACAACACATTGGTAGTGAACGAGCAGAGTCATTTCGGCGGCGACTGGAGAACGGGCCAGGCGCTGGCGCCGACGCCGCTGCTGTTCGACATCACCGACGACACGCAGATCGCCTCGGCACGCATGGACGCGGCCTACCCAGGCGTGCGCTTCACCCGCACCCAGGCGCTGCTGTCCCACCCGGCACTTGGCGAGCCGGTGGTGCTGGACCTGTTGCGCGTGGAGGGCGATGCCCCGGCGCGCTACGACCTGCCCCTGCATTTCAATGGGCACATCATGGACGTGGGCTTCCAGACCCGGTCGGCGGTGACCACCCGCCCGGTCCTGGGCAAGGCCAATGGCTATCAGCACGTCTGGATCGATGCCAGCAGCGAACCGAGCACCGACGCGCGCAGCCTGACCTGGCTGCTGGACGGACGCTTCTATACCTACCGGTTCGCCAGCACTGCACCCTCGCGCGCGATGATTGGCGAGAGCGGCGCGAACGATCCCTCGTTCAACCTGCGCCGCGAGCCGATGCTGCTGCAACGCGTGGATGGCCAGACCAGCACGACGTTCTTCGGCGTGCTCGAACCACACGGCTGCTACGACGGCACGGCCGAGACCGTGCGCGGCGCCAACAGCCGCATCGACCGCATCACTCACCACCGCGGCGCTGACGCCGACGTGCTGGTGCTGCATCTCGACGGCGGCAAGACCGTCGCGCTGGGCGTGGCCGACGACCCGGCAGTGGGCACCCCGCACGAAGTCAGCGGCGACGGTCAGCAATGGCATTGGCAGGGCGGCTGGAAACGCTTCGACACGCCCATCGGCGAGGACGCGAAATGAAGGTGACCAACAACACCCGTTCCTACGTGCGCTGGCTGATCGTCGCCCTGATCGCGGTCGCGACGGTGATCAATTACATCGACCGCAACGCTCTGGCGGTGATGTGGCCGCAGATCTCGCAGGATGTTGGCGCAACCAAGGAGGACTATGCGCTGCTGGTGACGATCTTCATGCTGTTCTACGCCGCCGGCCAGTTCGTGTTCGGGCGCGTGTTCGACATCATCGGCACACGACTGGGCTTCGCGCTGTCGATCGTGGTGTGGTCGATCTCCATCGCCCTGCACGCGGTCACCCACTCCATCCTGTCTTTCGGCATCGTGCGCGCCATGCTCGGCATCAGCGAGGCCGGCGCATGGCCGGGCGCGGTCAAGGCCAACGCCGAGTGGTTTCCCGCACGTGAGCGCGCGCTCGCGCAGGGCGTGTTCAATGCCGGCGCCTCGATCGGCGCCATCGTCTCCGCCCCACTGATCGCGGTGCTGTTCCTGTGGCTGGGCTGGCGCGGCACGTTCCTGCTGATCGGTGCGATCGGCTTCGTCTGGCTGCTGCCGTGGCTGATCATCTACCGCGCAGGTCCCGACAGGCACCCGTGGGTGAGCGCGGCCGAGCGCGCGTTGATCCTCGACGCGCCTGCCGAAGCACCGGGCGCTCCCAGGCCGGAGTACCTGCCGACCGTGCGCCAGCTGCTCGGGCACCGGCAGACCTGGGGCATCCTCGCCTCGCGCTTCTTTCTCGATCCGATCTGGTGGCTGTTCGTGTCCTGGCTGCCGATCTATCTGGCCGACACCTTCGGTTTCGACATCAAACAGATCGGCATCTTCGCCTGGGTGCCCTATGTCGGCGCGATGATCGGCAGCCTTGGCGGCGGCTGGTTGTCCGGGCGCCTGATCGCCGCGGGCTGGAGTGTGGACCGCGCACGTAAATGGGCGATCACCCTGGGCGGCGCGATCATGGTCCCGGCCCTGATCGGCGCAGTGGTGGCGACCGATCCGGTCTGGGCCGTGCTGACGATCGCCTTCGTGCTGTTCGGTTTTCAGATCGCCATCGGCAACATCCAGACCCTCCCCGGCGACATCTTCCACGGCAAGTCGGTCGGCTCGGTGGCGGGCCTGGGCGGCATGGCCGCGGTCGCCGGCACGCTGATCACCACCTGGCTGGTGCCGGCGATGACCCGCGACTCGTATGCCCCGATCTTCATTCTGGTGGCGACCTTGGTGCCGGCTTCGCTGCTCGCGCTGTGGCTGATCACCGGCCGCGTCGAAAAGCTCGACGCTCCCGTCGAATCCCGCTGATTCCCCCCAATGCTTCACTGGAGCTTTCAATGACCCAATTCAAGGACAAGGTGGCGATCGTCACCGGTGGCGGCCGTGACATCGGCCGCGCCATCTCGCTCAAGCTGGCTGCAGCCGGCGCGAAGGTTTGCATCAACTACGCCAATGACGAGGCCAGCGCGCAGGACACGCTCAAGCAGGTCCAGGCCGCAGGCGGCACGGCCATCGCCCATCGCGCCGACGTCACCGATGCCCACGCGGTGGCCGGCATGGTCGCCGCCACCCAGGCCGCGTTCGGCGAGCGCATCGACGTGCTGATCAACGTGGCCGGCGGCATGGTCCAGCGCCGGCCGCTGGCCGAGATCGACGAGGCGTTCTTCCACAAAGTGATGGATCTCAATATGAGCTCGGTCTACCTGACCACCCATGCGGTGGTGCCGCACATGGCCGAAGGCGGCGCGATCGTGAACTTCGCCTCGCAAGCTGGCCGCGATGGTGGTGGCCCGGGCGCGGCAATCTACGCCACCGCGAAGGCGGCGGTGATGACGTTCTCCCGCGCGATGGCCAAGGAACTGGGTCCACGCGGCATCCGCGTCAACGCACTGTGCTGCGGCATGATCGCCACCCGCTTCCATGACGAGTTCACCAAGCCCGAAGTGCGCACCGCCGTTGCCGGGAATACCCCGCTGCGGCGTCAGGGACGCCCGGAGGAAGCCGCCGATGCCGCGCTCTATCTGGCGTCGGACGCGGCCGGCTTCATCACTGGTGCCAACCTCGACGTCAACGGCGGCACCTACTTCTCCTGACCGCCCGGGAGGGCTGCTATGCGTCGCTGGATCACTGGGTTCTCGATCGCACTTGCCATCGGCGCCGCAGCGCTGCCCGTCCATGCCCAGGTCTGGGTGCCGGCATGGACCGCCTCGCCGGCACCGGACCGCCGGGAAGGCACGGCGGAGGCGCCACTACAATTCGCCAACCAGACCGTCCGCCAGGACATGCGCCTGGCCAGTTCGGCCACGGCGCTGCGTTTCCGCATCAGCAATGAGCTGGGGGAGGCGCCCCTGAGGATCGGCGGTGCGTCCGTTCGTCTCACCGGCACCGCCAGTCCGGCAAACCCGGTGACCTTCGACGGTCGCAGCGAGGTGGTGGTGCCGACCGGCGCGGCCATGCTCAGCGATCCGGTGCCGATGGTGGTGCCGGCGCTGGGCGATGTCTCGCTGACCGTGTACTTCCCCGATGCGACAGCACCGGCTGTGCGCCGCACCGCGCTGCGCGTTGCCGAGGGCCGCCAGGCCGATGTCGGCGATAACGTGCCACTGGCCTACCGCCAGAACGTGGTCTCGGCGGTCCTTGCCGAGCGCAGCAGCAAGCCGGTCGTGGTGGTCGCACTTGGCGATTCGATCACCGAAGGCGCCACCGCCACGCGCGGCAGCAACGGCGACTGGCCGGCGCTGCTGGCCCGTCGTCTGCAGCAGGCATGCCCGGACCAGGTGGTGCTGGTCAATGCCGGCATCAGCGGCAACAAGATCATGGACCACGGCCGCAGTCACAGCGCCTTGGCGCGCTTGGACCGCGACGTGATCGCGCTGCCAAACCTGGATCGCGTGATCGTGTTCGAAGGCATCAACGACATCCGCCACGACGGCGGCACGCCGCCGGTGGCCGGCCGCAATGCCGACGACATGGTGCTGGGCTATCGCCAGATTGCCGAACGCCTGCATGTCAACGGGATCCGCGCGATCGCCGCGACCATCACGCCGTTCGGCGGTTCGGATCGCTACGAGCCGGTCGCAGCGGCGACGCGGACCACGCTCAATACCTGGATGCGCAGCGGTTACAGCGGCTTTGATGGGCTGATCGATTTCGACGCCATCCTGCGCGACCCGCATCGCCCCGAGTACCTGCCCGACACTCTCACGCGCGATCACCTTCACCCCAATGATGCGGGCTATCAACGCATGGCCGACGGTATCGACCTGTCTGTATTGGGGTGCCCCGCGCAGTAGCCCAAGCCACATCGCGTGACTTGGAGATGGAGAGCATCCCGCCCCGGGGCGACGGCGGGCGGCGTATCGACACGATCGGCACATGCAGCGCGGAGGCGGCGCCTCTATGCTTGCCGGCTGTCCCCACGCCTGGAAGTTGTCGCATGCGTCGTTCTCTGCTCGCCGTTGCCGTGCTCACCGCCGCCCTTGCCGGCTGCAACCGGGAGGCGCCGAGCGCCCCCGCCAACGCGCAGGACGGCGCAGCCGCGTCGGCGCCCTCGCCCGCCGACGCGGCATTTGCCGAACTGTCGAAGCGCTACCTCGACGAGGTGATGGCGCTGTCGCCGGTGTCGGCCACGCAGATCGGCGACCACCGCTTCGATGCCGAGGTCGACGACCTGTCAGCAGCGGGCCGGCAAGCGGGCCTGGACTTCAATCGCCGCTACCTGGCCGAGCTTGGCGCGATCGACTTCGACAAGCTTTCGCGCGAGAACCGTGTGGACGCGCTGATCCTGCGCAACCAGCTCGAGTACGGCATCTGGGACACCGAGGTCATGCAGAGCTGGGCCTGGGATCCGCAGACCTACAGCGGGCTGGCCGGCGGTGCGATCTACGGGCTGATGGCACGCGAGTTCGCGCCGATGCCCGAGCGCCTGAAGTCGGCGACGCAGCGCATGGAGAAGATCCCGGCGATCCTCGCCCAGGCGCGCGAGAACCTGGATCCGGCGCGGGTGCCGCCGACCCATGCGCGTACGGTCGCGGCGCAGAACAAGGGTGTCTTGGCGCTGATCGAGACGTTCATCACGCCCAACGCCGACCAGTTGCAGGGACAGGACCGCGCGCGCCTGGACGCGGCGGTCGAGACGCTGCGCGCTGCGGTCGAGGAACACCAGACCTGGCTCGACGGCACGCTGGTGCCCAATGCCAAGGGCGAGTTCCGCATCGGCGCAGAAAAGTACGACCAGAAGCTCAAGTTCGCGCTCAACTCCTCGCTCTCGCGCCAGGACATCCGTCAGCGTGCCGAAGCCGAGCTGGCCCGCATCCGCGACGAGATGTACACGGTCGCGCAGACGGTGCTCGAAGGCCGCGACGGTGCGCCCGAGACGCCGGCCCAGCCGACCGAGGACCAGCGCCAGGCGGCGATCGAGGCGGCGATGGAAGTCGCCTATGCCGATCGCCCCGGCCGCGAAGAAGTGGTCGAGTACGCCCGTCACACGCTGGACGTGGCCACCGAGTTCGTCCGCAAGCACGACCTGGTCACCGTGCCCAACGACCCGGTCAAGATCATCCTGATGCCGGAGTTCCAGCGCGGCGTCGCGGCGGCGTACTGCGATTCGCCCGGCCCGCTCGACAAGGGCCTGGATACCTACTACGCGATCTCGCCGATTCCCGAAGACTGGAATGACGCCCAGGTCGATTCGTTCCTGCGCGAGTACAACAAGCACATGCTGCATGTGCTGACGATCCACGAAGCCATGCCCGGCCACTACTTGGAAGGCGCGCATTCGGTGAATCACCCCTCGACGCTGCGCGCTGTGTTCCGCTCCGGGCCGTTCGCCGAAGGCTGGGCGGTGTACACCGAGCGGATGATGGCCGACGCCGGCTACGCCGACAGCGACCCGCTGTTCCGGCTGATGCAACTCAAGTTCTACGCGCGCGCGGTCGCCAACGCGATCCTCGACCAGGGCATCCACGTCGACAACTGGACCAAGGAGCAGGCGCTGGACCTGATGGTGCGCCAGACGTTCCAGCAGCAGAGCGAGGCCGAGGGCAAGTGGACGCGCGCGCAGCTGTCGTCGACCCAGCTGGCGACCTACTTCGTCGGCGCGCAGGAGCACTTCGACGCCCGCAAGGCGGCCGAGGCCGCCCGCGGCGAGGCGTTCAACCTCAAGCAGTACCACGACGATATGCTCGCCCAGGGCGCACCCCCGGTCCGCTTCGCGCGCCAGCTGATGCTCAACGAAGACATCCAGTAACCCGCAAAACCGGGGTCAGAGTGCAATTTCGGATGCGGGATCGACATGCAGCGCGATCCCTGGAAATTGCACGCTGACCCCGTTTCTATTGACCCCATTTTTTTTGGTTCATCGCAGATTAGCGGGGGAGCCTTTGACGGCCACCGTTACCCTTGAGGCCTGATTTCCAGGGCGCAAGGGGTGAGG
>NZ_JBBAXQ010000018.1:0-34584 GCF_037198055.1 Luteimonas sp. gir
AAAAAAAAACTCCTCCTCCGCCTGGGCATGCGGAGGAAGAGTTTTGCGGTGACGGCCCAACAGGCCGTCGGTCAGATCAGCGGCGTCGGCATGGTCGGGATGACGACCGGCGCGCTCTTCTTGGCACGCTTGGCAGGTGCACGCTTGGCAGGCGCCTTCTTGGCCGCCGTCTTCGTGGTCTTGCGAGCAGCCGCCTTCTTGGCGGTCTTCTTGGTCGCCTTCTTGGCCGCAGTCTTCTTGGTCGCGGCCTTCTTCGTCGCGGCCTTGCGGGTGGCGGTCTTCTTGGTGGCGCTCTTGCGCGTGGCCGACTTCTTGGTGGCCTTCTTGGCAGCCGACTTCTTGGTCGCCTTCTTGGTGGCCTTCTTCGCAGCCGACTTCTTGGTCGCCTTCTTGGTGGCCGACTTCTTGGTCGCAGCTTTCTTGGCGGTCTTCTTGGTGGCCTTCTTCGCAACCTTCTTGGTCGCCTTCTTCGCGGCCTTGGCGACCTTCTTCGTCGCCTTGCTGGCCTTGCTCACGGCCTTCTTGGCAGCGGACTTGCGGACGGTCTTCTTGGCCGCCTTCTTGGCGGTGGTCTTCTTTGCAGCTTTCTTCGTGGCCATGGGATGGCTCTCCTCGTCAGTGGACTTGCATGTACAGCTGCCCAGTACTCAAAACGGCGCGCGGGAGTCGGACCCGCGTGCACCCGTCGACGCGCCCTGCGCATCGGGACGGATTCGGTCGGAAGGTCGTCGCATGGGCGACAGCATCCCGGTGATGCGAAGGCACCCGCGTCGCACGCGACGGGGTGCCGGATTCGATGTCGGGGAATTGCGGCGGAGATGCTGCCCGCATCCACCTTGTGATGTTCCTGGCGGAGGTCCGAGTTGTGCAGCGCGTTGTTGTCGGGGCTCGACTCACTCGTTTGATAGCGGGCGTGTGTTGCCGCGAAACCTAATCACGGTTTTTTCCACTGTCAACAGGCGGACATGCTTTTGTCGCGCCCGATCTCCGACGTCCGTCGCGGCGGTGATGCGCACAAGACGGATCGCTTGCCGACGCGACCATCGACGTGCGTGATCGGCCGTCGCATGCGAAGCGACGAAAGTGCTTGAAACAAGCACTCTGCACGACAGTCGTCCGGCATTGAGATGCCCACCGAGCACGCGCAAGCGACGCGGTGCGGTGTGGTGAAACATTCATCACCGCGCCAACCGGCCGGTGAACGCGATGTAGACACGGACCGGCCGATGCGTCGCCGCAACATCGGTTTGCGCGAAAAGTGCGCGACGCATTCGCCCCCGCGACACCTCGTACAAGACACCTCGACCGGCATCGCCACGACGACCGACGATGAGAGACCGACCAACGACCGACGACCGACGACAAAGGACAGAGGACAGAGGACAGAGGACAGAGGACAGAGGATCGACCGTCGAAGTCGGACTTTGCGCATCGCGCCCCGATGCCGGAGCACAAGCCGCGGTGCGTGAGTCGCCATTCGCACATGCGCATCTGGCCGAACGTGGGCTCGTACCGGAACCACTGGGAACGAGACCTGACAGCGGCCTATCTCGCACCGCCTGCTTGCCGGGTGATGCAGGGAAACAACCAAAAAAAACGCGCCCCTTGGGGCGCGCTTTGGTGAACACGGATCGCGAGGCGGCCTTAGTCGGCCTCCTCCTCCAGCAGTTCGGCGTAGTCGTCGGGCGAGAGCAGATCGGCGAGCTGGTCGGGATCGTCGAGCTCGATGACGAACAGCCAGCCTTCGCCGAAGGCGTCTTCGTTGATGGTCTCGGGCTTGTCGGCGAGCGAGGCGTTGACCGCCGCGATCTTGCCCGACACCGGGGCATACACGTCCGAGGCCGCCTTGACCGACTCGACCACGGCGACGCCGTTGCCGGCCTCGACGGTGTCGCCGACGGCGGGCAGTTCGACGTACACCAGGTCGCCGAGCAGGCCCTGGGCATGGTCCGAGATGCCGACGGTGACCTTGCCGTCGCCTTCGACACGGACCCATTCGTGTGACTTCAGAAACTTCAGGTCGCCAGGGATTTCGCTCATTGTCGGCTCCGGTGAAAACGTGACTGCGGGAAAGTGGCGCTAGTGTAAGCCAAGGGTCTTGCGGTGGATCAGATGCCGTCGACGACCCGGCCGTTGCGCACGAACGGGAATGCGACCACGCGCACGGGCACCTGGCGGCCGCGGATGTCGACGGTCACCTCGCCCGGCTCGCCGGCCGGCACGCGGGCGAACGCGATCGCCTTGCCGATCGTCGGCGAGAACGTCCCCGACAGGATCTCGCCCTGCCCCTGGGCGGTGGTCACCGTCTGGCCGTGGCGCAGCACGCCCTTGTCGTCCATGACCAGGCCGATCATCTGCCGCGGCGCGGCCGTGCTGTGCTGTTCGAGCAGCGCACGGCCGTTGAACGCGCGGCCTTCGTCGAGCGCGACCGTCCAGCCGAGCGCGGCCTCGTAGGGCGAGACCGTCTCGTCCATGTCCTGACCGTAGAGCGCGAGCCCGGCTTCCAGGCGCAGGGTGTCGCGCGCGCCCAGGCCAGCCGGCGCGACGCCGGCGGCGTGCAGCGCCTCCCACAGTGCGACCGCATGGCGCTCGTGGACGACGATCTCGAAGCCGTCCTCGCCGGTGTAGCCAGTGCGCGCGACGAACAGGTCGCCGAACGGCGTGGCCTCGAGTTCAGCTGCGGCGAAGCGGCCGAGCTTGTCGAGCACCAGCGCGTCGACCTGCCCGAGCAGCCCGGCAACCTTGGCCCGCGCCTGCGGTCCCTGCACGGCGATCATCGCCAGCTCCGAACGCTCGCTGACCTCCACCTCGAACCCGGCGGCCTGCGCCTGGATCCACGCCAGGTCCTTGTCGCGGGTGGCGGCATTGACGACCAGGCGGAACCAGTCGTCGGCCATGAAGTAGACGATCAGGTCATCGATGATCCCGCCTTCGGGCGTGAGCATGCAGGTGTAGAGCGCCTTGCCCGGGCTCTTGAGCTTGTCGACCGAGTTGGCGACGAGCTGACGCAGAAACGCGCGGGTCTGCGCACCGCGCAAGTCGACCACGGTCATGTGGCTGACGTCGAACATGCCGGCATCGCGTCGCACATGGTGGTGCTCCTCGATCTGGGAGCCGTAGTTGAGCGGCATGTCCCAGCCGCCGAAGTCGACCATGCGCGCGCCCAGGGCGCGGTGCGATGCGTTGAGGATGGTCTTCTGGGTCATGTTGGACTGCCGGCTCGCCTGCGGAAAGCCGGCATTATCGCAGGTCGGCGGCGTCACCGGCCGCCTCCTGGAACAACGAGATCAGGCGACTTCGACGTGCAGATTCACCCCGTCGGTACCGACGATGCGCACCGGGGTGCCGGCCGGCAGGTCGGCCCCCTCGACGACCCAGAAGGCATCGCCGATCTTGACCCGCCCGCGCCCGGCCACGATCGCCTGATCGAGTGGCACAACGCGACCGACGTGCTGGGACGCGCGCCGGTTGAGCGTGGGGTGGTCGCTCGGACGCTCACGCTTGCGGAACCAGGTGCGGTACACCAGCACCGACACGAAGCTGAGCACGACGAACAGCGCGACCTGCGGCAGCAATGCGAGGCCCGGCACCAGCAGCGCGACGACGAACACCGCCGCGGCGGCGAATCCCATCCACAGCAGGAACGCGCCGGGCACCAGGGTCTCGGCCGCCATCAGCAGCAGCGCGACCGCAGCCCAGCCGACGACGTCCGCGCGCAGCCAGTCCATGTCAGAGCCCGCCGCGCTGCGGTGCCGGCGCCTGCGGACGCGCCTGGGTCTTCTGGCCCAATGCCTCCTTGGCCAACTCGCCGATGCCGGCAATCGAGCCGATGATGCCGCTGGTCTCCATCGGCATCAGCACGAACTTCTGGTTCGGCGCCGTCGCCAGCTTCTCGAACGCTTCGACGTACTTCTGCGCGACGAAGTAATTGATCGCCTGCACGTCACCGTTGGCGATCGCGTTGGACACCATTTCGGTCGCCCGTGCCTCCGCCTCGGCCAGACGCTCGCGCGCCTCGGCCTCGCGGAACGCGGCTTCCTTCTGGCCCTCGGCCTGCAGGATGGCGGCCTGCTTGTCGCCCTCGGCGCGCAGGATCTCCGACTGCCGATGGCCTTCGGCCTCGAGGATGACGGCGCGGCGTTCGCGCTCGGCCTTCATCTGACGCGCCATCGAGTCGACCAGGTCGCGCGGCGGCTGGATATCGCGGATCTCGATGCGGGTGACCTTGATGCCCCAAGGGTTGGTGGCGTGGTCGACGACGTTGAGCAACTGGGCGTTGATCGTCTCGCGGTTGCTCAGCGACTCGTCGAGGTCCATCGAGCCGATCACGGTGCGGATGTTGGTCTGCACCAGCGCGATCGTCGCGATCTCCAGATTCGAGACCTCGTAAGCCGCCTTGGCCGCGTCGAGAACCTGGAAGAACACCACACCGTCCACGCGCACGACCGCGTTGTCCTTGGTGATGACGTCCTGGCTGGGCACGTCGAGCACCTGCTCCATCATGTTGATCTTGCGGCCGACCCCATAGACGATCGGGATCAGGAAGTGCAGACCCGGCGCCATCGAATGGGTGTACTTGCCGAAGCGCTCGACGGTCCACTCGTAGCCCTGCGGCACCATGCGCACCGTCTTGAACAACACGATGACGCCAGCGAGCGCGAGCACCACCGCCAGAAACAATCCCGTTCCCATGCGTTTCCCCTATTCGATCCGCGGACATCCGCGCTGGACCGAGTATAGGGCGAGCCGTCGTGACGCACGGTCGCGATCCATCGCGGCCGGCAGCGGCTTGCGGCGTCCCTGTCGCAAGCCGGGTCCAAGCGCGCCGCGCAGCGTCCGTTACGGCGTCGCGGTCGTCACCCAGGCCTCGAACACCGCATCGATCTGGGCATCGGTCACCGTACCGCCGTCCTGCACGGTCTGCGCCTGCTCGAACAGCGGCACGATCAGCGCCATGCCGTCGATCTCCGTCTTCAGGCGCACGCCCGCAGGCGCGGCCAGGCGCCGTTCCCAGCGCTCGCGCACGCGAGCCCAGTAGCCCTGGGTGGCATCCCAGTAGACGTAGGCAGGCGAGAAGTCGATCGCTGTGGTCTTCACGTAATCGTTGAAACCGAACTCACGCACCAATTGCGCGGTCGGCCGGCCCCGCGCATCGCGCACGGTCTTGGTGTTGTCCTGCTCGTGGGTCCAGCCGCCGGGCACGATCGTGTGACGGTTGATCGCCCCCAGTGCGTTGTAGTCGCTGCGCTTGGTGTACTCGCGGCGCGGCAGCGGGCGCCAATCCGCGTCCGAGGTCCAGGTCGAGATGCCGCCGGCGTGCACCCAGCGCCCGCTGCCGCAATAGCGCGGCGCATCGCTGACTTCGTAGACGCACTGCGTCCAGCCGCCGCGGACGAGCTCGGCCGGCACCTCGCGCTGCTGCCAGGTCTGGTCGGCGGTGAACTCCCAGCGCGTCGGCGCCTCGTAGTGCCAGTCCTGGCGCCAGTGCTTGACCACGTGTCCGCTCTTGACGTCGAGCAGCAGGTGCTGGAGCACGATGCGGCCGGGGGCGTCCTCGACCACGATCACGACTTCGTCGCCGCCGCTGTCCTTGGCGGCGACGCGCTCGTACCCCGGCGCCAGCACTGCGGTCTCCTCGAACGAAAAGCGCACCGCGTACTCGCCCTGCATCGCGAGAATGGCGGCACGATCGGCGGCAGGGTCGTGGGCTGGCGTTGCGGTGGCGGACACTGCGAAGGCCGGGGCCAGCAGCAGGACGAACGCCAGGGCGGCGGCTTGCGAATTCATGCAGGTTCTCCGAAAACAGGTGGAAACGGGCGTGCGCGGTCGCGGACGCGGCGCGGTGGCATCGCGCCAGCGGCGCGGGTGGGATCGGTGACAGGCACCGGGCATCGGTGCGGCGCGTCGTCGGCGAGTGCCGTGCCCGGGGCGATGCCGTAGGCGCGGACAATCTGCCGCGCGCAGTCGGCACCCAACGGCGAGATCGTCGCCAGACTGGCGACCAGCATCGCAGGGCCGTCGATCGTCGTGCAGGCCGGCATCATTGCGTGGAAACGCAGGACGCTCGCCTGCCAACCGCCGACCCACAGGCGCTGCGCCAAGCCGTGCCACAAGCGCTCCGCCAGGCCGGCCGGGGCACTGCGGGCGAGCGGATAGCGCTCGACCAGCGCGTCCCATGCCAGGAAATCGCTGTCGGGCAGCAGGTGCAGTTGCCAACTGCAGGCGCCCTCGGCATCGAAGAACAGCAGGCTTTCGCGCATGCCATCGCCATCGAGCGCGCGATGTGCCTCGACGCGGCGCGCCCGCGACCAGCCACCGAGCTCGCTCGCCGACCCGGGCCGGTGCAGACATAACACCGTCCCCAGGGTCGCCAGTTGCGCGGGCGTCGGCGGCGACGTTGTCGCGGCGTCGACCGCCGGCACCGGAGACAGGAACGCCGCCGCGCGCGCCATGATCAGAAATCGACCGCGAAGCTGACCGCCAGGCTGCGTCCCGGCGCAGTGTAACGATCGAAGGTCGTCGAGGTGGCGGCGACCAGCGGCACATTGCCCGCCGGCCAGTATTTGCGGTCGGCGAGGTTGAGTACGCCCAGGTTGACCGTCGTGCCCGGTGCGAACGTCCAGTGGGCGTAGAGGTCGAGCACCGCATGGCCCGGTGTCTCGTGATAACCGCCGGCCGTGCTGGCCGGCGGCAGGCGATCGCGTCGCCCGGTGAAGCGACCGGCCAGTTCCGCGCCCCAGGTGTCGCCGTCGAAGGCCAGGCCCAGCGTTGCGGTCAGCGGGTCGACACTGGCCAGTGGATCGCCGGCGGTGCGATCCTCGCCGCGCGACCAGGCCGCCGCGCCGCGCAGCGACCAGCCCGCGAGCGCTGGCGCCAGGACATCAAGGTCCAGTCCGCCCTTGAACTCCACGCCCCAGATGCGCGCGTCGTCGACATTCTGCGACTGGTAGACCATCAGGCCGCTGGCCGGATCGATGCCGACGAACCGCGTGGACTCGATGAAATCATCGTACGTGTTGTAGTACCCGGTCAGGCTGGCATAGGCGGATCGGCCGGCAAAGCGCAGACCCAATTCCAGGCCGTCGCTGGTCTCCGGGCGCAGGTCCGGATTGGGGATCGCGGTGTAGCCGAAGGCGAAGTTGGTGAAGCCGATGTTGACGTCGTTGTACGGCGGCGCGCGGAAGCCGGCGGCATAGCCGCCGAACAGCGACCAGGCCTCGGCGAAATGCCAGACTGCGCCGAGCTTGGGCGACACCCGGGTCTTGCGAATATCGGCGACCTGCGTGGTCGGGTTGTCCTCGCGGAAGATCGTGTCGACCTCGGGCTCGAGCCGGTAGTGGTCGACCCGGACCGCGGGCACCAGGCGGAAGGCGCCGTCAGCGAACGCGATCTCGTCCTGCACGTAGAGCGCGGCCTTGGTGGTGTCGCTGATCGGGAAATCGCGGACCGGGAAGACGTCCGGACTGATGACGTTGGTCACCGTGCCGGTCGTGAGATGGGTCGCCCGCCCATCGCGCTTCTGACGCGTCTCGGATTTCGACACGTCGAGCCCCCAGCTCAGGTCGTGGACGACGCGCTGTCCCAGAGACTTGCGGAAGTTCGCCTGCAGGCCGTACTCGCGCTGGTCGAAATCAAAGGCGCGCTCGCGCAACACCGGATTGACCGGTGCCCCACCGACCAGCGAAGACCGACGTTCCTCGGTCCGCTGAAGTGTCTCGCTGTCCTGGCGATAGACCTGCCAGTCGATCGCATCGGCGAAGGCGTTGTCCAGGCCGACGATCTCGTGCCCGAACGACACCCGCGCACGGCTCTGGTGATCCTTGCCAACCTGCGACTGCACACGCGCCGATGCCGGCACACCGGGCATCATCACGACATCACCATGCGCACTCAGCACGTCGGTCTCGACGTCGTCCTCGTTACCCTCGACCGTCAGCCGGAAGCGTTGCCGGGCATCAGGGGCGAACACCGCCTTGGCCAGCACGCTGCGGCCGTTGGCCGATTGCGGGTTGGCCTGCGTGCGGGCGCTGCCCTCGCCGCCCACCTCGCCCATGGTCTCGGTCTCCTTGCCCTGGCGATGGCCGACCGCCACCAGGCCGGACCAGCGCGCGCCGCCGAACGCGGCGGTGGCATTGGCGAACAGGCCTTCGTCAGCGGTGGTCGCGCCGAGCTTGAAGCCGAAGTACGCATCGCGCCCGTCGGCCAAGTAATCGGCCGGGTCCTTGGTGACGAACGAGACCACGCCGCCGAGCGCGTCCGAGCCATAGAGCGAGCTCGTCGGTCCACGCACGACCTCGACCCGCTTGAGCGTGTCGGGGTCGACGAAGTTGCGGTTGGCGTTGGAGAAGCTGCCGATGGCGAACGCATCGGAGACCGCGATGCCGTCGGTCTGGATGCGCACGCGGTTGCCGCCCAGACCGCGGATGCGGATGTCCGACAGCCCGAAGCGACCGATGTTGCGGCCGACCGTCACGCCGGGCTCGTAGCGGAATAGGTCGGCGATGTCGCGCACCAGCAAGATGTCCATGCGCGCGCGATCGATCACGTCGACGGTATTGGGCACGTCGACGATCGCGCGCTCGGTGCGGGTGGCGGTGACGACGATCCGGTCGAACTCGGCCGCAGCCGGCGCGGCGGCGTCGATGGCGCTGTCGGGGGCGGCCAGTGCGGCGAACGGAACCAGGCCCAGGGCCAGGGAGACAGAAAGCGGGTGAAGGCGCATGCGCAGACTCGTGCTTGGAGGGCGACGGCTGGCTGGCGGGCGCGGGGAGAGGAACGCGCGGGCGGGCGACCGGAGAGATCGTTGGATGGACGGGGACCGCCGCTGGGGGACGGCGGCGCCGGTCGACGGCGGGCTTACTTGGTCAGGATCAACTTGTCATTGCGGGTGTGGCGCAGGCGGTAGATCTCGTTGCCGTGACGGATCTGCAGTTCACGCTGGCCGCGCAGCAGCTGCGCGCTGTCGAGCTCGATCGGCTCGGGGGCACGGGCATCGTGGGCACGGGCCAGGCGATGCACGTTGTGGCCATCGGCCGAATCGCGGGCGGGAACGGAATCGCGGAGCTGGGGCGCAAGCATGGTCGGTTCCTCGGGAGCGGGCCTTCAATGCTAGTGATTCTCATTTCCCAGTCAAGCCCCGTACGCGTGGTCCGACAGACAGCCACGCGTGTCTCAGTCCGCCAGCGCGTCCACCCGGGCCCACAGGCCGTTGTCGGGCAACGCCGCCAGCTCGAGCGCCTGTAGGTTCTCGATCAACTGCTCCACCCGGCTGGCGCCCAGCAGCACCGTAGACACGTGCGGATTGCGCAGACACCAGGCGATCGCCAGCGGCGCCGGCGCGACGCCCAGTTCGGCCGCCAACGCGACGAACCGCGCCGCGCGCGCCACCCGGTCCGCATTCCCCAGCAACTCGCGCTGCAACCAACCCAGCTCCGGCTGCGCCAGTCGGCTGTCGGCCGGCACGCCGCCGGCGTACTTGCCGGTCAACAGGCCCGAGGCCAGCGGCGACCACGTGGTCGTCCCCAGTCCGAGCTCGGCATACAGCGGGGCGTACTCCAGCTCGACCCGCTCGCGCCGCAGCAGGTTGTACTCGGGCTGCTCCATCGTCGGGCCATGCAGGTGGTGCGTGCGCGCGATCTGCGCTGCTTCGCGGATCGCGGTCGCCGGCCATTCGGACGTGCCCCAGTACAGCACCTTGCCCTGGCGGATCAGCGTGTCCATCGCCCACACGGTCTCGGCGATCGGGGTGTCGGGATCAGGCCGGTGGCAGAAGTAGAGGTCGAGATGATCGACCCGCAGCCGCCGCAACGCGGCGTCGCAGGCATCGCGCACGTGCTTGCGCGACAGGCCCCGCTGGGTGGGCCGGGGGTCGCTCGCCGCGCCGAAGAACACCTTGCTCGACACGCAATAGCCATCGCGCGGCAGGCGCAGATCGGCGATCACATCGCCCATGACCCGCTCCGCCTCGCCGTTGGCATACCCTTCCGCGTTGTCGAAGAAGTTGATGCCATGGTCCCAGGCCGCGGCCACCAGCTCGCGCGCCTGGCCCCGGCCGACCTGACGCCCGAACGTGGTCCAGGCGCCGAACGAGAGCGCCGAGAGCTGCAGGCCAGAGGTGCCGAGACGACGGTAATGCATGGGCGGGTTCCTCGCGGTCGGGCGCACCAGTGTATGCAAGCCGCGCCGACGCGCCGCCGGTCCGGCCCGACACACCGCGCCGACGGCGCCACGGGCCTGAACGACACCGCCTTCACATCGCCCGTGGTTGCCCGTGCCGGCCCGCTGCACTAGGCTGCGCGACTTGTCGACGGGCCTGGGGGCCACGATGGAAGACCTGACGCGGATCGGCTTCGGCCTGTTCGGACTCGCCGTGCTGCTCGCGATCACGTGGCTGTTCTCCAACAACAAGCGCGCCGTCGACTGGAAGCTGGTCGCCACCGGCGTCACCTTGCAGATCGCGTTCGCCGCGGTTGTACTGCGCGTGCCCGGCGGGCGCGAGGTGTTCGACGCGCTGGGCCACGGCTTCGTCAAGGTGCTCTCGTTCGTCAACGCCGGCTCGGAGTTCATCTTCGGCAGTCTGATGAACGTGGAGACCTACGGCTTCATCTTCGCGTTCCAGGTGCTGCCGACGATCATCTTCTTCGCCGCGCTGATGGGCGTGCTCTACCACCTGGGCGTGATGCAGGCGATCGTGCGGGTCATGGCGCTGGCGATCACCAAGGTCATGCGGGTCTCGGGCGCCGAGACCACCAGCGTCTGCGCCAGCGTCTTCATCGGCCAGACCGAGGCGCCGCTGACCGTGCGCCCCTACATCTCGCGGATGACCGAGTCGGAGCTGATCACGATGATGATCGGCGGCATGGCGCACATCGCCGGCGGCGTGCTCGCCGCGTATGTGGGCATGCTCGGCGGCGGCAACCCCGAGGAACAGGCGTTCTACGCCAAGCATCTGCTGGCCGCCTCGATCATGGCCGCACCGGCGACGCTGGTCATCGCCAAGATCCTGATCCCCGAGACGCGCGAGCCGCTGACCCGCGGCACGGTCAAGATGGAGGTCGAGAAGACCACCGGCAACATCATCGACGCCGCGGCCGCAGGCGCCGGTGACGGCCTGCGCCTGGCACTGAACATCGGCGCGATGCTGCTGGCCTTCATCGCGCTGATCGCGATGATCAACTGGCCACTGGAATGGATCGGTGAGGCCACGGGCCTGGCCGAGGCGATCGGCCGCCCGACCAACCTGGCGACGATCTTCGGCTTCGTGCTCGCCCCGATCGCCTGGCTGATCGGCGTGCCGTGGCAGGACGCATCGGTGGTCGGCTCGCTGATCGGCCAGAAGATCGTCATCAACGAATTCGTCGCGTACCTGCAGTTGGCCGACATCGTCAACGGCCGTGTCGAGGGCATCGCGCTGACCGAGCAAGGCCGCCTGATCGCGACCTATGCGCTGTGCGGCTTCGCGAACTTCAGCTCGATCGCGATCCAGATCGGCGGCATCGGCGGCCTGGCCCCCGACCGCCGCCAGGATCTGGCGCGGTTCGGCCTGCGCGCGGTGCTCGGCGGCACCATCGCCACGCTGATGACCGCGACGATCGCCGGCGTGCTGACCTACATCGGCGCCTGACGCCGGATCACTGCGAAAGCGGGACAGAGAGGATGTGCGCGTGAGTCGTGTCGTCGTCGTCGGGTCGTTCAATGTCGACCATGTCTGGAACTGCAGCACCCTGCCGCGCCGCGGCGAGACGCTCAGCGGCCGTTACCACACCGGGCCAGGTGGCAAGGGCTTCAATCAGGCCGTCGCTTCGACCCGGGCAGGCGCACAGACCACCTTCCTGTGCGCGCTGGGCGACGACGACGGCGGCCGCCAGGCACGCGCACTCGCCCAGGCGGACGGGATCGCGATGCGGGTGCGCGAGAGCAGCCACCCGACCGGCACGGCCGGCATCTATGTCGACGAGGCCGGCCACAACACCATCGTCATCGGTGCTGGCGCCAACGGCGACCTGTGCGCCTCCTGGGTCGGCCGGCAGGCCGAGGCGCTGGCCGGCGCCCGGGTGCTGCTGACCCAGCTCGAATCCCCGCTCGACAGCGTGCTCGAAGCGATGCGCCTGGCGCGCGCCGCCGGCACCTCGACGATGCTCAACCCGGCGCCGGCCAATGCGCAGTGCCTGCGCGAACTGCTCGCCGCGGCCGACATCCTCACGCCGAACGAGACCGAGTTTGCCGGCCTGCTCGAGCGCCATACCAGCCATCGCATCGATAGCGAGGCAATCGCCGGCACCGCCGACGCGCAACTGCACCGCTGGTGCCGCACGCTGCTGCCGCGCGGCACGGTGGTGATCACGCTCGGCGCCGCCGGTGCATTCGTGTCCCACCGTGAGGACCTGACCCGCGGCGATACGCGGCCGTTCTATCGTGTGCCGGCCGACAAGGTCGAGCCGATCGACACCACCGGTGCGGGCGATGCCTTCAATGGCGCACTGGCCGCCTCGCTCGCCGGTGACCCGGCGGCGCCGTTCGACAGCCACGTGCGCTTCGCTGCGCATTACGCCGGACGCTCGACCGAGCGGGTCGGGGCCGCTGCCGCGATGCCGCACCTGCGCCCCCCGACGGACTGACGACACCGCACACGCTACCCTTGCCCGGCCGCGGCATCGCGGCGGAGTCCTGCCGATGCCCTGTTGTTCACGTTCTGTGCGGCTGCGTGTCGGCGCCGGCCTGGCGGTCCTGATCGTCCTGGCAGCCTGCGGCCCGGCCGCCCCGGCGCCATCACCGGCGTCGCCCGCCACCACGCCGACTGCGGTCGATTCCGCGAACGCCGCTGTCGCGCCCGTGACCGAGACGGCGGCGCCGGCGCGGGCGGACGAACACGACACGGCGCCGGATGACTGGCGCGCGCAGGCCTGGCCAGCCGACCGCGAGACCATCCTCGCCGAGCCCACATTCGACCTGGCGCTCGACGACCATGACCCGGTGCTGGCCGACGCGCGACGGGCACTGGCGCTGGCCGCAAGCGGACGCCCACTGGGCACGATCACCGGCGCCTGGCAGGTCCGCTCGCTGCAGTTCGACGGCCGCGGCGGCGCCTACGCCTATCCCTGGTTCGATGCCACGATCGCGCGCCACGACGGCGTGCTGACATTCGCCAAGACCAGCGGTTCGCAGCGCCGGCAGGGCCGGCTGTTGCCGATCGATCGCAATACGCTCGCATTCCTGGGCTCGCAATCGGTCAATGACGACCCCTCCCCCGGTTACAGCCGCCACTGGCCCACGCCACCGGCAGCGCGCGTCGAGGGCGACAGCGTCGGCCGCCTGGTGCGCACCGGCGAGAGTGAACTGCTGATGGTGCTCGACGTCGACGGCCCGCGCTTCGAGCTCTACCAGCTGCGTCGCTGAACTCGGGCGCCAGGCGCGAGACCCGGGTCCGCCGATCGGCGACAATGGGCGCATGCAGATCGGTCCCTACCGCATCGAACCCAATGTGGTGCTGGCGCCAATGGCCGGCGTCACCGACAAGCCGTTCCGGCAGCTGTGCAAACGCCTGGGCGCTGGCCTGGCGATGTCGGAGATGACGATCAGCGATCCGCGCTTCTGGCGCACCGAAAAATCGTTGCGCCGCATGGACCACGATGGCGAACCGGCGCCGGTCGGCGTGCAGATCGCCGGCACCGAGCCGGCCATGCTCGCCGAGGCGGCGCGCCACAACGTCGCGCACGGCGCGCAGATCGTCGACATCAACATGGGCTGCCCGGCCAAGAAGGTCTGCAATGCCTGGGCCGGCTCGGCGCTGATGCAGGACGAGGCGCTGGTCGCACGCATCCTGCAAGCGGTGGTCGCCGCGGTCGAGGTGCCGGTAACGCTGAAGATCCGCACCGGCTGGTGCGCGGCGCATCGCAATGCGCCGACGATCGCGCGTATCGCGCAGGACGCGGGCATCGCCGCCCTCGCCGTCCACGGCCGCACCCGCGACCAGCACTACACCGGCAGCGCCGAGTACGACACGATCGCGGCAATCAAGGCGCACCTGTCGATCCCGGTGATCGCCAACGGCGACATCGACTCGCCGGAAAAAGCACAGGCGGTACTGCGTCACACCGGATGCGACGCGGTCATGGTCGGTCGCGCGGCGCAGGGCCGGCCCTGGATCTTCCGCGAGATCGCGCACTTTCTCGCCACCGGCCAGCACCTGCCGCCGCCGTCGTTACAGGAGATCCGCGACATCCTGCTCGGCCATCTCCAGGCGCTGCACGCGTTCTACGGCGAAACCTCCGGCGTGCGCATCGCACGCAAGCATCTGGGCTGGTACGCGAAGGACCGGCCGGAGCACCACGCCTTCCGCGCCGTGGTCAACCGCGCCGATACGGCGCAGGAGCAACTCGCGCTCACACGCGCCTACTTCGACGCGCTCATCGCGGGCGAGGCGCAACCGACGCTGGCCGCCTGACAGGCCGCGTTCGCACGCCCGGCGTCAGTGGCTGCCGATGGCCGGACGGTCTGCCGCTTCCTGCACCGGCGGCTCGTGCCACATCCGTGCCCAGGTCGCGCTCCACGTCGCCCCCAGGTCACGCGCCATCGGCGCCTGGGTCGGCGGCAACGCGGCCCAGCCCGCGGCGGTGCGCTCGGCGACGGTGAAGCGGAAGAAGTAGTCGGGTTCGTTGCCCATGCGCAGGTCGCTGAGCTGCAGCCGACCATCGACGACCGTCGCGCCCATGAAGCCGTGGTTGAACCAGGCCAGCCGCCGCACCGCCGGCAGCGCGGCATTCGCCCGCAGGGCGGCAACGTCGGACGGATAGGCTGCGAATTGCATCGGGCCGCGGTCGGCGACCAGCGACCGGAACCCCTCGACATAACCGTCCGGCGTCATCGCGACCACCCGCCACAGCACGGTGTTGCCCGGCATCGGCACCGAGAAGCGCGGCGCATCCGCCAGGCCCAGCGCCGCCAGAGCGTGGTCGGCCTCGCGGTCGACGCATGACTTGGCGACCAGCGACCAGCCCAGATACGCCGTGCTCAACGCCAGCCCGACCGCCAGCGCACGGCCGCCGACCTGGCGCGCGCCGGCAAACGCCGCGACCAGCACGCCGATCAGCAACCAGATCGTATACAGCGGATCGATGATGAAGACGCTCGACCACATCGCCGGCGGCGGCCGGAACGGCCACAGCAACTGCGTGCCATAGACCGTGAACGCATCGAGCAGCGGGTGCGTGACCAGCGCGAGCTGGATTGCCCAGAACCAACGCCCCGGCGAGGCCGCAACCCGACCGTTGCCGTAGCGGCGCAGCGCCCACCACAGCGCGGCGGCGGCCAGCGGCAGGACCAACACCGAATGGGTGATCCCGCGATGCAGGGTCATCCGCAGCACCGGGTCATCGGTCAGCAGCGCGATCACCAGACCATCGAGGTCGGGCACGGTGCCCAGCGCAGCACCGGCCAGCAACGCCGCCCGGCGATGGGCCGCCGGCACGACGGCCGCGGCGACCGACGCACCGAGGACGATCTGGGTCAGGGAATCCATGGCGAGGAGCTTGCCACAACGTATCGAGCCCCCTATGCCACCCGTATTCATTACACCAAATAGGAGCCAACAACAAGAAGAATACTTGCGGGAAGATGAACGCCATGATACGAATATTACAGATTCGTTAAGAGGGTCGACGAGTCGGGCGCAAAGAACTCCATTACGTAAGGGAATCCATTCCATGGGTAGCAGATCCGCACCGCTTCGCAAGGCAGCACTCGGAGTCGCGATGGCAGCCGCGCTTTCCTCTGGGGCTGTTTTTGCCCAGTCGAACATCACCGGCATCATTTTCGGTCAGGCAGAACCTGGCACGACCATCGTGATCCGCAATACCAACACGGGCCAGACCCGGAGCGTTCAGGTCGGCGAAAGCGGCCGCTATCGCGCCACCTCTCTTCCAGACGGCAACTACACAGTCATTCAACAGCGCGGCTCGGAGCAGATTGCGGTGCGCGAAGATGTCGTCGTTACGATCGCCAGCGGCACAGACGTTTCATTCGGCGCAGCGGCGGGGGTCCGTGATCTGGACAGAGTCGAGGTCCGCGGCACCGTTATTCCCGTCACGGACGTCTCTCAGACCGACAGCCGCACGGTCTTCACAGCCGACCGCCTCGAGCGCATGACCGTTGGCAGGAGCATCGAAGCCGTCGCGCTGCTCGCCCCCGGCGTGGTGCAGGCGGATTCCCGATATCCGGGCGCCGCATCGTTCGGTGGGTCAGCGGCCTCCGAGAATGCTGTCTATATCAATGGCTATGCCGTCACCAACCCGCTGACCAACATTGGTTCGACAACGCTTCCATTCGATGCGATCAACCAGGCACAGATCATCACCGGCGGCTACGGCGCCGAATTTGGCCGTGCGACCGGCGGCGTGACCAACATCGTCACCAAGCGTGGCGGCAACGAATGGGAGTTCGGGGGGCTGGTGACCTACACCCCCTCAGGCTTGCGCGGTACTTACAAGAATATCATCTACCCCGATAACGGCACGCCGAGCGACGGGCTCGTCTATCAGAAGCGCGACGAGATCTCAGTGAATGAGTTCTCGTACGGCGTGAGCGCCAGCGGCCCCCTGATCAAGGACAAGCTGTTCCTGTACGCCGGCGGCGAGATCACCAAGCGTGAGCAAGTCGGCGTATTGTCACGCCCAGGCAACGCTCAGAACGGCTATCAACCCAGCGACTTTGACTTCCCACGCTGGATGGCGAAAATCGATTGGCAGATCAGCGACGATCATTTGCTTGAATTGACTGCCGTCTCCGACGTCGAAAAGGAGTCGGTGAGCTACTACGGGTTGACTTACGACCCCGGGGCGGACACTTACCGGCGGGGCACCGAGAAGACCGGCGGCTACCTTTACGAAGATGGCGGCGAGCTCTACATCGGCAAGTACACGGGCTACCTGACCGACTCTTTGACCCTGACCGCTCTTTATGGCACCCAGAAGCAGGACCACATCGCCGACCCGGTCGGCTACGACTCGTCGGTCGTCTACGTCAGCGACTCCCGCTCCGTCGCTAACCCTATCCAACGGGGCTCGTATGCGCAGCTTGATTTTCCTGACGCCTACGACGAAACCAAGGGCGGTCGCCTCGATCTGGAGTGGGACCTTGGAGCACATCTCGTACGCTTCGGCTACGACCGGCAGGATTCGGAATCACGTGCGGGCCAAGTCACCTCGGGCCCCGGATATCGCTGGATCTACGACTCCTGTGGCCCCGATGCCGGCGGCACGCCGATCCCAGGCGGCGGCGGCGCAGTTTGCCCCGGCGGCAGCGGCGACTACGTGTCCCAATACAAGTATGCGAACGGCGGCACCTTCAGCGTCAAACAATGGGGCTACTACCTCGAGGATCGCTGGCAGGTCACCGACAACCTCCTGTTGTCGCTTGGCGTACGCAACGAGAACTTCGAGAACTACAACGCAGACAACGTCATCTACGTCGAGCAGAAGAATCAGTGGGCGCCGCGCATCGGCCTGAGCTGGGACGTGCTGGGCGACTCGTCGCTCAAGGTCTTCGCGAACGCTGGCCGGTACCACCTGGCGATGCCGAACAACGTCGCGCTGCGTGGCGCTGCCGGCTCGCTCTACACGAATGAGTACTTTGCGTTCGCGGGTATCGACCCAGTGACTGGCGTGCCAATCGGAACCACGCCCCTGGGGGACGGCCCTTACTCCACCAACCGAGAGTATGGCCAAGCGCCCGATCCCGCCTCCGTCGCCGCAAAAGACCTCAAGTCGCATTACCAGGACGAGATCGCACTCGGGTTTGAGAGCACGGTAGGCGACATGTTCACCTACGGCGCCCGTTACGTGTATCGCCGCCTGCAGAGTGCCATCGACGACATGTGCGATTATCGCCCCGCCTACAATTGGGGGATCGCCAACGGCTATTCGGAAGAGGTCGCCGACAACCTGGGCAACGAGCTTGCCAACTGCCGTCTATTCAATCCAGGCGAAGCCAATACCTTCCAGCTCGATGACGGAACAGGCACGTTGGTCGAAGTGGCGCTGAGCAAAGAGCAACTCGGGTTCCCGGAGCTCAAGCGCAACTATCAGGGCCTGGACCTGTTCATCGAACGCCCATTTGATGGCACTTGGTTCGGCCGCATCGACTACACCCTGTCGAAAAGCTACGGCAACGCCGAGGGACAGTTGAAGTCGGACATCGGCCAGGAAGACGTGTCCCAGACCCAGGACTGGGATCATCCGGAGCTGATGGAGAATGCCAACGGCTACCTGCCCAACGACCGCCGCCACTACATCAAAGCGTTCGGCGCATATCAGATCACCGACGAGTGGCGGGTATCCGCGAGCGCCAGGATTAACTCCGGACGCCCGAAGAACTGCATGGGCTACTACCCGGACACGCCGGAGAACGAGGAGTTCAATGCGTACTACGCGTACGGTGGCCCCTACTACTTCTACTGCAACAACCAGGCAACACCTCGCGGAAGTGCCGGGCGCCTGCCGTGGACCAAGGTCCTCGATCTGGGCATCGCCTACCGACCCGAGTTTGCGGGCTCCAGAGTGGAGTTCGGAGTCGATGTGTTCAACGTCTTCAACTCGCAGACCGAGCAGAATCGGATCGAGTATGGAGAGAACGGCGGTCCCGGCGTGCCCTACAACCAGGCAGGCCGCATCGTGAGCTATACCACACCTCGCTACGCACGCTTCACGATCCGCTGGGATCTTTGACTCGACGAGGACATGGAAGCAGCAGAAGGGCCGCCCTTGGGCGGCCCTTTTTTTGCCCTCCCGATCAGCGCCCGCCCGGCAGCGCTGCGCAGCGATGCACTCGCCCAAGGAATAGTGCTCGGCAGGTGTCGAGCCCCCCCCCCCGATGGCGCAGGTACACCGCGAGTTGAGGGACAACGATTGCCTCGCCCTTAACTCTCCGGCAACACACAGGACGACAAGATGCGTTGCGCCGGCCGGGGGTGTATCATTCGCGGCCATCTTTTCATCCGAATATAGGGATATAGCCCTGATGTCCAGCTATCTCTTCACGTCCGAGTCCGTCTCCGAAGGCCATCCGGACAAGATTGCCGACCAGATCTCCGATGCCGTGCTCGACGCGATCCTGGCCCAGGACAAGCGCGCGCGCGTGGCCTGCGAGACGCTGGTCAAGACCGGCGTGGCGATCGTCGCCGGCGAGGTGACGACCAGCGCGTGGATCGACCTGGAGGCGCTGACCCGCAAGGTGATCCTGGACATCGGCTACGACAGCTCCGACGTCGGCTTCGACGGCGAGACCTGCGGCGTGCTGAACCTGATCGGCAAGCAGTCGCCCGACATCAACCAGGGCGTGGACCGCAAGAAGCCCGAAGAACAGGGTGCCGGCGACCAGGGCCTGATGTTCGGCTACGCGACCAACGAGACCGACAGCCACATGCCGGCCGCGATCCATCTGTCGCACCGTCTGGTCGAGCGCCAGGCGCAGGTGCGCAAGAAGAAGAACTCGCCGCTGCCGTGGCTGCGCCCCGATGCCAAGAGCCAGGTCACGCTGCGCTACGAAGATGGCAAGGCGACCGCGATCGACGCGGTCGTGCTGTCGACCCAGCACGATCCGGGCGTCAAGCAGAAGGATCTGATCGAGGCGGTGCGCGAGGAGATCATCAAGCCCGTGCTGCCGGCCAAGTGGCTGCACAAAGGCACCAAGTTCCACATCAACCCGACCGGCAAGTTCATCATCGGCGGGCCGGTGGGCGATTGCGGCCTGACCGGCCGCAAGATCATCGTCGACACCTATGGCGGCTGGGCTCGTCACGGCGGCGGCGCGTTCTCGGGCAAGGATCCGTCGAAGGTCGACCGCTCGGCTGCCTACGCCGCGCGCTATGTCGCCAAGAACGTGGTCGCGGCCGGCCTGGCCGAGCGCTGCGAGGTGCAGGTGTCGTACGCGATCGGCGTCGCCGAGCCGACCTCGATCTCGGTGACTACGTTCGGCACCGGCAAGATCCCTGACGCGCAGATCGAAAAGCTGATCCGTCGCCACTTCGACCTGCGCCCCTACGGCATCATCCAGATGCTCGACCTGATCCACCCGGTCTACCAGCGCACGGCCAGCTATGGCCACTTCGGCCGCAAGCCGCAGCAGGTCAGCTACACCGACGGCGCTGGCGAACAGCACACCGCCACTGCGTTCTCGTGGGAAAAGACCGACCGCGCTGAGGCCCTGCGCGCCGACGCCAAGCTCAAGTAAGACCGGCGCGTTCCGCCGCTTTGCCACGACGGGCCGCGCAAGCGGCCCGTCGTCGTTTGGCCCGGCGGGCCGGCCCGCTCCCCTGCTCCACGGGCGCCCCATCGTCTCACCCGGCGTGCACCCGGCGGGCGACATGCTATATCTCGTCGCACGGTGCGGCGCCAAGGACAGCCAGGGGAAGCTTCTTCGATGTCAGCCAGCTACGACGAGATGCGCGATGCACAGGGCGCAGTCCGGCCGCACTACCGCGCGTTCGAAGACTGGCTGCAACGCACCCCGCCCGAGCAGGTCGCCCACAAGCGGCGCGAGGCCGAGATCTCGTTCCACCGCGTCGGCATCACGTTCTCGGTCTACGGCGAGGAGTCGGGCACCGAGCGGCTGATCCCCTTCGACATCGTGCCCAGGATCGTGCCGGCCGCCGAATGGCGGATGCTCGAGGCCGGTCTGCGCCAGCGGGTACACGCGCTGAATCTGTTTCTGGGCGATGTCTACGGCCCGCAGCGCATCCTGCGCGATGGCCGTATTCCGGCGGCGCTGGTCCTCGACAACAGCGAGTACCGCAAGGAGATGCAGGGCCTGCAGGTCGCCTGCAACACCTATTCGCATGTCTCGGGCATCGATCTGGTGCGCGCCGGTGACGGCGAGTACTACGTGCTCGAGGACAACCTGCGAGTCGCCTCGGGCGTGTCGTACATGCTCGAGAACCGGCGGATGATGGCGCGCCTGACGCCCGAGCTGTTCTCCAGCCAGCAGATCGCGCCGGTCGAGCGCTACCCCGACGCACTGCTGGACGTGCTGCGCGAATGTGCGCCAGCCAATATCGACAACCCGGTGGTGGCCGTGCTCACGCCGGGCGCGGCGAACTCGGCGTACTTCGAGCACGCTTTCCTGGCCCAGCAGATGGGCGTGGAACTGGTCGAGGGTGCCGACCTGTTCGTGCAGAACGACATGGTCTATGCGCAGACCACGCGCGGCGCACAGCGCGTGCACGTGATCTACCGCCGCATCAACGACGACTTCCTCGACCCGACAGTGTTCCGGCCCGAATCGATGCTGGGCGTGCCCGGGCTGTTCGGCGCCTACCGCGCCGGCAACGTGACCCTGGCCAATGCGCCCGGCACCGGCGTGGGTGACGACAAGTCGGTGTATCCGTTCGTGCCGGAGATGATCCGCTACTACCTCAGCGAGGAGCCGATCCTGCACAACGTACCGACCTGGCAACTGCGCAATCCCGACGACCTGAAGTACGCGTTGGCGCACCTGCCCGAGCTCGTGGTCAAGGAAGTCCACGGCGCCGGCGGCTACGGGATGCTCGTCGGCCCGGCCTCGACGAAGGCCGAGATCGAGGCATTCCGTGCCCGCATCCTCGCCGACCCCGGTAACTACATCGCCCAGCCCACGTTATCGCTGTCGACCTGCCCGACCTTCGTCGAAAGCGGGCTGGCCCCGCGCCACATCGACCTGCGGCCCTACATCCTCAGCGGCCGCCGCATCCAGGTCGTGCCGGGCGGGCTGACCCGGGTGGCGCTGCGCGAAGGCTCGCTGGTGGTCAATTCGTCCCAGGGGGGCGGCACCAAGGACACCTGGATCATGGAAAACTAAGGCCGCACGCATGCTCTGTCGCACCGCGAACGATCTGTACTGGGTGGCGCGCAGCATGGAACGCGCCGAGAACACCGCGCGCCTGCTCGATGTCGCACAACGCATCGCCTTGCTGCCTGAGCGCCTGGATCGCGGCAAGGCGCAGGCCGCCGCGTGGCGGCGTTCGCTCGACTCGCTCGGGCTGGTGCAGCCGTTCCTCGAACGCCACGGCCGGATCGATGCCGAGGGCGTGGTCGGGCACCTGCTGCTGGCGCCCGACAACCCCAGCTCGATCCACAGCTGCTTCCGCAACGCACGCGAGAACGCCCGCGCCCAGCGTGTGGCGATCACCTCGGAAATGTACGAGGACCTCAACAGCTCGTGGCTGGAGATCCGCAGGCTCGATGCCGCGCAATTGCGCCGCAACGGGCTCAGCAACACGCTCGAATGGGTCAAGACCCGCTCGGCGTCGTTTCGCGGCATCACGATCGGCACGCTCGGCCGCGGCGAGGGCTACCAATTCCTGCAACTGGGGGCGTTCATCGAGCGCGCCGAATGGTCGATCCGGCTGCTGGACATGATCGCCAGCGACGACGAACTGCCCGAGACCGGCGAGGCGCGCGACGCGGTGCAGTACTTCCAGTGGAGTGCGCTGTTACAGGCGCTGTCGGCGTTCGAGACCTATCGACGGCTCTACCGCGAGTCGGTCAGCCCGGCCGGCGTGGCGGCGCTGATGCTGCTCAACGGTGACAACCCACGCTCGCTGCAGACCTGCGTCGAGGCGATCTCCTCGATCCTGCAGTCGCTGACCGGCGGTGCGTCGGTGGAAGTGGCGCGCCAGGCCGGCGCGCTGGCCGCGCAGTCGCGCTACGCGCGCATGGACGAGATCATCGCCGGCGGATTGGAACCCTGGTTGCAGGACACGATGACCCGGCTGACCCGGCTGGGCGCGGAGATCCACCATCAGTTCATGACCACCCGCGCCGTACCGGCGCCGGCGCAGACGCAGGTTCAGGCCCCCTGGCAGACCACGGCCTGACGGGTGCCATGCCGCCCGCGTAGCGGGCACAATGACCGTCCGCTCCGCTGTACCCGCCCCGCCCATGACCTATTGCATCGGCCTCAACCTCGACGAGGGGCTCGTGCTGGCCTCCGACTCGCGCACCAACGCGGGCGTCGACCATGTCCGCCGTGCCGGCAAGATGCGGGTCTTCGCCGAACCCGGCGCCTATGTGGTCGTGACCTTGTCGGCCGGCAACCTGTCGCTGACCCAGAACGTGCTCAACCTGATCGAGCATCGCGACCGGCACGAACCGGCGACGCCGGGCATCCGCAACGCGCAGTCGATGTTCCAGGTCGCCCAGGCGATCGGCGATGCGATGCGCGAGATCCGTGCACGCGACGAAGCCTACCTGCGCGACAGCGGGATCGACCCCAGCGGCACGTTCATCGTCGGCGGCCAGATCCGCGGCGAGCCCCCGCGACTGTTCCTGGTGTACTCGGAAGGCAACTTCATCGAGAGCACGCCCGAGACCCCGTTCTTCCAGACCGGCGAGATCAAGTTCGGCAAGCCGATCCTCGACCGGGTGGTGACCCGGCAGACCGACCTGGTCACCGCGACCAAGTGCACGCTGGTGTCGTTCGACTCGACGATCCGCTCGAACCTGTCGGTCGGGACACCGATCGACCTGGTGGTCTATCGCCGCGACAGCCTGCAGTTGGAGGTCCAGCAGCGCTTCGAGGACGAGGACGCCTACCTGCGCTCGATCCGCGAGCGTTGGAATAACAGCCTGCGCGAAGCGGTCGCCGCGTTGCCGGCGCCGCCATGGGCACGCTAGTCAGCGCCCTGCACTGATCGCGGCCGCAACGCCCGACGTTGGATCGGGCGTTGCGGCGGCCGCGCCGTTTACGGCGCGGCGGGCGCGTCAGGGCGATGCTTCACATAACGATCGAGCCAGACATTGGTCTCGTAGAGCATGTGCAGGATCGATTCGCGTGCCCGGTAGCCGTGCGATTCCTTGGGCAGCATCACCAGCCGGGCGTTGCCGCCCAGGCCCTTGATCGCGGCGAACATGCGCTCGCTCTGCATCGGGAACGTGCCCGAATTGTTGTCCTCTTCGCCGTGGATCAGCAGGATCGGATCCTTGATCTGCCCGGCGTAGTTGAACGGCGACATGCGCAGATAGGTCTCCTGGGCCTGCCAGTAGTTGCGCTCCTCGGCCTGGAAGCCGAACGGCGTGAGCGTCCGGTTGTAAGCGCCACTGCGCGCGATACCGGCAGCGAACAGCCGCGAGTGCGCCAGCAGGTTGCCGGTCATGAACGCGCCGTAGGAATGCCCGCCGATCGCGATCCGACGACGATCCGCCACACCGCGGCGCACGACCTCGTCCACCGCGGCCTCGGCGCTGGCGACCAGTTGCTCGATATAGGTGTCGTTGGGCTCGGCATTGCCCTCACCGATGATCGGCATCGAGACGTCGGCGAACACCGCATAGCCCATCGCCAGGAACGCCTGCGGTCCCCAGTAGCCGACCGCGTTGAACCGATACGGCGAATCGGTCACCTGGCTCGCGGCGTCTGCGGATTTGAACTCGCCCGGATAGGCCCACATCAGCAGCGGCAAGGGGCCGTCGCGCTGTGCGTCGTAGCCCGGCGGCAGGTACAGCGTGCCGCTCAGGTCGACGCCGTCCTTGCGCTTGAAGCGGACCAGCTCCTTGTGCACGTCGCGCAGCTGCGGCGTGGGATGCGCGAACGCGGTCAGCGCCGTCGGTGCGGCATCGGCGTCGTCCAGGCGCCGCAGCAGGAAGTTCGCCGGCTCGGCCGGGGTCTCGCGGGTGGTCAGCAGCCGCGTGGCCTGTGCGTCGAGCACCGCGACCGGCGCCTCATACGCCGGCGCCTGCGAGTGGAACAGCCGCTCGGTGCGGCCGTCGGCCAGGTGCTGCCGGTCCAGGAACGGCCGGTCGCCCTCTTCCGACGCGCCGTCGCCGATGCGGTAAATGCTCTGGCCGTCGGCGGCGATCAGCAGCCGGCTGTTGCCATTGTCGTCGGGCATCGTCACCGCCATGCCCGGGTCGGCATAGCGATCCTCGTAGGAGCCGTCGCGCACCAGCACCGGCGCGGCGCCGCCATCGGGATGCAGGCGCCACTCGCGGATCCGGCGGGTCTTCCACCAGTACTCGGTCAGCAGCGCAAGTTCACCATTGCCCCATTGCGTGCCGGCGTAACGCATCGACAGCTGTGCAAGTTCGCTCGGCTTGGTGCGGAACGGCGCGGCCTGCGCATAGACGATGTCGCGCACCGCGACCTCGCGCGCCGGATCGCCGCCGTCCTGCGCCTCGGCCCAGACCAGCGTCGCCGGTGCGTCGCTGCGCCAGGCGACCGAACGCACGCCGGTGGGCACGGCGTCGTTGCCGACCGGCAGACCCTCGACCAGCGGCAGGCGTGCCACCGTGTGCTGGACCTGGCCATCGAGTCCGACCACCTCGATCCGGCGCGGGAACCGGGTGTACGGCACCTGGTAGGAGAACGGCCGATCGATCTGCTGGCGCAGCAGATGACGCCCGTCGGGCGATGCGGTGGCGCTGACGGTCAGGCCGGGCGCGCCGATCGGTGACACCGTGCCATCAAGCGACACGCGCGCGAGCTGGCTGGTCATGTAATGCACAAACACCCGCGCGTCCTGCTCGCTGCGCAGCAGGTCCTGGTAGGTCCGCAACTGCTGCACCGTGCCGCCGGCGCCGGTCTCCTGGACATTGGGGCCGGCCGGCACGCCATCGTCCTGCGGCGCTGCACCCTGCCCCTGCGGGCGCAGCCGCACCAGCAGCGACTGCCCGTCGGGCATCCATTCGAAGCCATTGCCGACGACGGCGTTGAGCGGCTGGGACAGCAGACGCCGCGCCTGCCGCGTCGCCACGTCGACCAGCCACAGCTGCACTTCGCCCGCGTGCGTGTCGACCTGGCTGAAGGCGATGTGGCGCTGGTCGGGCGACCACAACAGCGAGGCCAGCGACAGCGGCTCGGGCAGGCCCGCGATGCGCTGCTCGGCGCCACCGTCGATCGGCTTGAGCCAGACATCGCTGACGTACGAGGCACGGCTGGCCGAGTAGGTCTTGGGATTGATCCGGATGCCACCGAGCTTGAGCTCGGGCTGGGAGACCTCGGCGATCGACGGCAGCGCCGGCGTCTGCAGGAAGGCGGCCAGGTCGCGCTTGGGACTCAATAACAGGCGCGGCGGACGCGGCGCATCGACGATCGCGCGCAATGCTTCGGGCGGCAGTTGGTAGCCGCCATCCTCGGAGACGACCGCCGGCGCGGTCTGCGCGAATGCGGGGGCGACGCCGAGCGAGGCGACGAGCAAGGTGGCGGAGACGGCGAGGAACAATCGGCGACGGGCGGTCGTTGCAGGCATCAGAAGGCGATCCGAAAAGGCACACGAGGCCGTCGAGCATACCTGCCGCGCAGCCAGTGCCGGCCAGGGACCGACGGGACTTGCGTTGCACGCCCTGCACTGCAGTGGCATCACAGCAGGTCACAGTGCAGTGGCGCCATACACAGCTGACGCCTGAACCCAAGCCGCGCCGGACCTCCCGCCAGCCGGCCGCGATCCAGTGCCTGCCCCGCCGCCAGCGACGAGCTGCGATAGAATGGGGATCGCCTCGCCGAGGGGCGCTGCGACCATCGCGTGGCTTCGTCCACGACACGCCCCCGCACAAGCGGGCGCTGCGATGGCCAGGCTCGGCGCAGGTGCCCTGCGAACGGCGCCCGTCATCGCGAATGCATCGATCGCATTCCGTACGGAGCATGCAATGAACGCACAGTTGAAGTCCGGCGCCGAGCGCGCCTTCTCCCAGGATGGCGACTACAAGGTCGCCGACATCTCGCTGGCCGACTGGGGCCGCAAGGAACTCGACATCGCCGAGCACGAGATGCCGGGCCTGATGTCGATCCGCCGCAAGCACGCCGCAACCCAGCCGCTGAAGGGTGTGCGCGTGACCGGCTCGCTGCACATGACCATCCAGACCGCGGTGCTGATCGAGACGCTCAAGGACATCGGCGCCGACGTGCGCTGGGCCTCGTGCAACATCTTCTCGACCCAGGACCACGCGGCCGCCGCGATCGCCGCGACCGGCACGCCGGTGTTCGCCTGGAAGGGCGAGACGCTGGAGGAGTACTGGGATTGCACGCTCGACGCGCTGACCTTCACCCTGGCCGACGGCACGCTGACCGGTCCGGAGCTGGTGGTCGACGACGGCGGCGACGTCACGCTGCTGATCCACAAGGGCTACGAGCTCGAGAACGGCAGCACCTGGGTCGACGAGCCCGCGAGCTCGCACGAAGAACAGGTCATCAAGGCGCTGCTCAAGCGCGTGGCCAACGAACGTCCGGGCTACTGGACGCGCGTGGTCGCCGACTGGAAGGGCGTCTCCGAGGAAACCACCACCGGCGTGCACCGTCTCTACCAGCTGGCGCAGGCCGGCACGCTGCTGGTGCCGGCGATCAACGTCAACGATTCGGTCACCAAGTCCAAGTTCGACAACCTCTACGGCTGCCGCGAATCGCTGGCCGACGGCCTCAAGCGCGCGATGGACGTGATGCTGGCCGGCAAGGTGGCAGTGGTCTGCGGCTACGGCGACGTCGGCAAGGGCTGCGCCGCCTCGCTGCGCGCCTACGGCGCCCGCGTCGTGGTGACCGAGATCGATCCGATCTGCGCGCTGCAGGCGGCGATGGAAGGCTTTGAAGTCAACACGATCGAGAGCACGCTCGGCCGCGGCGACGTCTATGTCACCACCACCGGCAACAAGGACATCATCACCGCCGAGCACCTGCAGGCGATGAAGGATCAGGCGATCGTCTGCAACATCGGCCACTTCGACAACGAGATCCAGGTCGATGCGCTCAAGGCGCTGGCGGGCGTGCAGCAGATCAACATCAAGCCGCAGGTCGACAAGTACGTCTTCCCGGACGGCCGTGCGATCTTCCTGCTCGCCGATGGCCGTCTGGTGAACCTGGGCTGCGCCACCGGCCACCCGAGCTTCGTGATGTCCAACTCGTTCGCCAACCAGACCCTGGCCCAGATCGATCTGTGGGCGAACAAGGACCGCTACGAGAAGAAGGTCTACCTGCTGCCCAAGCACCTCGACGAGGAAGTGGCACGGCTGCACCTGGAGAAGATCGGCGTCAAGCTGACCAAGCTCACCCAGGCCCAGGCCGACTACATCGGCGTGCCGGTCGAAGGCCCGTTCAAGCCGGACCACTACCGCTACTGAGTGATCCGCACCACTGCAGTGACACGACGAACGGGCGCCTTGCGGCGCCCGTTCTCGTTGGTGGGCCAGCCGCCCGGCCCCACGCTTGGCCTACGGCAGCGAGGCGTTGAACTGGATCTGCTGCCCCGGCACGAGCCGGTCGCTCTCGATCGCAACCGTCAGCGAGGCGATCGCATGCGGGCCGATGCAGGCCGACGCGGAACGCTCGGCACTGGGCAGCAGCCCCTTGAGCGATGTGCCCAGGCGATGGCCGTCGACCGCGGGCCAGGCGTCGTAGTAGATCGGCGCGACGCCTTCGTTGCGCACCGACATCTGCACGCATTCGCCGTCGCTCGACAGCGCCGTGATCCGGAACGCGTAGCCCGTCGCCATCGCGGCCTGTCGGATCCGAGCGCGCGTCTGATAGCCCGGCTGGTCGTTGCCGATCATGTAGCTGATGCGGTACTGCGAAGCAAAGGATTCGAAACTGCGCCCCCAGGGCCCGTTGGGATCGAGCACATGCGCCTGGTCGTAGTCGCTGTAGTAATTGAACTCACCGCCCGCCGGGCTGTCCTGGTAGCGGGTGTTGCCGAAGAACAGCCACGAAGCGCGGTTGTACTCGCTGTTGCTGCTCGAATGCGTCTCGTGCATGAAGGAGTCATCGAACAGCCCGAAGCGCAGCTGCCGCAACGACGACACGGCGGAGAACGGCGAGTAGGTCGCGCTCGCCGCATCGATCGACAGCGACCACAACGTCTGCGCGAACGTGGCGCCCAGGTGCTCGAGGAACTGTTGCTGGAACGCCTTCGACGGAAACGTGCGGCCCAGGGTCAGCGGCCCGTCCCACAGGTGATACTCGGCATAGGAGCCGAAGCCCACCTGCAGGAAGGCCAGGCGCGGGTCGAGGTCGTAACGCTGCGCGAACTTGGTGTAGAAGTCGAGAATGAAGGCCCGCAACGTGGCCGAGCGCCAGTCGGGCACGAAGGTTTGCTCGCCCTCCACGTTCCTGTAGTCGATCACGTGGTCGGCGGCATTGGCCACGTGGCTCGGGATCGAGATCGTGGTGTGGCCGGGATAGGTGTCGTGGAAGCGCACGATCATCTGGTGACCGCGTGCCGCCGCCGATGCCAGCCGGGCGTCGACCTGCGACCAGTCGTAGGCGCCCGACGCGGTCACGACATCGCTGTACTTGAAGTAGGCGAACTCCAGCTGCACGTCGTCGCCGAGCGCCGCCAGGCCCGACGCATTGTCGTTCCACAACACGATGCCAGTCATCGGTTGC
The DNA here is from genome assembly GCF_037198055.1 of Luteimonas sp. gir. Taxonomy (NCBI): domain Bacteria; kingdom Pseudomonadati; phylum Pseudomonadota; class Gammaproteobacteria; order Lysobacterales; family Lysobacteraceae; genus Luteimonas; species Luteimonas sp. gir. The sequence continues at coordinate 29,332 of NZ_JBBAXQ010000018.1, forward strand.
ACGCGATCGATCGTCGCCTGCAGCGGGACCGGCACGTAGGCCGCTTTGCCGCGTCGAGGCACTGCCGCGCCGGCGCGTGCGAGGGGCGCTGATTTGACCAAGCGTGCGCCCGAGCCTGCTGCATGCGCGCTCCCGTGTGCCTGCGCCGAAGTCGGTGCGCCATCCGGCGCCTGGGGCCGCGTGAGGCCCGCATTGGCGGTTGCGACGACCGCCAACAGCATGGCCGATGCTGCAATGCGCAGCCGATCTCGATGATGCTCCATGATCTACCCCTCCCGTCGCCGGCATGGGATAGCGGCCGGTCCAGGGGCGACGCCCGGACCGGCCGCGTCGAACGCGTTCAGAACCGGTAGCTCAAGCCCAGCGTGACCGAGCGGCCATAGCGGTAGTAGCCCTGCGACAACAGCGGGTTGCCGTTGATGCTGGACGTGCTCTCATCGTCGAGCAGGTTGCTGCCCTCCAGCGAGATCGTGAAGCGGTCGTTGACGGCGTAGGAAGCATGCGCCGTCAGCCAGGTGATCGGGTCGGACTGCTCGTTGTAACCCTCGCCCAGCACATTGATCGCGGTCACAAAGCCATCGGTGTGATCGGCGGTGGCGCCGATCGACCAGGGACCCTTCTCGTACATCAGGCCCAGCGAGTACACCGACGGCGCGATGCCTTCGAGCGGGCGCTCGAACTCGCCGACCCAACTGCGTGCCCAGTTGCGGGTGTACTGCGCGCGGAAGCCGAAGCCGTTGTCCCAGAAGTGCTGCAGCCCCGCCTCGATGCCACGCACCTTGGCGTAGTCGCCGTTGATCGGACGCATGACGTTGAACAGCGTCGGGCCGGTGCTCACCGGGGTCCCGTCGGCATCGACGATGGGACCGACACCGATGTCCTGGCCCGGCTCCCAACTGGTGGTGATCTGGTTGGCGATGCGCTTGTAGAACACCGCGACGTTGAAGATAGACCGGTCGGTGAAGTACCACTCCAGCGACAGATCGCCTTGTTTGGCACTGTAGGGCTGCAGATCGACGTTGCCGCCGTAGATCTGGGTGAACTCGCCCCAGGACACACTGGCCGTCGTATTGGTCGGCGCCAGCTTGTCGACCGGCGGCCGGGCCATGGTCTTGGCGACGCCCACGCGCAGTTGCAGGTCGTCGGTGAAGCTCCAGATGAAGTTCGCCGAGGGCAGGTAGAAGGTGTAGTCGCCCTTCTGCTCGATCGCGCTCGGGGTGTCGTAGACCGCGGTGTAGTTGAACGTCCCGTTCTCGACGATCTGCAGGATCTTGGCGTCCCAGGCATGGGCCGTGGTGTCGGTCTTGACCACGCGCATGCCGATATCGCCGCGCCAGCGTTCACCGACAAAGTCGGCCTGCACGTAGAACGCGTTGGTCTTCTCCGAGACGCGGTAGCTCTCGAGCGGGTTCCATTGCGGCGCGGCGTTGGAGAAATCGTAGGGCGTGCCGTCCGCACGCGGCCGACCGTCGTACTGCGCGAGATGGCCGAGGTAATTGGGGACGTCGAAGGCGATGAACGATCTCGGGAAGACCGCATTGACCCGGCTCATGAAGCTCGGCGGCGCCAGGGACTGCGAGATCACGCCCGCCCCCAAATCACCGACGTTGATGGCATTGTCGCCCGAGTAGTAATCGGCGCCGCCATTGAGGGTATTGTTGATCAGGTCGCGCGACTTCTTGCGATCGGTGACATTGACCCCGAAGCGCAGCCGGTCGAATACCGAGCGACCGACAAACAGCTCGCCGCCGAGGGCGCCGCCGGTGATCTCGTCGACGATGTTGTCACCGCGCAGTTCCATGTAGTGGGTGTTGAAGTCGGACGCGCCGAAATTGCCGGTCCCGAAGCCGTCGGCCAGCGAACGACCATCGTCGAAGTCCACGCGGACGTTGGGCATCGCATCCCCACTCAGGTCGATGCGGGCGGTGTTGGGCTGGTTCATGCGCAGGACCACATAGGAATCCTGGCCGCCCGAGTAACGCTTGGAGGTCGAGCGGTACACGTCGGCGGTGAGCGTGAAATCGTCGTTGACCTGCCACTGCGCGTTGGCTCCGTACAGATCGGTGTCGACCACCCGGTGCTCGGTCATATTGAGCAGTTCGGGGTTGAGCCGCAGTTCCGGATCCGAGTTGTCCATCGTGAACCCGGTGACGATGCCGTTCTGGACGGTGATGTCGGACCAACGCCCGGGCGCGAACAGCGGATAGTAGGACTGCTGGTAGCCGACCTGCGGCGAGTCGAGCCGCGTGGTCAGACCGTCCACCGTGAGCCGGAAGCGATCGCTGGGGCGCCATTCCAGCTTGCCCGAGAACGCCCGCCGCTTCTTCTCCTCGATGATCGAGCCGGCGCGGAACTGGCCGGGCGAGATCAGGCCGTACTCCTCGGGGTCGAGCTCGCCGTTGCCGTTGAGGTCGACGTCGCCGCCCCAGGCGTTGCTGGACCAGGTGGGATCCCGCGGATCGGTGTTGCGGGTCCAGCCGCCATCGTTGCCGGCGATATCGGTGCGGTCCCGGCGCTTGCCGTAGACCACGCCGAGCAATACACCGAAGGTGTCGTCGGCGAATGTGTTGCTGTAGGTCGCCGAGAACTTGCGCCCGTTGAGCTCGGACATCTGGTTGCGGTCACCCTCGACGCGGACGATGCCGTGCTGGCCGGTGCGATCGAAGGGACTGGCCGAGCGCAGATTGATCAGACCGCCGATCGCGCCCTCGGCCAACGACGACTGCGCCCCCTTGATCACGTCGGCGCCGCTGATCACGTCCGATGGCAGCACGTCGAACGCGAAATCGCGGCCTGCGCCGTCGGTCGCCAGCAGTCGGCCGTTGAATGTGGTCAGGGTGTACTCCGGCCCCAGGCCGCGCACGCTGACCTTCTGGCCCTCACCGCCTGCCGTGCGGCTGATCGAGACACCGGTGATGTGGCTCAGCGAGTCGGCGACGTTGTCGTCGGGAAACTTGCCCAGTTCCAGCGCGCTGATCGAATCCTGCACGGTGGCCGCATCGCGCTTGAGCTCGACCGCCCGCGCAAGGCTGCCGCGCACCCCGGTCACGATCACCGCGTCGAGCGATTCGATCCGTTCGTCGGCCGGTCCCGCGGGGTCCCCGGCGTCCTGGACCTGGGCCGACGCGCCGGCCGGCACCACGAGCGCCAGCGCGATGCTGCAGAAAAGCGGATTGCGATGCGGACGAACGGTCTTCACAGAAGCATCCTCGATGTGGGTGGCTGTGGGGGCGACCTACAAAACGAAATCCAGCCTAAATCATGTTTCGTTTGGCATCAACATCTTCTTGTAACGAAATTTGGGCAGGCTGAACGCGGGTCGCCTGCCTCGGGTCGTGCCGCAGCGTCATGAACACGCTGATCCCGAGGCATACGCCCACGCTCCCGAGCGCGAGATCCGGCATCGATCAGGCAAGCGGGCCCAGCGAGACCCGCCCGGGCCTCAACTGCCTGCCCAGCATCGCAACGGACCAGAATCGTTAGAAACGAAAGAAAACGTTGCTAAGCATTGTCTTTCGTCGCAGACTCTTTTGTGCGCACGCCCGATGGCCTGTTGACCAGCGGCGCCCGCCCCCCTTTCTGATACGAGGACCGCGATGCACGCCCTGCTCGAGCTGGTCGCCCGCCATCGGCGTGATGACGCCGCTGGCATCCCCTCCATCTGCTGCGCCCATCCCTTGGTACTGGAGGCCGCGCTGCACCACGCCAAGCGCCACGCCCTGCCGCTGGTGCTCATCGAGGCGACCTGCAATCAGGTCAACCAGGACGGCGGCTACACCGGCATGACCCCGGTCGATTTCGTCGCCTTCGTCGGCGGCATCGCCCGGCAGGTCGGCTTCGATCAGGCGCGTATCGCACTCGGCGGCGATCACCTGGGCCCCAATCCCTGGACCGCGCTCCAGGCCGAGGCGGCGATGGCCAAGGCCGAGACGATGGTCGCCGCCTACGTCGCCGCGGGCTTCCGCAAGCTCCATCTCGATTGTTCGATGGCCTGCGCGGACGATCCGGTGCCGCTGCCCGAAGCCACGATCGTCGAGCGTGCGGTGCGGCTGTGTCGCGCGGCCGAGGCCGCCCATGCCCGGGCCGGTGGCGAGCCGCCGGTCTACGTGATCGGCACCGAGGTGCCGGTGCCCGGTGGCGCGACCGAGGCCATCGAGGGCCTGGCAGTCACCGCGCCCGAGGCTGCGCTGGCGACGATCGAGGCCCACCGGGGCGCGTTCGCAGCCGCCGGCCTGCAAGCTGCGTGGACGCGGGTGATCGCCTCGGTGGTGCAGCCGGGCGTGGAGTTCGACCACCACCAGGTCATCGACTACGTGCCGGCCGCCGCGCGCGCGCTCAGCGCCGCGATCGAGCAGGTCCCGGGTCTGGTGTTCGAGGCGCATTCGACCGACTACCAGACCCCGGACGCACTGGCCGCGCTGGTGCGCGACCACTTCGCGATCCTCAAGGTCGGCCCCGGCCTGACCTTCGCGCTGCGCGAGGCCTTGTGGGCGCTGGATGCGATCGAGCGCGAGTGGATCGCCCCGGACCGGCGTGCGCAGTTGCGCGAGACCGCATTGGCCCGGATGCGCGCGCAGCCCGGTCACTGGCAGCGCTACTACCACGCCCAGGGCGATGCACTGACCATCGATCTGCAGTACAGCCTCAGCGATCGCATCCGCTACTACTGGCCGGATCCTGCGATCGAGGCGGCCTGCCAGCAGCTGTTCGCCAACCTGCGCCAGAGCCCGCCGCCGATGCCGCTGGTCGGCCAGTACCTGCCGCAGGCGCTGCGCGCGCTGCGTGCCGACCGCGCCCCGCTCGATCCCACCACCCTCGTGATGGCCCACATCGCCATCGTCCTCGACGACTACCGCCATGCCTGCGTCCCCGATGCCCAGCCCTGAACACCTCGGCCTGCCCGAATCCGACCTGGCCGCCAGCGGCGCGCTGTGGACCGCGCGCGAAATCGAGCAGCAGCCGCGCATGCTCGTGCGCACCTTGGCGCTGGTCGCCGAGATGGCCGAGTCGATCGCCGCCTTCATCGCGCCGGTGTCGGGCGACCCGACGGCGCGGGTGATTCTGACCGGCGCCGGCACCTCGGCCTATATCGGCGAATGCCTGGCGCCGTGGCTCGACCGCAACCTCGCTGCGCGCGTCGATGCGGTGCCCACGACCGACTTGGTCAGTGCGCCGCAGCTGTATCTCGATCCGGATCGCCCGCTGCTGCTGGTCTCGTTCGGGCGTTCGGGCAACAGCCCCGAGAGCGTCGCG
>NZ_JBBAXQ010000019.1:0-32614 GCF_037198055.1 Luteimonas sp. gir
GGGCGGTGACACCGCCCGGGGCCCTAGTGTCGCATTGGCGGCGTCGAAACCCTACTGGTTCAGGCGCCAGGCGCTGACGTCGCCGTCGACGGTCTGTACCACCAGCACGCCGTCGGCGACGACCGGGGCACCCTTGATCGGGTCGCGACCGGCGCGCTCGCGCGCGGCGAACTCGCCGTCGTCCAGGCGCAGCCAGTGCAGATAGCCGTCGAGGTCGCCGACCACGGCGTAGTCGCCCTGCACCACCGCCGCGCTGAGATTGCGCCGGGCCAGCGCCGGCTGCTGCCAGGCCGCCGTGCCGCTGAACTTGTCCAGCGCCCAGACCGTGCCATTGGCGTCGGTCACGACCACGCGGTGCGGCGACAGCGCCGGGCGGTTGGAGCCGCCGTGCTCGCTCACCCACAGCGGGCGACCGCTCGGGCCTTCCAGTGCCATCGTGCGGTGGCGGTAGCTGCTGGCAAACAGCACGGCTTCGTCGAGCACCGGGGTGCCGTCGACGTCGGCCATGCGCTCGAGCTCGGTGCGACCGTCCGGCTGGGCAACCGCCTGCTCCCACAGCGTGCGGCCGTCGGCCAGCGCGAGTGCGGCCAGCGTGCCATCGTCGTTGCCGACGAAGACGAAACCCGGCCCGAGCACCGGCGCATCGTTGCCGCGGACGGTCAGCGACGGCAGTTCGCGCACCCAGAACCAGCGGCGCTCGCCGCTGGCGATGTCGAATGCGGTGACGCGACCGTCGTTGGAACGCACCAGCACCAGGCCCTGCCCGATCGTCGGCGCGGCGATGACTTCGTTGGTGACCTTGGCGGTCCAGCGCTGTTCACCGGTCGCCGCATCGAGCGCCAGCACGTCGCCGTCCAGGCTGCCGACCACGACCAGGCCATCGCCGACGCCCGGACCGCCGCTCAGCCGCAGGTCCGATTCATGGCGCCAGATCGAAGCGCCGCTCTGCAGGTCCAGTGCGCGCACGCCGCCCTTGATCGCGGCGACGTAGACGCGGCCATCGGCGACCACCGGGCCCTGGCGCACGCCCAGCCGGCCTTCGCCCTTGCCGGCGCTGGTCCGCCACAGGCGGGTCACCGTCACCGACGGGGTGATGTCGGTCAGCTTCGCAGGTTCCGACAGCGCCTTGGCATCGGCCTTCTCGCTGTTGCCGAACCAGCCGCGCACGGTGCTGCAGCCGCTCACCGCGACCGCGCACAGCGCGATCGCCGCGAACCGCAACGCGCGGGACGGAACGGGGGAAGCCGCGGCGGGGGCCGTGTGCTCGGTCATCAGGATTCAACCTCGGGTTCGTCCGGCGCACCGCCGACTTGGGAAAGCTTGAGCTCGACCAGCCCGCGCTGCGGCGCGGCGCTGTCGAGGCCACGCAGCGCACTGGCGTAGTCGGCGCGGGCCTGCTCGACCTGTTCAAGCGCGAAATGCGCATCGCCGCGCACTTCCAGCGAGACCGCATCGTCAACGCCATCGAGCAGCGCGACCGCTTCCTGGCCGCGGCCGGCGTCGATCAGCAACCGTGCCAGACGCTGGCGCACGACCGCCGCCACGCCGGGTTCGGCGCCCTCGACGCCCTGCAGCGTGGCGATCGCGGCATCGCGGTCGCCGGCGTCGAGCTGGGCCTTGGCCAGTTGCAGCGCGGCCAGTTCGCCATAGGTGGAATCGGGCAGCGCGGCGACGCGTTCGCTGGCCTTGTCGAGCGTACCGGCGCGGATGTCGAGCACTGCCGCCTGGTAGTCAGCGTGCTGGGCAGCCGCCTGGGCGTGGGTCCGCTGCTTCCAGTACTGCCAGCCGAAGATCAGGAGCGCGCCGACGAGGACGCCACCAATCAGGCCCAGGCCGTTGTCGCGAAGCCAGGCCTTGACCCGCTCCCCCTGTTCGCGCTCGTCGAGCAGCTCATCAAGTGCCATATGTTCTCTGCGCCCATCGCCGGCGACGGGTCTTTGCCATTGGAAAACGACAGACCGGCGGCAGCGCTCACGCGCCGTGCCGGTCCTGTGTGCAGCGCGGGTCGCGATTACTCGGCGACGGGCGCAAAACCGCGATCGGAGGATACCTCAAAGCGCGCGACGTTCGACCGGCGAAACTCGGACAGATCCTGAACGACCCCATCGCGCAGCACCTCGACCGCGCCGGCATTGCCGAGCACGATGCGGTGGACATCCGCAGTCGCGAACTCGCGCTGCTGGCCGGCCGGGATTTCGGCCGACTCGATCCGGCGGCCGTCGTGGCCGACGATTTCCACCCAGCTCGGCCCGCTGAAACGCAGCGTCAACCGACCCGTCTGAGCGCGTGCGGCGGGCTCGGCCGCCGGCACGGGCGCGTTCGCACGCTTGGGCAGTGCGCCCAAGGATGCGGTGACCGGCCGCGGGCCGGCAGGCTGCGCGGGCGCGGCGTCGTCTCCGAGCACGCCCAGCGAAGCGGTGATCTCACCGGTGTCGTCGACATGCTGGCGCGTCGCCACCCAGACCGGCACGACGATCAGTGCGGTGATGACGACATAGACCGCGCGGCCCATGGCCTTGTCCAGCACCCGCTGCATCGGCGGGGTGTAGGTGCGCGGGGTCAGTTCTGGCGGGCGCACCTCGGCGGCCGCCGGCACGGTGTCGGCCAGCGACTCGGGCAGCCCGAGCAGACGCAGATAGCTGCGCAGCTGACCGCGGACGAACACCTGCGCGCCCAGGCGCCCCCAATCCTCGGCCTCGAGGGCCTCGACCACGCGAATCTGCATCCGCAGTCGCGAGGCGACATCGGCAAGGCGCAACCCGGCCTGCTCGCGCGCGACGCGCAGGCGCTCTCCGACCCCAGACGTGGTCTCTGGCATGGCCTGGTGCGAAGAACTCATGGTGGACTGGTTTCCCTTGGCTGGAGTTGCGGCGCGTCCGGAAATTCGCTCGCCAGACGCCGCATGAGTCGATCGGCGGCGGCTCCGTCGCCGAGCCCCTGTTCGATGCGGGCCGCCAGATGCAATGCTGCCGCAGTTGCGGGGGCCACGGCAAGCCATCGTTGCGAAAAAGCGCGCGCCTCGAACCATCGCCCCTGGCTGGCGAGCAACCGAGCCATGGCATCGAGCGCGACCGCGCTCGCAGGCTCGAGTTCGAGCGCGGCGCGCAGATCGCGTTCGGCGCGCACGGCGTCACCGGCCTCGAGTGCACAGGCGCCGGCATTGGCCAGGGCGCCGGCGCGGTCGCCGTAGCCCGGATCCTGCAGCGCGGCGTCGAACTGCGCCAGCGATTCGCCCGCACGGCCGCTGCGGCACAGCCAGGCGCCGTAGTTGTTGAGGGTCGCGCCGCGGTGGGGCGCGCGCTCGACCGCGGCGCGGTAGTAGGCGCCGGCCTGCGCCGAGCGGCCCTGACGCTCGCTGACCAGCGCCAGCAGCGTATTGGCGTCGGCCGCGGTCTGCTCGTTGCGCAAGGCCGCCTTGGCCTGGCGCTCGGCGGCTCGATCGTCGCCCTGCTGGTAGGCGCGCACGCCCAGTGCCAGTTGTTCGCGCGCGGCCTCGGCACGGCGGAACTCGGGGGTGCCACCGATATCGTAGGTCGGGCGGTCGGTGTTCGGCTTGACGAACCCCGAGCGCGAGCAGGCGGCCAGCGCCATGCCGAGCATCACCAGGACGACGGCCTCAGGCCACCGCATCGACACCGTCGCCACCCTCGGCGCGCAGCCGCTTGAGGTGTTCGGCCTGGCGCCGCGTGCGGTCGGCGACCTGGCCCTTGAGCTGGCCGCAGGCCGCGTCGATGTCGTCGCCGCGGGTGCGGCGGACCGGCGCGATGCGGCCCGATTCATTGAGCAGCTTCTGGAACCGCCGGATCGCGGCGTCGTCCGGGCGCTCGTACCGGGTGCCCGGGAAGGGGTTGAACGGGATCAGGTTGACCTTCGCCGCGTCCTTCATCTGCAGGCGGTTGTCGAACTCGCGCATCAACCGCACCAGCTCGCGCGCATGCTGGGGCTGGTCGTTGACGTCACGCATCAGCGTGTATTCGAACGTCACCGACTCGCCACGCTTGCGCTGGGCATAGCGCACGCACGATTCCATCAGCTCGGCGATCGGGTACTTCTTGTTGAGCGGCACCAGTTCGCTGCGCAGCGCGTCGTTGGGCGCGTGCAGCGAGACCGCCAGCGACACGTCGCTGACCTCGCCGAGCTTGTCGATCATCGGCACCACGCCGGCGGTCGACAGGGTGACGCGCTTGTTGGCCAGGCCGTAGCCCAGGTCGTCGCGCATGATGCTCATCGCGCGCACGACGTTGTCGAAGTTCATCAGCGGCTCGCCCATGCCCATCATGACCACGTTGGTCAGGCGGCGCTGCTTGTGCGGCACGTTGCCCAGGTGGCGCGCCGCCACCCAGACCTGGCCGATGATCTCGGCGGTCGACAGGTTGCGGTTGAAGCCCTGGGTCGCAGTGGAACAGAACTGGCAGTTGAGCGCGCAGCCCACCTGCGACGACACGCACAGCGTGCCGCGGCCCTTGTCAGGGATGTAGACGGTCTCGATGGCGTTCTTGCCGTCCATCGCCAGCAGCCACTTGTGGGTACCGTCGGCGGAGGGCTTTTCGAACTGGATCTGCGGCACGCGGACTTCGGCGTGCGCCTCGAGCTTGGCGCGCAGCCCCTTGCCCAGGTCGGTCATCTCGTTGAAATCGGTGACGTAGCGGTGGTGGATCCACTTCATCACTTGGTGGGCACGGAAGCGCTTTTCGCCGAGGATCTCGGCGAAAAAGCGCTCCAGTCCCTCGCGATCGAGGTCGAGCAGGTTCTGCTTGGCGACGGCAACGTCGATGGCGACCCCGGTCACGATGGCATCACTCAGCGCGAGACGACTTCGTCGTTCTTGAAGAAGTACGCGATCTCGGTCTGCGCGTTCTCGACCGAATCCGAGCCGTGGGCGGCGTTGGCGTCGATCGAATCGGCGAAGTCGGCGCGGATCGTGCCCGGCGCGGCGTCCTTCGGGTTGGTGGCACCCAGCAGTTCGCGGTGCAGAGCCACGGCGTTCTCGCCTTCCAGGGCCTGGATCATCACCGGGCCGGAGGTCATGAATTCGACCAGCGCGTTGAAGAACGGACGCTCGCGGTGGATCGCATAGAAGCCCTCGGCCTCCTCGCGGGTGAGCTGCTTGTACTTGGCGGCCACGATCTTCAGGCCGGCCTTCTCGAAACGGCTGTAGATCTCACCGATGACGTTCTTGGCAACGGCATCGGGCTTGACGATGGACAGGGTGCGCTCGAGCGCCATCTGCGAATTCTCCGGACAATGGGGACGACCATCCCGGCGGGCTGGTCGAAGTTAGCATGGAAAAACCCGCGTCTGGGCGCGGGTTTAGCCGATACGGCTGCAGTGATTCTACCGCATTGCGAGGCAAGCCGCAGCGCGCCGATCCCAAGAAGCGATCCAAGACGCGATGCAAGCCGCGATCGAAGGCGCGGTCATTGACGCATCGCCCCGCTGCGCTCTAGCATCAAACAAGCGTTTGATTCAGCGGAGAGCGGATGAGCGGTACGCGGCAGTTTTCGACCAAGGACAAGATCCTGGGCGCAGCCGAGGAGTTGTTCGCGGCCAATGGATTTGCCGGCACCTCGCTGCGGCAGGTCACCAGCCGCGCCGACGTCAATATCGCCGCGGTCAACTACCACTTCGGCAGCAAGGAGAACCTCGTCAACGAGGTGTTCCGCCGGCGCATGGACCAGATGAGCGCGCAGCGCCTGGCCCAACTGCGCCGGGCGCTGGCCGAGCAGCCCGGGCAGATCGAGCCGATCATCGCCGCCTTCGTCGATCCGGCGCTGGACATGGCGATCGGTCGCAACGGCAACGGCGGGTTCGTGCGGGTGATCGCACGCGCCTATGTCGAGAAGAACGATGCGCTGCGCAAGTTCCTGTCCGAGCAGTACGGCCACGTGCCGCGCGAGTTCGCCTCGGCCCTGTCCGCCTGTCTGCCGGGACTGGGCAAGGCCGAGCTTTATGGCCGGCTGGATTTCCTGGCCGGCGCACTAACCTATGCGATGGCGGACTTCGGCTTGATCAAGCGGCCGCACGGCACCACCGAGGCCGAACACCGCACCCGGATCGCCGGCGAACTGATTCGCTTCTCTGCCGCCGGTTTCCGCGCCTGACCCCCATGCCGGGTTCGACCCGGCCCTTATCGAACAAAGGGATGGAGCAAATGTCCGAGAAATTGCTTGTACGTCGCGCCGCGGTCCTGGGCGCCGGGGTCATGGGCGCGCAGATCGCCGCCCACCTGACCAACGCCGGCATCGACACGGTGCTGTTCGACCTGCCGGCCAAGGACGGTGACCCGGACGGCATCGTCCGCAAGGCACTGGCGAACCTGGGCAAGCTCAGCCCTGCCCCGCTGGCCTCGCGCGCGCTGGCCGAGGCCATCGTGCCGGCGAACTACGAGACCGGCCTGGCGCTGCTGGAAAGCTGCGACCTGATCATCGAGGCGATCGCCGAGCGGATGGACTGGAAGCAGGACCTGTACCGCAAGATCGCCCCGCACGTACCGACGCACACCGTGCTTGCCAGCAACACCTCAGGCTTGGGAATCAATAAGTTGGCGGAAGTTCTTCCAGAAGAACTTCGCCATCGTTTCTGCGGTGTGCACTTCTTCAACCCGCCGCGCTACATGCATCTGGCCGAACTGATTCCGGCCAAGACCACCGACAAGGCGGTGCTCGAGGGTCTGGAAACCTTCCTGACCACCCAGCTCGGCAAGGGCGTGGTCTACGCCAAGGACACCCCGAACTTCATCGGCAACCGGATCGGCGTGTTCTCGATTCTGTCGACGATCCACCATACCCAGGAGTCAGGCCTCGGCTTCGACGAGGTCGACGCGCTGACCGGTCCCCTGCTCGGCCGGCCGAAGTCGGCGACCTATCGCACCTCCGACGTGGTCGGGCTCGACACCATGGCCCATGTCATCAAGACGATGGCCGACACCCTGCCCGACGACCCGTGGCACGACTATTTCGCCACGCCCAAGTGGCTGTCGGCACTGATCGACAAGGGCGCGCTCGGCCAGAAGGCCGGGGCCGGCATTTTCCGCAAGGCCGGCAAGGACATCACGGTCCTCGACCTCGAGGCGCAGGACTACCGCCCCGCCGACCGCAAGGCGGCCGACGAGGTCGTGGAGATCCTCAAGACCCGGGATCCCGCCGAGCGCATGGCCAAGCTGCGCGCCAGCGCGCACCCGCAGGCGCAGTTCGTCTGGGCGATCCTGCGCGACCTGTTCCACTACAGCGCCGTGCACCTGGAAGATATCGCCCAGACCGCGCGTGATGTGGATCTGGCGATCCGCTGGGGCTACGGCTGGCAGCAGGGGCCGTTCGAGCTGTGGCAGGCGGCGGGCTGGAAGCAGGTCGCCGACTGGATCGCCGAGGATATCGTTGCTGGCAAGACCATGAGCAGCGCGCCGCTGCCCGACTGGGTGTTCGACGGCCGCGAGGGCGTGCACGCGGCCGAGGGCAGCTACAGCCCGGCCCAGAATGCCAAGCTGCCGCGCTCCGCGCTGCCGGTCTATCGCCGCCAGCGCTTCCCCGACCCGTTGCTTGGCGAGCGCTTCGATCAGGGCGAGACCCGCTTCGAGAACGATGGCATCCGGCTGTGGAGCGATGGCGACGACATCGGCGTGATCAGCTTCAAGACCAAGATGCACACCGTCTCCGACCAGGTGCTCGACGGCATCCAGGAGGCGATCGGCATCGCCGAGCAGGACTTCAAGGGCCTGGTGATCTGGCAGCCCAAGGAGCCGTTCTCCGCCGGTGCCGACCTCGCCGGCGCGCTGGGCCTGCTGCAGGCCGGCAAGGTGGACGCGTTCGAGGCGATGGTCGCCAACTTCCAGGCGACCAGCCAGCGCATCAAGTATTCGCTGGTGCCGGTGGTCTCGGCGGTGCGCGGCCTGGCGCTGGGCGGCGGCTGCGAGTTCCAGATGCACAGCGCGCGCACAGTCGCGCACCTGGAGAGCTACATCGGTCTGGTCGAGGCCGGGGTCGGCCTGCTGCCGGCCGGCGGCGGTCTGAAGGAACTGGCGGTGCGCGCGTCGAACGCGGCCGGTGCGGGCGGCGACGTGTTCGCCGAGCTCAAGAAGACCTTCGAGACCGTTGCGATGGCCAAGGTCTCCACCTCGGCCGTGCACGCGAAGGAACTGGGGCTGCTGCGCGCAGACGACGTGGTGACGTTCAACGCCTACGAGCTGCTGCACGTCGCCCGCCAGCAAGCCGCCGCGCTGGCCGAGTCGGGCTATCGCCCGCCCCTGCCCGCGCGTGCGATCCGGGTCGCCGGCGATGTCGGCATCGCGACCTTCAAGATGCTGCTGGTCAACATGCTCGAAGGCCGCTTCGTGAGCCCGTACGACTACGAGATCGCCGAGCGCATCGCGACTGTGCTGTGCGGCGGCAATGTCGACCGCAATGCGCTCGTCGACGAGGATTGGCTGATCCGTCTGGAGCGCCAGCACTTCGTCGAGCTGGCGCAGCAGGACAAGACCCAGGCCCGCATCGCGCACATGCTCAAGACCGGCAAGCCGCTCAGGAACTGAGGTTCGTGCGTGGCCCGCGTGTCAGGCCACGCCGTGTCCCCGTCCCGAACCTCGACATCGCATTCCGGAGTTTCCAATGACCAAGCAGATCCAGGACGCCTACATCGTCGCTGCCACCCGCACCCCGGTGGGCAAGGCGCCCAAGGGCGTGTTCCGCAACACCCGTCCCGACGACATGCTCGCGCACGTGCTCAAGGCCGTCGTCGCGCAGGCGCCGGGCATCGATCCGGGGCGCATCGACGATGCGATCATCGGCTGCGCAATGCCCGAGGGCGAGCAAGGTATGAACGTGGCACGCATCGGCGTGCTGTTGGCCGGCCTGCCCGATACCGTCGCCGCACAGACCGTCAACCGCTTCTGCTCCTCTGGCCTGCAGGCAGTGGCGCTGGCGGCCAACGAGATCCGGCTGGGCAATGCCGACCTGATGCTCGCCGGCGGCACCGAGAGCATGAGCATGGTGCCGATGATGGGCAACAAGGTCGCGCTGTCGCCGTCGGTGTTCAAGGACGGCCATGTCGCGATCGCCTATGGCATGGGCATCACCGCCGAGAAGGTCGCCGAGGAATGGAAGGTCTCGCGCGAGGATCAGGACGCGTTCGCCCTGGCCTCGCACCAGAAGGCGATCGCCGCGATCCAGGCCGGCGAGTTCAAGGACGAGATCAGCCCCTACGAGATTCTGTCGCATCAGCCGGATCTGGCCGGCAACACTGTGCAGCTGAAGAAGCGGCTAGTGGATACCGACGAGGGCCCGCGCCCGGATTCGTCGCTCGAGGGGCTGGCCAAGCTCAAGCCGGTGTTCCGCAACGGCCAGTTCGGCGGTTCGGTGACCGCCGGCAACAGCTCGCAGATGAGCGATGGCGCGGCCGGCATCCTGCTCGCGTCCGAGCGCGCGGTGAACGACCACGGCCTCAAGCCGCTGGCGCGCTTCGTCAGCTTCGCCGTCGCCGGCGTGCGGCCCGAGGTCATGGGTATCGGACCGATCGCGGCGATTCCCAAGGCGCTGGCGCAGGCCGGGCTGACGCTCGACGACATCGACTGGATCGAGCTCAACGAGGCATTCGCCGCGCAGGCACTGGCGGTGATCCGCGACAGCAAGCTGGACCCGGACAAGGTCAACCCGCTGGGTGGCGCGATCGCACTGGGCCATCCGCTGGGTGCGACGGGCGCGATCCGGACCGCGACGATCGTGCACGGCATGCGCCGCCGCAAGAAGCGCTACGGCCTGGTGACGATGTGCATCGGCACCGGCATGGGCGCTGCAGGCGTGATCGAGGCGCTGTAACGCACCCCAGCATGTGCGCGGCCTCCGATTCACGAGGCCGCGACTACTGACGGGTGCCGCCTGTCCGTCGCCTCGCCCCCGGGTTGGCAGCCAAAAAAAGCCCCGGCACTGCCGGGGCTTTTCTTCATGCGTGATCGCGTGGAGATTAGCCCTGCAGCGGCACCACACGGACCTCGACGCGGCGGTTGGCCGCCCGGCCCTGCTCGGTGCTGTTGTCGGCGATCGGACGGGTCTTGCCGAAGCCGACGATCTCGAAGCGCTGGCGCAGCAGGCCCTGGCCGATCAGGTAGTTGCCCACCGCATTGGCGCGCTGTTCCGACAGTCGCTGATTGACCGCATCGCTGCCGACGCTGTCGGTATGGCCCGAGATCTCGACGATGGTCTTGTCGTACTCGGCCAGCGTGCGCGCGACGTTGTTGAGCGCGGGATAGAACTGGGCCTTCAGATCGGCCTTGCCGAAGTCGAAGGTCACGCCGTCAGGCAGATTGAGCTTGATGACGTCGCCTTCGCGATCGACCTGGATACCGGTGCCCTGGGTCTGGCGACGCAGTTCGGCTTCTTGGCGATCCTGATAGGCACCGATCGCGCCACCGGCCAGGCCACCGACACCGGCGCCGACGAGCGCACGCTGGCGGCGTTCGGTTGCATCCGACCCGCTGAGCAGGCCCGCAACTGCGCCGATGCCGGCACCGATCAGGGCATTGTTGCGCGTGCGATTCGGATCGTCGGGCGCGTTGGTCTGGCCGGTGTAGCTGGCGCAGCTGGTCAGCAACAGGACGCCTGCGATGGCCGTGGTCAGGCCTGCGGTGCTCAGTTTGCGCATGTTTTGGATCTCCCTTGGGTCAGGACACGAATGTCCGCGAATGGTGATGGCGGGAGCGAAAGTACCCGTTGCCTGATGCAAATAGGGTGACGGATGTGGCGGTGTCCAAGGCCTGTTCAGTTTCGCGCGCGCCACCCCGCATCACGAGCGCGCGGCTCGGTCAAACGCTCAGCGCGATGCGCGATAGGCGGCGAGTGCCGCCTCCCGGCCTGCATCCAGATCCACCATCGGCTTGCGCGGATAGTCTGGCGCCAGCGCCGCCAGGCGGTCAGGCTCGGTCCAGGGCGCGAACAACAAGGGCGCCGGCATGTCAGCCAGTTCGGGCAGCCAGCGCCGGATGTAGGCACCGTCCGGGTCGAAGCGCTGCGCCTGGGTGACGGGATTGAAGATCCGGAAGTACGGCGAAGCGTCGGCGCCGGTCCCACCGATCCACTGCCAGCCGAGCGTGTTGTTGGCCAGATCCGCATCCACCAGCGTGTCCCAGAACCAGCGCGCACCTTCGCGCCAGTGGACGCGCATGTGCTTGCACAGCCAGCTGCCCACGATCAGCCGCACGCGGTTGTGCATCCAGCCGGTGTGCCAGAGCTCGCGCATGCCGGCATCGACGATCGGCACGCCGGTCCGGCCTTGCTGCCAGGCTTCGAGGCGACCGGCGTCGGGCCGCGCCCAGCGGAAGCGCGCGAAGCGGGGGTTGAGGTCGCGGTCGATGCTGTCGGGGAAATGGTGCAGCAGGTGGTGGGCGAACTCGCGCCAGCCCAACTGCCGGATGTAGGCATCGATCTGCGGCGCAGTGGCGGCGCGACGTTCGGCCTCCAGCGCGGCAACGATCCGCCACGGCGCGATCTCGCCGAAATGCAGGTGCGGCGACAGGCGCGAAGTGCCGACCTGATCGGGGCGGTCGCGGCCACTGGCGTAGTCGCGCAGTGCCCCGTCGACGAAGACTTCGAGGGCCTCCCTTGCGCCGTCCTCGCCCGGCGTCCACGACGACCAGAAGCCGGTGGACCAGTCGGGTTCGGGCGCGAGCTTCAGGTCGGCGAGCGCGACGCCGTTGGGCCCGGCCTCAGCCGTCGGCAGCAACGGCGGCGGCGACCAGGTCGCCTGCATGGGCCAGGTCGACAGGGCCTTGCGCCAGAACGGCGTGAATACCTTGTACGGGCCGCCCTGCCCGGTCTGCAGGGCCCACGGCTCAAACAATAAGGCGCCGTCGTGGCTTTCGGCACGCACACCGTCGCCGCGCAAGGTCCGCTTGATGCGGGCGTCGCGTTGTTCGATCGCCGGCTCATAGCGGCGGTTCCAGAACACCGCCTCCGCGTCGCAGGTCTCCACCAGCGTGCGCAGGGTCGGCAAGGTCGGGCCGTGGAACAGGCGCAGGCGTGCGCCATGACGGCGCAAGGCCTGGTCGAGCGCGGCCAGTGCGCGATGACGCCAGGCGTTGGACGCCGCGCCCGGTGCCCAGTCGCCTTCCTCGTCGGGGGCGTGGATATAGACGCACACCGGCGCCAGGCCGGCCTGGAGTGCTGCGTGCAGCGCGGGATTGTCGTCGAGCCTAAGATCGTTGCGGAACCAGACGATCGCGTTCGCCATGCGCTCCTCCTCGCGCGTCGCCGGCAAGCCTAGCCGACCGCGATGATGGCGGTGAGAAGGCCGCCACATCCCCTTCGCGCGCTTTTGCTTCACACTATTGCGTTCTGGCCCGCCCTGCGACGCCGCCCGTTTCCCGACCGCCCCTGTGACCGATTCGCCCTTCCCGCTCGAAGCCTCGCCCGAACAGGCGCAACGCGCCATCGCCGACGAATTCGCCTTCTTCGGCGACTGGTCGGAACGCTATCAGTACCTGATCGACCTCGGCCGCAAGCTGCCGCCGTTCCCCGACAGCGAGAAGACCGAAGCCAACCGCCTGCATGGCTGCCAGTCGATGGTCTGGATCGTGGCCTCGGGTGATGCGGATCGGCTGGACTTCGCGGCGGCCAGCGATTCGGCGATCGTCTCGGGCCTGATCTATCTGGCTTTGCGCGTGTATTCGGGCCGCAGCGCACGCGAGATCGTGGATACCGACGCCAGTTACATCGGCGACATCGGGCTGGCCAAGCACCTCTCGCCCACCCGCAGCAACGGCCTGGCCGCCCTGCTCGCCTTCATCCGCGATCGCGCCCAGTCCGCGCTGGCGTGAGCGCACCCGGCGACAAGTCCTCCGACAGCCGGGCCGCGCCGCTGCGCAATCCAGGCTTTCGTGCATTGCTGGGCTATCGCATCCTGACGATCCTGTCCTATCAGATCGTCGCGGTCACCGTCGGCTGGCAGATCTACGCCGCCACCCAGAACCCGTGGATGCTCGGACTGGTGGGGCTGGCCGAAGTGCTGCCCTACTTCTGCGTGGCGCCGTTCGCCGGCTACTTGGTCGATCACCTGCCCCGGCGCAAGCTGGGCATGGCGGCCGCGGCCGGCCTGGCGATCACGCCGGTGCTGCTCGCCCTGCTGTCGCTCGACGGGCTGGGCGACCACGTCTGGCTGATCTATCTGCCGATCATGCTGACCGGCATGGTGCGGGCGTTCCTGGGACCGGTCTACAACGCGCTGTTCGCGCGCGTGCTGCCGCGCGAGCAATTCGCGCGGGGCGCCAGCCTGGGCAGCATCGCTTTCCAGAGCGCGGTCGTGGTGGGCCCCGCGATCGGTGGATTCGTCGTCGGGTGGGCCGGCGAAGCCAGCGCCTATGCGCTGGCCTCGGTGCTGGCGCTGGGCGTGATCGTGTTCCTGGCGCGGATGCGCGTGACCGAGCCGCCGCGCATGCTGCAACGCGCCCCGATCTTCGCCAGCATCGCCGAGGGCGCCCGCTTCGTGTTCGGCCACCAGATCCTGCTCGGCGCCCTGGCCCTGGATATGTTCGCGGTGCTGTTTGGCGGCGCGATCTCGCTGGCGCCGGCTTTCATCCACGACATCCTGCATTGGGGACCCGAAGGCTTGGGCATCCTGCGCGGTGCGCCGGCACTGGGCTCGGTGGCGATGGGCATCTGGCTGGCCCGCCATCCCGTCCAGCGCAACGCAGGTCGCTTCCTGCTGCTCGCGGTCGGTGGCTTCGGCCTGTGCATGATCGGTTTCGGCCTGTCCACCGCGTTCTGGCTGTCGGCGTTCTTCCTGCTGCTGTCGGGCATGTGCGATGGGGTGTCGGTGGTCATGCGCTCGACGATCATGCAGTTGGCGACGCCCGATCACATGCGCGGCCGGGTTTCGTCGATCAACGGCCTGTTCGTGGGCTCGTCCAACGAGATCGGCGCGTTCTACATGGGCTCGATGGCGCGCCTGCTCGGCCTGGTTCCGGCCGTTGTGCTCGGCGGCTTCATGACGATGGGCGTGGTCACGATGACGGCCTGGAAGGCGCCGCGCTTGCGCCGCCTGGATCTGCGCGAGCTGCAGTGAACGCAGAACTGTGACGGGCGACCGAGTCGCCCTGCCCGATCCCCGGAATACTCGCCCGAACACGTGACCTGCCACCGCAAGTCGTCCGCGCTCGGGATCGCGCGGATTTCGCCAAGGAACCGGCCATGCGCGCACCCGTTCTGGTATCGATCGCCCTGCTCGTCGCCTGCGCGCTCGTTGTCGTGCTCGGCATCCAGAACCGCCGGCTGCAGACGACGCTGACCGACCTTCAGACCGCACAACTGGCACCGCCGGTAGGCGCATGGTGGCCGGCCCTCGAACTGCAGACCCTCGACGGGTACACCGAGACGCTGGGCGGCGCAGGCCGGGCACAGGTCATCTATGTCTTCGACACCGGTTGCCCGGCGTGCAAGGCCTCGGTGCCGGTGGTGCGGGAGATCGAGACGGCTCTTGCGCAATTGCCCAATGCGATCTCAATGGTGAGCATCGGCAGTGGCGACGACATCGCCGCCTATCGGAAAGACGCCGGCTTCGGTTTTCCGGTCTTTCCGCAGTCTGCCAAGCTGGCTTCATTGCTGGGCGTTGAGCAGGTCCCTCTTCTGGTCGCGGTCGACGACGATGGCCGTGTCGTCTTCTCGCATGTCGGGCAACTGGACAAGGATGTAGTGGCATCCCTCATGACCGACATACGCGGCCTGGATGCCGTCTCAGTCGGTTCCATCCAAGGAGAAGGCAGATGAAGAAGGTCACGAGCAAGATGAAGAGTGCGCTGGTCGCGTTCGCAATCGTCGGGTGCCTCGGATTCGGAGCCGCCCAGGCGGTCCAGTCCAATGCCGCTGGCAGCCGATGTACGCATCCGGAAACCGGCTGTCCTTGCAAGCCCGGCTGCCGGTATGGCGGCGGTCGTGTCGGTTGTTGCCTGATTCCCTGACGGGCTCGCAAAGAAAAAGCCGGTCGAATCGACCGGCTTTTTCTGGAGCGATCGGCGGAAGCCGTCAATCCCCCATCTGCTTTTGCAGATGTTCCCAGCGTTCCTGCTCGTCGATCGTGCGCTCGGCCGTCAGGCGCGCTTCGAGACGGTCGAGACCAATCTCCTCGCCCGAGTCCACGCTGTAGCCGTACTCGCCCGAGTCGACACGCTTGAGCGTGCTGTCGATCTTGCCGATCAGCTTGCGATAGCGGTCGCGCGTGCGAAGCTCGAGCGAGTTCTCGGTCTCCCGGGTCGCACGTTCCGCCTCGTCGCCGACATCGCGGACTTCGTCCTTGAGGTTCTCGATCGTCTGCTTGGATTCCTCGACCAGGTCCGCGCGCCACTGCAGCAGGCGCTGGCGGAAATACTCGAGTTGCAACGGACTCATGTACTCCTCGTCGGCGGAGGGCTTGTAGCCCGCCGGGAGGATGGGACGACCTGTCTCTTCATCGGTCTTGTACTGCACGACCTTCACCTTCGTTCTGGGCGCCGGCTCCGGCTGGCGCGCCACGACCGCGACGGCGACCTTGCCGGCCGGACGCGGACGTGTTGTGGGAGTGGAAGCCGGCACCGGCTTGGGTGCGGCGGTTTTCGCCGGCGCCGACGTCGCCTTCGCAGACGCAGCCTCCGGTTTGGCGACAGGCTTGTCGATGACCGACTTTGCCGGTGCCGCCTTTTTGGCGACGGACTTGTTGGCTGCCGACGGGGCGGCGGCCTTGGCGTTCGTCGCCGGCTTCGGCGCCACGGTCTTGTTGACCGGAGCGGCCTTGGCGATCTTCTTGGCTGGCGCCTTCGACGGCGCCGCCTTCTTGGCAGGCGTCTTGGTGACCGGCGTCTTCTTGGTCGCCTTCTTGGCCACGGCCTTCTTGGTCACGGGCGCAGACTTGGCCACCTTCTTGACGGCCGGGGCCTTCTTCGCGGGGGCAGACTTCTTGGTCGCAACCTTGGCGGGCGCCTTGGCTGCGGGCTTGACGGCCTTCTTGACGGCCTTTTTTACGGGTTTCTTGGCTGCCACGAGCTGCGATCCTTGTCATTCCCTTGGACGGGGAAGCGGGCTGTTATACCCTGCAAACCCTGCAGCGGCAACCGAACCGGCCGCCGCATTCATCGCCTCTGCCGACCTGCCGTGATCGAGCGTCTCCTCATCGTCCTGCTGCAGGGCTACAAACGGTTCGTCAGTCCGTTGCTCGGCCAACGCTGCCGCTTCCATCCCAGTTGCTCGCAGTACGCCATGATCGCCATCGCCCGGTTCGGTGCATGGCGCGGCGGCTGGCTGGCCCTGCGCCGGCTCTCGCGCTGCCACCCCCTCCACCCCGGCGGGCACGATCCGGTGCCGATGCCCGAAATGGACCCCAAGCCATGACCCAGACCCTGATCCGCAACGCCCGCCTGGTCAACGAGGGCCGCATCGTCGAGGGCGATCTGCGCATCGGCGCCGATGGCCGCATCGCCGCGATCGGTGGCGACCTGTCCGCACGCGAGGGCGAGCGCGTCGTTGACGCCGCCGGGCGCTGGCTGTTGCCGGGGATGATCGACGACCAGGTGCATTTCCGCGAGCCGGGCCTGGAGCACAAGGCCGACATCGCCAGCGAATCGGCCGCCGCGGTTGCCGGCGGCCTGACCAGCTTCATGGACATGCCCAATACCAGCCCGCCGACCTTGAATGCGGCCGCGCTGCAGGACAAGTACGACCGTGCCGCCGGCCGTGCGCGCGCGAACTACGGCTTCTACATGGGCGCGAGCAACGACAACCTCGATCACGTGCGGCGGATCGACCCGCTGACCACGCCGGGCGTCAAGGTGTTCATGGGCGCCTCGACCGGCAACATGCTGGTCGACGACCCCGACACGCTTGATGGCATCTTTCGCGAGACGCCGGTGCCGATCATCACCCACTGCGAGGACACGCCGACGATCGACGCGATCCAGCGCGAGTACGTGGCGAAGTACGGCGACGACATCCCGGCGCAGTGCCACCCCGACATCCGCTCGCGCGAGGCCTGCATCAAGTCGACGCGGCTGGCGTTGGCGCTGGCGCGTCGCCACGACACCCGGCTGCATGTGCTGCACATCTCCACCGCCGAGGAACTGGCGCTGTTCGAGGCCGGCCCGCTGGTCGACGCGGACGGGCGTCTGCGCAAGCGCATCACCGCCGAGACCTGCATCCACTTCCTGCGCTTCGACCGCGCCGACTATGCGCGGCTCGGGCACCTAATCAAATGCAACCCGGCAATCAAGGACGCCTCCGACCGCAGCGCACTGCTGGCTGCGCTGGCCGAGGACGTCATCGACGTGCTCGCCACCGACCATGCGCCGCACACGCTGGCCGAGAAGCACAACCCCTATACCCGCGCGCCGAGCGGGCTGCCGCTGGTGCAGTTCGCGCTCGTTGCCGCGCTCGAATGTGTCCACGAGGGACACTTCGACATCACGCGCGTGGTGCAGAAGTTCGCGCACGCGCCGGCGCAGCTGTTCGACGTTGCCGAGCGCGGCTTCCTGCGCGAAGGCTACTTCGCCGACCTGGTGCTGGTGGAGGACACGCCGTTCACCGTGCAGCGCGAGCAGGTGCTGTCCAAATGCGGGTGGTCGCCGTTCGAGGGCACGACGTTCCGCTCGAAGATCGCCTCGACCTGGGTCAATGGCCAACTGGCCTGGGACGGCACGCACCTGGTGGGCGATCCCGCCGGCCAGCGTCTGGCCTTCGCGCGCTGAGCGCCGGGACCGGGCTGGCGTCCAGGCCACCGCAGCTTCATGCACGTCCGCCTATTCTGCCCGCCCCTTCCGCTGCACTGCACCTCCCGATGCCGACACGCTTCGTACTGCTGCTCTGCGCCCTGTTCGCACTGCCGCTCGCCGCCCAGGACACCGGCGCGCTGCGCTTTCCAGAGCGCGTCGAGCAAGGCAGCCTGGTCGTCGGCAAGGTGCCGGCGGGCAGCCAGGTACGCTATCGCGACCGTGCGCTGCGCGTCAGCGGCTACGGGACGGTGGCGCTGGGCATCGGTCGCGACGAGACTGGCCCGGTGCAGGTGCAGGTGATCGATCCCGAAGGTCGCGAGCATGTCGCCACGATCAACGTTGCGCCGCGCGACTGGCCGATCGAACGCGTCAACGGCGTGCCGCCGGCCACCGTCAATCCGCCGCCGGCGATTGCCGAGCGCATCCGCCGCGAACAGGCGCAAGTGACCCGGGCGCGGACGCGCGACGACGCGCGCGTCGACTTCGGCGGCCGTTTCCTGCGCCCGGTCGAAGGGCGGATCAGCGGGCGCTTCGGGCGTGCGCGTTCGTACAACGGGCAGCCGGGCGCGCCGCACTCGGGCATGGACATCGCCGCGCCGACCGGCACGCCGGTCAAGGCGCCTGCCGCCGGCATCGTGACCTTCGCCGCGCCGGACCTGTACTTGACCGGCGGCACGCTGCTGCTCGACCACGGCCATGGCGTGAGCTCGAACTTCCTGCATCTCTCGCGGCTCGACGCCAAGGTCGGTGACCGCGTCGAACAGGGACAGGTGATTGGCGCGGTCGGGGCGACCGGGCGCGCGACGGGGCCGCATCTGCATTGGGGGATGAGCTGGTTTGACGTCCGGATCGATCCCCAGCTTGTGTTGGAGCGCTGAGGGGTTCTTGTCCACGTCGTTCGCCTTCCCCACGCGCGGCGGCGCGTTCGTCAGGGTCGAGGCGTTGGAATCCTGGAGGCGCGGTTCGACGTCCGGATCGATCCCCAGCTTGTCTTAGAGCGCTGAAGACGGGTCTCCACGTTGCTCGCCTTTCCCTCGCGCGGCGGCGCGTTTGTCAACGCCGCGGATTGGGATCATGGAGGCGCGGTTCGACGTCCGGATCGATCCCCAGCTTGTGTTGGAGCGCTGACGGCGGGTGTCCACGTTGCTCGCCTTCCCCACGCGCGGCGGCGCGTTTGTCAACGCCGCGGATTGGGATCATGGAGGCGCGGTTCGACGTCCGGATCGATCCCCAGCTTGTCTTAGAGCGCTGAAGACGGGTCTCCACGTTGCTCGCCTTTCCCTCGCGCGGCGGCGCGTTTGTCAACGCCGCGGATTGGGGATCATGGAGGCGCGGTTCGACGTTCGGATCGATCCCCAGTTGGTGCTGGAGCGCCGAGAGCGGGTGTCCTCGTTGTTCGCCCTCCGCTTCGCACGGCGGCGCGTACGTCAGGGCCGGGGCGTTGGGATCTTGGAGGCGCGGCAACGCCGGGTCGACGGCCCACTTCCATGGCGCGCTGCAACCACCGCATCCAGGGCAGTGTCAATTCCGCAAGACCTGCACATGCAGCAGGATCGGTGTCCCGTGCGGACGCTCAATTCTAACGGGCAAATACCCCGACGCATCCCAAGGCACATACAACTCAAACCCGCCCTCGTCGGCGACGCGCCATCTGTTCCCGCAGCACTCGATTACGCTACCGGCCGGGGCCCTCCCCTTGATCACGTCTCCAGCCCGGGCACGGGCGGGCAGCACAACTTCTGTTCCGCCTACGAGTCGACCGCCGTGCTCGAGCATCGAAGGCTGAGCGGTCATGCTCTTTTCTCCTGCATCCGATGGTGACATCGTTCGCAGCACTGACGAACGTGTCGTAGAGACCTGACTCGATGCGTTGCAGGCCACTGTGCCCACCCCTGCGACGAAGAACAACAAGAACCGTACATATCGCATACTAGTGGCGGGGAGTTTCTTTGGCATCTAGATATCGTCCTGTCGATAACAGCGGCGAGGCATGCGCAATGCCCTGGAAATACTGTGAGCCCCGGATGTATCAGCCCAAATGGAGATCAAGCTGTGATGAGGATGTATCGAAGCGATTCGCGTGGCGCAATTCAAACGCTGTCACGTTCCGCATTAGCGTGCGCAGTGGCACTGGGTTTGTCCATGCCGGTACTTGCCGTCGCCGCCGACCACCGGAGCGTAGTCGGCACAGATCCTATCGACAGTCGCGTTTCGATACCGGGTGGCCATGTCCGATTGCATCGACATCTGGCGACGTCCGCAGGACCTACTGCTACGTCACCCGTACTCGGGGTCGACGCCAAAGCTGCCTATCACGAGACGGGCGTCATTGGCGATGCGGAGAGTTGGCGCACCGATGAGTTCAAGGCCGACTGGGGAATGTCAGCGATTGGTGCCCATCACGCCTACGCGCGAGGTCTTACAGGCGCTGGAATCAGCATCGGCCAGTTCGACAGCGGTGTGGACTTGACGCATGCAGAGTTCGCCGGCAGGGGCCATCTGTCCTTGCACCTTGGCGATGACGGTTGCACCCGTGGAGGCCGCGGTTCCAGGATCGTCTTCGACGCAGCGACAGGTTGCGCATCCACGAATGGCGACGAACCATCATCTTCTGTCAACTGGGTATTTCCGAATGATGGCAGAACACCCTATGCCTACGCACAGTACGATGCGCATGGCACCCACGTCGCGGGCACCATGGTGGCATCTCGCGACGGGCAAGGCATGCACGGCGTCGCCTTCGGAAGCCGTCTGATCACTGCGCGCTTCTTTCCCGACACCGCCTACGCTTGGGTGCAGGGAGTGGATGGTGCATGGGACCGGTATCCGTTCGTCTCGACTCCGGGGGGCGGAACCATTACGGACATCCAACAGGTCTATTCGCAGCTCAGACAGCAGGGCGCCAAGGCACTGAACATCGAAGTCCAGTACGCAACCTTTCCCGAGACCACCGTTGAGGACCTGCGTCGCGAGTATGAGGACGATCGGGCTTACTGGGATGCCTTTGCCGACGGAGCGATCGAGTCTGGCATCGTCAACGTCGTGGCTGCTGGCAACTACAGCAGCATTCCCAATCTGTTCCCCGGAGTACCTGCCTTCCGGCCTGACGCGGCGAGGTACTATCTCGCGGTCGGCAGCCTGACGCTGGGCGAAGACGGTAGCTACGACATTTCAGGCTATTCGAACCGCTGCGCGTATGCGATGACCTGGTGTGTCATGGCACCTGGCGAGGCCATCTTCTCATCAATCGTCGACGAGAATATCGCATACCGCGGGACCTTCGGCGGCAGCGGAACCGACGATGACCCCTACTGGTTCGATTACAACGCGAACATCGACACCACGCCCGTACATGGGTATGCCGACTTCAGCGGTACCTCAATGGCGGCGCCCCACGCAATCGGCGCACTGGCGCTGCTGTTTGAGCGCTTCCCCTACCTGGATGGCCCGCAGGCGCGCGACGTGCTCCTCACCACCGCCACAGACTTGGGTGCACCCGGCGTAGACGAGATTTACGGCTGGGGAATGATCAATCTCGAGAAAGCCATCAACGGGCCTGGGCAACTGATCGTCGACACCGACATCGTCATGGACGAGGCCGCAGGCGGCACCAAGGTCTGGGACGGCGATGCCTGGGACGACTGGACCAACGACATCGGCGGCCCCGGCCGGCTCGGCTTCCACTCCAACACCGGCGGCTGGCTTAGCCTGTCGGGCGACAACAGCTTCAATGGCGCCACAGTGACCGGCGGTACGCTGGAGTTGGCCGGCCGCAATGCGCTGGCCGACGACGTGCTCGTGCAAGGCGGGCGCCTGTTGATCGCCGAGGATGGGCGCCTGCAGGACACCGCGCTGACGGTGACCGGCGCGGTCGACACCCAGACCGGTGCGATCCTCGGCCGCGGTGTCGCGGTCGTGAACGGTACGGTCGCGGGTGGGCAGACGCGCGTCGAGGCCCTCGGCACCCTGGGCGGCAGCGGCACGCTCGGCGACACCTGGGTCGCCGGCACGATCGCGCCCGGCAACTCGATCGGCACGCTGGTCGTCGATGGCGACTATGTGCAGACCGCCGACGCCACGCTGGTCGCCGAACTGCAGCCGCCGAACCTGTCCGACCTGCTGTCGGTCACCGGCTCGGCCACGCTGTACGGCGGCACGCTCGTCGCCAGCCGCTTGCCCGGCACCTACCTGCTCGGCCAGCAGTACCGCATCGTGTCGGCGCAGGGCGGCGTGACCGGCACCTTCGACAGCGTCGACAGCAGTGCGCTGTCGCCGTTCCTGTCGCTGTCGCTGCTGTACGGGCCGAATGCCATCGATGTGGGCGTGGCGCGCGGTGCGGCGCTCGCGACCGCGGCACAGACCGGCAACCAGCGCACCACGGCGGCGGCGCTCGATGCACTGCCCGATAATCAGGGCCTGCTGGTCCCGCTGACCCAGCTCGGTGAAGCCGGCGCACGCAACGCGTTCGATCAACTCTCGGGTGAGATCCACGCCAGCGCGCAGCAGGTCCTGATCGACAGCGGTCGCCTGGTCCGCGATGCTGCCCTCGCCCGCGCCGGAAACGACGGCTTCCGCGGCCAGCGCGACATCGATGCCCACACCGGGGCATGGGTCGAAGTGCATCGCCAGGGCGGCCGGGTCGGCGGCGACGGCAATGCTGCGCGCGCGCAGTACAACGGCACGGCGGCATTGGTCGGTGTCGACCGCCAGTTCGACGGCGGCTGGCGGGTCGGCGCCTTCGGTGGTGTCGGCAGCACCGACTTCGACGTGCGCAGCCGTGCCTCGAAGGGTGATGCCGATACGCGTCACGTGGGTGTCTACGGCAGCCAGGTCTGGGACGGCCTGGGCCTGCGCGTGGGCTATACGTATGCGTGGCATGAGCTGGACGTCGAGCGCGACGTCGCGTTCGCCGGCTTCGCCGATGGCGTGCACGGCCGTTACGACGCGACTGCATGGCAGGCCTTCGCGGAACTGGGCTACCGGTTCGGCAACGAGCGTTGGGAACTGGAACCGTACCTGCAGTACGCCCATGTCGAACTCGACCACGATGGCTTCGCCGAGGACGGCGGCGCTGCAGCGCTGCGCGGCCGCGACGGCGACACCCGTGTCGACCTGACCACGGCCGGCGTGCGCTTCAACGTCAACCTGCGCGGTACCGCCCAGGACCAGAGCTGGTTGAGCCTGCGCGGCAACCTGGGTTATCGCTACGCCGGTGGCAACCAGGTGCATGACGCGCAGTTGTCGTTCGACGGAAGCCGCTGGTACGGGGTGACCAGCCCGTCGATCGCCGACGAAGCCACGCTCGTCGAGCTGGGTATCGCTGCCCGCACGTCGGCCAACAGCCTGCTGGAGCTCGGCTACAGCGGCGCGTTGTCGGACGACGCCCGCGACCACGGCGCCAGCGCCCGGTTCTCGTTGCAGTTCTGAGCCTGCCCGACAATCGGCACCTGAAAAAAGGGGCGGCTTCGGCCGCCCCTTTCCATTCGCGGCTGCTGGCCGCGAGCCCAAGGATCCCAGTCGCTCGTGAGGTCCGCGGTCAACCGCTGACGCGTGCCACCGCGTCGTGCGCATGCAGGCTTTCGAAGTGGGCGACGGTTGCCTCGAATCGCGCAACGCGCGGGTCGGCGGTCAGCACCGCGGCGACACGACGGGCGGCATCCTCGCAAAACATCAGATTCTCGGCGTTGAGGGCGGCGAATGCCTGCTCGTCCTCGCGCTTGACCGCGGTCTGCACCGGCGTGCCGAGTGCGAGTTCGAGTGCGTCGATCAGCGACAGGACCGGCAATGCATCGACATCGGGCGACAGCCGCAGGCGCACGGTCGCGCGGCTGCGCTGGGCATGCGGGGTCGCCGCCAGGCCGCGCGGCGAGGCCAGCCAGTCGTGAACCGCGTCGAAGCTCGGCGTGCGGCCGGCGAAATCGGTGGCGAATCGCGCCGCATTGAGCTGGCGCGACAGCGCCGCCGAGGCCGGGCATGTGCTGGAGTACTCGACCGAGAGGGTCAACATCAGCGCCAGACCATCCGGGCCCAGCACCGCGTCGAGTTCGATCGGATAGGTCTTCCAGCCGCTGTGATCGCTGGCAAGCGCCGGGCGGCGCAGCAACTGGCCGTACTTCAAGGTCAGTTGCACGCGATCGGCCAGGCCGCGCTGGGAGTCGATGCAATCGGCCAGCACGCGTGCGAGCGTGTCGCGCCCGAGGGTCTCGCGCGCCAGTGCGTCCTGCAGGTGCAGGTACAGCCGCGACATATGGATGCCGCGCGCATCGGGATCGATCAGGTTGACGCCGATATCGGCGCGGGCCGGCACGGTGACCGCCTGCCCGTCGCCATCCTCGATGCGCAATGGCAACGCGATCTCCGCCATGCCGACCCAGTCGAGCAGGCGCGCCGCCTGGGCCTGGTCGCCGGCGACATCGGGAAGGACGGGGGGACGGATTGAATCGCTCAAGGCTGCGCTCGCGGGGGGACGGGACGACACCCTTGCGGGCGTGGGCCACGCAGTTTAACGGCTCGGCCGGCGACCGCCCTGCAACGCAGCGTGTCGCACGGGCCGCGGCGCTCAGCCGCGCGCCGCGCGCCAGCCCAGCCAGAGCACGGCCAGTCCGTTCGCCGGACGCAGTTGTCCGTGGCGCGCGAGCGTCCGCAGGCGTGCGGCGAGGATCGCGTTGCCGATCCGACGCGGCCGGGTCCCACCGTCGCGCTGCGGCCACCGCGCAAGCAGACGCGCGGCCAGCGACTGGTCGCCGCGCAGCATCGCCTGCGGTGCCAGCAGCGGTGCCGCAGTGATGCGCCCGGCCCCGCTGTCGCGGCGCCCATCGCCGAACAGCGCCATCTCGCACGCAGCCACGGCCAGGGCGAGGTCGTGCAGCCGCTCCAGGTGCGCGGCCGGCTCGGGGACAGCCTCACGCGTGGCCGGCAACAGTCGCAGCGCGAGCGCCAACGTGCCCCAGGGGGCGGCGTGCCGTTGCAGATGCACGGCCAACGGATGCCGGCGTGCGCCCTTGTCCCAGCCCTGCAGTTCTTCCTGCCACCAGGCCAGCTTGGCCAGCCCGGGTGTCGGGTCGCTGCCGCCCCAGGCGGCCTCGCCGAACTCGTCGAGCAATGCGAACCAGGCCTGCGTGCGCTCGCGCAGGTCCGGGGCCACGAAGGCCAGGCCGATGCGCCATTCCGGCCATCGCGCCTGCCACTTGGCGAGGAAGTCGTCGTCGTGCGGGGCGGCGCTCATGTCGGGCGCGGCCAGGCGGCGGGTTGCAACAGGGCCTCGGGCGTGTCGAGCATCGCATCGCCCTGCCAGGCGATCGGATCGTCATCGTCCAGGCGATACCCCCACAGCGCAACGATCGATGGCATGCCGGCCGCACGCGCGGCGAGGATGTCGCGCGCGTCGTCGCCGACGTAGACGCAATCGCGTGCCGGAATGTCGATCGCGCTGGCCGCGTGCAGCAGCGGCAACGGATGCGGCTTGCGCTCGGCCAGCGTGTCGCCGCCGATCAGGACGGCGCAGCGGTCCTGCCAGCCGAGCTGCGGCAGGATGCGTTGCGCCAGCCCTTCGGGTTTGTTGGTGACGATGCCCCAGCGTGTGCCGGCGGCCTCGAGTGCGGCCAGCATCGCCTCGATGCCATCGAAGGGGCGGCTATGCCGACCCAGTTCCTCGCCGTAGACCGCGAGGAACTCCGGCACCAGGGCGACCACGCCCTCGGCATCGAGCTCGGGGAACGCGACGGCGGCCATCGCCCGCGCACCGCGCGAGACCACCGGGCGAATATCGGCCAACGCCAGCGGCGTGCGGCCGCGGGCGTCCCGCATCCGGTTGACCGTCGCCAGCATGTCTGGCGCGCTGTCGAGCAAGGTGCCGTCGAGATCGAACAACGCACCGGCCGGGAACGCCATCGGGACCTGCGCTGCCGCTGTGCCGCTCACGCTGGCTTCCGCGCCCAGGCGACGTAGTTGACGTCGGTCCGGCGGACCAGCCGGGCGGCGTTGCGCCACGGCTCGTACATCAGGCCGCTGACGTCCTCGAGTTGCAGATCGGCCTCGCGCAGCCAGCCGGCAAGCTCGGACGGCCGGATGAAGCTGTCGTAGCGATGGGTGCCGCGCGGCAGCAGCCGGGCGACGTACTCGGCGCCAACGATCGCCAATGCAAATGCGGCGGGCGTGCGGTTGAGCGTGGACACGAACAGGTGGCCGCCGGGACGCAGCAGCGTCGCGCAGGCCTGCAGGATCGCCGCCGGATCAGGCACGTGCTCGAGCATCTCCATGCAGGTCACGACGTCGTAGCTGCCGGGACGCTCGGCGGCCAGGGCCTCGACCGACTGCACGCGGTAGTCGGCCTGGATGCCGGTTTCCAGCCCATGCAGGCGCGCGACCTTGATGAGGTCCTCGGCCAGGTCGATGCCGGTCACCTTGCCGCCGACCCGGGCCATGGCCTCGCTGAGCAGCCCACCGCCGCAGCCGACATCGAGCACGTCGGCGCCATCGAGCCGGGCGCGGGCGCGCACGTACTCCAGACGCGCGGGATTGAGCGCATGCAGCGGGCGCTGCGGGCCGTCGACATCCCACCAGCGGCTGGCCAGCGCGCCGAACTTGTCGAGCTCGGCCTGATCGTAGTTCTCGTGTCGGGCGTTCATGCGGGCCTCGTCATGCACCGGTGCGTAGCGTGGAAATGCGGTCCCGCCACTGGCGGGCATTGGCGGCGATCGCTTCGAGGTCGAACCCGACCAGCGCGCGCTCACGCAGCTTGGGCTGGCCTGCGATCCAGACATCGCAGACCTGGTGACGCCCGGTCGCGTAGATCAGCTGCGAGACGACATGGTGCAGCGGCTGGGTCTCGATCGGCGACAGGTCGACACAGATGAGGTCGGCCTGCTTGCCGACCTCGATCGAGCCGATCCGGTCGCCGAAGCCGATTGCACAGGCGCCGCCGAGCGTGGCCGCGCGCAGCGCCGTGAACGCATCGAATCCCGACGCATCGCCGGCCACTGCCTTGGCCAGGATCGCGGCGGTACGGGTCTCACCGAACATGTCCAGGTCATTGTTGCTGGCCACGCCGTCGGTGCCGATCGCCACGTTGACGCCTGCGCGCTCGAGCGCACAGGCCGGGCAGAAGCCCGAGGCGAGCTTGAGATTGGATTCGGGGCAATGCACCACGCTGACGCCGCGCTCGGCGCACAGGTGGATCTCGCCCTCGGTCAGCTGGGTCATGTGCACCGCGATCAGGCGGTCGTTGATCAGGCCGAGCCGGTCGAGCCGCGCGATCGGCCGCTGACCATACTGCTGCAGCGACTGCTCGACCTCCTGGGCGGTCTCATGCAGATGCAGATGGATCGGCACATCGAGCTGGTCGGCGAGCATGCGCACACGCTCGAAGTTGGCGTCGTTGACCGTGTACGGCGCATGCGGCGCGAACGCGGTCGCGATCAACGGATCGTCGCGCCACTGGTCGTGGACCTCGCCGGCGCGATCGAAGTACTCGTCGTCGCTGCTGGCCCAGGCGGTCGGAAAATCGATGACCGGCAGGCCGATACGCGCACGGAAGCCGTGCTGGCGGTAGACCGCGGCCTGGACGTCGGGGAAGAAGTAGTTCTCGTTGACGCAGGTCGTGCCGCCGCGCAGCATCTCGGCCAGCGCCAGCGTGATGCCGTCGGCGACGAACTCCGGTCCGATCACCGCGGCCTCGACCGGCCAGATGTGTTGCTGCAGCCAGACCATCAGCGGCAGGTCGTCGGCGATCCCGCGCAACAACGTCATCGGGTTGTGCGTGTGCGCGTTGACAAGGCCGGGCAGCAGCGCCGACTGCGGGCGACTGACCGTCTGCGTCGGTGCGAAACGTCGCCGCGCCTCGGCGATCGGCAACACCGCGACGATCTCGCCGCGGTGGACTGCGACGGCGTGGTCGTCCAGCACGACCGCGTGTGGCTCCACCGGCACGACATGGCCGGCTTCGATCAACAGGTCGATCGACTGGGGCGATGGATCTTGCATGCTCATTCGTCCGATGGCTCCTGGGCCCAGAAAAAGCCGTTTTCCAGGGCAGTCTGGTCGTAACGCGTCCCGTCGTAGCGCAGGACACGGCTGGCGCGCCGGCGCGACGTGTCCTCACGATCGCTACCGACCACGCTGTGGGTCCGGGTCACGTCCGCCTGCACGCGCAGGTCGGCAAATCCGTGATGGGCGGTGTTCTCGATGGCGATCGTGAGCTTGGCATTGTCGGTCACCACATACTGGCCACGGCTCCAACTGCAAGGCTCGCCTTCGACGCGGGCCCAAAGCACCAGATTGGAGCTGAAGACCGGTCGCAAGGCCGCGCCGTCGCGGACATACAGCGTCAGCTCGTCGTTGGCGCGCGCATCGGGGCAGCTCGGTCCGGGCGCCGAACTGCGCACCACGACGCCGAACGCACGCACGCCCTCGGCCAGGTCGTAGCGCGCCGTGTCGAGCCGGAGCCCGCCTTCGATGAGGGCAAAGGCCGCATCCTCTTCCAGGCTCGTCTCGTGCACGGCATGTACCTGCGCATCCGCCGTGCCAAGGACCGCGACGACCAGCCGCAAGGCACGTTCGCCGACCGCGTCTGACCCCGGCAGCGGATACGCGACCGCGGCGAGAGTGAGCGACGGATCGTAGGGCCAGGCCCGGCAGGCTTGCGCCGCAAGCGATACGCCCTCGCCGGCCGGCAGCAGACCGGCTTCGGACAGGGCGTGAAGCGTCTGCCGGGCGCAGGCGTCACGCAGGGGCGTCCAGTCCGACGCGGCCGCCGCATTCGCGGCGGCCAACAGCACCAGTGCACCGCCACAGCGCTGCCGTCGCGACGGCGTCGCGATGGTGCGCACGATCGCCAGGGCGCCAGATCCACGCCTGCGCGTGGGCGATGGCGCGGCGTCGCGGATCGCGCGGCGATGGCGCAGCGGATCGATCACTTGACGCGGCTGACGTACTCGCCGGACCGGGTGTCGACCTTGATGACTTCCTCCTGCCCGACGAACAGCGGCACGCGGACCACCGCGCCCGTTTCCAGGGTCGCCGGCTTGCCGCCGCCGCCCGAGGTGTCGCCGCGCACACCCGGATCGGTCTCGGTGATCTGCAGCTCGACGAAGTTCGGCGGCTGAACCGCGATCGGCGTGCCGTTCCACAGCGTCACCACGCACTCTTCCTCGCCCTTGAGCCACTTCTCCGCGCCGCCCATGCCGGCCTTGTCGGCCTGCACCTGCTCGAACGATTCGGGATTCATGAAGTGCCAGTACTCACCGTCGCTGTAGAGGTACTGCATGTCGGTGTCGAGCACATCGGCCGCTTCGACCGAATCGGTGCTCTTCATGGTGATTTCCTGCACCCGGCCCGTGCGGATCTGGCGGTACTTCACGCGCGTGAACGCCTGGCCCTTGCCCGGCTTGACGTATTCGGTGTCGGTGATGACCGCGGGCTCGTTGTTGACCAGGATCTTCTGGCCATTCTTGACGTCGTTCATGCCATAACTGGCCATCGCTCGCTCCTGCTGGGCCGGCGTCGCCGGCGGCTACACTATGGGGTTTCCCGGCAGCGGTGCACGCGGCCGGCTCGAATTGGATCGCAGTCGTACATGATACCCGCAGCCCCCCTTCCGACGCAGCCGCGCCGCTGGCAGCAACTCTGGCGCGATGCCGTGCGCGATCCGCGCGAGTTGCTCGAACTGCTCGGGCTGCAGGCGCAGGCACTGGGCCTGTCGCCCGAGGCCGCCGCGCAGTTCCCGCTGCGGGTCCCGCGCGGCTTCGTGGCGCGGATGCGCCCGGGCGACCCCTTCGACCCGCTGCTGCGTCAGGTCCTGCCGCTGGACGCGGAACTGCGCCCGGCGCCGGGCTTCGGTCTGGACGCGGTCGGCGACGGCGCGGCCAAGGCCGGCCATGGCGTGATCCAGAAGT
Organism: Luteimonas sp. gir; assembly: GCF_037198055.1. Lineage (NCBI taxonomy): Bacteria > Pseudomonadati > Pseudomonadota > Gammaproteobacteria > Lysobacterales > Lysobacteraceae > Luteimonas > Luteimonas sp. gir. The sequence continues at coordinate 29,602 of NZ_JBBAXQ010000019.1, forward strand.
ACGCGGGGCGAGCGCTGCTGGTCGCGACCGGCAGCTGCGCGGTGCATTGCCGCTACTGCTTCCGCCGCCACTTTCCCTATGCCGAGGAAACCGCGGCAGCTGGCGGCTGGGGCGCGGCGCTGGCGGCCATCCGCGATGATGCCTCGATCGACGAGGTGCTGCTGTCGGGCGGCGATCCGCTGTCGCTGTCGACCGCCAAGCTCGTCGAACTGACCGACGCGCTGCGCGGCATCCCGCATGTGCGTCGCCTGCGCATCCACACCCGGCTGCCGATCGTGCTGCCCGAGCGGGTCGACACCGAACTGACCGACTGGCTGTCCGCACTGCCCTGGCCGCTGGTGATCGTGGTCCACGCCAACCACGCCAACGAGTTCGACGGCGAGGTCGATGCGGCGATGCGGCGCCTGCGCGCCACCGGCGCGGTGCTGCTGAACCAGGCGGTCCTGCTCAAGGGGGTCAACGACCGCGTCGAGACGCTGGCGGCCCTGGCCGAGCGCGGGCTCGAGGCCGGCGTGCTGCCCTACTACCTCCACCAGCTCGACCGGGTTGCCGGTGCGGCTCATTTCGAAGTCGACGATGCCACCGCACTCGCACTGCACGCGGCGCTGGTCGCCAGGCAATCGGGCTATCTGGTGCCGCGCCTGGTCCGCGAGGTCGCTGGCGACACCTCCAAGCGTGCCCTGACTGGCGTGCCGGATGGACGCCCGGCGCCCCCCGTGGCATAAGGCGCACTTCACTGGAGGCCGCCATGCCCGACAGCAACGCCGAGTCCGCGCTGCGCCTGTTGATCGTCGACGACCGCGTCGAGGATGCCGAGGCGGTCGTGAGCGGATTGCGCAATGCCGGCATCGCGGTCCGCCCGTTGCGGGCGACCTCCTCCGAGGATCTGGGCCGTCTGCTGACCGGCCAGGTGATCGATGTGGCGATCGCCGCCCACGCCGCGGTCACCCTGCCCTTCGCACAGGCGCTGCAGTGCATCGCCGACAGCGGCCAGGACATTCCGGTCATCGCGCTCGTCGACGCGCTCGATGAGACCGCCTTCGTCGACGTCATGCTGGGGGGCGCGCGCACGGTGGCGCTGCGCCACGCACCACAGCAACTGCTGGCCGCGGTGCGCGATGCCTGGGCCGATCGCCAGGCGCGGCGCAATCTGCGACGGCTCGAGGCCCGGGTCCGCGAGAGCGAGCGCCGCAGCGACGCGCTGATCGACTCCTCGCGCGATCCCATCGCCTACATCCACGAGGGCATGCACATCCGCGCCAACGCGGCGTACCTGGAGATGTTCGGCTACGGCGACTTCCAGCAGATCGAGGGCGTCTCGCTGCTGGACATGGTGGCGCCGCAGCATGTCGATGCCTTCAAGACCCTGCTCAAGTCGCTCAGCCGGGGCGAACCGCCGCCGCTGCGCCACGAGATCGAGGCCCGCGACGCGGACGGCAACGCGTTTCCCGCCGCGATGGAGTTCACCGCTGCCCAGTACGAGGGCGAGCCCTGCCTGCAGGTCGTGTTCCGGCGCCGGGAGCTGATCGATCCGGAGCTCGCGCACGAGCTCGAAGCACTCCGTCAGCGCGACCACGTCACCGGCCTGCTCAATCGCCCGGCGTTCCTGCGCGAGCTCGAGGATGCGGTCGACGATGCCGCGCGCGGGCAATCGCGGCATGGCTTTCTGATGATCGAACCCGATCGGCACCAGCAGTTGCTGGCCGATATCGGCCTGGACCATGCGGACGATCTGCTTGCCGCGGCCGCCGCACGACTCGAATCGCTGCTCGATGCGCCGGCCATCGCCGCGCGCTACGGCGGCACGACCTTCGCCGTGTTGCTGCGCGACGGCGACTACCACGCCACGGCCGCGCTGGCCGAGCGGTTGCGGGCGGGTTTCGCCGATCATGTGTTCGACATGGGCGCGCGCTCGACCGTGGTGACGCTGAGCATCGGCGGCATCCAGATCGGCGAAACCAGCGCCAACGTCGGCCAGGTATTGGCACGCGCGACGCAGGCGCTGGAGTCGGCGTCCGGCGCCGGCGGCGACCAGTGCGAGGTCTTCGACCCGGGCGCGGCCGACCGCCTGGAGCAGGAGCGGCTGCAGATCTGGATCGCGCGGCTGCGCGCCGCGCTCGACCACGATGGGTTCGTGCTGCATTACCAGCCGGTGATCAACCTGCAGGGCGATACCGCGCCGGTCTACGAATGCCTGCTGCGGCTCGATGGCGGCGATGGCGAGCTCGTCGCGCCGGGCACGTTCCTGCAGATCGCCGAGGACCACGGCATGCTGGCCCAGATCGACCGGTATGTGGTCAGTCGGGCGATCGCTGCGATCGCCCGGCGTTTGCACGAGGGGCGGCCCACGACGCTGTTGGTGAAGGTCAGCCAGGCCTCGCTCGAGGCGGCGGGGCTGGCGGCGTTCATCGGTGAGCAACTGGCGCATCACCAGGTGCCGGGCAAGTACCTGGTGCTGCAGTTGCCCGAGTCCAAGGTGTTCACGCATCTCAAGGCGACGCAGGCCTTCGCGGCGCATGTCGCGCGCTTCGATTGCGCGTTCGCGCTCGAGCAGTTCGGTGCGGGGCTGGATTCGTTCCAGTTGCTGTCCCATCTGCAGCCGAATCTGCTCAAGCTCGACCGCAGTTTCACGCAGGGACTGCCGAGCAATGCCGAGAACCAGGCGCGTCTGACCGAGATCGCGGCGCGGGCGCGCGACATCGGGATCCGCACGATCGCCGAGTTCGTCCAGGATGCGGCCAGCATGTCGATCCTGTTCGCCGCCGGCATCGACTACGTGCAAGGCAACTTCCTCGCGCCCGCCGGCCCGGGCATGCACTACGACTTCGAGTAGTTAGCCGGTTTTGTTCAACTCGGGAGCACGCTGAGATCGTGTAACAGCTTTGCGTGAAACACTCCTCGCTCATTGAACACACGTGATCTCATTACCGGCCGACGCGGCTCCAGCGAGGCCGAGGATTTGCCTCTTAGGCTGAATCCACCTCCGACTCCGGATGGATAGCGGCCTGCCGGC
>NZ_JBBAXQ010000020.1:0-19406 GCF_037198055.1 Luteimonas sp. gir
AAAGGGTGGCGGGCGCGCTGTCGGCAACGCAGCGATTGCCGACCGGCGCGCCCGCCCTCCCCGGATGCGAGCGAAGCCAGATCACTACTCTTCAATACTGAATTGCGGGGCCGGCGTAACTCGTTCCGACTGTTCCTCCTGACTCGCCTCCACCGGCTTCTCTGGCGGAGGCGCATGCATCGTGAAGTGCTCTGCCACCACGAACGCGGGCGGCTGTATCGGCGGCGGCTCCAGGGTGGCCGACGTTTGAACCACCATGCTGAGCATACTCTGCAGCGTGGCCTTGTCGATTGATTCGTTCATCGCCATTTGGCAGATGTAGAACAGGCCAAACGACAGGAAGGTCGTCCGCTCTGTCGCAACAAGTGCTGATGTTGCATCCGATCTGAAGTCGCCTGCGCCACCACCGCCGACACTGCCTTGTCCCGACACGTTGGCATTACCTGCAGCAGCACCGGACGTTCCAAGGTTGACCAGACGCGTTGGCAGCTGCATGCAGGCCTTGCTACCTATTACGACTGCGGCGGCTTTATCAGGACTCCAGGTCGTTACCGTACCGATTGTCCACTCATTTTTCCCATAAGCCTGAATGATGGGCTCTCTTTTGAGGGTCGAGCATCCCGCACTCGCTATCGCAACAACAACCACAGCCGTGATCGCTTTCATGTTGCCCCCTGACCGGCAGCGTCATGCCGCCGCTGAGGCGTTTTACCACAGCCGGATACTGGTGTATGGGGAGCCCCGAATTCAGGGGAAGTGGGACTCAGCAGACGCGGCGCTTTCCATTTCCAAACGAACAACGAACCGCCCGCGACATTGCGCGAGCGGTCCGCAGATCGCCGAGTGGGCGAGTCGATCACTCAGTGGATGACGCAGTAGCCGCTGGCGTCGAAGGTGCATTCGTACAGAAATCGCCACTCGCCGTTCTGGCACATGAAAACGCGCTGCCCGTTCAACAGATCCACGGATCCGATCACGCCATTGGCGGTGCATTCGCTCGCAGGGGGCGTCTCGAATGACTGAGACGATGCGGTTCCGATCGTGAGCGACAACCCGATGGCGAGGGTGCCCAGCGTCTTCGTTAATACCTTCATCTGCTTTCTCCATGCGTTGGCGTGATGCGGCTTCGGCGTGCGTCTGATGTCATCAGCACGCACTCATACCGCACGACCCAATCTCGTAGGTCGATTGGAAAAAGAGAATCAGAGAACTACTCGTGTGCCAGTAGGGATATTCCTACGCGTACGCATGTCATGATCGATAAGAGATCTTCGCTTCGTCGCCTGTGCTGCCGCCGTACGTTCCGGCCGTACAACAGGCCATCTTCGTCACTGCGCTGGCGGACGCCTCCAAACTCCCGATGCCTCGAACCCGAACGCCCCTCCCTGGGCGTTCGATCGAGCTTGCCGCTTACTCTTCTTCTTCGCTCTGCCCCGGCCGGCCGGGCTCGCGCTGGTTGTCGTCCTGGCGCTGCTCGCGGCCACCCTGCTGCGGATTCTGGTTCTGGCCTTCGCGCGGGTTCTGGTTGCTCGGACTCATGATGGTTATCTCCTTGCGGCGGACATTCGCCACAGTCGCGACGCTGCGCCCCAGGGTGTTATCCGCGTGCGATGGCGCTGCATTCATCCGTCGCGCGTTTTGCCGGCTTTATGAACTAGCGTGGCTGCCTCCCAATGCGAGATGGTTCGGACGCCTGGAACAAGGGTGGCGATCTTGCCGGCTGCGCCGCATACACGCCCCACCCGCTCACACCGCATTGCGGCCGTGCTTGGTTGCATCCGGGCTTTGCCCCCCAAGGAGATGCAATGAAAGCCCTGACCTATCACGGCACGCGGGATGTTCGGGTCGAGACGGTGCCCGACCCCGTGCTGCGCGAGCGCGACGACATTCTGCTGCGCGTCACCGCCACCGCGATCTGCGGCTCGGACCTGCATCTGTATCGCGGCAAGATCCCTGAAATCCACGACGGCGACATTCTGGGCCATGAGTTCATGGGGGTGGTCGAGGACGTCGGCGCCGATGTGACCTCGGTGCGCAAGGGCGATCGGGTGGTGATCCCGTTCGTCATCGCCTGCGGCGACTGTTTCCATTGCCGACTATCGGAGTTCGCGTCCTGCGAGACCACCAACACCGGCCAGGGCGCGTCGCTCAACCGCAAGGGCATCCGGCCGCCGGCGGCGTTGTTCGGCTACAGCCATCTATATGGCGGCATCGCCGGCGGCCAGGCGGAGTTCGTGCGCGTGCCCAAGGCCAACGTCGGCCCGCTGGTGGTGCCGGAGGTGCTCAGCGACGAGCAGGTGCTGTTCCTGTCGGACATCCTGCCCACCGGCTACCAGGCGGTCATCGATGCCAAGGTCACGAAGGGCTCGACAGTCGCGATCTTCGGCGCCGGCCCGGTCGGGCTGATGGCGGCCGCGTGCTGTCGGATGCTTGGGGCCGAGCGCATCTTTATGGTCGATCGTTATCAGTACCGGCTCGACTTCGCACAGGCGACCTATGGCGTGATCCCGTTGAACTTCGAGGAGATCGACGATCCGGCCGATGTGATCGTCTCGCAGACCGACGGGCGCGGCGTGGATGCATCGATCGATGCGGTCGGCTTCGAGGCCAAGGGCAGCAAGGCCGACACCGTGCTGACCGGGCTCAAGCTGGAGACCAGCAGCGGGGCGGCGATCCGGCAGTGCATCGCGGCGACGCGGCGTGCGGGCACGGTCAGCATTCCGGGCGTGTATGCGGGCTTCATCCACGCGTTCATGCTGGGCGATGCGTTCGACAAGGGCCTGACCTTCAAGATGGGCCAGACCGATGTGCAGCGCTACATGCCCGAGCTGCTGACGCGCATCGGCAATGGCGATCTGCAGCCGGACGTCATCATCTCGCACCGGATGAAGCTCGAAGACGCGGCGCGCGGGTACGAGATCTTCGACGGCAAGGACGAAAGCGATGCCTGCCGCAAGGTGGTGCTCACGCCCTGAGCATGACGTGGCGCCGGCCTCGCCGGCGCCGCGATGCGGGCCCGGACAAGGCGATGGCCCCGCCGACTGACCTCGGCGCCCGCATCGACCGATACCGTTGCTGCCTTCCGGCCCTGGCGGGATTTTCGATCTAGCGTCGCGAGGGGCCGACGGGGCCACCATGGAGACACGCGCCGGCCGAGCCGGCCCCGCAGCAGCGGGACGGGGATTCTAGCAGGGCAGGCGCGCTTGCGCCTATCGGCTGTGCGTCATTCGCTGCGCTCGACCACCGGCACGCCGTCGTGCTGGCGGAATCGGATCGCATACGAGAGCCGGACCGGGGTCAGCGTTTCGGTCACGCCCGGCGCGGCGCAGGGGTCATCGCCATCGAAGCTGTCCGGCGCGGTGCACAGCGCCGCCGGCCAGTAAGTCCAGACGCGCACGGCGGCCAGCGTGGGCGTCACGAATGCGGCGCGATCGGGTACGCCGTCCGGTGTCGCACAGCGCGCGTCCGGGCGTTCGGCCACGGCGACGACCTGACCGTCCGTGCCGACCACGACATCCACGCAGACCTCGACCGGCGGCAGACGCAGCGGGAGCAGGTCTGCCGGATAGTCGGGCAATGCGGCGGGCTGTTCGAGCGTGGGATAGACGAAGCGCTGGTGGCGAGCGAGCGCCATGCGGTTGCTGTCGCCGTCGGGTGCCAGCAATGCCGCACCGACTTCGCCGTGCGCAGCCGGCGCGGGTGGCGGTTCGGGCGGGACAGGTGCGCTGGCGCACGCGGCCAGCAGCACCGCGAGGATGCCGGCCGACACAGCGCGACTCATCGCGGCGCCCCGCCCTCCCCCGGCTCGGGGTGCAGCCAGGTGGCATCGCCGTCGGCGTAGCGCTCGTGCTTCCAGATCGGCACGCGGTCCTTGATCTCGTCGATGATGTAGCGGCAGGCATCGAACGCCGCGCCCCGGTGCGGGGCGGAGACGCCCACCCACACCGCCATGTCGCCGATCGCCAGGTCGCCGATGCGATGCACGCACACCGCCGCGCACAGCGCGAATCGCTCGCGGGCCTCGGCGATCACCTTCGCGCCTTCGGCCTGCGCCAGTGCGACGTAGGACTCGTAACGCAGCCCGAGCACCGGACGGCCGTCATTGTGGTTGCGCACCCAGCCCTCGAAGCTGGCGAAGGCGCCGGCGCGGTCGTGTTGCAGACGCGCGCGCAGCGGTGCCAGGTCGAGCGGGGCGTCGGCCAGCCAGAAGTCGCGGTCGTCCATCGTCAGCCTCCGCTGACCGGGGGAATGAAGGCGACCTCGCTGTCGCCGCGGACCGCATCGTCCCAGCGTGCGAAGGCACCGTCGACCGCGACTCGCAGCCGCTCGGCCGGCAGCGCGAAACCGTGCTGCGCACGCACTTCGGCGTACAGCGCGCGCAGGTCGGGCGCGGTGGTCTGCCAGGTTTCCTCGCTGCGGCCGGCGGCATCGCGCAGGCTGGCGAAGTACAGCAGTCGGACGTCGGTCATGGCGTGGCGCCTCCTTCGATGGTGCCGACGTCGCGCTTGCCGCCGCGCTTGCCGACCAGCTTCGCCGGTCCGAGCACGATGGCGTGCGAGAGCGCCTTGCACATGTCGTAGACGGTCAGCGCGGCGACGGTGGCGCCGGTCAGCGCTTCCATCTCCACGCCGGTGCGGTGGGTGGTCTTGACGGTGCAGTCGATGCGCAGCTCACGCTCGCCGCTCCAGTCGATCGCGATCCGCACGCCGTCGATCGGCAACGGATGGCAGAACGGGATCAGCTCATGGGTGCGCTTGACCGCCATCGTGCCGGCGACGATCGCGGTGTCGACGATGCCGCCCTTGGCGCTGCGCAGGCCGCTGGCGCGCAGTTGCGCGGCGACGGCCGCCGGGAAGCGGACGCGGCATTCGGCACTCGCGGCGCGGGCGGTCATGGTCTTGGCCGAGACGTCGACCATGGTCGGGCGGCCCTCGGGATCGATATGGGTCAGCGCCGGGGACGACTGAGATTTCCTACGGGCCATGGCGCCTGCGTGGTGACTGCGGACCTCAGATGGTACCGGCCCCGGTGTCCGGCGTCCCCTGATGGGGCGCTCCGCTCAGCCGCCGACCAGGAACATCTCGACGTGCCGGCGCGGGGCGCGGGTGCTGCCGCGCAGTTCGCTGTAGCGGTCGGCGCGACGCGACCACAGGTCGCTCAGGCGCGAGGCGAATGCGGCCTCGCCCTCGGCCAGCCAGCCGCGCAGCGGTTGCCCTTGGCCGGAGAACAGGCAGGTGTAGAGACTGCCGTCGGCCGAGACGCGGGCGCGGTGGCAGTCGCCGCAGAACGGTGCGGTCACCGAGCTGATGAAGCCGATCTCACCGGCGCCATCGGCATAGGCATGGCGCTCGGCCACCTCGCCGCGGTAGTCGGCATCGAGCGCGCGCAGCGGCCAGTGCGCGGCGATGCGCGCATGCAACTCGCGCGAGGGCACCACCCGCGCGCGGTCCCAGCCGTTGCAGGTGCCCACGTCCATGTATTCGATGAAGCGCAGGACGTGTCCGGTGCCGCGGAAGTGCGCGGCCATGCGTTCGACTTCGTGGTCGTTGACGCCGCGCTGGACGACGCAGTTCAACTTGATCGACGAGAACCCCGCGCGCTCGGCCGCGGCGACGCCCGCCAGCACTGCGTCGATGTCGCCGCGCCCGCCCGACAGCTGATGGAACAGCGCAGGGTCGAGCGCATCGAGGCTGATCGTCAGCCGCCGCAGGCCGGCATCGCGCAGCGCCTGGGCCTGGCGGGCGAGCAGCGCGCCGTTGGTGGTCATCGCCAGGTCGTCGATGCCGGGGATCTTGGCCAGGCGCGCGATCAGGGTGGGCAGTTGCTTGCGCAGCAGCGGCTCCCCGCCGGTGATGCGCAGCTTGCGCATGCCCAGCCGCGCAAAGCCACGCACCAGGGTCTCGATCTCGTCGAACGACAGCCGTCCGGCTTGGTCGAAACCGTAGTCGTCGGGCACGCGGTCGGCCGGCATGCAGTAGCCGCAGCGGAAGTTGCAGGCCTCGATCACCGACAGCCGCAGGTCGTGCAGCGGGCGGCCGAGCCGGTCCAGCGGGGCCTGGGGCAGTTGCGGCAAGGCGCTCATGCGCCGACATCCTGCACAGGCGCCGGTGCACGCAGTGCGAACCGCTCGCCCGGGCGGGCCACGCGATGGCCGCGGGCGCGCAGCGCCTCGCCATCGGCGTCGCAGGCGTAGTGGTAGAGCACGCAGCGCGCCAGCAGCGCCGGCGGGTACTCGCGCTCGAGATCGTCGACGCCGCTGTGCGAGGGGTTGCCGTGCAGGCCGCAGTCGTGGGCGATCAGCTCGTCGCGATCGGCATACCGGGCCAGCATCTCGGGAATCGGCCGGGTGTCGCCGCTCCACACCAGGCTGCCCGGCAGGCGCAGGCCGTAGGCCGTCTCCGGCCAGTGGTGGCGCACCGGGAATACTTCCAGGCGCACACCGTCGTGCCAGAACGCATCGCCGACCGGGATCAGCCGGAACGCGTCCCAGAAGTTCGCTCCGCCCTCGGCGAGCACGTTGGGATAGTCGGCCACGCGCCGGTGCAACAGCGGCACCACCGGCGCCGGGACGTACAGCGGCATCGCGCCGCGGCGCGCCGGGTCGAAGTAGCGGTCGACGAACAGGCGCTCGAAGCCGCCGACGTGATCCAGGTGCACATGGGTGACGAACAGCGCACGCGGCGCCTCGCCATAACGCTCGAGATGCGCGGTCAGGCCTTCATTGCCGCAGTCGATCGTCAGCCACGGCGCGCCATCGCGCTCGATCGTCGCCATCGGCGAGCCCAGTGCCACCGCCGAGGCGTTGCCGACGCCCAGAAACCGCAATGCCCAGTCCATCAGATGCCCCGGCTCCAGAGCACGTCGTAGGAGCGGCGCAGGCGTGCGAAGTCCGCCGCCACCGCGTCCTCGCTGCGTGCCCCGCGCAGTTTCTGCAACGAGCGCTCCAGCCGCGCGAGATTGCGTGCGCGCCAGCGGGTTTCGGGAATCCGCAGGCGGCCGCGGTCGAGGTCGATCAGCCAGCCCTTGCCCAGGCTGTCGAACAGGATGTTGTGGGCATTGAGGTCGGCGTGGTCCAAGCCGGCGCGGTGGAAGCGCGCGATCAGGCGGCCGGTCTGCTCCCAGGGCGCGTCGTCCGGCGATTGCGCCACCAGCTCGGCCAGCGACCGCACGTCCACCAGCCGCTCCATCAGGATCCAGGCGCGGTAGGTCAGCCCACGGCGCAGGTAGCTCGCGGCGATGGGCTGCGGCACCGGGAGGTCGCGCCGCATTAGCTCGCGCAGCAGCCGGAACTCGACGAAGCTGCGCACGCGCGGGCCACCCCGCCACAGGTGCCGCTCGTGGTTGACGCGGCCGACCATGCCGCCGCGCAGGTACTGTCGCAGCACGCAGGGGCCGTGCGAGGCGTCGATGAACCATGCGCCGCCACGCCCGCTGCCCGAGACCCGCTGCGCGCGCTCGCCCCATTTGGCCGGATCGAACCAGCGTGGGTCGGCTTGCCGCAGCTGCGTGCCGTCGAACAGAATGGCGCCGTACTCGCCCGTGCGACCGTCCGCCGGAATCGGCGTCAGGCTTTCGCTGGGGTCGAATCTGCTCATCCAGCGAGTCTATCAAGCCTTGGCCCCTGCCCCGACCGTCGTTTCTCCCGTGCCCACCGGCCAGGCGCCTGCTTTCAGGCCCCAATCGGTGTGTCTGCTGCGCCTGTCGGCGCTCGGCGATGTGACCCATGTGCTGCCGTTGATCGCCACGTTGCGCCGGGCCTGGCCCGATCTCGCGCTGAGCTGGGTCATCGGCAAGGGCGAGCATCGCTTGCTCGAAGGCCTGCCCGGCGTCGAGTTCGTTGTCTACGACAAGAAGAGCGGGCTGGCCGGCATGCGCGCGATGCGGCACGAGTTGCAGGCGCGGCTGGGCGATGCGCGCCGGTTCGACGCGCTGCTGCAGATGCAGGTCGCCGCGCGCGCCAATCTGCTCTCGGGCTTCGTACCGGCGCGGCGCCGCGTGGGCTACGACCGGGCCCGGTCCAAGGACCTGCACGGCCTGTTCGTCAACGAGCGCATTCCCGACCGACCCGGCATCCACGTGCTCGACGCGATCGGCAGCTTCTGCGAGCCCTTGGGATTGCGCCAGGACACCGTGACCTGGGAGATGCCGGTGCCCGACGACGCGCACGCCTGGGCGCGGGCGCAGTGGGACGACGATGGCCGGCCGGTGCTGATGATCTCGCCGTGCTCAAGCCACGTGCGTCGTAATTGGTATCCCGACCGTTACGCCGCCCTCGCCGACCATGCTGCGGACGCCGGCTGGCGGGTGGTGCTGTGCGGCGGGCGCAGCGAACTGGAGCGCAGCACGGCCGACGCGATCCTGGCGGCGATGCGGCACGAAGCGCTGGACCTGGTCGGCAAGGACACGCTCAAGCAATTGCCCGCGCTGCTGGCGCGCGCGCAGTTGCTGGTCACGCCCGATTCGGGGCCGATGCACATCGCCAATGCCATGGGCACCAAGGTGTTGGGCCTGCATGCGGCCAGCAATCCGGTGCGCAGCGGCCCGTACTCGGACCTCCGGTTCTGCGTGGATCGCTACGACGACGCTGCGCGCCGCTTCCTCGGCAAGCCGGCGGCCGATCTCAAGTGGGGCACCAAGATCGAGTTCGACGATGTCATGGCACTGGTGACGGTGGACGACGCCATCGCCGCGTTCGAGCGGCGGCGCGCCGACCTCGGGCAAGCCTGAGCGGCGAGAAAATCAGGGGGCGGCGTCGCCGGTGCGGTAGTCGGCGTAGGACTTCTCTTCGACGTAGGCTGAGCCCAGCGCGAGGTTGATCGCCTTCTTGATGCGCGCGCGTTCGTCGTTCTCGATGTAGACGCTTCGCGCCAGCCGCACGAAATCGGCGTCAAAGGCCTGGGCTTTCTCCTTGAGCCGGATCTCGTCCTCGATGTCCCACAGCCGCTCGTTGACCGCCTTGAGATCGGCACGCAGGCGCACGATGTCGTGCCCGGCGCCCGGATGCGCCATCCAGGTCTGCTCGAGTGCGGTCAACTCGCGGCGTACATTGGCGAGCTTGGCGGCATCGGTCATACGCTCGGACTTGATCTGCAGGATCGAGATCTTGTCGAGCAGTTCGCCGAAGGACACGGGCACGGAAATCTCGGACATGGGGACTGCCGGAACAGATGGGCCGGCCAGTGTACCGCTGCCGCGGATGGGCCGACGGCGGGCGCTGCCCCCACCCAACCCTCCCCCGCACGCGGGGGAGGGCTGTTCGCGGTCTCGATCAGAGATCGCGAGCGTTGGCAGCGCACCACCTCCCCCGCTTGCGGGTGGAGGTCGACGCCGAAGGCGTCGGGTGGGGGCACGGGCTTTAGCGACCAAGGTCGAAAACACCGCGTCGACCTGCGGCCCCCACCCAACCCTCCCCCGCACGCGGGGGAGGGCTGTTCGCGGTCTCGATCAGAGATCGCGAGCGTTGGCAGCGCGCCACCTCCCCCGCTTGCGGGTGGAGGTCGACGCCGAAGGCGTCGGGTGGGGGCCGGGGCTTTAACGACCAAGGCCGAAAACATCGCGTCGACCTGCGCCCCCACCCAACCCTCCCCCGCTTGCGGGGAGGGCTTCAACGAAAAAGGGCTGCGTCCAGGACGCAGCCCTTGTCGATTCTGGCGGAGAGGGGGGGATTCGAACCCCCGAGGCGCTATAAACGCCTGCCTGATTTCGAGTCAGGTACATTCAACCACTCTGCCACCTCTCCGGTGGTCCCGGGCCTGCGTGCAGAACCCGGGGGCGCAATCATACGGGGGCGGTGCGTGGCCGACAAGCCGGCGACGCCGAATGGGCCGTCGGCGGCCCGATGGCCCGGTGACCAAGTCGGGCAGTCGGTCGAACGGCCGCCCCTCACTTTGCACCCGCGGCAAACGCCGTGCATCGCACTCCCGTCGCCGCCTCTTCGTCGCCACACGCGGAGCCGCACAGCGCATTCACACTCGAGCGCTGCCCTGCCCTGCCCCTCGACGCCCCATTAACTGCGCACTGCCTAGAGTCGAGATTTTCCCAGTACGGACCCCTGCCATGCCGCAACCCACCGTGCTGATCCTCGACGACGACGGCACGTTTTCCCGCGCCGCCGGCCAACTCGCGTTCGCGGCCGGGCTGCGCGTCCAACTGGCCGAGACACTCGCCGAGGCTCGCGGTTATCTCTCCCGCGCCCGCGCCGACCTGATGCTGCTGGACCTGCAGTTGCCCGACGGCTCGGGACTCGACCTGCTCGACGACATCGACCTGGCCGAGCATGGCCAAATCGCGATCGTGACCGGACGACCGACGGTGGAATCGGCCGCGCGCGCGGTCGCCTCTCCGGTGATCGAGTATCTGGTCAAGCCGCTGGATGCGACGCAGCTGCGCCGGCTGATGGAACGCGTGGTGGCGCGCTATCAGCCGCCGCCGTCCCCGGACGTGCCGGGCGCGATCAGCGACATCGCGGGCAACTCGCCGCAGATCCGCCGGGTCGTGGATCAGGTGCTGCGCATCGGGGCCACCGACGCACCGGTGCTGGTCTGGGGCGAGCGCGGCACAGGCAAGACGCTCGTGGCGCGTGCGCTGCATACCGCCAGCGGACGACAGGGGCCGCTGGTGACGGTGGACTGCGGTGCAACCGAGCCCGACCGACTCGCCACCGAGCTGTTCGACCCGGCGGGCGGTCTGGGCGATGCCTTTGTGCGCGCGCGCGGCGGCACATTGCTGCTGACCGACCTTACGGCGGTCCCGATGGCGTTGCAGGCCCGGTTGCTGCGTGCGCTCGAGGCTGGCCCCGAGCTGGCCAGCCCACAGACGCGGTTGATCGCCAGCACCCATCGCGACCCGCACGAGGCGATGCGTGACGGCACGCTGCGCGACGATCTCTATCACGTGCTGGCGCCGTTGCCGCTGCCGCCGCTGCGCGATCGCGGCGAGGATGCGACGGTGCTGGCCCAGGTGTTCCTCGACAAGCTCAACGCGCACTACAGCCGCAGCAAGCGGCTGGCCGCCGGCGCCGAGTCCATCCTGTTGCGCCACGATTGGCCGGGCAACGTGCGCGAGTTACGCAGCGCGGTGCAGCGCGCGTACCTGCTGCAGCAGGACGACGACCTGTACATCCGCCCCACCCTGCCCAGCGAAACCGTGCTCAAGGAGTCGGAGACGTCGATCATGTTCTCGGTCGGCACGACCCTGGCTGAGCTCGAGCGGCGCGCGCTGCTCAAGACGCTGGCACATTTCAACAACGACAAGACCGCCACGGCCCGTGCACTGGGCATCAGCGTGCGCACCGTGCACAACCAGCTGGCGCGGCTGGCCGGGCAGGATGCGGACGTGCGCAAGGCCGCCCCGTGAGTGCGGCCGTGCTCGAACCGGGGGCGGTCGATCCCGAATGGCTGCACGCGCTGCGCAATGCCGCCAACGCCGCGACGATCGCCGCGGCCGCGGTGCGCAGTGCACTGGATGCAGGCGACCCGGCGCGCGCGTCCCAGTTCCTCGATGAGGCCGATGCGGCCTGCCGGCGTCTGCGCACGCTGCTGACGCCGCCCGCGCACCAGCGCTGACACGCGCTGCGGGCAACGCCACAACGGTCAGAAGCCCAACTGCTGGAGTGCCTGGTCGAGGTCCACCGGCTTGAGGCAATGCGCGGACGCGGCGAACTCGCTTGGCAGCATGGCCAGGTCGTAGCCGGAGGCGAACACGAACGGAATGCCCACGCGCTGCAGGCGTTGCGCCAGCGGGTAGCTCTTCTCGCCATCGAGGTTGACGTCGAGGATGGCCGCGTCGAAATCGGGCTCGGGCTCCAGCAAGGCCAACGCCGCGCCGAGCGTGGCGACCGGGCCGACCACCTCGATCCCGCGCGCACACAGGCCGTCGTGCAGGTGCATCGCCAGCATGTACTCGTCCTCGACCACCAGGATCCGCGGCGCCGTCATGCTGCGCGCTCTCGCAGCACCGCGCGCGTACCGTCGAGCGGCACATCGATGCGACACAGAATGCCGTCGGCCAGCAAGCGGTGGGTCGTCCGCGCGCCCAACTGATAGGGCAAGGCGTGCTCGATCAATTCGCGGCCGTAACCGGCGACGCTATCGGCAACCGCCATGCCGGCCACGCCGTGTTCGTGCCAGGTCAGTCGCAGCTCGGTCGACTGCTGGGCCTCACCCGGCACGATCTCCCAGCGGATATCCAGCTGCCCGCCCGCATCTGACAGCGCGCCGTGCTTGAAGGCGTTGGTCGTGAGTTCGTGCAGTGCGAGCGCGAGCGTCTGCACCACGCGCGAGCGCAGCGGCACGCCGGCCGGTCCATCGAGCGTGACCCGGGGGTCGTCCTCGCCCACGCCGTGGGCCTCGAGCTCCTGGCGCAACAAGGCGTCGAACGTGACACGGTCCAACGCGGCCCCCTGCGACAACAGACCCTGGACCCGCCCGAGCGCATCGAGCCGGGCGCGGAACCGGCTCGCGAACGAGGCCAGGTCCGGGCTGCCTTGCAACGTGCGGCGCGCCAGCGACTGCACCACCGCGATCAGGTTGCGGGTGCGGTGCTGGAGCTCGGCAACGAGCGTTTCGAGCAACACCGCGTGCTCGCGCTCGGCGGTGATGTCGCGGCCAATGCCTGCAATCCGTTGTACGCGACCGGCATCGTCGAACAGCGGGAAGGCGGTGTTGCGCACCCAGATCGTGCGGCCGTCGCAGGGGCGTTGCACGCGGAACTCGAAGTCGGCGCGGCCGCCATGGCGCACCTTGCGCATGCGTGCGCGCACTTCGGGCAGGTCGTCGGCATGCACCGTCGACATCCACAGGCCCGGGTCGCGGATGGCAACCTCACGCGCGACGCCGTAGATCGCTTCGAACGCCGGGCTCAGATACTCCAACGCCAATGTCTCGGCATTGCGAATCCACAGCACATCGGACGAGGCGTCGCTGAATTGCCGGAACCGCGCTTCGCTTTCGCGCAGCGACAGCTCGGCCTGGCGCCGACCGGTGATATCCATGCTGACCGCCAGGCTGCCCACGATCGCGCCGTCGGCATCACGCCACGGCACCACCGACAGCCGCAGCCAGTACGGCTTGCCATCGACGACGATGCGCTTTTCCACGGCGTTCGCCACGCCCTCGTCCAGCACGCGCTGCAGCAGCGCGGCGCTCTCGGGCCAGTCCTCGGGATGCGTGAGCTCCTCGATCCGCTTGCCGACCAGCGCTTCGCGCGGCGCGCCGACCGTCCGGCAGTACTGCTCGTTGACGTAGACCAGACGGGTGTCGCGGTCGGCGATCGCCACGCCGATACCGGCCTGCTCGACGACTGCGCGATAGCGCTGCTCGCTGGACGTCAGCGCAATCTCGGCAGCGGCCCGCTCGGAGGCCGCGCCCGCGCGCTCGCCGACTTCGCGCAGCAGGTTCAACTCCGCGGTGGTCCAGTGCCGCGGCGTGCGCGCAGCCGCAACGAAGACCGATGCGCCCTGCTGTCCGCGCCCGGCGCGCACGGTCATCACCAGCGCGGCGACCTCCTGCATCCGCAGCGCCGAGCGCGACGCCGCATCGAACGTGGTGTCGCGTTCGACGTTGTGGCTCACCACATCACCGTGTCCGGCGACCCAGTCGGGCAGCCGCAGCACCGGCGCACGGGGATCGCGGCTCCAACCTTCCCGCACGCGCAGGCCGCCCACCGGATCGGCGGTCGCCAGGCCGACGCGATCGAGGCCCAGGTGCTCGCCGATCCTGCGCGAGGCCACGCGCAGGATCTCCGCCGGTGCAGACAGCCCGCGCAGTTCGTCGCCCAGCGCCAGCAGGAAGGCCTCGTGCCGGCCCGCCTCGCGCGCGGCGGCCAGCATGGACTCGCGGGTCAGCTCACGAATGATCGCCAGCATGCCGGCAGGTCGCCCCTGCTCGTCGCGCAGCGGCGAATAGTCCGCGTCGAACAACGCTCGCTCGGGCACGCCGTTGCGCATGAGCTCCAGCGGGTGGCCGCGCAGTTGCAGCGAACGCCCGGCCAGGGTTTCGCTCAGGATATGGTCGACGAACGCTTCGGCCTCCGGCCAGGCCTCGATCAACGGCAGGCCAAGCTGGCGCGGATGGCGGGTGCCGGCCACGTCGCGATGGGCGTCGTTGTAGAGCAGCAGTCCACTCGGGCCCCAGGCGATCGCCATCGGCGCCGGCGAATCGAGCATCGTCGCGACCGCCTGGCGCAGCGCCGCGGGCCAGCGCTCGATGCTCCCGATCGGCGTGGATCGCCAGTCGAACGCGCGGATGCGCGTGGCCATCTCGCCATCGTTCCAGTGCCACGGGACATCGGGTGCTTGCATTGCGGGGTCGGGGACAGACAAGGCCATCACGATACGGCAGCCGGCTGCGCCCGCAAGCCCGCCTACACGGGATCGGTACAGGTGCCGGCCTATGCTGGCGGGCCGACCGGCGCCACAATGCCCCATGCGCGCCCTCACCCCGCCTCCGAGCCTTGCCGCCCGAGCCCTTTCCTGCCCCGGTCCGCGCCCGGCCCGGCGGCGTGGAGACCCCGCATGATCGAATTCGGACATCTGACCCACGTCGGCCTGCGCCGCGAGCTCAACGAAGACACCTACTACGGCGACAGCGAGCTTGGGCTCTGGCTGGTCGCCGACGGCATGGGGGGGCACGAGTACGGCGAGGTCGCCAGCGCGCTGGCGCGCGAGGCGATCGTGCGCGAGATCCGTCAGGGGCGCTCGCTGCCGCAGGCGATCCGGTTGGCGGACGAGGAGATCATCCGCGCATCGCGGCGGCGTAGCGACACCCTGCCGATGGGCACCACCGTGGTCGCCGCGCGCGTCACCGGCAGCCGTTTCGAGGTCGCCTGGGTCGGCGACAGCCGGGTGTACCTGTGGCGCGACGGGCAACTGGCGCAGCTGTCGCAGGACCACAGCTATGTGCAGGCGCTGATCGTCCAGGGCGCGCTGAGCGTGGACCAGGCGCGGACCCATCCGCAGCGCAATGTGGTCACCCAGGCACTGGGGGTCACCGACCCGCAGACGCTCAATGTCGAAACGCTGGCCGGCGAACTCGCGCCGGGCAACCAGTTGTTGCTGTGCAGCGACGGGTTGACCGAAGAAGTCGACGACCGGGCCATCGCGCAGGTGCTGGCGCATGCCGAATGCAGCGCGCAGGAGTGCGTCGACGGTCTGGTGGCCGCGGCGCTCGACGGCGGCGGCTCGGACAACATCACCGCGATCCTGATCCGCCGCCACTGAGCGGCGCGGCCGAGCCGGTCGCCGCCTTAGACGGCCTCGGCCACGACGGGCGCGTCCCACAGGCACTGGCCGGCCTTGCGGCGGATCGCCTCCACCCGCGCGGCATGCAGTGCGAGGTCGGCCTCGGGCACCACCAGCGCCGGCCGCACGCCGGTCGGCTGCACCGCAGTCACCTGCACGGTCGCCCGGGTCTCGACTGGCGCGGCGAAGCCGATCTCGTGCTGGCCGGCGGTCAGCGCCAGGTAGACCTCGGCCAGCAGCTGCGCGTCGAGCAGTGCGCCGTGGAGCTGGCGGTGGGTGTTGTCCACCCCCAGCCGCTTGCACAGCGCGTCGAGCGAGTTGCGCTGGCCGGGATAACGCTGGCGCGCCAGCAGCAGGGAGTCCTCGACCGTCACCCGGCTGCGGATGTCACCGTAGTGCGGGCCCAGCCGGGACAGTTCGTAGTCCAGAAAGCCGATGTCGAACGCAGCGTTGTGGATGACCAGCTCGGCGCCGTCGATGAAGGCCAGGAAGGCGTCGGCGATCGCCTCGAACGGCGGCTTGTCGGCCAGGAACTCCAGGCTCAGGCCGGTGACCTCGGCGGCGCCCTGCTCGAAATCCACATCGGGTCGGATGTACTGATGGTAGGTGCGGCCGGTCGGGCGGCGCTCGACCAGTTCCACGCAGCCGATCTCGACGATCCGGTTGCCTTTTTTCCACTCCAGGCCCGTGGTCTCGGTGTCGAGCACGATCTGTCGCATCGGTCGGAATTCCTTCTTGTCGTCGGTCAGGCGACCGCGGCGCGTTGGGCGCGCGCGGCGGCGGTGGCGAGCGCGTCGGCACGCTCGTTCTCCGGGTGACCGGCGTGGCCCTTCACCCAGTGCCAGGCAATCTCATGGCGTTGGCAAGCCTGCTGCAGGCGCTGCCACAGGTCCTGATTCTTGACCGCGCCGCCGCCGGCGGTCTTCCAGCCACGCCGTACCCAGTTGGCCAGCCATTCGGTGATGCCCTGACGCACGTACTGCGAATCGGTATGCAGATCGACCCGACAGGGCTCGGTCAGCGCCTCGAGCGCGGCGATCGCGGCCATCAACTCCATGCGGTTGTTGGTGGTCTGGGGCTCGCCGCCACTCAGCTCGCGCTCGGTGCTGCGGTAGCGCAGCAGCGCGCCCCAGCCGCCGGGGCCGGGATTGCCGAGGCAAGCGCCATCGGTATAGATCTCGATCGACTTCATCAATGTCCTGTTGCGGATAGGTCAGGCCGCCGGCGCGGCGGCCGGCAGGGCCAGCGTGCGCGGCTGGCGGACCGGGGTCAGCGGCAGATGCCGCTTCTGGCAACGCATCGCGTAGGCGGCACGAAAGCCGGGGCCGTGCTGGAGGGTCGGTGACACCACCGGCCGCCAACTGGGGCCGACGCCGCGCGAGACGGCGTCGGGCGCAAGCCCGGCTTCGCGCAGCCGCCGGCGCCAGGCCAGCGGCTCGGCGCTGGCGATGCCGCTGCCACGCCAGCGCCAACGGTAGGGCGTGAGCGGGTTGAGCAGCAGCAGCCACAGGTGACCACCAGGGGCGAGCACGCGCGCGGCCTCTTCGAGCAGGCCACGATCCTCGCCGTGCGGGCCGACCACGTGCTGCAGCAGCACCGCACCGAAGGCCTCGCTGGGCAGCGGCAACGGCCAGGCGCAGCGCACCGGGCCGTGCAGGCCGCCGCCGCCGCGCACCAGACACAGGCCGCGCCCGTCGATCTCAATCTCGGGCGAGACTGGCGTCAGCCACAGCCAGGGCAGGCCGGGATGCCCGCCCAGCGCCTCGGCCACCAGGGCGTGTTCGCTGTCGAGCACCGCGCGTCCGGCCGGGGTCTGGAACCAGTCGCCGACGCTGCCGGGTTGACCGGATGGAGAAATCGCGGGCATGGTCCGCATTGTAAGGCCTCCGGCCGCCACCGCCTTCCCGACCGATGCAACTGCAGGCGCTGCGTGCGTTCGAGGACAACTACATCTGGACGCTCGCGGCCGACGATGGCGCCGCGGTGGTCGTCGACCCCGGCGATGCCGGGCCGGTGCTGGCGGCCGCGCAGCAGGGCCTGCGCCCGGCGCTGGTGCTGCTGACGCATCACCACAACGACCACATCGGCGGCGTCGCCGCCCTGCGCGAGCGCTGGCCGTCGCTGGAGATCGTCGCGCCCGACGACGCCCGCATCCCCCTGGCAACCCGCCGGGTAGGTGACGGCGAGCGGCTTGAGATCGGCCCTTGGGCTTTCGACGTGCTGGCCGTGCCGGGTCACACCCGCAGCCATATCGCCTTCGTCGGCCACGGCCACCTGTTCTGCGGCGACACGCTGTTCAGCCTCGGCTGTGGGCGGATGTTCGAAGGTAGCGCGGTCCAGATGCTGGCCTCACTCGACCGCCTGGCGGCGCTGCCCGCCGATACGCTGGTTTGTTGCGGCCATGAATACACCCGGTCCAACGCGGCATTTGCCCGTGTTGTCGATCCGGACAACGCGGCGCTGCGGCGCCGCGAACAGGAGATCGTCTCGATGCGCAGTGCCAACCGGCCCACGCTTCCCGTTCCCCTGCAGGCCGAGCTTGCCTGCAATCCGTTCCTGCGCGTCGACGCCCCGGCCGTCCGGGCCGCGGCCTGCGCGCATGGCGACCTCGCCCCGGGCGCTGGCCGCGCCGACGTGTTCGCCGCGCTGCGGCACTGGAAAGACGGCTTCCGCGCATGAGGGCGGGCCCTCGTACCCGGCTCGTGGCGGGCCTGCTGGCCGCCGCGGTCTCGGCGCTGTGCCAGGCCGGCAACGCCCCCAGCCCCGCCGAGCCGCCGCCCTCAGCGCCTACCGGTGCCCTGGCGCACCTTGCGACGCCCGCGGCGCCCCCGGCGCCACCTCAGGCGACGACGCGCACCGGCCGGGAGATCTACCTGCGCTTTCGCGACGGACTGGCCGAACAGGACTGCAGCGACGATGCCAGCGAGCGCTGGCGCTCGCACTTCGCGCATGTCCCGCGTCAACTGGTCTCGCGCAACACCGATGTCCTGCCGCTGTTCGGCTACGTGGTCGATGCGGTGCGCGAAGCGCACCTGCCGACCGAGTACGCGCTGATCCCGTTCGTCGAGAGCGGCTATCGGCCCGGCGCCCGCAGCACGGCCGGGCCGGCCGGACTATGGCAGTTCATCGCGGTCACCGCGCGCAACCACAAGATCCCGATCCGCGCCGGCTATGACGGCCGGCTGTCGCCCGCCGATTCCACGCGCGCGGCGGTGCGCTATCTCAAGACCCTGCACGGCATGTTCGCCGGCGACTGGCGACTGGCGGTGATGGCCTACAACGCCGGCGAGTACCGCGTCTTCGGTGCGCTCGAGCGTGCCGGCCAGGTCGCGGCCAATGCCGACCCGGAAGCACTGCCGATGCCCGCGCTCACCCAGGCTTACGTGCGCAAGCTGCATGCGCTGTCGTGCCTGATCAAGGAGGCCGAGACGCGCGAGGACTGGATGGCCGCGCTCGATCGCGAAGTGCCGATCCTGCAGGCAATCCCCGTCCCCGACGGCATCCGCGACCTCGACGGGCTCGCATCACGGCACGAGACCGACGCCGCCCAGCTCAAGCGACTCAACCCGGCCCACACCGACGGCCGCATCGCACGTATCGGACAGCCCACCCAGGTCCTGGTGCCGCAGGCCGCGGCGACCCCACCGGTGTTCCTGGCTGAAGCGCCGCCGGAGTTCGAACCGCTGCCGCCGGCCACAGGCGCGTCGCAGGCGGCACCGACGCGCAGTGCAGCGCCGTCGGTGCATACGGTGACGCGCGGCGATTCGGTCTGGTCGATCGCACGCCGCTATGGCCTCAGCAGCCAGGAGCTGCTCCGCCGCAACGGGCTCGATCCGCGCAGCATCCTGCGTCCGGGCATGGAATTGCACATCGGCGAGGCGCACTAGGCGCCAAGGTGCATGGCCTGCCTGCGGGCTCGGTCACCCGGATGCGTGCACGTTCGCGCATATCCGGCATCGATGCGCACGTGCGTGCTGCGCCCTCGGCCGAGGGCTGTCGCTGGACGCGGCGCCTAGCCCGACGCACGAACATCTCCGCGGCTGTGCAATCGCGCATCTCAACCGAATCGAAGCCGTCGCCTGCCGTCTGCTCCATGCGGCGACGGCATCGCGATGCACACGGCGCGCCCAACCGAGCTTGTGAAGCACATAGCAAAACGCCCGGCATG
>NZ_JBBAXQ010000021.1:0-11525 GCF_037198055.1 Luteimonas sp. gir
CAGTACTATCCGAAGATAGCCCCTTCGTCTCCCAGCTCGCCGAAGCTTTCCAAGCGCTGGCAGACGAAATGAGCATCGCTCAGAACTTGGAACCGCGCCGGCTCTTCGAGGCGAAGGAGTATCGCGCAGCGGTGATCGACGCTGCTGGAGGCCACGCTGCGTCAGAGGTTGAACAAGCCACTTCGCGAAGCTGTGCAGCGCCCAATGTCCATACGCCAGCTCGTAAGCCGTGCTCTCGAAGATGGTATTTTGGACATATCCGAGCAGGAGCTTCTTCGCTGGACAAAGATCAGAAACGAAGCCGTCCACTCGGGGAAGCTGATTAGCCGGAACGAAGCTAAGGTTATCGTCGAAGGAGTTGAGGCGATCGTCGGTGTGGCGAGCGGCGCCTATAATCCAGGCATTGTACGAACCTCGCGACGAACGGGTTCATGACTGCTTACGTTTGAGCTTGTCATAGGGGAAAGCTTTCTCCTGCACCCGAGCCCACGGTCTCGGCTGACCCTTCTGCGGAGAGACCCCAGGCTGACGAAGTTCTGGGGGGCTTGTCGGAAGATTCTGCGTATTCAGCGGTTTAGCGTTAAGAAAACACCGTCAGGAGCTTCAGCTACTCTGACGGCACCTTCAAATTTCAATGCGATCACTATCGGCAAGGAACGTCACCGGGGCCGACGGCTGCAATCTCTGCCAATCGATAGCTACCAGATCGAACTCTAGCGTAGTTTCGGATGCGCTCGAATGGGCAAAAATCACTCCCACTCAATCGTAGCCGGCGGCTTCCCACTGATGTCGTACACCACGCGCGAGACGCCACGCACCTCGTTGATGATCCGGTTCGAGACGCGGCCGAGGAAGTCGTACGGCAGGTGCGCCCAGTGGGCGGTCATGAAGTCGATGGTCTCGACTGCCCGCAGCGAGATCACCCATTCGTAGGCGCGGGCATCGCCGACGACGCCGACGGACTTGACCGGCAGGAACACCGCGAAGGCCTGGCTGGTCTTGTCGTAGAGGTCGGCGCGGCGCAGTTCCTCGATGAAGATGTGGTCGGCGCGGGCCAGGATCTCGGCGTACTCGGCCTTCACTTCGCCCAGGATGCGCACGCCCAGGCCGGGGCCCGGGAACGGGTGGCGGTAGACCATCTCGCGCGGGAGGCCCAGTTCCACACCCAGGCGCCGCACTTCGTCCTTGAACAGCTCGCGCAGCGGTTCGACCAGGCCCAGCTTCATGTGCTCGGGCAGGCCGCCCACGTTGTGGTGGCTCTTGATGACGTGGGCCTTGCCGGTCTTGCTGCCGGCCGATTCGATCACGTCGGGGTAGATGGTGCCCTGCGCCAGCCACTTGGCGTTGCTGAGCTTGCCGGACTCTTCGTCGAAGATCTCGACGAACAGGTTGCCGATGATCTTGCGCTTGGCTTCGGGGTCGCTCACGCCGGCCAGCGCCTTGAAGTAGCGCTCGCGCGCGTCGATGCGGATGACGCGGATGCCGAGGCCATGCGCGCTGGAGGCATCGGCGAAGGTCGCCATCACCTGGTCGCCTTCCTGGAAGCGCAGCAGGCCGGTGTCGACGAACACGCAGGTCAGCTGGTCGCCGATGGCCTTGTGCAGCAAGGCGGCGACGACGGACGAGTCCACGCCGCCGGAAAGCCCCAGGATCACCTCGTCCTGGCCCACGGTCTCGCGCACGCGCGCTATTTGGTCGTCGATGATGTTGGCGGCGGTCCACAGCGTGGCGCAGCCACAGATGTCGACCACGAAGCGGCGCAGCAGCGCCTGGCCCTGCTTGGTGTGGGTGACTTCGGGGTGGAACTGCACGCCGTACCAGCGCTTGGCATCAAACGCGAATGCGGCCACCGGCACGCGGTCGGTGCTGGCGGTGACGGTGAACTCCGGCGGGGCGGCGCTGACGTGGTCGCCGTGGCTCATCCACACGTCCAGGCGCTGGGCGCCGGCGTGGTCGCTCAGGCCTTCGAACAGGCGGTCCTGGGCGACGATGGCCACTTCCGCGTGGCCGTATTCGCGCGCGTCGGCGGCTTCGGTCTCTCCGCCCAGCTGCTTGGCCATTGTCTGCATGCCGTAGCAGATGCCCAGCAGCGGCAGGCCGCTGTCGAACACCTGCTGCGGGGCGCGCGGCGAGCCGTGCTCGGTGGTCGATTCGGGGCCGCCGGAGAGGATGATGCCCTTGGGCGCGAACGCGGCGATCTGCTCCGGATCGTGGTCCCAGGCCCAGATTTCGCAGTACACGCCCAGCTCGCGGATGCGGCGGGCGATCAGCTGCGTGTACTGCGCGCCGAAGTCGAGGATCAGGATCTTGTCGCTGTGCAGGTCGGTCATGGGGCTCGGGTCCGGCCGTGCGTATCGGGCAACGGCGCTGAGAAGGTGGAAGTGATCTGGGTGCGAAGTGCGGTGTACTGGGCGCGCTGTGCGGGGTCGTCGTCGGACCAGTGCATCGCGAGCAGGCCTTGGGAGGTCGAGGGCGGGTCACCTGCGCTGCGCCTGTTGGGGTCAGCCCAGACGGCGACTTCGATGCGGCCGGGGCCGTCGTCGTCCGCTTGCAGCAGCGCGATCACGCTGGGGCGATCGGGCAATCCATCCACCCAGGATTGGTAATACGACGTACCGCGATACAGCGTCTCGGGGCCATAGCCAAGTTCGTCGCGCACGGCGTCGATCTGGGTGAACTGGGTCCCGGGCAAGATCACCGCATCGGGCAGGCAGCGGATGGAGAGCGTCAGCCCCCTGCCCGCCGCCGCGCGGGCCCGCCACTGGCCGGCGGCGATTGGCTCAGGTGCCCAGTCGCTGGGCAGCTCGAAGCTGGCGCCGCAGGCGCTGACGCGGTGGGTGTCTGCGCTTGCGGCGATGGCCGCGGCACTTGTCGCTGGCACGGCCGAATCACCGCGCTGCGCGGCGTCGTGATGCGCGGTGTCGTGCTGGCAGCCTGCCAGCACGATCGCGGCCACGGCGCCAATCGCAATGGGCGCGGCTCTCACGGAGCGTCAGCCGGCCTGGTAGTTCGGCGGCTGCTTGGTGATCGTCACGTCGTGGACGTGGCTCTCGCGCTGGCCGGCGCCGGTGATCTTCACGAACTGCGGCTTGGTGCGCATCTCTTCGATCGTCGCGCAGCCGACGTAGCCCATCGTGGCGCGCAGGCCGCCGGCGAGCTGGTGGACGATGCCGGCCAGAGGGCCGCGGTACGGCACGCGGCCTTCGATGCCCTCGGGCACGAGCTTGTCGGCGTCGGACGAGTCCTGGAAATACCGGTCCTTGCTGCCCTGCTCCATCGCGCCCAGGCTGCCCATGCCACGGTAGCTCTTGTAGCTGCGGCCCTGGAACAGTTCGACCTCGCCGGGCGATTCCTCGGTGCCGCCGAACAGGCCGCCGATCATCACCGTCGAAGCGCCGGCCGCGAGGGCCTTGCCGATGTCGCCCGAGTAACGGATGCCGCCGTCGGCGATCAGCGGGATGCGGTCCTGCAGGGCTTCGGCGACGAAGTCGATCGCGGTGATCTGCGGCACGCCGACGCCGGCAACGACGCGCGTGGTGCAGATCGAACCGGGGCCCACGCCCACCTTCACCGCGTCCGCGCCGGCGTCCTCGAGCGCCTTGGCCGCGTCGCCGGTGACGATGTTGCCGCCGATGACCTGGACCTTGGGATAGGTCTTCTTGACCCAGTTCACGCGGTCGAGCACGCCCTGCGAGTGGCCGTGCGCGGTGTCGACGATGATCACGTCCACGCCGGCTGCGACCAGCGCTTCGACGCGCGCTTCGGTGTCGCCGCCCACGCCGACGGCCGCGCCCACCAGCAACTGCTCGTCGGCGTCCTTGGCCGCGTTGGGGTTGTCGTGGGCTTTCTGGATATCCTTGACGGTGATCAGGCCGCGCAGCGCGAAGTCGTCATTGACCACCAGCACTTTCTCGATGCGGTGGCGGTGCAGCAGCGCCAGCACTTCGTCCTCGCCCGCGCCCTCGCGCACGGTGACCAGGCGGTCGTGCTTGGTCATGACGTTGCGCACCGGGTCGTCGAGCTTGGTCTCAAAGCGCATGTCGCGCCCGGTGACGATGCCGACCAGCTTGCCGCCGTCGACCACCGGCACGCCGGAGATGTTGCGCGCGCGGGTCAGGCGCAGCACTTCACCGATGCTGGTGTCCGGGCCCACGGTGAAGGGTTCGCGGATCACGCCGGCTTCGAAGTTCTTGACCCGGGCCACCTCGGCCGCCTGGCGTTCGACGCTCAGGTTCTTATGCACGATGCCGATGCCGCCCATCTGCGCCATCGCGATCGCCAGGCGCGCTTCGGTGACCGTGTCCATTGCCGCCGAGACGATCGGCAGGTTCAGGCGCAGGTCGCGGGTCAGCCGCGTGGCGAGGCGGACGTCCTTGGGCAGGACGATCGAGTGAGCGGGGACGAGCGAGACATCGTCGTAGGTGAGTGCTTCGGCCTGGATGCGCAGCATGCGGGGTGCCGGGGAGGAGGAAGCGCGCCATTGTAAACCCCCGGCATTGCGGATTGGAGGTCCGGGATGGAACGCTTCCGCGACAGATTGCCCCACCGGTCGCGTCGGCGAGCGCGAAGCTTACCCCTGGGGGCCGGCCGCATCCGCGGCGTCGGCCGCTTCGATGGTGTTCTGCATCAGCGTGGCCACGGTCATCGGGCCGACGCCGCCGGGCACCGGTGTGATCCAACTGGCGCGCTGGGCGGCCTCGGTGAAGCCGACATCGCCGACCAGGCGGCCGTCGTCGAGGCGGTTGATACCGACATCGATCACCACCGCGCCGGGCTTGACCCAGTCACCGGGAATCAGCCCCGGGCGGCCGACGGCGACGACCAGGATGTCGGCCTCGCCGACATGGCGGCGCAGCACGTCCGGCGGCGTAAAGCGGTGGCAGGTGGTCACCGTGCAGCCGGCGATCATCAGTTCCAGCGCCATCGGCCGGCCCACGTGGTTGCTGACGCCGACGATCGTGGCGCTCGCGCCGCGCACCGGGCGGTCGGTGTAGGCCAGCAGCGTGGTGATGCCACGCGGCGTGCACGGGCGCAGGCCGAACTGACGCAGCGCCAGGTGGCCGACGTTGGCCGGATGAAAGCCATCGACATCCTTGCGCGGGTCGATGCGCTCGATCAGCCGGCTGGCATCCTCGATGCCCGGCAGCGGCAGCTGCACCAAGATGCCGTGCACGGCGGGGTCAGCATTGAGGCGGTCGATCAGCGCGACTAGCTCGGCCTCGGTCGTGCCCACCGGCAGGTCGAAGTCGAAGGCCTGGATGCCGACCTTCTGCGCGGCGCGGCGCTTGTTGCGCACGTAGGACTGCGAGGCCGGGTCGCTTCCGACCAGCACCACCGCCAGCCCCGGGCGCGTCCCGCCGCCGGCGATCCGCGCATCCACGCGCACGCGCAGTTCGTCGAGCAGGGTGTCGGCAATGCGCTTGCCGTCGAGGATTCGGGCCGGAACGGGGTCTGCGGCGGTCATGCGGGCGTCGTGCGGCGAAAGAGCGGCCCATTGTCTCCGATTCGGGGTCCGGCTTGCAGACGTCGGCAGCACTGCCGATGCTGTGGGCCTTCCCTGCACCTGGATCGACCATGACCGATACGCCCGCGCCCACGCCCGCTCCGCTGTCCGAGGACGCCCGCATCCGCGCCGAGGCCGCGACGTTCCGGCGCCTGCGCGCGCATCTGCTCGAGGCCCGGCCCGATGTGCAGAACATCGACCTGATGATCCTGGCCGGCTTCTGCCGCAACTGCCTGGCCGATTGGTATGGCGATGCGGTCCGCGCCGAGGGCGTGGACTTCGACAAGGCCGCGGCGCGCGAGGCGTTCTACGGCATGCCGTTCGAGACCTGGAAGGCGCAGCACCAGCGCGAGGCGACACCGGAGCAGCAGGCCGCGTTCGCCGCGAGCCAACGCGCGCACGCGGGCTGAAGCTCGCGCGTCACGGGCAGCGCGGCAGGCCGTCGCCGACGCTGCACTCCACGCAGCACATCGGCGCGGAGGGCTGGCCGGGCGTGGGCAGCACCGGCGTCGGCGCCGTCGGCGAGACCAGCGGCATCGCCGGCTGCAATGCGGACAGCTCCTGCGCCGGCCGCAATTGCAGCAGCACGGCCCAGTCCTGACGGTTGGCGCTGCAGGCGTCCGGCGTGTCGGGCGTGCACGGCACATCGTCGAGCGTGCGCATCGGCAATCCGGCGAACTGCCCGCCGGCCGAGAGCGGCAGCATCCGCATGGTCACGCCGTCGAGCACGTTGCCGCCGACCAGATACGCGACATTGCTGCCCTCGGCCGCGGCGCCGACGACGACATCGCAGTGCATGCCCAGGCCGCTGTCCTCGCTGCTGAGCAATGTCGCCAGGCCGGCGAAGCCGAAGACGCGGTTGGCGGCGCGCACGTAGCACAGCAGGTCGCCGCGCGCCGGTCGTGCGCTCACCGGGTTGGCGACGCGGTAGGCGCTGGTCTCGGGGTTGCGATAGGCCGCGCGCACGTAGTCGACGTGGCTGGGCGAGCCCTCGAAGCCGGGCAACGCGGCGCGCCGTGCGGTCCAGGACACGAACGCCGCCGACCACGGGACATCGACCAGGAATGCCCGGCAGCCGGGCGACGGCGCGCCGCCGTAAGCCGCATAGGCGCACTCGCCGGCACCCGGCCGGTGCTGCAGGCGCGGCAGCAGACCCGCGCCGACCCAGTAACCCGCGACCCGGCGCCAGGCCTGCTCGCCATTGGTCAGCAGCGCGGTCTCGGCCTCGCGCACGGTGGAACCCGCGTAACGCCCGTCCGCATCGATGAACGGCCGATGCCAGATCTGGTGCTCTTCGCAGGCGACCGCGGCCAGCCGCGTTGCAGGGTCCGGCGCCGCCACCTGCATGCGCAGCAAGGGACAGGGATCGGCGGCGAAGGCGCCCAGCGGCCATGCCAGCAGCCAGGCCAGGACGAACAGACAGAGCCAGCGTGACGACATGCGCAACCTCGGGGGCGGGGGCAAGATGGGCCCCATCGTGCCCCGCCCCGTGTGAAGGCCGGCAGGCTGGCGCGCCGGGCTTACTTGGTCGTGTAGCCGCCGTTGTACGACGGCACTGACCCATCCAGTCTCGTGCGGCCCCGCTCAGCCGGCGCAGAACGCCGCGTAGTCGATGTAACCGGGGAACTCGCGCCCTGGCGCACACAGCGGGCAGTCGGGGTCGGCGCCCAGCCGGGTTTCGCGGAAGCGCATGCGCAGCGCATCGAACTGCAGCAGGCGCCCGCGCAGCGGTTCGCCGATGCCGATCAGCAGCTTGAGCACTTCGGTCGCCTGCAGCAGGCCGATCACGCCCGGCAGCACGCCGAGCACGCCGACTTCCGAGCAGTTGGGCGCAGCCTCGGCCGGCGGCGGCTCCGGGAACAGACAGCGGTAGCAGGGGCAGCGGCCGCGCTCGCGTCCGGCGTCGAACACGCTGACCTGGCCCTCGAAGCGATGCACGGCGCCATAGACCAGGGGTTTTTGATGCAGCACGCAGGCGTCGTTGAGCAGGTAGCGGACCGGGAAGTTGTCGGCGCCGTCGAGCACGACATCGACGCCGTCGATCAGCCGGTCGATGTTGGCGCTGGTCACGCGCTCGGCGACCGCCTCGATCCGCGTGCGCGGATTCAGCGCGCCGAGCGTGGCCGCGGCCGAGGCGACCTTGGGCTGCCCGATGCGGTCCTCGGCGTGGAGGATCTGCCGCTGCAGGTTGCTGCGGTCGACGACGTCGTCGTCGGCGATGCGCAGCGTGCCCACGCCGGCCGCGGCGAGGTAATACGCCGCTGGCGACCCCAGGCCGCCGGCGCCGGTCACCAGCACTGTGGCCTCGGCCAGCCGGCGCTGGCCGTCCAGGCCGACTTCGGGCAGGCGCAGGTGACGCGAGTAGCGGTCGTGGAAATCCAGGTCGATGTCGCCGTCGGGCAGCACGGTCGGCAGGTCGTCCGCCTGCCAGCGACTGGTGCCGCCCGCGACCGAGGCGACATCCGTGTAGCCGGCTGCGGCCAGCGCGTGGGCGGCCTGCAACGAGCGCCGGCCGCTC
This sequence comes from Luteimonas sp. gir, assembly GCF_037198055.1. Taxonomy (NCBI): domain Bacteria; kingdom Pseudomonadati; phylum Pseudomonadota; class Gammaproteobacteria; order Lysobacterales; family Lysobacteraceae; genus Luteimonas; species Luteimonas sp. gir. The sequence continues at coordinate 8,022 of NZ_JBBAXQ010000021.1, forward strand.
TGACAGATCAGCAGCAGCGGCGCCGCACGATCGGGCACGTGGGTCTGCGGCGCGGCTTCCAGGGTCGCGCGATCGATGCCCTCGGCGCCCTCGGCCATGCCGGTCACGCGCTCGTGGGCCTCGCGCACGTCGATCAGGCGGGCACCGGCCCGACGCCGGCGCAGGGCCTCGTCGGGAGAAATCTCGGGAATGCTCATGCGCCGATTATCGCCGGTCCACCGCGATGCACTGTGTGCATGGACGGATCGCTCAGTACGGCACGACCTCGACCACGCTATCGACTGGGTACTCGCGCGCGCCGGCCTCGAGCACGATCAGCACGTCCGAATCGGCCGCTGCCTGCATCCGGTGCGAGCCGTCGGCGGGGTTGGGTTCAACCCGCGACACGCCGTCCTCGTCGATCGACCAGCGCCCGCGCAGGAATTCCAGCCGCTCGTGATTCTTTCTCCAGGCGCCGCGCAGCCGCGCGCGGCGGACCGGACGCGGGACGCGCCGCTGCATGCCGTCGATCAGGCGCCGGCCGACCGCGAGCCAAGTGGCCAGCACAGAAACCGGATTGCCCGGCAGGCACAGGAACAGCGCTGGGCCCAGGGTGTCGCCCTCGGCCAGCAGCAATGGCATGCCCGGCTTCATCATCGTCTTCCACAGCCGCACCCGACCGCGACGTTGCAGCAGTTCGGGCAGGTGGTCCTTCTCGCCGGCCGACACGCCGCCGCAGGTCAGCACCAGATCGAAGGCCTCGCCGGCATGGCGCAGCGCGGAGGCGATCTGCGCCGGGTCGTCGGGCAGCGTCGGGAACGCCACCGGCTCCAGGCCTTCGGCGCGCAGCAGGCCCATCAGCTGCTCGCGGTTGGAGTTGTAGATCTGCCCGGGCTGCAACGGCATGCCCGGCTCGATGAGTTCGTCGCCGGTCGCAAACACCGCCACCGTCGGCCGCCGCACGACCTCCAACTGCGCCAAGCCTTGCGAGGCCGCCAGCGCGACCCGGCTCGGGGTCAGCACGTCGCCGGCATGCAGCAGGCGATCGCCGACCTTGGAATCCTCGCCGGCGCGGCGCACGTGCTGGCCCGGCCGCGGCGGCACCAGAATCTCGACCCGGTCGCCGTCGACCCGGGTGTTCTCCTTCATCACCACGGTGTTGGCGCCTTCGGGGATCGCCGCGCCGGTGGTGATGCGCAGACACTGCCCGCGCGCGATGCGTACGTCCGCGCGCGGGCCTGCGAACTGCTCGCCGACCAGTTGCAACGTCACAACGCCCTCGCCCGCCAGGTCGTGGTGGTCCAGTGCGAAGCCGTCCATCGCCGAGTTGTCGAACGGCGGCTGCGGCAAGGTGGCGACGACATCGCGCGCGAGCACGTGACCGTGCGCGCGGCCCAGCGACAGCGTCTGCACCTCGAGCACGCGTTCGGCGGCAACCGCATCGACGATCGCGCAGGCCTCGTCGAACGGCACGCGGTACGGAAAAGACGGGGCGGTGTCAGGGTGCGGCGATTCCGGCATCGATCAGATCGTCAGGCGTATTGAGGTTGCCGAAGCGTACACCCTGCAACCGGACCACCCGCATGCCGAGCCGGTGTTGCAGGGCGCGCACGGCGTAGTCGCCGCTGGCCAACGCCTTCGCGGCGCCGCGGCGCAGTGCGTCGGTCGGCCACAACGCGACCAGCGGTTGCACGCCGTCGTCGTCTTCGGCGCAGGCGCCGGTGTCGCCCGCCAGCAGCGCGAGCATCGGCAGCAGCCGGGCATCGGCATCGCACAGGTCGACCGGCAGGGTCAGCAGCCAGGGCGTGTCGACGGCGGCGGCCAGTGCGTCGAGCCCGGACATCGGTCCGGCATCGGGCGTGCGATCGACCACGGTCTCGATACCGTGGGCCGCGTAGCGCTCAAGATCGCGATTGGCGCTGACCACGAACCGCGCCGCCTGCGGGGCGAAGCGCGCGTGCCAGCGCAGCACCTGCGCCGTGCCGCCCTGCTCGAGCCAGGCCTTGTCGAGGCCGCCCAGACGCGAGCCGCGGCCGCCGGCGATCACGCCGACGGTCAGCGCTGCCCCGGTGGGCGGCGCGCTCATTTGCGCTTGACGTGCCGGATCAGCCGCTTCTTCTTGGCGACCTGGCGTTCGCTGAGCACGTTCTTCTTGTCCTTGTAGGGGTTGTCGCCCTCGCGGAACACGAAGCGCACCGGCGTGCCGACCAGCTTGAAGCGCTTGCGGAAGAAGTTCTCCAGATACCGGCGATAGCTGTCGGGCAGCGTGCGCAGGCGGTTGCCGTGGACGACGATCGTCGGCGGGTTCTCGCCGCCCGGGTGCGCGAAGCGCAGCTTGGGCGCATGCCCGCGCACGACCGGCGGCGGATTGGTCTCGGCGGCGATCTCGAGCGCGCGGGTCACATCCGACGTGCCGAACTTGTAGTTGGCCGAGGCGTGCGCGCGATGGATCGCGGCGAACAGTTCGCGCAGGCCCGAGCCGTGCTTGGCGCTGATACGCACCGCCTCGGCCCAGGGCACGAAGGCGAGCTTGCGCGACAGCAGCGCTTCGGTCTGCTCGCGCTGGTACTCACTGAGCCCATCCCACTTGTTGACCGCGACCACCAGGGCGCGCCCGGAGTCGAGCACTGCCCCGAGCACACTCGCGTCCTGGTCGGTGACGCCCTCGCTGGCGTCGATCATCACCACCGAGACCTGGGTGGCTTCGATCGCCTGGAGGGTCTTGATGATCGAGAACGTTTCCACCGCCTCGTCGACCTTCGACTTGCGGCGGATGCCGGCGGTGTCGACCAGGCGATAGCGCCGGCCGTCGCGTTCGAGATCGACCTCGATCGAGTCGCGGGTGGTGCCGGCGACCTCCGAGGCGATCATCCGCTCCTCGCCGAGGATGCGGTTGACCAGGGTCGACTTGCCGACGTTCGGGCGGCCGACGAAGGTCACCCGGATCCGCGTGGGGTCGGTATCGAGCTGCTCGGCCTGCCCGGTTTCGGGGAGTTTCTCGAGCACGTCGTCGACGAGTTCGTCGATGCCGTGGCGATGCGCCGAGGACACCGCGTGCGCATCGGTGAAGCCGTAGCGCGAGAAGTCGGCAATCGCCGCGCGCGCGTCGAGGCCGTCGGTCTTGTTGATGATCAGGAACGTCGGCTTGCCGAGCTTGCGCAGCCAGCGCAGCAGTTCGTCGTCGAGCGCCGAGGCGCCCTCGCGGCCGTCCACGACGAACAGCACCAGATCCGCCTCGGCCGCTGCGGCGCGCGACTGCTTGGCGGTCGGGCCGGCCAGTCCGGCCTCTTCCAGGTGCACGCTCTCGCCGGCGATGCCGCCGGTGTCGACCAGCGCGAACGGGCGCGCGCCGAGCCGGCAGACGCCGTAATGACGGTCGCGGGTGACGCCCGGCTCGTCGTGGACGAGCGCGTCTCGGGTGCGGGTCATCGCGTTGAACAGCGTCGACTTGCCGACGTTGGGGCGGCCCACGAGGGCGACGAGCGGGAGCATGCGGCAGGATCCGGAACGAGAGAACGGGAAGGC
>NZ_JBBAXQ010000022.1:2500-5554 GCF_037198055.1 Luteimonas sp. gir
TAGCTGCTGGAGGCGAACGCGGTGAACTGAAATATCTAAGTAACCGTAGGAAAAGAAATCAACCGAGATTCCCTGAGTAGTGACGAGCGAACGGGGAACAGCCCAAAAGTCGATTTGGTTCTAGCAAAACGGTCCTGGAAAGACCGGCCATAGAAGGTGATAGCCCTGTATGCGAAAGGGCCATTTCGATGAAATTGAGTAGGGCGGGGCACGAGAAACCCTGTCTGAACATGGGGGGACCATCCTCCAAGGCTAAATACTCCTGACCGACCGATAGTGAACCAGTACCGTGAGGGAAAGGCGAAAAGAACCCCGGAGAGGGGAGTGAAATAGACCCTGAAACCGTGTGCGTACAAGCAGTCGGAGCCCGCAAGGGTGACGGCGTACCTTTTGTATAATGGGTCAGCGACTTATTGTTCGTGGCAAGCTTAACCGTATAGGGGAGGCGAAGGGAAACCGAGTCTGATAAGGGCGCATAGTCGCGGGTAATAGACCCGAAACCGGGTGATCTAGTCATGCCCAGGGTGAAGGTTGAGTAACATCAACTGGAGGCCCGAACCCACTCCCGTTGCAAAGGTAGGGGATGAGGTGTGATTAGGAGTGAAAAGCTAATCGAACCCGGAGATAGCTGGTTCTCCTCGAAAGCTATTTAGGTAGCGCCTCATGTGAATCTTCCTGGGGGTAGAGCACTGTTATGGCTAGGGGGTCATTGCGACTTACCAAACCATTGCAAACTCCGAATACCAGGACAGACTGCATGGGAGACACACGGCGGGTGCTAACGTCCGTCGTGAAAAGGGAAACAACCCAGACCCACAGCTAAGGTCCCAAATTATCACTAAGTGGGAAACGATGTGGAAAGGCACAGACAGCCAGGAGGTTGGCTTAGAAGCAGCCACCCTTTAAAGAAAGCGTAATAGCTCACTGGTCGAGTCGGTCTGCGCGGAAGATTTAACGGGGCTAAGTGATAAACCGAAGCTTGGGGTGCACAACTTGTTGTGCGCGGTAGAGGAGCGTTCCGTAAGCCGTCGAAGGCGGATTGAGAAGTCCGTTGGAGGTATCGGAAGTGCGAATGCTGACATGAGTAACGATAATGAGGGTGAAAAGCCCTCACGCCGAAAGCCCAAGGTTTCCTTGCGCAACGTTAATCGACGCAGGGTGAGTCGGCCCCTAAGGCGAGGCAGAAATGCGTAGTCGATGGGAAGCTGGTTAATATTCCAGCACCTCGCATAAGTGCGATGGGGGGACGGAGAAGGTTAGGTCTACCAGGCGTTGGTTGTCCTGGAGAAAGGCGGTAGGAGTGGGTCTTAGGCAAATCCGGGACCCTTTAACTCCGAGCACCGAGACGAGCTCATTAGAGCGAAGTGACTGATACCACGCTTCCAGGAAAAGCCCCTAAGCTTCAGCTTATGCAGACCGTACCGTAAACCGACACAGGTGGGTAGGAAGAGAATTCTCAGGCGCTTGAGAGAACTCGGGTGAAGGAACTAGGCAACATAGCACCGTAACTTCGGGAGAAGGTGCGCCCTTGATCGTGGCTCGTGCGAGCTAGAGCGATCGAGGGCCGCAGTGACCAGGCCGCTGCGACTGTTTATCAAAAACACAGGACTCTGCAAACACGAAAGTGGACGTATAGGGTCTGACGCCTGCCCGGTGCCGGAAGGTTAATTGATGGGGTCAGCCGCAAGGCGAAGCTCTTGATCGAAGCCCCGGTAAACGGCGGCCGTAACTATAACGGTCCTAAGGTAGCGAAATTCCTTGTCGGGTAAGTTCCGACCTGCACGAATGGCGTAACGATGGCGGCGCTGTCTCCACCCGAGACTCAGTGAAATTGAAATCGCTGTGAAGATGCAGCGTTCCCGTGGCAAGACGGAAAGACCCCGTGAACCTTTACTATAGCTTTACACTGAACGTTGAGTTCGTCTGTGTAGGATAGGTGGGAGGCTATGAAACTGTGGCGCTAGCTGCAGCGGAGCCAACCTTGAAATACCACCCTGTCGTGCTTGACGTTCTAACCTAGGTCCGTTATCCGGATCGGGGACCGTGTATGGTGGGTAGTTTGACTGGGGCGGTCTCCTCCCAAAGAGTAACGGAGGAGCTCGAAGGTACGCTCAGCGCGGTCGGACATCGCGCACTGTGTGCAAAGGCATAAGCGTGCTTGACTGCAAGATCGACGGATCAAGCAGGTACGAAAGTAGGACTTAGTGATCCGGTGGTTCTGTATGGAAGGGCCATCGCTCAACGGATAAAAGGTACTCCGGGGATAACAGGCTGATACCGCCCAAGAGTTCATATCGACGGCGGTGTTTGGCACCTCGATGTCGGCTCATCACATCCTGGGGCTGTAGTCGGTCCCAAGGGTATGGCTGTTCGCCATTTAAAGTGGTACGCGAGCTGGGTTCAGAACGTCGTGAGACAGTTCGGTCCCTATCTGCCATGGGCGTTGGAGATTTGAGAGGGGCTGCTCCTAGTACGAGAGGACCGGAGTGGACGAACCTCTGGTGTTCCGGTTGTCACGCCAGTGGCACTGCCGGGTAGCTATGTTCGGAAGCGATAACCGCTGAAAGCATCTAAGCGGGAAGCGCGCCTCAAGATGAGATCTCCCGGGAGCTTGACTCCCCTGAAGGAACCATCAAGACCAGGTGGTTGATAGGCTGGGTGTGTAAGTACAGCAATGTATTGAGCTAACCAGTACTAATGATCCGTGTGGCTTGACCATATAACCTCAAGTTGCTTCGCAACCCGAAGCATCCTTGGCCCTACGACACGTACAGTCGTCATAAAATGTTCGCTACTTCCCAACCTCTGAGAGCGTGAGCGCCGGTATGGCGAGTCCCTCGCATAAGCCCGCACTTCCATGTGCGGACTGTCCAAAAATGCGAACACTCCCCACATCCTGGCGACCCTCCACCCTCTCCCTGGTGACAATAGCTGTATGGAACCACCCGATCCCATTCCGAACTCGGAAGTGAAACGTACATGCGCCGATGGTAGTGTGCATCTAGCATGCGAGAGTAGGTCATCGCCAGGGTCTTTACCCTAAACCCCCGCCGG
>NZ_JBBAXQ010000023.1:0-1568 GCF_037198055.1 Luteimonas sp. gir
TCAGTCTGTGTAAAAACTGAAAGCGGCGCCCCGGCGTAGTCCCCACAATGCCCGCAACGTCAGTTGCGGGCATTGTCATATGCGCTATGTGTCAGGGCAGGATCGGGACCAGACGGCGTTGTTCCCTCTTTCGCTTGAAGAGCTGGTGCCAGCCGATCACCCCTGCCGGGTCATCGAGGCTTTCGTGGGGATGCTGGACCTGGCCGAGCTGGGTTTTATCCATGCCCGATTGGGCAAGACCGGCCGCCCGCCTCATGATCCAGCGGATCTGCTCAAGCTGTATCTGTATGGATACCTCAACCAGGTGCGCTCCTCTCGCCGGTTGGAGCGTGAGTGCCAGCGCAATGTCGAGCTGATGTGGCTGCTTGGCCGGCTTGCCCCTGACCACAAGACCATCGCCAATTTCCGCCGCCACAACGGCGTGGCACTGCAGCGGGCGGGCGCTGGGCTGGTGAGGTTCTGCCAGCACACCGGCCTGGTAAAAGGCCAGTGGGTGGCCATTGATGGTTCCAAGTTCCAGGCGGTGGCCAGTGGCAAAGCGGTGGTGCGTGCGGCAGATGTGGAGCCCAGGCTGGCGCGCCTGGAGGAACGTATCGCCCACTATCTGGCCCAACTGGATGCGGCAGACAGCCAGGACAGCGATTCACCGATCGACCGCAGCAAGGTGCAGGACGCCCTGGAGCAGCTGCGCCAGCGCCGCGAGGCACTGATCGAGACTGGCCGCGAACTGGCAGACGAAAAACACACGCACGTGGTGACCAGCGAACCGGACGCCCGGGTCATGAGGGGCGTGGGCCCGGGCTACAACCTGCAGACGGTTGTAGACGGCCACAGCGCGATGATCGTCGCCCACGCACTGATCAACGAAGCCACTGACAACCGGCAACTGCAGCCCATGGCCGAGCTGGCCGCGCAGGCGCTACAGGTGCAAACGCTGGATGTACTGGCCGATGCGGGTTACTCCAATGGCGCCCAGGCCGCCGCCCTGGAGGCGCAGGCCCTGCTGGCCCATGTGCCGGCGAACCGGGCGACCAACAACCAGGCCGACGGCACTCTGCTGCCGCACACCGCCTTTACCTACGAGCCGCAGGCGGATGTGATGAGCTGTCCGCAGGGCAAAACGCTGACGCGCAAACAATTGATGCGCAGGGATCATGCCGTCGTCTATCAGGCGCGTGAACAGGACTGCCAGCACTGCCCGCTCAAACCCGGGTGCACGAAGAAGAAGCGGCGGCTGGTCAGGCGTCACCTGCATGAGGAGGCGCTACAAAGGATGCACCAGCGCGCAACGCCAGAGGCCATGCGCAGGCGCCGCTGCACAGTGGAGCACCCGTTTGCGGGCCTGAAGTACCGGATCTTTGGTCATCCGCGGCTACTGATGCGCGGTTTGGCCGGGGCAGCAGCGGAAATGGCAATCGCAACCACCGTCTGGAACCTCAAGCGAGCCATGGCGATGCTGGGGGCGCAGGAAATGAGGCGGACGCTGCTCGCTTGACCATCAAAACAAACAACGCCCCTGACGGGGCGTTGTTTGTATCGACCGGCTCAGCTGCTTGTTACACAGACTG
>NZ_JBBAXQ010000024.1:0-1347 GCF_037198055.1 Luteimonas sp. gir
CTATGACCCGTCCTGAATTGGGTTGACACCTTTTCCACTTGGAAAAGGAATGTTCAATGAAATCAACGATCAGGCGCAGCCAGCGGGACTACTCGCTGGCCTTCAAGTTGTCGGTGGTCGACCAGATCGAGCGCGGAGAGCTGACCTACAAGCAGGCCCAAGCGCGCTATGGAATCCAGGGGCGCAGCACGGTGCTGTCCTGGCTTCGCCGTCACGGCCAGCAAGACTGGTCGGGTGGGGCATCATCTCCTCCCATGAAGACTGGCCCAAAAGCCGGAACAGCCAAACCGCTGACGCCGGAACAACAGATCAAGGCCCTGCAGGTCCAGTTGCGGGAGGCGAACGAGAAGGCGCAGCTCTTCGAGGCCATCGTGGACGTCCTCAAAGAGGATTACGGGGTGCGTGTCGTAAAAAAGCCTTCCGGCAAGTCCTCACGCAAGGGCGCCTCAAAGGCGTAAGCGTGGCAAGGGCTTGCCGCCATTTCGGCATCAGTCGTCAGGCGTTCTACCAAGCTGAGCGCCGTCATCAGCGACGACAAACCGACCATGCCAAGGCGCTGGCTTTGGTGGGTCGCTACCGCGCCCGCCAGCCGCGACTCGGGACGCGCAAGCTCCATCATCTGATCCAGCCAGAGCTGCAGGCAGCAGGAATCGCCATGGGGCGTGACCGTCTGTTTGACGTGCTTCGGCAAGCGCGTCTGCTGGTGGCGGCGCGTCGGGCGTATCACAAGACCACCCATAGCCATCATCGCTTCCGGCGGCATCCCAATCTGCTCAAGCCCGGCGAGAGCTGCACACTCCCCACCGGCTGCGAACAGGTGTGGGTGGCCGATATCACCTACCTGGCAACGGCTGGGAAATTCGTCTATCTGAGCCTGATCACCGACGCGTGGTCACGCAAGATCGTGGGCTGGAGCGTGCATGAGACGCTGCAGACCGAACAAGTCGCCCAGGCACTGGAGATGACGCTGAAAAGCCGAAAAACGAAGCAACGGCTGATCCACCATTCGGATCGGGGCATTCAGTACTGCTCGGACCATTACCAGAAGATCCACGCCAGGCATGGTTTGACCTGCTCGATGACCGACGGTTACGACTGCTACCAGAACGCGTTGGCCGAACGCATCAACGGAATCCTCAAGTGCGAATTCCTGCTCCATCGCCCGCAGGACCTGAGGCAGGCCCGTCAGATGGTGGCGGAGGCCGTGGCAATCTATAACGCGGAGCGCCCTCACCTGTCTCTTAAAATGCAAACGCCCGATGCGATGCATCGGGCGTCCTTGGCTGCCTGACGTCGGCCGAACCATCCACCCATAGGTGTCAACCTATGGCAGGACGGGTCACTATT
>NZ_JBBAXQ010000025.1:0-1339 GCF_037198055.1 Luteimonas sp. gir
CTCACTGCCCGACGCCGGGTTCGAGCTCTTGCTCACCGTGATCGACGTCGCGACGACCGGATGTTCGGTCTCACAGGTCGTGCACACCGGCTCGGGGTCATTGCCGCCAGGCGGGGTGGTTGCCACGACGACGTTGCCCAACGTTCCGGTCGCATCCGCATTGACGGTCGCGGTGTACGTCAGCGTGTAGCTGCCCGGCAAGGTGCCGGCCGGCAGCGTGCAGGTCAGCGCACCGGTGCAGGCGAATGCGCCCGCATTGGTGACCGCGCCGAAGGTCAGGCCCGTGCCCAGCGTGTCAGAGAGCGTCAGCACTTCAGTCGTCGCCGAGTTCGCGACCGTCGCGGTCAGGATGTAGGTCAGCGTGTCGCCAGGCGACATCTCGCTGCCCGACGCCGGGTTGGAGCTCTTGCTGACCGTGATCGACGTCGCGACCACCGGATGCTCGGTCTCGCAGGTCGTGCACACCGGCTCGGGGTCATTGCCGCCCGGCGGGTTGGCCGCAGTCACGACATTGCCCACGCTGCCGGTTGCGTCTGCATTGACGGTCGCGGTGTAGGTCAGCGTGTAGGTGCCGGGCAGCGTGCCGGCCGGCAGCGTGCAGGTCAGCGCACCGGTGCAGGTGAACGCACCGGCGTCGGTCACGGCACCGAAGGTCAGACCGGTGCCGAGCGTATCGCTCAGCGTCAGCGCCTCGGTCGTCGCTGAGTTGGCAATCGTCGCGGTCAGGGTGTAGGTCAGCGTGTCGCCAGGCGACACTTCGCTGCCTGACGCCGGGTTTGAGCTCTTGCTCACGGTGACCGAGGTCGCGACGACCGGATGTTCGGTCTCGCAGGTGGTGCACACCGGCTCGGGGTCATTGCCGCCCGGCGGGTTGGCCGCAGTCACGACATTGCCCACGCTGCCGGTCGCGTCTGCATTGACGGTCGCGGTGTAGGTCAGCGTGTAGGTGCCGGGCAGCGTACCGGCCGGCAGCGTGCAGGTCAGCGCGCCGGCGCAGGCAAACGCGCCCGCGTCGGTGACCGCACCAAAGGTCAAGCCAGCCCCAAGCGTATCGCTCAGGGTCAACACTTCGGTCGTGGCCGAATTCGCGACCGTCGCAGTCAGGATGTAGGTCAGCGTGTCGCCAGGCGACACCTCGCTGCCCGACGCCGGGTTGGAGCTCTTGCTCACCGTGATCGACGTGGCGACGACCGGATGTTCGGTCTCGCAGGTGGTGCATACCGGCTCGGGGTCATCGCCACCCGGCGGGTTGGTTGCCACAACGACGTTGCCGACGCTGCCCGTCGCATCCGCATTGACGGTCGCGGTGTAGGTCAGCGTGTACGTGCCCGGCAGCGTG
>NZ_JBBAXQ010000026.1:0-1318 GCF_037198055.1 Luteimonas sp. gir
GGAGCTCTTGCCCACCGTGATCGAGGTCGCGACGACCGGATGCTCGGTCTCGCAGGTGGTGCATACCGGCTCGGGGTCATCGCCACCCGGCGGGTTGGTTGCCACAACGACGTTGCCGACGCTGCCCGTCGCATCCGCATTGACGGTCGCGGTGTAGGTCAGCGTGTAGGTGCCGGGCAGCGTGCCGGCCGGCAGCGTGCAGGTCAGCGCGCCCGTGCAGGCGAATGCGCCGGCGTTGGTCACCAACCCGAAGGTCAGGCCGGTGCCGAGCGTATCGCTCAGGGTCAGCACTTCGGTCGTCGCCGAGTTGGCGACCGTCGCGATCAGCGTGTAGGTCAGCGTGTCACCAGGCGACACCTCACTGCCCGACGCCGGGTTCGAGCTCTTGCTCACCGTGATCGAGGTCGCGACGACCGGATGCTCGGTTTCGCAAGTCGTGCACACCGGCTCCGGATCGTTGCCGCCCGGCGGCGTGGTCGCGGTTACGACATTGCCCACGCTGCCTGTTGCATCCGCATTGACGGTCGCGGTGTACGTCAGCGTATAGCTGCCCGGCAGCGTGCCGGCCGGCAGCGTGCATGTCAGCGCACCGGTGCAGGCAAACGCGCCCGCATCGGTGACTGCACCAAAGGTCAGACCTGCGCCGAGCGTATCGGCGAGCGTCAGCACCTCGGTCGTGGCCGAGTTGGCGACCGTCGCGGTCAACGTGTAGGTCAGCGTGTCACCAGGCGACACTTCGCTGCCCGAGGCCGGGTTGGAGCTCTTGCTGACCGTGACCGAGGTCGCAACGACCGGATGCTCGGTTTCGCAAGTCGTGCACACCGGCTCCGGATCGTTGCCGCCCGGAGGCGTGGTCGCGGTCACGACATTGCCCACGCTGCCGGTCGCATCCGCATTGACGGTGGCGGTGTAGGTCAGCGTGTAGCTGCCCGGCAAGGTGCCAACAGGCAAGGTGCAGCTCAGCGCACCGGTGCAGGCGAATGCGCCCGCATCGGTCACGGCACCGAACGTCAGACCCGATCCGAGCGTATCGCTCAGCGTCAGCACTTCGGTCGTGGCTGAGTTCGCGACCGTCGCGGTCAGGGTGTAGGTCAGCGTGTCGCCAGGCGACACCTCACTGCCCGAGGCCGGGTTGGAGCTCTTGCTCACCGTGATCGAGGTCGCGACGACCGGATGTTCGGTTTCGCAGGTGGTGCACACCGGCTCGGGGTCATTACCGCCCGGAGGCGTGGTCGCGGTCACGACATTGCCGACGCTGCCGGTCGCGTCCGCATTGACGGTCGCGGTGTAGCTCAGCGTGTAGGTGCCCGGCAGCGTA
>NZ_JBBAXQ010000027.1:0-1229 GCF_037198055.1 Luteimonas sp. gir
TTGACCTGCCCCCAGTAGCCGTACCACCAGTTACTGGGAGAGCCCGGGGTTGAAGGGTACTTTGGGTGGATGGGGTTGGGCACGGTGGTTGGCAGCGAACTGGGCGGGCGGAATGCGCCCACAGCTGCTGTGCGGTCTTACCTCGTTGTAATCCCGACGCCACTCGGTGATGACGGCGCGGGCCTGGGCAAGTGACGTGAACCAGTGCTCGTTCAGGCACTCGTCCCGGAACTTGCCGTTGAAGCTCTCGATGTAGCCGTTCTGCATGGGCCGGCCGGGCTCGATCAGCAGGTGCTCGATGCCATGTTGCTGCGCCCATGCGATGAAAGCGCGACTGGTGAACTCCGGGCCGTTGTCCGTGCGCACGGCCTTCGGGTAGCCGCGGAACCTTGCGGCCTGATCGAGCACGCGGACGACGTAGGTGCCGCTGATGCCGTGGTCGACTGTGATGTCCACACACTCGTGGGTGAAGTCGTCGGCGACCGTCAGGCTCTTCAGGCGACGACCGTTGGCCAGCGCGTCGCTGACGAAATCCATGCTCCACACCGCATTGGGCGCGGTTGCAGCCGACAGTGCTTGGCGTTCGCTCGGTGGCCTGCGGACCTTTTTGCGGCGACGCACTGCCAAATTCGCCTCGCGATAGAGGCGATAGACCTTCTTGTGGTTCACAGCTGGGTACTCCGAACGCAGCAGGTCGTGCAGGCGGCGATAGCCGAACCTGCGGCGCACTTGCGCCAGTTCGATGATCCGCGCCGACAGAACCTGCGTTGCAGGCGCCTGTTCGGGCGGATGGCGGAAAGCATCGCGGGACAGCCCCGCAAGGCGGCAGGCCCGTCGCTCGCTCACTGGGGTCGCTTCGAGCATGCGACGGACCGCCTCGCGCTTGCGTTGCGGGGCTAGCGTTTTACCCCGAAGCCCACCTTGAGCGCCTCAATGTCCAGGTGCGCCTCGGCCAGCAATCGCTTGAGCCGGGCGTTCTCGGACTCGAGCTCCTTCAGCCGCTTGGCGTCCTCAACCTCCATGCCACCGTACTTGGCGCGCCAGGCGTAGAAGCTGGCCGGGCTGAAGCCGTGCTGCCGGCCCAACTCCGATACCGCCATGCCGGCCTCGGCCTGCTTGATGAAGCCGATGATCTGTTCCGTCTTGAAGCGACTCTTGCGCATGTCCGTCCTCTCTGGGTGACGGACTCTACCTAGCTTTTAGTGGTACGGCTCAGTGGGGGCAGGTCA
>NZ_JBBAXQ010000028.1:0-1225 GCF_037198055.1 Luteimonas sp. gir
GATGTTCGACCGGAAGACGATCGAGAAGCTGGGTGGCTGGGAAGGCTATCGGGTGGAGGGCATCGCGTGGCCCGAAGGCGACAGCCGGACGGTGACGATCTACCTCAAGCCCACCGCCCGCACGATGTACTGCCAGCACTGCGGCAGTCGGTGCCGGCAGGTGCATGAGACGACTGCGCGGCGAGTACGGGATCTGCCGCTGATGGCGCTTCAGGTGAGGCTGGTGGTGCCACGCCGGCGCGTCTGGTGCGACCAGTGCGGCGGTCCGCGCCTGGAGAAGCTGAGCTGGCTGGGGCGCTACCAGCGGGTGACCGACCGGCTGGCCGAGGCAGTCAGCCAGTTGCTCGAGTCCAGCAACATCCTGGCTGTGGGTCGCTTTTTCCAACTTGGCTGGCACACGGTCAAGGCGCTGGACAAGGCCCGGTTGCACCGAACACTCAAGGAACCGGACTGGAGCCAGATCCGGTACCTGGCGATGGATGAGTTCGCCTTGCACAAGGGCCATCGCTACGCCACGGTTGTCGTCGATCCGATCAGCCGTCAGGTGCTGTGGGTCGGCAATGGCCGTTCCCGCGAGACCGCACGCGCCTTCTTCGAGCAGCTTCCCGCTGGCGTTGCCGAGCAGATCCGGGCCGTCGCGATCGACATGACGACCGCCTACGAACGGGAGATCAAGGCCAACTGTCCCAACGCCGAGGTCGTCTACGACCTGTTCCATGTGGTGGCCAAGTACGGTCGCGAGGTGATCGACCGGGTGCGGGTGGATCAGGCCAACCAGCTGCGCCACGACAAGCCCGCCCGCCGGGTGATCAAATCCAGCCGCTGGCTGCTGCTGCGCAATCGCGAAAACCTGGATCGGCGTCAGTCGGTGAAGCTGGGCGAACTGCTCGAAGCCAACCAGCCTCTGCTCACCGCCTATCTGATGCGCGACGAGCTCAAGCGGCTGTGGTTCTACCAGCGTCCCGGCGACGCCCAACGGGCCTGGGAGCACTGGGTGGAGCAGGCCCAAGCCAGCGGCATTGCCGCGCTGGCCCACTTCGCCTTCAAGCTCAAAGCCTATCTACATGGGATCTTGTCGCGCTGCCGGCATCGGCTCAACACCAGCATCGTCGAAGGCATCAACAACACCATCAAGGTCATCAAGCGCCGCGCTTATGGGTACCGCGATCAGGCGTATTTCTTCCTGAAGATCCGTGCAGCCTTCCCCGGTATTCAGCGATGAACC
>NZ_JBBAXQ010000029.1:0-439 GCF_037198055.1 Luteimonas sp. gir
GCGGTGGAACTGGCCGAGGCGCTGGTCGCCGACGTGCGCCACCTGGTGGTGACCTGCAACGCCGACGGCGCGCTGGGCCGGGTCGCGGTGCGGCAGTCGATGACCCTGCTGCTGCCGCCCGAAACCCACGACGTCAGCTTCGCGATGACCTCGAGCTTCAGCTGCATGATGCTCGCGACGCTGGCCGCGCTGTGCGGGCCGCAAGCCCTGGAGACGCGCGTGCACGCGATCGCCGCCGCGACCGACACTGTGCTGCAGCAGGCGCGCGGGCTGACCCAGGAACTGGCGCTGTGCGGGTTCGAGCGTGTGGTGTATCTCGGCAGCGCACTGTTCAAGGGTCTGGCGCGCGAGGCCGCGCTCAAGCTGGGCGAACTGACCAATGGTGCCATCGCGACCTGCTTCGAATCGCCGATGGGCTTCCGCCACGGGCCCAACACGG
>NZ_JBBAXQ010000030.1:0-308 GCF_037198055.1 Luteimonas sp. gir
TCGCAAGTCGTGCACACCGGCTCCGGATCGTTGCCACCCGGCGGCGTGGTTGCCACGACGACATTGCCCACGCTGCCGGTCGCGTCCGCATTGACGGTCGCGGTATAGGTCAGCGTGTACGTGCCCGGCAGCGCGCCGGCCGGCAGCGTGCAGGCCAGCGCGCCCGTGCAGGCAAATGCACCTGCATCGGTCACTGCACCAAAGGTCAGACCTGCGCCCAGCGTGTCAGAGAGCGTCAGCACCTCGGTCGTGGCCGAGTTGGCGACCGTCGCGGTCAACGTGTAGGTCAGCGTGTCGCCAGGCGACAC